>NZ_RHNX01000034.1 GCF_003946335.1 Levilactobacillus fujinensis
GGCAGTGTGCCCCTTTTATTATACAGAAAATGGCGTCGACAGATTTCTCTATCAACACCAAATATCATAGAACCGTTTTAAGCGGAGTCAGCTGCCTTTTGTCCCACGTTTCAGCAACATAAATTTGGAAATAGCAAAGGAGTCTGGGGTTTTGTCCCAGACTCCTTTCAATAACTTATATTTTGCTAATTAAAGTCGTGCGTTCAGTTCCTTACCTAGTTTTTCAAAACCAGGTTTGCCTAACAACGCAAACATATTCGTCTTGTAGGCTTCAACCCCCGGCTGGTTGAATGGATTAATCCCATTCAAATAACCTGAGATGGCAACGGCCACTTCAAAGAAGTATACCAGATAGCCCAACGTGTATGGCGTCTGGTCTGGAATGTTAACCCCCATGTTGGGCACACCACCATCGGTATGGGCTAGAACAACTCCCTGATAAGCCTTCGTGTTAACAAAACTCATTGGCTTGCCTTCCAGATACTTTAGACCATCCAAATCATCACTGGCACTTGGAACGTCCACATCATTTTGTGGCTTCCCAATTGTGATTACCGTTTCCATCAAGTTTCGCCGGCCTTCTTGGATATATTGTCCCAAGGAGTGTAAGTCGGTGCTGAAATTAGCAGAAGATGGGTAAATACCCTTTTGGTCTTTTCCTTCGGATTCGCCCATCAATTGCTTCCACCATTCTGCGAAGTACTGGAGACGTGGTTCGTAATTCTCCAGCAATTCTGTGGTGTAACCCTTCCGGTACAAAATATTTCGTAAGGCAGCATATTGGTAAGCTTCATTTTTGGTCAGATCCGGATTCGTGTAGGCATCCTGCGCATCAGCGGCACCCTTCATCAAGTCATCGATGTCTGCACCCGACGCAGCGATTGGCAATAACCCAACAGCTGTCAAGACGGAGTAACGACCACCAACCCCATCAGGAATAACAAATGTCTCATAACCGGCAGCATCGGCTTCGGTCTTCAGCGCGCCGCGGGCCTTGTCAGTCGTGGCGTAAATCCGACCCTTAGCACCATCGGCACCGTACTTCTTAATCAACATGTCCTTGAAGATCCGAAAGGCGATGGAAGGCTCCGTCGTGGTCCCAGACTTCGAAATGATGTTGACAGAGAAGTCACGGTCCCCAATTAAGTTGATCAAGTCATGAACGTAATCGGGACTGATAGAGTTCCCGGCGAAGAAGACTTGTGGTCCTTGGCGCTTTTCAGCTGGTAAGTAGTTAAAGAAAGTATCGTGTAAGAAGTCCACAGCCATCTTCGCACCTAAGTAAGACCCACCGATACCAATCACGATGAGCACTTCGGAATCAGAACGAATCTTCTTAGCAGCAGCTTTAATCCGTGAAAATTCTTCCTTGTCATAGTCGTGTGGTAAAGCCAACCAGTCACGGAAGTCACTGCCAGCACCAGTGCCGTTACGGAGTTCACTGTCCGCAGCGGTAACGAGTGCTTGCATTTCTCCTAACTCATTGTCATGAATAAACGGGTCAAGTTTGGAACGATCAAAGGCGATATGTGCCATATTTAGATAACCTCACTTTTATTATTATTGACTAGTCCATTATACCGCAATTCCCTAAAATGTAAATGGTCTAGTCCAAACTTTTTTGAATATAAAAAAGGCCGACAACGCCCGTCATCAGCCAGTTTATAACTATTTCATTACGCCGAGAGTTACCCCACCAGCAACAACTAACAGTGACCCAATCGTAATGTAGACCATTTCGCGACTGGTCTTCTTTTCGCCCAGTAACCAAATGCTCCCAAAGGTTGAGATAACAATCCCACATTGCGCTAGGGAGTAGCTAATAGCTAATCCAACTGATGGAATCGCCATGAACATGAAGAAGTTTCCAACACCCCAGACCAGTCCGGTGATCATGTTCTTCGCAGTGGCTTTATGCCAAACCTTCTGCCGAGAAAACATCACGAAAATCAAGGCACCTAGAATCATTCCAATGGATTGCGGAAAAATAATGGTCTTTGATGAGATCCCAGACATGTTCACAATCACCGTATAAAGCACGTAACCAATCGTAGAGATCACAATGGCAACGGAACCTTTACCGGCTTCCATATGTTGCGTACCCGCAACCGCTTTCTTATCACGCAAGGACGTTAAAGCCGCTCCGGCGATTAGGACGATAACAGCAATGGTTCCCATAGTAACCATCTTGGTAGTTTTCCATTCATGGAAGAGAAGGACGCCGGCCAACGCCGTCCCAACCAGTTGAAGACCAGTCGAAATTGGCACCGTCCGCGAAATTCCAATAAATTTCATGGCTTGGAATTGTTCAAACTGACCAACAGCCCAGCAAAGTCCCGAAGCAACCCCAACTAACATTGCCATTCCAGTTAATTGACTGTGGAAGTACACTAAGGAGAAAATTCCAAAGATAACGGCTCCGGCGGTCATCCCCAGCGTTTGCTGGTAGGATGTCCCACCCAATCGGCCACTAATTAATCCAATACTACCCCAACACACCGTTGGAATTAAAGCTAATAATACACCCATTTGTAAACCTCAACTCTCGTTTCAATTCTGACTTTTCTCTCTGTAAGCGCTTCTTAATTTGCATTAGTAAGTGTAAATGTTTCCCCTACAAAAGTAAACCATTGTCTCCTAAAAAAATACCGATTGGCAAGTGGTCTACCTTACCAATCGGTACCTATTACATTAATTTTCAATCGTTTTCATTAAACAATCGTTAGTAGCAAACCCTTTAATGATTCACTATGTCGGTCCGAAACATTGCTCTGAAAATCGTCTGGTGACTGGAAACTTGTGGAAACACTTACAGAACCGGTATAATTTTCAACAGCATCGTTCACAGTCTGCCGCAATCGTTTCAAGTTATAGGTTGGTGTCGTGGTCGTTACCAGTATTTGTGAACCGGTATGGGTCAATTTCAGTGCCTGTTCGAGGACAGTTTGTAAGTCCTGCTCCAAGGTAAAGGCCCGTTTTTTCCCGCGAACAAAGGCTGGTGGATTGATGGCAATCGTGTCAAACGTCAAGCCATGCTTCACGGCGTAATCCAAGTAGTTGCCGACATCCATGGTTCGCATTTCAACGGCAGCTTGGTCCAAGTTGTTGGCATCTAATTGCGCTTGCGTTGCCGTCGTTGCCCGGTTCGTTGGATCAACGGTGACGGCTTCCACCGCACCACCGACCATAGCGGCCGTGACCACCCCAGTTTCAGCACTAAACAAGTTCAACAGCCGCTTTTGCGCGCTGTCCGTCTTGACCCAGTCGCGGATGTCGCGGAATTCTAAGGCTAATTGTTGCCGACCGGACGTTAAATCAACAGGATAAGCAATCCCGTTTTCCATAATCGTCATCGGCTGCTTGCCCAAGTCACCGCGAACAAGCTGAGCCTGTTCCTGTCCAGCAACCACGGCAACGATTGGGAAGCCCTTACCGACAATCCGGTCAAAGGCGGCGTAAATCAACCGTGACTGCTGCTTCAAGGCCTGATTTTCCCAACGGAAGACGTACACACCGTTATAAACATCGATGGTCAAGCCCCCAAGGTTGTCACCAACACTGTTAAATAGCCGGTAAGCTGAGGCGTCAGCGAAGGCCGAGCGCCGAGCTAGTGCAGCCCGTAATTTACCAGCAAAGAATCGTTCGTCAATCGCTTCATTTTCCCGTAGACTCAGCACGTAGCCGATACCACGGTGTTGTTTTGCAAAGTAGGCTGTGGCGACGAAGTGACCGTGGTTTTCCAATTGAATCCACGCGCCGTCTTCGAAGTCATTATGATTTTCTAGATCCGTTAAAGATACGATAGGATAGCCGTCCTCGAACTTACGGACGGATTTTCCGGTAATTTGTACTCGTTTCAAAAGTTTCCTCCTTAAATGGTTCCCCTCATTGTAACATGTCACGCGGCTCAGCACAGCTCCTGTTTACTTAACTGGCTTAGCCCGTTCGGAATTTGTCTGGTGTTGGTCGGGGAAAATGACGGTAAAGGTCGTGCCGACCCCTTCCTTACTGGTAACGCTGATCTTCCCATGATGCAGTTGGACCAGCTGATGGACGATGGACAAACCGAGACCAGACTCACCATACTTGGTGTTCTTCCGTGACGGATCGGCCTTGTAATACCGTTCCCAGATGTTCTTCAATTGTTCATCGGACATCCCCATCCCGGTATCAGCGACCTTCACGATGGTTTCTTCATAACCACGTTGCGCGGAAATGGTGATATTCCCCTGCTGCGTAAATTGAATCGCATTCTGTGTGATGTTGAACATAATCTGGACGAAACGGTCATAGTCAGCATACACTGGGATCTCCTTCGGTGCTTGTAACTCCAGCGTATCCCCGCTGTCATCAGCCTTTTGCTTCAACTGTTCCACAATGTTATGAAGGGCATCAATGGCATTAAACTCATGCAGGTTAAGCATGATCTGATTCGAACGAATCTTTTCGTAATCCAAATTTTCATTAACCAATCGAATCAGTCGGCTCGTCTCACTGCGCATCAGCTCGATGCTCTCTTCTTTGCTCTCTTCAGGAATGGCATCGTAGGCCAATCCTTCCAACAACCCGTTGATAGTAGTCAGCGGTGTCCGCATCTCATGTGATGCGTTAGCCATGAATTCTCGTCGGCGTTCTTCCTGTCGTTGAATCTCTTCTTGTGAATCCTTCAACGAGTGTGCCATACCGTTAAAGTCGTTAATCAGGTCATCAATTTCATCCCGATTTCGGCTAGCCATTTGAACATCATAGTTTCCCTTGGCCACTTGATTGGTCGCTTTTCGCAGCCGATTAATCCGTGACGTGTAATAGCGAGCCAGAATATAGCTGGCAATAATTGCCACTAAACAGGAAACTAGCAACGATTTGATTAAATTACGATTGATCTGGTTAACGTTGGTATTGATGTCAGAAACGAAGGCCCCCATCACGACGACCGCAACCAGCTTATTATTATAGAAGTAAGGTTTCATCACTTCAGTCACAGCTGGACCCACTTGTCCATTTTTATTACGGACCCGGCGATCGACAACTTTGTGAATGATTTGATTATTCTTTAATTTTTTCCAATCGGAGCTGTCGATGGATTGTTGATACACATTCGCTGGAAAAACAATCCGGTTAGATGCATTATAAATGGCCGTACTGACCGCCTGATTTTGCAATAACTGTTCACTATTTTCCAACGCCGTCGTGTCAAAGTTAACGGTCTTGGGATGCTGTGAGCTGATTCGCAATGACTGCTCAATCAGACTATTGGAGTATTTCTCCAGGGAGTTCCACGTATTGCTGTAAACCATGTGCCGGGTCATCTGTGAGTAGGACACGCCCATCAAGACCAGAATAATCGTGATTGCCGCAAAGAACCCCAACATTTGTTGATACATTAGCTTCATTGTTAGTTTGCTCCACTATCGTCAAATTTATAACCCACCCCCCAAACGGTTTGAATGATCTGGGGGCCAACCTTTTCAATCTTCTGCCGTAATTTTTTGATGTGAGCATCCACGGTGCGTTCGTCACCGTAGTATTCGTAATCCCATACCAATTGCAGGAGTTGTTCCCGCGAGAAGACCTGGCGTGGCTTCTGGGCTAGCGTCTTGAGTAAGTCGAATTCTTTAGGCGTTAAGTCTTGAATCTGCCGGCCGTTTAAATAGGCCTCGCGGGTCTTCGTGTTTAACTTGAAATTTTCAGTAACCACATCAAATGATTCCGTGTCGTTCAGTGGTTCGGCATCCGTCTTCGAAATGGGACCGAGTTCGGCGCGCCGATGCAAAGCCTTGATCCGTGCAATTAATGTGATTGGACTAAAAGGCTTCGTGACGTAATCGTCTGCGCCCATCTCCAGGCCCAAGACCTGATCACTTTCCGAATCGCGGGCCGTCAGCATAATAATTGGCACGGTCGGTGAAAGCTTACGAATTTCGGCACTAACCTGCATGCCATCCATGCCCGGCAAGTTCAGGTCTAACGTAACCATGTCCCAGTCGTTGGGGGTGGCGGCAAACATTTCAACCGCCTCATTCCCATCGTAGGCAAATTGCGCGTCCCACTGCTCCTTCTTAAAGAACATGGACATCATCTGTGATACTGAATGGTTGTCTTCAATCATTAATAACTTCATTGCTACCTCCAAAAGTTCAGTCTCTCACGTACTCGGAGCCGGCAAAAAGCTAGTGAGTCATAGTGTCTTGAACTTAACAGGTCAATCAGACGTCTCCATGATAGAATCATGAAGTTTCTGTAACTTTTCGCCGGTTACTTATTTTTTGGCCGTGGGGGCCCTTAATTACCTATTATACTATACCGTAGCCTTCGATATTTCCTTAAATTAGCTGCAAACAGGCGAAATAGTTTTCACAACCGCTGAGGTATGCTACACTATACAAGTATCGTCATGGGGCCGTTCTGGATTCGACTGGTATAGGTTGAAGCTTGACTGCGCGTCGTAGCGGCATCTACGTTAAAAGGTCCAGTTTATTATAACTGCAAAAAATAATAACAATTCTTACGCTTTAGCTGCTTAATAGGCGCTTAACGTAGATCCTCCTAGGCTTGCCCGCGGTCTAGATCTGGGTCCTAAATTTAACGGGCTTACGCTAACGGCTCCCACCTGAAGTACGTTAGAAGAGATGAATCAGGTTAGCTGAGTATGTGGGCCCTGACAGGCGGCAAGTTATTCAGTGAAACTATAAGTAGTCTGCCTATGCGTGTAGACGTTAAGTTGGCAATATGCTAGGACGCGGGTTCGATCCCCGCCGGCTCCATAAATGCCAGTACGTTTAAAACCTATGACGAGAAAAACCACATTCCTTCGCGAATGTGGTTTTTTTGTGCCTAATTTCCATTAAGTAGCTGTTGCGGTGATAGCTGACGGCTCGCCGTGAAGATAACATAGGCCTCCTGTGGCTGTTTGACTGGATCTTGTGTTAACCAGAAACAGACGAAATCCCAGATACCTTGCGTAACAATCTCTTGGGCAAACTCCAGTGGGATTTCTGGACTTATTGCTGGCTGACCAATGACTTCTACGATAACTGACTTAATACGAGGTACTAATTGTGACGCCGGACTATTAAGCAACGCCACGACCAATTGCCGTTGGCGATAAAGATAGTTAAACATCTGTTGGAAAGCATTTTTCTCGCTACCCGCCTTATGACCGGGCTTAGGGTAACGTTTGAAAATAAGTTGAATTGCAGACACCAAATCATTTTCATAGTGCGTTAGTAAATCAAACTTATCCAGATAGTGTAGATAAAATGTCCCGCGATTAATCTGAGCCGCCTGACTTAACTCCTGAACTGTCAAGTGGTCAAATCCCTCCTGCATCACCAATTTGATGAAGGCATGCTGAATCTTACGCTCCGTGTCGATCATTTTTAAATTCGTTTCCATGTCCATCTATCCCCTTCAACAGTCTGTTGATTTCGCTATCAGCATAAAACTTTTTTAGGCTGCTGCCAATCATCAATTATGGCTGTTTTGTTGATTAGTCGCTGACTACTCACAATATCAGTTTCCTCCTACGGCAGTCAAAAAGGCTACCATTCAACTCACCACGATCCTTTTATCTGTTGATTGTCACATCAGAATTCCCCTGCTATTCTGTAGCCGTTCAATCAACACCATGTTTATTTCAAAGGAGAGATTGCAAATGTTCAAAAGTGAATTAAAATTTTTAAGTCAGCACAAAATGATGCTCGTGGTTCTTCTCATGATTGCCCTCATCCCGGCCATCTACTGCTACTTGTACCTGTCCTCCATGTGGAACACATATGGTCACACCGACGATATTCCCGTTGCTATTGTCGATCATGACCGAGCCGTCACGATTCACGGTCAGCACGTTGCCATTGGCCAACAGCTTACCCGCAGCCTCGACGACTCCTCCTCACTGGACTTTCGGCAACTCAGTGCTCAGACTGCTCACCGTCAGTTAAAGGTTGGTAAGCTCTACTTGGTCATCACTATTCCTCGCAACTTTTCGCACAACGCGACGACCATTCTCACCTCAGCTCCCCAGCAAATGACGCTCCATTATGAGCTGAATTCCGGCGCTAACTACATTGTCTCCAAAATGACGACCGGTACCAGTACCGCCATCACCAATAAGGTCGGCCATAACGTGACCCAGCTTGAGGCCAAAATTCTCCTCTCCGCGCTGAGTGGGGCAACCACCGGCATGACCCGAGCAGCCAGTGGAAGTGCCCAATTGGCCACCGGAACACAACGGCTCCTAACTGGCAATCAAAAGTTGTTGACAGCAACGACACCGCTGAAAAACACCGCGTTGATTGCCGGACTAACCACCACCCAACAGGGTCTAACCCAAGTCCAAACGGGCAGTCAAAATTTGAATCATGCGTTAACCAGTAGCAGTCTACGCTTAGCCACCATTGTCACACGCCCGTCCACTGCTAATGCTCTGGCTACTCCCGTTGTCGCTACCACCAACGACATCGCCAGTGTACCGAACAATGGAACTGGCATGGCACCATTTGCTATCGCCATTGGCCTCTACGTCGGCGGTATTGCGCTAGGAACCATGTATGATGGTCGTCGAACCTACAGCGATCCCCACTCCGCGTTCACTTGGTGGGCCAGTAAGGCTGGCATTATCGCTGGCGTGGCGCTCGTACAAAGTGGGCTGCTCTATCTCACCTTGCATCAGGCCAACGCGCTCACTACGCGTTCCAATCCCCGCCTGTTTGCCGCTATTCTGATTGGCTCTCTACTCTTCTTATCGCTCATTTTCTGTCTTCGTCTGTTACTCGGTGGCTTTGGAACTTGGCTCATTTCTATCGTCTTGGTCATGCAGCTGGCGAGTTCCGGCGGTTTGTATCCCCTCCCGCTCGTCAGTAATTTTGCCAAAACCCTCAATCCTTGGCTCCCCATGACCTACTTGATTCAAGTCTTGCGTTCAGCCATTTCCACTAATGTCAGTCTTCCCGGTGCTTGGGTAACCATGCTGTTGATGACGATTGGTTTCAACCTATTGATCATTCTCCGATTCCACCTCGATTTAAAACGCAACCCCCTCACCCACTAACTAATCAGGGGGGGCGACAAAAACGGTTCCTGAAAAAGACTAGCACTGGGAATAACTACGAACGCTTAGCCATCATATTTTAAAACTTAAAACGAGATTGTGATATCGGTTGCAACCTCGTTTTTGTTTGCTCTCTACCTGCAGCTTAGCATGGTTATATCTGAAAAAGCTTCGACTGATATTCAATTCCCATGGTTGCTAACTAAGGATACTGGAAACTCCGTCGCCGCACAGAACGAAAATGATGAGAGTTGGAAAAAGGCGATTAGCTGGCGAACATTAAGGGCACGGCTCCTTTTCCCCTACGTTTCAGCAATGTAAAATCGGAGATACCAAAGGCGTCCGGGGGCCCAGGATCTTCAGTCAGACTTACTGAGTACCTAACTACGACATCGTTCTGTCAATTGCCCCGGAATGAATTCAGCAGCTTGTTGTCCACGTGTCTTGCGCATTTTTTTAATAAACTTTTTAGATAGAAAAGGCCAAGAACCGTCATCTCAGGTTCTTGACCTTCACTGTTTAGAAGACCTGTTTATTTAATCGCCGTTCTTTGTTGGAAGAAACCAGCCGAACTGGCATAGATCCAGTTCGCTTGATTCAATGGCTTAAAGTTTTCACTATCCCCCGTTACGATAGCCCCGGAAAACTTGGCCGTCTTCAAAGTCGGGTATTGTTTTGCATATTTTTGCGCATATTTTTTAAGACTAAAGTTGGTATACCCATAGTCCCAGTCCCATTTGCCTAGCCGTTCTAGGTTCTGATGGAAGCTCCGATAATAGTTTTCATACTTATTCACAACCAGGTGGCCCTTAGAATTTGCCTGTACACCTAGAAAATTATTATCCATAAACGTGGCATCTGCCTTAGAATCCACACCGATCCAGTACCAAACGGCATGAAGATTTTTGGGCAATCGCTGCTGAATCTGTGCGTAGGTCAGCGGATGATCAAAGGACACGGCAACTTCGGCAACCGCTTGCTTAGTCCTTGCTACCTTGGTGACATCAGCCGTTCGTTTAACGGATGGATCTTTAACCTTTGGATTGTAGAACAGGGGGATTTTATGCTGTGTCAACCGGTCATACGCGCCGTCTTCACTGGTGTCGGCTGCATTCAAGGCACCAGAAGATTTATTTCCAAGCCAACTCCAAGAATAAGCCTGCACGATTGGTGACCAAGCCTCGTGATACCCCTCGATATCCTTATAGCGATGACTAGTGACCTTGCCTCCCATGAAGTTGGTATCGGCCAAGTAACGGTCACTAACCGAAATATTGGGGGCCATCACTGTTGAAACTAGTTCAATGAAGCGGTCCTCCCGCTGAGACTCCCTACCAGCTTGTTTCTGCGTCCACCAGTAACCACCGACGGCCCCCACTAACAAAACGACAATAACAATTCCAATCGTAATCAGCCACCGGACTACCTTTACACGAATCGCCAATTGACGAAATTTTTTCTCATCATTCATCCCTGTTCACTCCTCATCATAATCTTCTCTAACTTCTTATGCACACGGTGTAGTCGCATTTTTACCGCAGCCGGCCTAATCTTGAGTTGCTCAGCCACTCGGGTAATCGACAGGTTCTGTTCATAACGTAATAACAATAAGTGCTGTTCCTTATGCGACAGCTGTGACATGGCCTGTCCAACGTCATAATCTGCTGGTTGCGTTGCTATTTCGAGTGCTGGTCCCAGATACTTTTTGACTAAACCTTGATAACGTTGGGTTCGCCGATAATAATCCAGGTAAGTTGACCAAGCGACACGGTACATGTATGGTCGCAATTTATCCGGCGGTAAAACCAATTCCATTTCCAACAACTTAACGAAAACATCTTGCACGATGTCCTCCGCAACATCGTGGCTGGCACCCCGGCTGACCAAATAACGTTGAAGTTCCACCGCCATTTGGGCCATTAACTTTTCGTAACGCTGTAATCGCATGTCAACCTCCTCCCCTTACACCTATGTAACGAATGACTTGGTAAAAAGTAACGGTTTAATTTTAATTTTTTTAAGTTGGCCGCGTGAGCCCGACAATCTCCAGTATACGTGAAAGCTAGTCTGCTGGAAATACATTCGAAATTTTGGTGTCAAAAAAGGAAGCCATCTATGCGACTTGGCTTCCTCATAAACCTACTTCATTTTAACCAACAACGAATCGATGACACCCTCCAAAAATTGGTCAACTCAATTATCTCATGAATGTCTGAAAAATAAGGTGCCATCTGCTGGCCGGTAAGGTAATCACTGGACTAAGTCGCCTAATTTTAGTCTTAGTATCACCGCCACAACAATCATAAGAAGTGTTTTGGCATTTTCACACTCTTTAGTTAACTAAAGAGCCTGGGATACACCCCCAGACTCCTTTGGTATCTCCGAATTTACATTGCTGAAACGTGGGACAAAAGGCAGCTGATTCCGCTTAAAACTGATAAGGCTCGCCAGCTAATCACCTTTTTCCCCACTCTCTTCAAAAAATCATTTAGATTCCTGATATACTTTAAAGCTCTTCATGAATTCACGCGAACGTTTCTCAATGCCCTCAAGATCACCGATGCCCTTACCAACAATGCTTCCGCCGGCGCCAACAACGTAGGCTCCTGCATCAAACCATTCTGGTAAGTTGTCGGCATTGACACCACCAGTTGGCATCAATTTAATCTTAGGAAATGGACCATGTAGCTCCTTCAAATAGGTGGGACCTAACACCGTGGCTGGGAAAATCTTAACCAAGCTAAATCCCGCTGAAAATGCATGGTGGACTTCAGAAGGTGAGAAGCAGCCTGGCACATAGTTAACGGCTTCACTGTGACAAAGTTCAGCAACCTCGGCATTGAACGTTGGACTGACAATAAATTCTGCTCCCGCTTGAATCGCTTCAAAAGCTGAGGTCGTGTTTACAACTGTTCCAGCGCCAATTAACACATCCGTATCTTGATACTTGGCATGCAATTGCTTAATCGCTTCAACTGCATTGGGGACAGAATAAGTTAATTCAATCCCTTTGATTCCACCCTTCACACAAGCATTAACAATTTTTAGACTAGCCTCGACACTATCAGCACGTACAACAACGACCGCACCAATTTCACCGACACGCTTAAAAACTTCTGACTGTTCCATAAAAGGACTCCTATTCTACCCAGCTCTTACTCAAGGTTCGTGTGTTCTTTCAAAGCCATACTGTTATCGGTATGGTCACGTTCGCTAAGCAATAAGCAGGCCAAATCTAACGTAATGTGAACTGTCTGATCAAATAGCGTACTCAGTAGCTGAATTGAGTGCACACCAGCACCGGTCTTCGTCGCGCCAGGTACAATCAAGACGTCATCTGCTTCCTTAGCCAATGGCGATGTTGTATCACTTGTGACACCAATCACTTCAACACCGAGTTTCTTAGCTTTTTCAGCCGTCGAAACGACCCCACTCGTCTTACCAGATCCAGAAACAGATACCAGAATATCTCCGGCAGCAAGTGATGGCGTAATTGTTTCACCTAAAACATATACGGTATAACCAATATGCATCAATCGCATCGCGAACCCCTTAGCCTGTAAACCAGAGCGACCAGCCCCATGAATAAAGATTCGCTTATCCTTAGTAATTCTGGAAACTACAGCATCTAAATCAGTAGGCTTAACATCATGCATCACCTGTGAAATTTCGCCTAAAACCGTTTCAATTAATTGTTCATCATTTTTCATCGCTAACAACCTTTCCAAACCGTTTCGCCTCAGCTACTGGATCAGCGGCCTTAACAATCGCCGAACCAACGATAGCAATATCAACAATGCCTTGCTTGGCCAAAGCAACTGTATTGGCGTAATCAATACCACCAGCAATTGCAATATGTTTGACAGACGGGAAGCTTGCTCTAAAACTAGCGGCCGTATCACTTGCATTCTTAATCTTGCCGCTGTCCTTGGAATGATGAATGCAGTAAATAGCCTGATCAAAGCCTAAAATGATCTTAATCTGTGCTTCGTCCAAACCCATCAAATCAATCATCATGGTCTTATCCTGGTTCTGGGCTACCTGATAGCATTTTTTCAGAGTAGCTACTGAGGCGGCCCCCATAACCGTTAAGATATCAGCCTTGCTTTCAAATCCAGCTTTAAATTCATACTCACCTTCATCGATGGTTTTACTATCATAAAGGATCTGGGCATGACCAAAAGCATCGGTTTTCTCAGCTAAACGTTGGATACCAAAATCTTTTACCAGCGATGTTCCCCACTCAATGATGTCAACGTACTGACTAATCTGCTTGGTTAAATTCACAGCCTTATCTAAGTCAACACGATCAATTGCAGCTTGAATTTTCATCATTAATCTCCCACTCTTATGAACTCTCTAAAATTTACTTCATGTAGCTTTCGAGTTGAGCACGGTCAGGGTAACCATCGTTATCGCCGGGTGCTTGGACGGCCAAGGAACCAATGGCATTACCACGCTTAACCGCCTCTGAAATCGTCTTACCTTCCAATAAGGCAGTCGCAATTCCAACAGCAAACCCGTCACCAGCGCCAACCGTATCTACAACTTTATCCGCACGATAACCGCTAATCATTGTATTAGTCCCGTCCTTGCTCTTGATGTAAGCGCCTTCAGCACCAACTTTAACAATGACAGTATGGGTTTTTCCGCTTTGATTCAAATAGAAATCAGCGATAGTTTCTGGATCTTCTGAGCCTACCAAAATTTTTCCTTCAGCAACCCCTGGCAAGATAATATCAGCCTGTTTAGCAAAGTTATTCAGGTCTTTAACCATTTTTTCTTGTGTAGCCCACAGTTGCGGCCGTAAATTTGGATCAAAAGTCGTTGTAATCTTATGTTCATTGATTAAATCAATAAAGTGTTGGAACGCCTTTGAAGCTTGGTCAGAAATTGCTGGGAAAATACCTGATAAGTGAACCAATTTAACGTCAGAAAAATCAATCTTGTCTAATATTGCTTGATCAAAGTGAGCAGCGGCTGAACCCTTCCGGAAATAGAAGATACCTGGATCACCATGCGTCACTTTTTGCTTTAATTGAAATGCTGTCCAGTAATCAGGGTTACCGGTAATGTAGTCTGTTCCAATTTTGTTTTCGTGTAATTGATCCTTGATGAAATCACCAAAAGGATCTTCCCCTAAGCTCGTAATGTATTGTGCGCTATGTCCCAAACGAGAGACCCCAACAGCGACGTTCACCTCAGCACCTGCAAGGTACTTGTGGAAGTTCAAAGCATCTTTTAATTCTTTATCGTCATCTTCTGAGGCAAACAAGGAAATCGGTTCACCAATTGTCAAAAATTCACTCATAATTTAAATTCCTCCATAATAATCTTAATTTATGTTACCCAAACATCGTCCACGCAATAATTTCATTAATGATAGATACAATCCATACAACCGGCAATCCAGCCTTTAAGAATTTTCGGCTATCTAGCTTCGTGTAAGTCAAGGCCCAAATGTTCCAGGACTGCGTAACGTCCATAGAAACTGCTAGCAGTGTTGGAATATACAGTACTGGTAGCAGATACCATTGCGAGAACAAATGAGTAGCGGTCAAAACAGCAGCAGTCGCTGCCCCCGCACCCCAAACATGTAATGGCCCACGGAATAATGCTAATGGTGCTAAAATTCCTAAACCTAAAGCCAACCAAAGCGTATTCTGTGGCAGGATTGCCCGGAAAATAGATTCGAAACGACTTGTGTTTGCAGCTGCAGCAGCTGTAAACATCGATAATGCCAACAGGAAGAAAATTAAGCCAGCAATATCTGAAATCGCTTGTTGCATGGTATCATTCATAAACTTAATTGCTTTTTTTGAACCATTCATCTTACCAGTCATCAGCATCGCTAATACCGTAGAAATGACCAGTGATGGGATCGCATCCCACTTTAAAAGCATGTTCAGTAGAACTGGCACAATTGGAATAACGTAAGTCAGATATTGCCAACCAGAAGTTATTTTGAGCGTTTTAGCTTCATCCTCTGAATCGGTCTTCAAGACCTCGCGTTCACCGTTCTTAATTCGCTTTGAGTTCAAAAGTAAGAAGATCACAACCGCTAATAACTGAACAATCATTCCTACCCAGCCAAAGGTTAGGTACTTTGATCCGTAGGTAACATCTGGGAAGAACGCTCTAACTTGGTTAAAAAGAACCACGTTCACATACATTGGTGCGCCAATTGACAAGGTAAATGCCGCAACCGCAATATCCTTAGGCACACCCAAGGAGAACAAAATTGGTAACAAGATAACCCCGATAGCAATAACTGAACCAACACCATAAGCACTAACGAAGATAAACATCGTCACTAAGCAGACCAGAATAGCAGCTAGAACTGGATTTTTCTTACCAACTTTTTCTGTCTGGCCACTAATGCTACCAGCAATCCCACTATCAACCAGTACTCGGCCAAACCACGACCCAAAAACAATATAGATAATGGTTGGTCCATAATTTAATGCCGGTTGTGCAAAGATCTTATTTATTGCAGTATTAAACGGCACCATCCCAATGACAGCCCACAGAATAGCCATTCCTAAGAAGCCAACGGTTAAGTTACCACCCTTGATAATGTAAAAAATGAAAAGTACAAATGAAATTAACAACAGGCTGCCAATGATGACGTTCGTCATACTTATTCACCAGCCTTAAGCAAATAACTCTTTACTAATTCGATACCCTTACGCAATTCAGCATCATCCTTAACCGGGTACTCAACAGCAATTGGTAAGCCACTTGGTAAAGCATCAAGTGCTTTACGCCAATCAACCTCACCATCATCTAATGGCACAACCTGTGGCTTACTGTCAACATAGGCGACATCCTTAACGTGAATATACCGAACGTATTCTTTGAGCATCTTGATAGCTTCAAATTCATCTTGTTTAACGAAGCGCCAGTTCCCCAAGTCATAAACATATTGAATATCTAAATTGGCTTTTGCCGCGTTAATCAAGAAAGTTTCCAAAGCGTTCATCGTACCACTAGTTTGCGTTTGGTCATTTTCAACATTGACCTGAATGTCGTAATCCAGAATTTTACGTAATGAATCTTTTAAATTTCCTGCAAAATGGGCATAATCACCAATATTAAACTTGATGGCAAAAATCCCCATCTTTTTTGCTTCTTGCATATATTGGTCTAACTTAGAATTTACATGACCATCGATAAAGACGTTTTCAGGAACACTGTAGAATAGCTTCAAGTTGTCTTTAGTTGCTACTGCTTTAATATCAGCTAATTCCTGGTCAAAGTCCTTAATATATTCCCGACGAATTTCAGCAGCCGAGACGCCTTGAGCAGCAACCTTTTTCAATAAATCAGCTTGTTTAATACCACTGTCCAGTTGTTGTTGATAAACTAAAGTGTTAATCACGATTTCACTCATTGTTCATTCCTCCTGATCGACATTGTCTGTATTTTATGTTTGGGAAACCGGTTTCCCACTGCTACGAAAAACATTGTAATCGCTTTATTTACGAAAGTCAACATCTTGTTTTTCGATTCACAAGATTACATGTTCAAAAAAAGCCTGAAAATACTTGATTAAAGTATTTTCAGGCTCGCCACATTTTATTATTAAATTGATTCACGAATATTAATCTTGGATGGGATAACTTTAGTTTCACTAATCGATTCTTTTAGTGGGTCAATGTCCGTCAAAAGCATGCGCATTGCCTCAGCACCAATGTCACTAGCATTCTGTTCAATGCTGGTAATCGCAGGTTGGGCTAAGAATGCCCAGTTCCAATCATCATATCCGGAAACACCAACCTCATCAGGAATTTTAATTCTTAAATCGTCTAATACCCTTAAGACCATTAATAAGGTTTGGCTATTACTAGCAAAGATAGCAACTTTTTCATCTTCACTGACTAACTCATTAATCCTGTCCTTCATGTCACTATAGGTACTGGATAGCTGTAGATTTCCAACCTCAACCAGTTCTGATTCCAACGAGTGTTCTTTAGCAACGGCTCTCATCCCTGCATACCGTTTTCTACGAACGTCGGTAGTTAGTGACTCAGTAAAAATAGCAATCTTCGAATAACCCTTTTTTACAATATACTCAGCCAAATATTTAGTGGACAAAGCATTATCAACAATTACTGCCGGCCAAGTTTTCGGTGTTGTCTGCCGGTCAACGAGTACCATTGGGCACCTTTTGCCAACCGATTCGTATCGCGAGCTATCTTCACTAATTGGTTGAATGAGTACACCTTCAACGGATTGATCGACGAACTTTTTTAAAGCATCTTCCTCCGAACTTAAAGAGTTATTCGACTCCATAATGACAAGTTGATAGTCATTCTCACGGGCTACTGCACTCGCCCCACTCAGTAATTTCGATGAATACAGATTTCCCATATCAGCAACAATAAATCCTATCAAACCGCTACGGTTAGTCTTTAGCATTTGTGCTTGTTTATTCGGGCGGTAGTTTAACCTCTGAACCGTTTGCCGAATTTTCTCCTGAGTAGCGGATGACATTTTACCATAGTTGCCGTTTAAGAAGCGTGACACTGTCGCCTTTGACACGCCCGCAGCACTTGCTACTTCTGCAATGGTCGTTTTTTTCATTTTAATTTTTTTCTATCCTCATAGTCATTCACCATAACTCACTTTCCAAATTCATACATACCTGCTGACATTAATTCTATTAATACCCTACTTTATTTCTCTTCCCGATTCAAGTTCGTCATCGCCAACGGATCGACCCACGCCGTAAATTGTTCGGCCGTGACCTTTCCCGACTTCAGGGCCGCTTCTCGCAATGTTGTGCCGGTTTTTTCTGCCATTTGGGCAATTTCGGCACTAGCATGGTAGCCGATGTGCGGCGACAAGGCCGTAACCGTCATCAATGAATTGTCGACGAGTGCCTGCATGTGCTCAGCATTGACGGTCAAGCCATGCACTAATTTTGTCGTGAAACTAGTGATTGTCCCTTGCAGCAAGTCCGTGGATTCCAGGAAGGTTGCCAGTAAGACTGGTTTATACACATTCATCTCGAAATTCCCCTGTGATGCCGCGATTGTAATCGTCACGTCATTCCCCATGACTCGGGTCGCCACCATAGTTAGGGCCTCTGCTTGCGTCGGATTGACCTTGCCTGGCATGATCGATGACCCCGGTTCGTTTGCCGGAATATTCAATTCGTTATACCCCGCCCGTGGGCCACTCGCCAGAAAACGAATATCGTTGGCAATTTTCAAAAGATCACTCGCTAACGTCTTAATGGCACCATGGACCACGTTTAGTCCGGAATGTGCCGCCAACCCGAAGAACTTATTTGTGCGCGCCGTAAACCGTTGCCCATACGCTTGACACAACTGTTCGGCTACGGCGATATCAAAGCCCGGCGCCGCATTCAACCCGGTCCCAACGGCCGTTCCGCCAATTGGCAACTCCAACAAGGTGTCCGCCAATGACTGCAGATAACTCAGGTCATGTGCCAACATGCTGACCCAGCCACTAACCTCTTGGCCAAACGTCAACGGCGTCGCATCCTGCAAATGTGTCCGCCCAATCTTGACGACCTGCCAGTAAGCCTGCTGCTTAATTTTCAACTCATCGATCAGCTTTTGAACACTGGCTTCCAAACTGATTACTGCCATCCGCGCTGTGACCGCCATCGCTGTGGGAAACGTGTCATTCGAGCTCTGTCCGTGATTGACATCATCGTTGGGCAGAATGCCGCTTGTTGGGTCATACTTCACCGTTTGATGTGCGATCACCTCATTGACATTCATATTCGTCTGGGTCCCCGACCCCGTTTGGTACACGTGCAATGGAAAATCTGGTTGCAACTGATCATCCGGTAATGCTAGTAAATCGTCCACCGCACGAATAATCAACTGCGCTTTGGCTTCTTGCAACTCACCCAAGTCGCGATTGGCCACTGCAGCCGCTCGTTTTAACTGTAGTAGCGCCCGAATCACTGGCATCGGCATCAACGGTCCCGTTGTAAAATTATGACGGCTCCGTTCCGTTTGTGGCCCCCAAAGTGCATCTTCGGGTACTTTGACCGTTCCTAACGTATCTGCTTCCTGACGGTATTTCATGACAGTCTTCCTCTCATTTTCATTAATAGATTCAGCATAACCATTGCGACGGTGCATCGTCAACTAATCATAATCGGGAGTGAAAAAGACTGGTTGACAATGCTAGTCAGCGTTCTTTCCGGCTTCCACCGTGGGACGACCTGGGAGATGCCTGAACTTGGCGGCTTCCAGGTGAGTCAAAAACCCGAATTTTGGCTGGCGACTTCCCCACAGCAGGCGGAATCCCTGGTAGCTGGAGTGCGACCAGTAACAAGTCGTGATAATTTCTACTGTCGTGAGAGTAACACGAACATTTTTACTTTCAACCTCCCAACTTACTTAGATATCCTGAAGCAACCGGGATTATGGCGCTAGAAAACGTTAGTGATCTATGCTTAAACCTTAACACCCACATGGGATTCGGCGTCTGAAATTGATATACACAAAAGGAGCCGTGACCTTTTGCCACAGCCCCATGTTAAAGCTACCACATGCCAATTACTTTCAGCCACAATGACCCAATGCCGAACCATACCACGATATAGAAAACACCGAGGATCGCGTTCATTCGCCACCAGTCGTTTTGCTTAACGTAGCCGGTCCCGAACAGAATGGTCGCCGGACCGCTTGCATAGTGAGTGGTGGAACTGAAGAGTGCACCACAGGTCGCCAGCAACATCGCTGCCAGAGTTGGTGGCACGCCCGCCGAAATCGCTACGCCCAATAGTGCCGCATACATGGCGCTCACGTGGGCAGTACCGCTCGCAAATAAGTAGTGTGAGTAGAAGTAGAAGAGTAACAGAATAGCTAACACGAATACCCAGTTGATACCATGCAGACTGCCGCCGAGTGTCTTAGACAACCACGGAATGAAGCCTAGCTTGTTTAATTCTGTCGCCATGAAAATTAAAATGGAAAACCAGATCAACGTGCTCCAGGCACCCTTTTCGTTCAAAATATCATCGACCGTTAGCACGCCGCAAATCACCAGAATGGCCACTGCCAAGAAGGCGACCAGCGCGGCATCTATGCCAATGAAACTGGATGCAATCCAGAGAACTAATGCCAGTGCAAAGACCGCACACATAATTTTTTCGGCACGGCTCATCGGTCCCATTTTAGCTAGTTCCGCTTCGGCCCATGGCTTAGCGTTAGGTGTGTCCTTAATCTCCGGTGGGTACATCTTGTAAATCAAGAAGGGTACAATGATCAAGCTGATGGCCCCGGGAACAATTCCCGCTAAGAACCAGCCCATCCAGGTCAGCGTCACATGGTCCGCTTTTGCCAGCGACACCGCCAACAAGTTGGGTGCCATAGCCGTCATAAACATCCCCGAGGTAATCACGTTGGCATGAAATTCGGTAAACGTCAGGAAGGACCCAATCTTGCGCTCCGTGCCATCCTTCGGGGTCGAGCCAAACGTCGAAGCCAGCGAGTCAATGATCGGATAAACGATACCGCCGGCTCGCGCTGTATTACTGGGTGTGGCCGCAGCCGTCAGTAAATCGACACCCATTAAGGAGTAGGCCAGCCCCAACGTCTTCTTACCAAACAGTCGGACGAAAATCAACGCTACTCGTCGGCCAAATCCAGTCTTGATAAATCCCCGCGATAAGCAGTAGGCCATGACGATCAACCATACCGTTTTGTTGCCAAAACCCTCAACGGCTGTATCCATGGGCACAACACCCAGTAGAACTGTCGCCGTAAATCCGACGAGTGCCACCCCGGCAATTGGCAGGGGTTGCGTAATACAACCAATAATCGTCGCCACAAAAATCGCTAAAATATGCCATGCAGCCAGCGAGACCCCGGCTGGTTTAAACGGTACCGCCAGCCAGATGATAAGTCCCACGAGTAGCGGCCAAATGAATTTACGATACTTAACATGTGCCAATGATTCCATAAAAACTTCCCCCTTACGCTCCTATGCCAAAACCAGCATCTAATCGCGTTTGGCCGAACGTCTGGCTGGATATTCGACCTCTCCTGTCGCTAATCCTACAGCGTTCCGTACCAAAGGGGCTGGCGGAACCGGTTGCCAAAAATTGGGTTACCCCGTTGAGCTAATTAACCTGCCAGCAGTTGTCCAGAATCCACCAGTTGTCACTAAAAAGCAGAACCGCAACCACCGTCACAATCCTGCTCACATAGACTTATTTAACTCGCAAATGCCGCCGTCAGCACCGACTGCACGGCCCCTGCAGAATGCGCCATTTTTTCCTGTTCCTCGGGACTTAACGACAATTCCAAGATGTGATCGATACCATTTGCGTTGATCACAGCCGGTGTTCCCAGGTACAGGCCGTGCTGATGGTATTGTCCGTCAAGGTAAGCCCCGACCGGTAAGACAGCATTCTCGTTAGCCAAGACGGCCCGACTGATCCGCGCCAAGCACGTCGCCACACCGTAGAAAGTGGCCCCTTTCAAGCCGATAATCTTCCCCCCCTTGGTCCGCGCCGCAGCTTCGATGTCGATCAGTTCCTGATTCGTGATGCCGCGTTGCTGAATAACATCTAGGAGGGGACGCCCCGCCAATGTCGCCGCATGGAGCGCAGCAAATTCGGTGTCCCCGTGTTCGCCAACGATATTGACTTCCAATTGTTGTGGGGCCACCTGAAGCCGTTTAGCCAGACCGACTTTAAACCGCGCCGTGTCAAGCGATGTTCCGGACCCAATCACTCTGGCAGGCGGGAATCCCGATAACCTTTGTGTGGCGGCCGTTAAGATGTCAACGGGGTTAGCGGCCACTAAAAAGATACCGGAAAATCCGCTGTCCACAACGGGTGTGACAATTGACCGTAAAATTTTAAGATTCTTGTTTACTAAATCTAAACGGGTCTCGCCAGGTTGCCGTGGGACCCCGGCCGTAATGACCACCAGATCAGCGTCACTGGCATCCGCATACGTCCCGGGTCGTACCGTCTTAGGCGTCGACCACAGTTGTGTGTCCTCTAAATCCAAACTGTCCCCGACACAGTGTTTCTCAGCAATATCCACGATGACCAATTCATCCATCACCGGCTGTTGCAACATCAGCAATGCATACGATGAGCCCACAGCGCCGTCCCCGACTAAAACAACCTTTTGATGCCGCGTTTGATTGAACATGGGTCCCCATTCCCTTCTCCGAAATATTTCACGCCGTGGGACTAACCCACGAGACGTGGCCGTTAAATTTCAGCTCGACTATAGCACAGCGGGGATAAAACACAATTGATTCGGACTATGAAACCACCCTTAAAAACTATTTATCTATCAACAGATAATCCTATTTTCTAATTGTTGCACTCCGGCTGTCAGGAATTCTGCTTGCTGTGGAGAACACTTCTAGCCAAAAAAGCGGGCTTCCGGATCACCTGAAAGTCGGAAAGAAAATCGACTAACATCGTCGACACAACTAGCTACGTCCCTGACTCCCTCTGGCTCTAACCGTACCCGTCAATTTCAAGCACTAGAGTCCTTACAGCTACTAGAGTTTACGCCTTCAGCTATTCTTCTAAAACACCTTTCATATTTGTAAGATTTTCAGTATGGCACAGCATTTTCTAAACAAATTTCAGAAAACAAAAATTGACCTCCTTAGTTTACCCAGAAGGCCAATTTGTATCTGAATCATAGTGCCGTCAAAAATGTTCCAAATCCTAAGAAGATTCCTGGAAAATTAGCAATAACAATTGGCCAATCTCTTTTGGGTTTTAGCACACCATACGATACCCATAAAACGCAATTTATTGCGGTTACCAGTGGTTGTAGCGGATTACCTTTCGTCCCTGCCAGATTATCCATAATCTGCGGAATATATGAGACATACATCATAATCGATAAAACCGAAGCCAGTTTTCCAATCGTCAAGATTACCCTGGACGTTGCCACCTCATTTTTCATAACTCATTTCCTTCTATGTCTGCCGCTGTCATATTTTCCCAAAAAACATATTGTCCAGGATTCACCGTGACCTTTTTCTGATTCATAATCACTTCAGTCTCAACCGGAGTCGTAATTTCATAACGACAGCCTTCTACGGACATCTTCCACTGAGACTTAATTACCCCATACTTTGTGGCCACACTAGTTTGAATCCAGCTCAGCCGGCTATCCGTCTGTGGTGCAATTCGGGCCTTAGCAAATCCAGGTGCCAACGGTGTAATCCCCCCCATAACTTCATACATCCAATCAATAACTGCACCATAAGCGTAATGGTTAAAGGAATTCATATCGTCACTCCAGAAGTTCCCCTTTGCATCGACACCATCCCAATGTTCCCAGAGAGTGGTGGCTCCTTGCTTAACCGAGTACAACCAAGAAGGATAATCCGTACGCAATAACAGTGTGTAGGCAACATCCGAACGACCGCCTTGACTTAACGCATGTAATAGCAATGGCGTGCCCACAAAACCGGTTTGCATTTTATTACCGGCCATTTGAATAAATTTAACCAGTTGAGCCGTCGTTGCCTGCAAATCTTTCGTTAGTCCAAAAGCAATCGCCAAAGCACATTCCGTTTGTGTCTGATACGAATTGAAAGTTATTCTAAACTCCTGTACTGCCTTCTCATACAGGTCTTCATACGTCACAACATTCTCATCCAATACGTGACCTGCTTGAATTAAGATTCCAACCGAATGAATAAAATAAGCACTTGCAATAAAGTCATCCCGTGTAGATCCCTTGTAACTTCCAGCTGGTGAGTCAAGACCCAACCAATCTCCGAAATGCTTGCCACCAAACCAGAGATACTGGTGAGTTGTACTATGCCTGACAAATTCAATCCACTTCTTCATTGCATTCAAATTATCCTTTAAATCAGTAACGTCCCCATACGTTTGATAAAGTTGCCAAGGAATAATCGTAATGGCATCGCCCCAGGCTGCACTAACATCACCATCATTCAAATAATCCGGGACCACATCATTGATTGCCCCATCTGATCGTTGCTCCAGACGCATATCCGTTAGCCACTTCTCAAAGAATCTTTTGACGTCAAAATTATAGCTAGCTGCTTTGATAAACGCGGTTGCATCACCCGTCCATCCCAAGCGCTCGTCACGCTGAGGACAATCCGTCGGTACATCTAAGAAATTATCCTTTTGGCCCCAAAAAACGTTAGCGATTAATTGATTCAGAAGTGCATTAGACGTTTCAACTTGACCCGTCCGCTTAATATTAGAATAAACAGCAATCGCATTAAAATTATCCACAGTTGGTGTGCCAGGAAAGTTCAATATTTTAATGTATCTAAATCCAAAGAATGTTAGATGCGGATGCCAGACTTGTTCACCCTGCTTACAAGTGTAGCTTACTTCTGCCTTAGCACTGCGGTAATTGTCATTGTAGAAATTTCCTTGCTTATCAAGCATCTCACCATGTGTAAATCGTATGAGACTCCCCCGCTCTGCATCCACATTAACTTCAACGTACCCTGTAACTTCTTGGCCAAAATCAACTAGCGTTTCTCCTGCAGAAGTTGTCATGACCTTTCGAGGACGAATACGCTCTTGCTCCTTAATAAGCTCCCCTTCTTGTGAAATCAATTTTCCAGAATAGCCATTGAATTCTTTCGCTGCTCCGACTAAATCACCACCAGCGTTGGCATCATAGACTTCCCCATCGTATATTTCACTAAAACGTGTTGGCCCGGTTGCACATTGCCACTGCGAATTCGTCACAATATTCTGAACTTGACCATCATTAAACGTAACCCTAAGTGCTGCAATTAATCCAATTGGCTGGTTATATCTTTCTTTTTTTTCAGGTGTCTCCATCCATCCTGGCATTGGCGAACTGAACCAACCGCGTCCAACAGTAACTTGAAGTCGGTTCGCCCTTTTTAACAGACCAGTTACATCGTACGTCTGATACTGCAAACGATGCTGATAGCTGGTCCATCCTGGAGCCAGAACATAATTACTCACATCTTGATCGTTAAGTTCCGCGTAGTACGTTCCCATTGCCGTTATCGTTAAAATTGCTGACTTGACCTGATCCTCTGAATCAAATTCTCTTGAGAATACTGGACAGATATCACCAAAATTTTCTGATGCACGGATCCACTTAGCGTCTGCCAACTCTTGTGCCATTTAGCTAACCCTCCTATTCATAATCTGCCGGTGACCATTCATCAAGCCAGTCTAGATAGACACCCTCCTTTTCAAATTCTAAGGGTAACCAAACATAGTCCGAAACTGACGTGTTTACCTTAAGATCCGAAATGAAATTATCGGTCAAATTTTTAGAACCCTTTCCGGTAAACATATCTCTGAAAGCGTCCCTGTACTTTGGGTAGGCATAATCCATATGCTCAGGTACCCAACGGTCAGCACAAGCAATATAAAGATCCTTTTTACCGGCCACTTTAAATACACAAGATACTTGAGAATGAAACGACGTTTGACTCGTATCGTTTCGATGTGGATTATCCAAAATTTCAAATGGTCCATGCCAAGTGCCAGCAATGGCTATCTCCGATGGATTCGGCAAATACCCAGTGGTTCCCGATGTAATCAAGTACTGTTTTCCCTGTCGACTAAAGTGGGTTGTTCCTTCACGAACGTATGGCGGTCCGACTTGTGGGAAATGTGTGCTATAAAATCCGGTTAAGTTCGTGTAGTCATCAGTCAGGTCAGCACAAATTGTTTCGCTGTGAACCCGTTCAAAGTAATAATAGGCTTTTCCATCTGGTGCAACGGCCAAATCAAAATCTCCAGCAGACATTCCGAGTGGACGCAGACCTTGCCGTACAATTTCATAGGGACCCAAGATAGAATCCGCAACCAAAACCGTTTCGCTCTGACTCCCTGACAGATTTTGAATTTTTAACCAACACACGTACTTTTGCGTCTGCTCATTATAAATGATATGTGGTCGATCCATCATTGATTTAGGATTTAACGGTGAGTCGTCATCCTTTAAATTAGGTTGAATAATTAGGCCTAAGTCTCGCCAATTAATCAAGTCCTTTGATGCGTAACAACGGACACCCCAACTCCAAATGTTATCTTTTCCAGTAGTGTGATCTTTATTTTCGCCATACCAATAGTAGGTCCCTTCACGGTAAAGTACCGAACCACCATGTGCCTGAATTCGCTTACCATCGGTGTCCAGCCAAACTTTACCTGGTCGAATATATTTCTCCATCTGTTGCTTACTCCTCTACATAGACCTCTGTATAAAACTCACGTAACTTGCCGTCGATATGTTGACTCTCCGAAATTTCAAAGTCATCCTTTAAAACTAGATTTTTACTTGAATCACCAATCATTACCTGAATCTTACCTGCCTCGACGAGCCAGTTCATATCTTCATCCAAAAAAGCTAATTGATTGGCGTTTAACTTAAAGTGAACAACCTTCTGCTCGCCTTGCTTCAGGTAGAGTCGCTTAAACCCTGCTAATTCTAGTACTGGCCGTGACATTTTTGCATAGACATCCTTAACGTACAACTGAGGAACCACTTCACCATCAGTCTCTCCGGTATTCGTCACCTCGACAGAAATATCAATAACCCCATTGGGATTGACTGTCTTTTTATTCAACGTCATTGTAGAAAATTCAAATGTTGTGTAAGAAAGTCCTTCTCCAAAGAAATAACGTGGTTGGTGTGACATATTAACGTAATCAGAAAATCCCACACTCTCTCCTTGATGATACGAAGACCCATTCAAATGATTGTAATGAACCGGAATCTGTCCAGCACTTCTAGCAACTGAAACTGGTAATTTACCACCAGGATTGTACGCGCCACGCAAGATATCTGTTAAAGCTTCGGCACCGCCCTGTGCTGGTGTCCAGGCTTCCAAAATCGCATTCAGCTTTTCATCTGCGACATCACTTGATATTGGTCGGCCATCAAAATGAATACCCACTACTGGAACATTTAATTGCGTAACTTCATTGATGAAATCATTCTGACACTCAGGAAGATTGATATCAGAGCTATCAATCCCCTCACCAGTCGTCGCAATTGAGCCAGTTCCGTACTTACCACCTAAGGTCATAATAACAAGGTCTGCATTTTTAGCTGCTTTAAGTGCCTCTTCAAAGTGACTGTGGTCGTCCCCCGCGATGTCATAACCATAAGCATATTGAACATCTCTATCTGGCATGCCGCTAGCTAAAGCCTCCAATAGACTCTTTGATTGTGGTTGGCTCTTGCGAAAAGCTTCTTCAAATTGCGGTTTATCCTTCTCAATATGAGTTCCAGAAATCGTGTGGACTTCGGGCATATCCCCCTTAGCCGTTTGTAATCCTGCCATTGTCGAAACTGCAGCTAGCGACCCTTCTAACATACTAAAATGGGTGTATCCACCAAACATCGTCCGGCCAGTGTTCGCATGACAGCCAATCACTGCAATTTTTTTAATCGTTTTCTTAATCGGTAATGTACCATCATTCTTAAGGAGCACAATTGATTCTTTGGCCTCTTGTTTTGCAATGTCATTGTCATCTTGCTGATTAAATTGAGCTTTAAGCTCTTGACCATCAAGAGCGAATGGTTGTTCAAACAAGCCCATTCTGAATTTGGCGGTCAAAACGCGTAAGACAGCTTCGTCCAAGATTTGCTCATTACATTTTCCGTCAGCAAACCATTCACCAAGTTCGGCATTAAAGCACTGCGTAAAATGTAATTCCATGTCCATACCGGCTGCCATTCCCATGTACCCAGTGTCGGTATAGGACTCCCCAATTTTCTGAACATCATGCGCATTCTTTAGAGCCGCATAGTCGGAGACAGTCAAACCACTAAATCCCATTTTATGCCGCAATAAATCAGTCAAGTACCGATGTGATACAGAAACTGGTTGCCCATTTACTGAGGCATAGCAAGGCATGATACCCTTGATATGGCCCTTACTAATTGCAGCTTGAAACGGTTTGGCGAATATTTCTTCGACCATTCTATCTGATAGATCATTCTCTGCACCATGAATTCCTCCAAGTGTTGCTTGGGAGGCCACAAAATGTTTAGCAACAGCATCTGTTTTTCGTTTGCCATCTTGCTCTTGTAATCCCTCAACAAAGGCCACACCTAGTGCTGAATTCAAAGTTGGATCTTCACCATAAGCTTCACCTTGACGCCCCATTCGTGAATCTCGTGAAATGTCTAAAACCGGAGCAAAGGTTTGCGTAATGCCAACAGCTCGTTCCTGACGACCAACGATTTCGGCTACTTTTTTTTCGAGTTCTGGATTCCAAGTAGCACCCCGGCCAATCCCGGTTTGAAAACTAGTTGCACCTTGAAGATAAGCGCCACATAGTCCTTCCATATGGAAGATTGCTGGAATACGATGTGGGCTAAGCGCCATAACTTTATTCTGCAATTTTTTTTGCTTTTCAACGGCATCGTCTAAGCTATAAAGCATTCTCATTTCTAATGCACTAATCTGACCAACGCCGACTGGATACTCCACACTTAAATTTTTGCCAGTCTTTGTAGCTGTCATGAAGTAACAGCCAACTTGTCCCATTTTTTCTTTAATCGAAAGCACATTCAACAAATCTTTTGCCCGCTCTTCAGACGTCAATGTTTGATCTAAATATTTTTTCATGATGAACACCTTTCTACTAATTTACTTTGAACGATGAATAAGGAGAATTAAGATTCCGCCCAATAGGCAGACACCTGTGACTACAGGGAACATCGTCCTGTAACCCGCACTAGAAATAACAACTCCAGCAATAACCGGTCCAACAATTTGTCCCAAAGTGTTAGCTAAGTTTAAGATTCCCAAGTCTTTTGCAGCTGTATCCGGATTTGGCAAAACAGAAACCGTCAAAGCTTGGTCAACTGCGTTATAAGCACCATTACCAATCCCAGCAATCAAGGCATAAACAATCATTGTCCATGGTTTGGCCATAAAGAATGGGAAGAAGGCCCCGATACCAACTAGCATCGTTGTAATTGCAACCGGATATTTGTAATTTCCAACTTTATCAGCAAGTGGACCGGCGGTAACCCCACAGATAATTCCAGCAATCAACATGATCGATGAGACTAATGAAATATTAGTCGTGGTTTGCCCTGAGTTTAAACTCATATAATCCGTGAAAATATACAACTGATAACCAACAATCATGTTACTGCCAGCAGTTAAGAGTAGCCGGCCAAAGAGTGCTAAGTAAAAATCATGAGTTCCTTTAATTGGTGGGGCAAAACTTTTAACGAAATCTCCTGCCTTTTCAAGTTGTTCGCGCGGTTCGTCCCGGTTACCGGGTTCTTTGATTAGCCAAAGCGCAATAGCTTCCATCACGAATGCAAATACGGCAAAGACCCAGATACCAAATTGAATGTGAATAATGAAATGTGCGGCAATTAACCCCGCACCATAGTTACCAATCGTAGATCCTAATCCCATAAAGGATGAGGCTGTCCCGCGATGGTCAGGCGCTACTCTATCTGGAATGAAGGCGACTAGCGAAGCAACGACCCCATTAAGTGCAATTTGGTAAATAGCGTATAAGAATAACAACATCTTGATGTCATTAATCATCGACATAATGTAAAAAATAATCATAGTGGCAATCGTACAGCCGACAATCCAAGGCGTTCGCTTTCCAAATCGGGAACGCGTACGGTCTGATAAAGCTCCCATAATGATATTCGAGATTGCAGCAACCGTCATCGCTACAGCTGAGAAGGTTGCTACCCAAGTTACTTTATGTGTGGGATCAATTTGACCAATCTTAGCGGGAAGCAATGTAATTGCCAGCCCACAATAAGGAATTAGCCAGCCCAGACAACCGATAAGTAAGCCAAAACCAAGACTCACTGGAAACTTTTTCTTTGTTTTTGATACTGCTACACCCTGATCCATTGTTAAATCCTCCTCTTGGGTCAATAGAAACGAATGTGTAATAAGCGCTGTGTACTGGAATATATTTACTAACAAATGAGTTAATCTTAAAATTATTCCTTCAATGCATTGAAGTTACGGTATACTTTATTACAACGTAAATATAACGCTTACATTTTTTCTGAACAATATCATTTAGCCATAACTACACTGTCAAATTCTACGATTTAGGAGGCAATTCACAATGGATACCGCTAGTCAACTTCAACTCGATAAGAAGGTTCGTCAGATTGTCCCCGCTGAACGAATTTATGATTTAACGGACTATTACGCTAAGCTCCCATCAAAAGTGGTCGCTGGTAGGAAAATTTATATCTTTGATAACCTCATTTCAGTAAACAGCAATTTTAAAATTTCTAAGCATGATCGTTTCTTACCCGTTCCCACTCATGTGCACACCTTCATTGAACTAAATTTCGTTTACGCCGGAACGTGCTCACAAATTATTGATGGCACCCACATAACGCTACATAGCGGTGAGCTCTGCATTATCGACACCGATGTCCCTCACAGTATCTCAAAAACAGGAAAGGACGATATTATCTTCAACGTTCTCATTCGTAAAGAGTACTTCACAGCAAACTTTTTTGAAAATCTGTCAGGTAACGGTGTTATCTTCGACTTTCTAGTCAACGTCATCTCCTATCGTCAACAACATGACCAATACATTGTTTTCCACTCCAATCCGCAATCTCACATGTATCAAACCTTCCTGCAAATCCTTTGGGAAACTTATTTTCCATCACTATGTTCTCACCAAATGATAGATAACTACTTAAAAGTACTGTTTATTGATCTCGTTAGAATTTACGAATACGATAGCAACCAGGCTATTAAAGGGGACGATTCCGTCCATACCATCCTTGCCGTCATGAGATATATGGAACAACACTTCGACCACTGTACACTAAAATCTGCGGCACAGAAATTCAATTACACGCCTAATTACCTAAGCACCTTGATTAAACGAAACACGCATACTAACTTCAGTGACCTACTACAAACGATGCGCCTGCAAAATGTGTGCTTCTTACTCGAAAACAGTACCGATCCAATCAATCAGATAGCTACTCAAAGTGGCTTTTCAAATCAAACCTTTTTCTACAAAAAGTTTCAAGCAGCATTTAATATGTCTCCGGCTGACTACCGACACAGTCAGCAAGTAAAAATATAACCACCAAAAAAGGGTTCTATGATATTTGGTGTTGATAGAGAAATCTGTCGACACCATTTTCTGTATAATAAAAGGGGCACACTGCCCCACATCAACATCGTCGACCAAAACTAATTGAAAGTGAGAATGA
>NZ_RHNX01000035.1 GCF_003946335.1 Levilactobacillus fujinensis
TCATACAAAAAGAGCCCTAATCACCAAGTGATTAGAACTCCAATATTTTGTTCACCAACAACAGTTGACGAAGAACCAAAAAAACGTTGTGGCAAGTCAATTACTTGCGCGCAACGTGGTAAAATTCAATCGTTCAGTTTAATTCATTAGAGGCTGATAAAATGATTAGTTAGCGTCATCAGTTGCTGCTGAAGTACTCGTTGAGACGCGGGCGTAACCAACAGCGTGCCACCATGGGGCGTGAACGGCTTCGCGAACAACGCCACGGTTTTGTGCGTCGATCATCTTGCCATTACCAACGTATAAACCAACATGGGAGATGGCGTACTTGCTACCACCAAAGAAGACCAAATCGCCCTTTTGGATGTTCTTGTAGCTGACGTGCTTCAAGGAGTTGAATTGTGCTTGAGCGGTCCGTGGTAATGTTACGCCAGCACCCTTCTTGTAAACGTAGCCAGTAAAGCCAGAGCAATCAAAGGCAGTAGGACCAGTAGCGCCGTAAACGTAACGTGCGCCCATATGAGCCTTGGCAACTTGATAAATACTACTAAAATCGTCTGAACTAGCAGCTGAAGCAGTAGTCGTCGTAGTTTCGCTAACGGCGAAGAATCCAGTTAAAACTAATGCGAATGTTGCAATTGTCTTGATCACTTTTTTCATTATTATCTAGCACCCCTTATGAATTTTACAAGTACTAGAATACCAATTTAATGTGACAGGAATGTAACAGGCCAGTTGCAGTGCCGTTAAATGTCTTAAACAAAACGTTACTTTTTGCAACAATATTGCTTAGTTGGTTAGAAACTTGCTATTATCTGACATGAATGGTAACTTATTTAACATAGATTAACGGCTCGGCGTTACTGGCAAATAGTCCTAGTATTTAGGTAAGTCCGCCGGTGATAATTTCGAGAACTAGCGTATCAAATTTGGCATATTTGACGTTTAGTCCGGCATTTTTGATGGCGAGTGACCGTTTTAAGAGAAGTGGAGGTGTACATTTTGGCACAATTTACAAATGAAATGCGACAGTTCTTTGACATACAGCGGCTGGTCTTTCGCATTGGGGAACTCTCAGCAATGACTGGTGTTTCGGCACGGCAATTGCGGTACTGGGAGAAGAAAAAGTTAATTACCTCTCAGGAACGCGAGGACGGCCAGCAAGCGCGGGTCTACACGTTTAAGACGTTTATTGGCGTCTCCATGATCAAGTATTTCTTGGACGAGGGTTACACGCTAACGGCGGCGGCTAAGCAAGCTCAGAGTCGTAAGGATCGCATCGCTTACATTCATCGCTTTGTCAAGACGGGGTTAAAAGGGTTCGCAAAGATCGACGGTCAAATGGCGATCAACCTAGGTGCTTTCGACAAACAACAAACGTTGATGGCACTAATGCCAGAAGACGATGGCCCGGTCACGTACCGGCTCGTCTCTAACGATGAGGCCCACCGCATGACCCAAGCAGCTCCTAATTAGATAAGACAAGGCACCCAGTACCGATAGCGTTCGGTAGTGGGTGTCTTTTTATTAAAATTATTGCAGAAAACCCACGATTTCAATCGTGGGATGAATGCTAGAACTTAAGCCCTTCTTAAACATATGTTCCCCTATATAATGACCAGATATGGTATACTGAATCCAACCTACAGGGGAGGTAGCCGATGGTTAAGTTAGGACGTACGCTTAAGTTGCGACTCTATCCAGACACGTTTCAAGCCGATGAATTTCTAGCCATGGCTCAAGAATATCAGCGATTAGCGAACATTGTCAGTCAGTGGGTCTTTGATCATGATTTTCCACTGAGTTGGTTGAAAATAAATAACCATCTGTATAAAAAGCTTAGACAAGCATCGGCGCTTAATAGTCAAATGGTCCAGTCGGTCTTTCGCACGGTTGTCGCCCGTTACAAAACGGTCCAGAAACAAATGAGACAACATGCTTATCGCTACAAAACAGCCGACAACAAGTGGATTCAAGTTTCGCGAGACTTGACGTGGTTGGAAAAACCGATTCATTTTCGGCGGCCTCAAGCTGATTTGGTCCGTCAGAGTAATTATTCCTTCATCAACGGCATGACCCAAATTTCCATCACCACCCTGGGGAAGCGAACGAAGCTGGCTTTTACCAATAAAGGTTTTGAAAAGTATTTTCAAAATGATTGGAAGCTAGGGACTGCGAAACTGGTCCACAACCAAGGAAAATGGTTCTTACACATTGGTATCACTAAGGATGTAGCTGATTTCGACAGGGAAAATAATCCCCGGATTGTCGGTATTGACCGTGGGTTACGTTTCTTGGCTACCGCATACGATCATTTGGGAAAGACTATTTTTTTCGATGGCCATAAGATCCTACTTCGGCGGAAGAAGTTCTTGGAGAATCGACGTCACCTCCAAAGCAAAGGTACCAAGTCAGCCAAGAAGAAGCTGAGGCAACTAGCCCAACGAGAGAACCGCTGGATGACCGATGTAAACCATCGGTTGGCTAAGACACTCGTTGCGGCGTACGGGCCGAATACGCTTTTTGTGCTGGAAGACTTGACCAACGTAACCTTCAACACCGATGACTTACCGAAGTCTTTACGTAACAGCCATCGTTCTTGGGCTTTTTTTCAACTGGAGTCATTCTTGACTTACAAGGCTCAGGCCAATCAAAGTACGGTTGTGAAAGTAAATCCAGCGTTCACCTCTCAGCGATGTCCAAAGTGTGGATTGATTGCGAAGGCTAATAGGCATCATGACACGCACGAGTATTGGTGTGCAGAGTGTCAATATCGTTGTAATGATGATCGCTTGGGCGCAATGAATATTGAGTTGCTTGGACAGGACTGGTTGAGTGGTGTCAAACGACCAAAGATTCAAAAACTAACAACTATCGGGTAAACCTGGTAGTTAAACGGGTAGCCGTCAATTACCCGACGATGTTGCCACTACGAGTAGGAGTACCCTACCAGGTATGTTGGACTACTGTGTCGCAAGACACGTGAGCGACAAGCCCCTGAATTCATTCAGGGGTGATTGACATATTGTGGCGCGTAAAGAGAATTAATGGGTCAGACTTCGACGTCGATTTTAATTGCACTCCAGAAACGGTTACCAAACAAACGGAATGAGTTCCTTTGTTTCCCGCTGGTAAGTCCTGAAGTCGTCACCGTATTTAGCTGCCAGGTAGCGGTCTGCCATGGGAATGTAGGAGAAGACGAATAGGGCTAACAACAGGACTGGTAGCAACAGGGCATAGGGATTACCGGTCAGCAGGGCTAACCCCAATACCCAGAGGACGTCACCGAAATAGTTGATGTGGATCGCGTAACGAAAAAGGCCAGCCCGATACAGTTTTCCCTGATTAGCCGGATCATCCTTGAACGGTTTTCGCAGGAGTTCGGCGGCCGTATTAAGACTGCTACCAATCAGAAATAAGAGAAGTCCAAAAATCACGGCGATCAGGTGACGGCCGCCGCCAAAAATTAAGAAGAGCGGAAACCCCAGGTAGTACAGACCAAAGGCCAGACTATTTCCCAGCGCTTCAGCCCAACCGATGCCTCGCGGTAGCCACATGAACAGCATGGCGTTCAGCCGCAGAAAGGTAATATCGAGACAGCCTACTAAAAGGGTTGCAAGCAGTTGGTCTGGGTCCCACTGAATGAGCCAGTAGCCGCTAATAAGCAGGTAACCGCACTGAGTGAGCAAGATTAGGGCTTTTGCTCCTGGTGCGGATTTTTGTCGACCATACATAGGTGATCACTCCAATTTTGATAGGTTTAGCGTACCCCAATCAATGGGAGATGGCAAAGAAAAACAGGACACTTTCTCGTAGGATAGGTTGATTGACTTTTTCTTGAATGTATCTTCCCGATATACTATACTGAGTCAGCAGAAAGGAGCTGGACGGGGTGTATGAATTATTCGTTTTAGGCCAACTGATGGACCACGACATGACGGGCTATCAGTTGCGTAAGGCACTGATGACCGTCGTGGGGCAGGAACAAACGGTAAGTTACGGGGTGCTTTATCCGTTGCTTGAGCGATTGAACCTGGCGGGCGACGTGACCTTAACGACCACGACTGATACGCGGACTAAACGGCAGGCGGGTATTACGTCACAGGGCCGTGACCGGTTCCATGACTTGGTGTTGCGTCCAGTCACAATTAATAAGCAGGCCCAGCTCATGTTTCAGATTAAGTGTAATTTTCTGCACTTGTTGTCGGTGTCCGAACGGCGACTCGTGTTGCGGGATTTTCAACAGTTCAGCCACTTTCAACTGAAAAATCTACAAACGGTGCGCGATTATTTGACGGATCACCCACGGATGGTTCCGACCGACGTGGCCGATGCACTGCAACTGAATCAGTTACAACAACTGCGTGCGCAGGCTCAGACGGACTGGATCGCCGCACGCTTAGTAGACTTGCATTGAGGGAGAATAGGGAATATGAAATCAAAGACGTTTGCGGCCGACCCGCAGATTCAAAAACACCGCTGGTGGATTCTAGTGGCGGTGTGTCTCTTTACATTTATGTCGACATTGGATGCCAGCATCGTTAATATTGCGTTGCCGGTGATGAGTCGGGATTTAAAGATTCCGATGAATCAAGCGGAGTGGGTGGTCTCGGTTTACCTGATTGCTATCTGTGCGCTACTGCTATTATTTGGTAAACTTGGTGATACTCGCGGTAAAATTCGTATTTTTAAAATCGGTTCATTTTTGTTTGTCATCGGGTCTTTTCTAAGTGGATTTAGCGTGGGCTTGTCCTTTCTACTGGGGGCCCGGGTCATTCAGTCCGTAGGGGCAGCTATGACGATGGCAACCAACAATGGCATCATTACGGAGGTCTTTCCGTTCAAGGAACGTGGCCGGGCGCTGGGAATGATCGGCTCATTCGTTGCGTTGGGAAGTATTGCGGGGCCTGGTATTGGTGGCCTGATTTTAGCCCATCTCAGCTGGGGATACATCTTCTGGATCAATGTACCAGTCGGCATCATTGCCATCTTGATCGGACAACGCATCCTGCCACAAGATATCACGGTGAGCGATGAAGACATCGATAGACCGGGTGCCAGTCTGTTTGCACTCATCATGGTCAGCCTATTCGCGGGTGTCTTCGTGGGACAGGAGATTGGATTTACACGGCCCTTGATTCTCGGCCTATTTGTAGTGGCGGTCGTTGCCATTATTTTCTTTGTGCGGCTGGAACTGCGTATTGACAACCCCATTTTGGCGCTGAAATTATTTCAAAATAAACGGTTCACTGTCAGTATTCTCTGCGCTTTTCTAATTTTTGTGGCCAACTTCTTCTTCAACGTGATTGCGCCGTTCTACTTGGAAAATGCGCGAGGACTAGCTGCCAACTATGCGGGGTACGCGCTGATGACCTTTCCCATTGTGCAGGTGGTTGTTGCGCCGATTGCTGGAGCGGTATCCGACAGAGTTGGACCGGAATTGTTGACGTTTATTGGTTTGGTGTTGATCTCCATTAGTCAGATTGGGTACATGCTGGCTAATATGGCGACGCCACTCTGGATCTTTATGTTCTTCATTGGTCTAGTGGGGTTGGGAAATGGTATCTTCATGGCGCCTAACAACGCAATCGTTATGAGTTCCGTACCGGTCCAAGACTTGGGCGTTGCCGGTGGTGTTAACGCTTTGGCGCGCGAATTGGGAATGGTGATTGGTATCTCGATAGCTACGACCGTACTGTTTTCTGCGATGGGACACTATGCGGGCCATCATGTGACGGCATATCTGCCAGCCCACCCGGAGATCTTCATCGATGGGATGCGCGTGGCGTTCATGGTGTCATTGGCCATCTGTCTCATTGCCACCGTCATTACCGGTTGGCGGTTGTTGCAACGACGGACAGCATAATCCTTATCGCTAGGGTGCCGTCTATCCCATATCTGCCGGCCGGTAAGGCGCTGGTTGGACAACGTTGCCTAATTTTAGAACCAGTATCATTGTGACAACGGTCATAATGTGTGTTGCGGAACTTTCAACCTTCAGATTCTTACCAAAAAAGCCGCATCACGGGAATTAGCTTCCCATGATGCGGCTTTATGTTTAGTAATTATTCTTTAGATTCCGTTGGTGTGTCACTGCTACTTGGTGTTTCCGTTGTGCTTGGTGTTGTCACATCGGTCGCCGGATTCTTACGCCGACGCTTTTGTGAGCGGGTTCTACGGGAACGGGTCTTGCGGCGTTTTCTCCTATGCGGGTTACGCTTCTTCGGTTTATTACTGAAGAACTCGTAGGGCTTCTTGGCAGGAAGAATCACGGAAAGTTTCCCGAATGAAGCTGCCATGATTGGCAATGCCAAGTTGAAGATGATGGCCGTCAAGATAGTAATCAGGGCGACCGCCGTTAAGACCTGTGATTCAGCGGCCAATAAGCCCAGGACACCCGCAATGATAATAAAGAGCGAGTGGCGCGTGGTTTGGCCAACTTCCTTGATGCCTGGTAGTAACCAGTCTAACAGCGGGGCATCGTTTAACCGATAACTCAGTGCCAGTTGGGTCAATTCGACCACGGCCAGGACGGTCAGAGGGACGAATGCCAGGAGAGGCACCTGCCAGTTGAAGACGCCGTTACCAGTTAACCACGTCATCAAGAGGTGGGTCAATTGGTAACCGGCCAAGGCGGACAAAATGAACGTCAAGAACCAGTAAGTGGCTTGTAACAGGGAACGACTGAAGATGATCAGGAGGACTAAGATAATCCCGAGGACCAACAGTAAGACGCGTGGTAAGTCATGTTGGTACTGTGACTGGATGGTTGCCGCAACCACGGGTTGGCCCGCAAAGGTCAATTTAGCATCCTTGAGGGAGGTCCCACGAAGCTGTGAGGCGGCAACCGTCTTTAAGTGCCGCAATGTCCGCGCTGTATTCTGAGCATTGGGTTCCTGCTTCAACGTAATCGTCAGGTAGGTTGCCTTGACCTTCTCGTCGGTAAAGTTGACCAAGGACTGTTGGAAGTCACCACTAGCAATTTGTGTTGGTGAGAGGTACAACGCCTTAGCTGCTTCGGACGTTTGAAGGCCACCCAGGTACAGGTAGATATTGTTTAAGGACTTTTGCATGCTGATAACTTGTTTACGGGAGCTGTTCAGACTATCATTGACGGACTTCAAGGTCTCAGCGTAGTTACTAAGGTTAGAATGAACGGCACTGGTGTCGGTGTTAACGGTGCCGGCATCACTAGACAAGGTTGTTAGCGTTGTCAGTGCAGTGTTCAATTCGGTGTTGACCTTATTCAACTGGTTAATATAGCTGGTGACTTTCTTAGAGGTGCTAGAACTACCGGCCACGCTGGAGCGACTTAGCGCCGTTTGCAGTGAGCTCTCCAGTGTGTTGCTATCGCTGACCAAGTTGTTGGTTTGCGATGTCAGTTTCTTTACCCGTTTGATCTCGTTCTTCAAGGTCTTTTGCCGGAGGTTGACACTGTCCGACTTCAAGTCGTTACGTACGGTTCCCAGTTGGCCAACGACGCCAGTCAAGTTTTCATTGAGAGAGCTCAGTTGGTTGGAAACGTAGTACTGTGTGATTGGTTGGCCGCCTGGTTGGGTCACGGACGTTACCGAGCTGACACCAGGTTGAGCCCTTAATTTCTTGGTCAAATTGTCCAACTGGAACAGTTGATTCTGATCGTCTAAGCGTTGGTTGGCCTGAATGTAAAGCGTCACTGGCGTTGATTTACCTTGGCCAAAGTGCGCGCTGAGAACCCGAGCACCCTGCACGGCTTGGTTATTGGGAATATCTTGGGTGTTGTTGTAGTTCAATTGATTACGGTAAGTGAGAGCAAATGGACCGACAACGAAGAGGACGACTACGATAGCGAGCCAAGGTTGCCAGAAACCGAAGCGGGCTAGGTTGTGCCAGAACTTGTGATCCTTGAGCTGTGGCCGCGTCTTCTTAGGCCAGAAGAGACTGGCACCGAGCATACCAGAGAAGACAGGGACCAGACTAACACTGGCAATTCCGGTAATGGCAAAGCCAATGCCGAGCAGACCAAAGGCCCGAATGGTGGAAAAGTCGAAGAGCATGAGACTGCCAAAGGCAATCGTTAAGCTTAGCGTACTGATCAAAATACGGTACCCTAAGTCGCGAATCACTTTAGAAGTGGCTTCCTGACTTTCCATACCGTCATCAACCAAGTTCCGGAGTTCCCTGAAGAACCAGAAACTAGTCAGTAAGGTGAATAGGCTAATCCCGAGCAACAGGAAAATTGGCGTGTACTCAGAGTAAGCGAAGTTCCAGTGGTAGGCCAGATTAGTTGCCAGACTAAGCGTTGAAATATAGCTAATTAAAATGGTGAGGAATGTAATGATCGGGGCGATGAGTGATGCGAATAAGATCCCCATGGCAACTAAGGCAATCAGTAATGTCATTAGAATGACGATCAGTGTAAACGACGAAATGTGTTCGTTCGCGGCGTCACTAATAATCTCTGGGCTGGTCACGTAAGTGTTGAGGCCAATGGTTGAAATCTGGTTTTTCAGCTGTTCAGTAATCTGCCGAACGGTCCCCTGATTATGACTCACGGCCAGTTGAACCACTTCAGTCGATTTATCCTTTGAGAATAATTGCGGCTTACTGGTTGGCGTGTTAGTCATCGTCGTGATCTTTTGGATGCCATAATAGTTCGACCGTTTTTGCAATTCGGAGACCGATTTATTCACAGCCGCGAGTTGCTTATTGGTTAAGGCACCATCCGGATTATTAAAGACCGCGTTAACGGTGTAGGTCCCGTTTAAATTACGGCCCCAATTATTTCTAATCTGGGTCGCCTTAACGGGTTGACTCGTATTCGCCAATTGTGGTTGACCATCGTATTGAATGATGGTACTGACGTTTGGCAAGGTGACGATGGCCGCGAAGACCACGACAAGCCAGAATACGAGTGCAAAAATGCGGTTGTGGTGGAGCTTTCTTATCCGTTCTTGCATATGTAATCTGAGTCCTCTCTCTGTAATCAATTTCCCGCCGTGCAAGCAGGGTGTAATCCATGCTTAATTTTACCATAATAGCTAGGTTCGGTGCGGATTTCCGACCGATTTAAGAAAGTTTAAGATTCTATTTAGTTGCCTTAGAAGTCGAAACTGGTAAAGTAGAAATACTTGTATTAGACAATTGAGAGGAGTGATTTTATGGTCAAGCATCATCAAACCTACCAAAGTCCATTTGCGGCCATGCTGACGGAGCAGCGCTATCCGTTTGCAACCAAGCTAGCGACGACGGCCGGGTTAGACCCCAGCCAAGTTATGTTTGCTTACTTACAGATTACGGCGAACGTTCCGGAAACGTTGGCGGCGGTACCGAAACAAAAGGAGATTGATCGGCGCTTCCAAGCATTCTTGACGGATGCAGCGGTGGAGAATCAGCCTTAATGATTGCCAGCTGCCTTTTGCTCCACGTTTCGGAAATGTAAATTCGGGGATATCAAAAGAGCCTGAGGTTTTGCCGCCCCAGGCTCTTTAATGTGGGGAAAGTTAGGGTCAGCGAAGATGATAGTGAACTGACTAAAGAGTGAAAGCTGAAGGTTGAAAGTCCCCAAACACACATTATGACTGTTGTCACAACGATACTGGGTCTAAAATTAGGCAACGTTGTTCAACCATCGCCTTACCGACCGGCAGATATGGACTGGAACAGGGCGAACGCAACTTGCAGTCTATTTAGTTGGCCGGACAGTGGTTGTTTGGAGCCCGGCATAACCGAAAGAAGGCACAAACACCGTTAGCAACGACCAATCCGTTATCGTTGCCGTTAGCATCATTTGCGCGTAAACTAAATTAACTTATTAATAATCAAAGGTGACAAGGAGGAAGCATTTCATGTGTACAAGTATTTTACAAATTGCCAAAGATGGCACGCACATCCTGGCGCGGACCATGGATTGGCATGCACTGTACGTCCAGCCGTTGTTCGTTCCTCGCGGTTACGAGTGGGAGAGCGTTTATGATGACGGTCGGCATGTGAATCGCTACGCCATGATTGGCGGTGGTGGACCACACGACCACGAGATCGATGTTTCGGATGGCGTGAACGAGATGGGGCTTAGCGTCCAGAAACTGACCTTTGCCAATGGTTCTCATCTAGTCGACCAACCGACGTCGGGCCAGGTGCACTTGGCACCCTACGAATTTTCCTTTTATCTGCTGGGACATTACGCCTCGGTCGCCGACATTGAAGAACATATCGACGAGATTCAGCTGATGAGTGGTAAATGGGCCGTGAACGACATTGGTGATTCTGAATTACACTTTGCTGTGGTCGACCGGACGGGCCGCACGGTAGTCATCGAGCCTACTCATTTTCCGATGAAGGTTCGCGAAAATCCGCTGGGCGTCGTCACCAACAGCAAGGATTTTGAGCTCCAACTCAGGCGGCTGGGCCAGTACGTGAACTATACGGATGATTTCAAAACGGGAACGTTACCCATAAACGCCACGCGTGTGTCAACGGGGCGTTTCTCCGGCAAGCCGGTTCCCAGTGGGTCGTTTACCCCGGGTGGACGGTTCGTGCGGGCTGCTTATTATAAGGAGCGGGCGGATCTGCCAGCCGACGAAGAAGCGGGCATCATCAGCGCTTGGCATCTCCTGAACACGGTCACCGTGCCACGAAGTAGTCAGTACCGACCGACGTATTCCGTCTACCGGGCAGCGACCGTTTGTGAATCATTGACCTATTATTTCCAGCCATATGACCGGTTAGATGTGGTGCAGTTAAAATTAACGCCGGACATGTTGGACTGGACGGAACCGAAGTTTTATCCGGTTGCGAACCACCTGACCGTGACATCCTTAAATCAGCAGCCACAACAGGTTAGCGGTGACCAAGCCAATCAATACACCCCGATGTAGGTTGGGATGCATGACGATGATGGCGAGAAATTCCCGCGCCCACGCCACGGGAAAGTAAGACCATCGCGTGGGTGCGGGGATACCACTGACTCGAATGTGTAGACTACTGGCGAGGTTCCGTGCCCGGAATAGGTGGTAACTGTTGGTAACGATGGCGACACGTCTCCCTTGTTGCGGGAGTTGTCCCCAGAGTCGCTGACTGTTGATGAGGTTTGCCCGCGTATTTTGCGATTGATCTTCTTGTATAAGCTGGTCGGAGGGAAAGTTGTGTGCCATTAAGTAGGCGGCCATGGCGGCGGCCTCACTCATTGTCTCGTCGGGACCCTGGCCACCGGATACGATGATGGTGACGGGGTGTGGTTGTCGACGCGCAACTTGTAGGGCAGTGTCTAGGCGGGCGGCAAGAATGCGGCCAATCTGGTCACCGCGGAGTAAGCCGGCGCCGAGTACGACAAGGGTGTCGGCATGGCGGGCGTGAAACAGAGTGGTCCGCAACAGGCCAATCAGACTGGCACCATAGAGAATAGCGAAGTAGGTGCTGAACAAGGGAATGAAGGTCACCCACGGCCAGAGGGTCTCACTAAACTGACCATGCGTAACGGCGAAGAACCACCCCCCACAAAGCGCGAGCCATACCCAGATACCGGCGACTAGCCAACCACCCAAGCGCTCTCGTTTACGAACGACCAGTTTGGGTGCACCAATGGTTAGAAATAAGGTGAAGAAGCCACTGAAGGCCATGAGAAGAATGATGAGACCCAAGGCACCGGTTAAAAAGTGGGACCACGGCCGTGTCGACCAGTGTGCGAGTAAGAGCAAGCTGCCAGCTACCACGCAAGTCGCACTGGCACTGAAGAGACCTTGTGGCTGCCAAAATGTTAGTAAGGCAACTAAACAAATTAAAAAGAAACTGGCACTGAGTAACATTTTGGCATCTCCCTTCGTAAAGGTTAAGTTTTCTTGAGACTTTACAATTTAAGTTACTTCTTAGTTCATTCTGATTATAATTAATAAGAACCGCTAAGCCGTGAAAAATGGCGACGATATGGTCCGGTCTAAATTAGGCTGGACAGCGACCACAACGACTTAGTGATTATTAAATTTATTATAACCGAAATTGGAGGGATCGGGTTGCCAAAGCGTCGACGCTCACGTAAGCGAAATAGTCACCCCGCCACGGCCACCTGGATCTTTGTCTTGGTCTTGTTGGTCTTAGGCGGCGGCTTATTGATTCGTGGAAAAATTAAAACAGAAATTCAAGCGGCTCGTATTAACCAGACGACGACTGAATCCTCGTCCGGAGAGACTGCGGCCCAACAGAAGTTTATCACCAAGATGGCTAAGCCGGCGGTACGGGTCTACCGGCAAAACGGTCAGGTCTTACCCAGTATCGTGATTGCTCAGGCTATTTTGGAGTCCAGTTGGGGGACCTCGGCACTCTTTTTACAGGCCAACAATCCATTTGGCGTGAAGGGGAGCTACGAAGGCCAGTCCAAGAGCTTTCCTACTAACGAGTACGTGAATGGGAAGAAGATTACCATCAATGCTAACTTCAGAGACTACCCCAGTTTGACGGCAGCCATTCTGGACCACGATGCGTTGCTAAAGCGGAGCTACTTCAAACAAACGGTCACGGACTACACGGTGGCGGCCAAGTTGTTACAGAACAACGGTTACGCCACGGACCCAAAGTACGCGAAGAAGTTGACTAACCTAATCGCAACCTATAATTTGAATCAGTATGATACTTAGGTTGTAGGGACTGATGTCAAGTCGGGCTAAAGAGTGAAAGCTAAAATATTCACGTTAGTCTTAATCGTCACCGTTAAATTAGTGGTACTGGTCGACGTTGCCCAATTTTAGTCTCAGCATCGTGGCAACAGTCATAATGAGTATTTTGGGGCTTTCACCTCCAGCCGGTAAGTAAACCATAAAACAGAGACCCTCTATCCAGTTGTCTTACAATTGGATGGAGGGTCTTTAGTAATTACCAAAATTGAAAGTTGCCTTTAGTGGGTGGTAGCTTAATTGGTAATGGGCTAGTTTTCGTTGTAGTTAATCGCCAATTGATATAAGGTCTTGGCCAACGTGTTCAATGACTTGGTTGGACTTTGGTTGGCGAAAAGGATCACGCCGGACTTGTTGCCCTCAGAACCATACAGAACCGTTTGATAACCGGCACCGGTTAAGGCACCGCGGACCCGTTTCATGTTACCAGAGTCGTGGTACAGACCACCGGCGTAATTTAATTTGTAGTCATTACTAAGTTCATAGTACTGTGTCTTGGTTAAAATTTTTCCGTTACGCAGGCCCTTTTGAATCGTGTAATAGTCCTCTGGAGTAGAGTAGTAGTTGCCTGCCCCAAGCAGAGAGGACATCAGATTCTGTGAAACACCATCGGCAGTGTAATCCTGACCGTTGGTGTAACTATACCCGCTGGCCACGGTCTGACCGGTGGGTAAATTGTTCCAACTGTAAGTGTTGCTCAGTTTGAGTGGTTGAATGATCCGTGATTGGACCAACTGATCATACGTTTGACCGGTGACCTTAGAGGCAATTCCGGCCAGTAGCGTGTAGTTGGCGTTGGTGTAGTCAAAGGATTGATTGCCACTAACGGATAATTGACTTAACGTGTAATTTATTTCGGCAGTCTGCGTGGCAAGCAGGGTCGCTGGGGTGGTTTCACCCATGTCGATACCGGAGCGGTGATTCAAAAGCTGCCTGATGGTGATGTTGCCACTGTTTTTGACGCTGGGATAGTACTTGCTGAGCTTGTCGGTCAAGGACAGCTTGTTATTGGCAGCGAGCTGTTCGATGATTGCTCCCGTCATGACCTTCTGTAGTGATGCAATTGGAAAGAGGGTGCTGGCACTGTTTGCCGTCTTATTGCTGGCATTTGCGTAGCCAACGTTAACCAAGCTGGCTCCGGTCGCATAGCTATTGAAAAGCATCGCACGGCCTTGGAAATGGGCGTTTTTTAAGAGTGCGGCCGCGTTTTGTGAACGGCTGAAGGTTTGCAGGGCATTTTGGTTGACCCAGCCAATCGTTTTCCCGTACCAAGAGAACTTCACGTAGGTTGAGCCATCAGATAACTTGGCCGTCTGACTGATCCGGACAAACCGGTGTTGCCAGTTCTTACCGCTGGCGTCACGCGTCTTAGCGGAGCGTTGCGTATAGTACGGTGCATAGTAGTAAATGCCGTCGTTACGGGTGCTCTGGCTTACAAATCGGGCATTGTAATCGGTCTTCTTCGTACTGGTAATGGTCGAGTAACTGCGGGCATACGCGGGGTGTGCAGGGAAGAAGCTGCCGACCAACAAAAGTGTTCCTAGAAGTAACAATAGTTTTTTCACAATAATCATCCATTTCCCCTTAAATTACCCTCAATGTTAACGCGCTTTGGTTGCATCGAGGTAACAGAGATGTAGCGATTCGGTAACATTTCCAATAACTTATATTATAAAACGACTAACTCAGCTAACTAACCTTTTGAATGGTTGTGCGCTATACTTAATAAAGGAGTCGTAAGTTTGTCGTTGGTATGTTAAACTTACTCAAAATAAATTTTCTTATACTGAGGAGCTGAAGTAAGCGTTGTTACATTTTCTTGGCCAGCTATACGGGCCATTCTTTGACTTACACAATTGGGAAACGGTGATTTCTTCGGGTAATGACTGGTTGATTATCTTTTCACTGGTCCTAATCGAATGTCTCTTGTCCGTCGATAACGCCGTGGTCTTGGCCGCTCAGACGCAGTCCCTGCCTTCCCAAAAAGAACGAGAAAAGTCGTTGTTTTATGGCATTTGGGGCGCGTACATTTTTCGTTTCATTATCATTGGGCTAGGAACCTACCTGATCCATTTCTGGGAGATCAAGGTCATCGGAGCGCTTTACCTAGCTTATCTGGTTCTGCAGTTCTTCACGAAGACCCGGGTCAAGCATACGCGGAAACTGGTGAGTGATAAGAAAAAACGGCTTTTGCCACTTTTTTGGTCCGTGGTCATGCAGATTGAAATGATGGACATTATCTTCTCCGTCGACTCCGTTTTGGCGTCGTTGGCAATTTCCAATAACCCGGTCATCGTCTTGATTGGGGGACTGATTGGAATTCTCGCGATGCGGGGTGTGGCCGAAGTCATCATGAAATTGATGCAACGCATTCCGGAACTTGAGCCCATGGCGTACATCTTGATTGGGTTGATTGCTGTGAAATTATTCATCTCGATTCCAGCCATCGACATTGAGATTCCGGCGACACTGTTCGGTATCGTTGTGGTCGGCGCGATTATTTTAACGCTGATCATCCACGTGATTCGCAAACGCCGTCGGGGACAGGTAACAACAAGTAAGACCAGCGTTAAGAAAGCTTCTAAATCAACTGAATCGTAATGTGAAAGAGAGTAAGACGAAAGTCGGTTATCTGGCCTTTGTCTTACTCTCTTTGGTCACAAAATAGTTGCCACAGCTGACCGTTTCTATCACATATTCATCTCTTATTCCTCTCAGTGAGCGGACCGTGTATACTGAAATTCGGGGAGGAAATAACATGAAAATACGATTGAAATGGTGGCTGACCGCGCTTGTCGGTTTAGCCGCAGTTAGTACCGGTGGGCAAGTTGCCAACGCCGCCAACACGCACAACGCCTATTTAGCGGGAAATGTTAGGTATGTTCGGACTAAGCGCGCGATGTTCGTGGGGATCTCAAAAAAAGTCAATGGTCAGTACCGTGCCATCAAGGTCAAGAAGGGCACACTACTTTACGTTGAGACCACCTTGGTGGATAATTCGGGGGTCAAAGCAGCATTTTCGTATGGTGTCGTCAATTACAAGCGTGCTAAGATGCTGAAATATAACGATAAAACGATGATTCCTTTTACCAATAGCAAACTTTAAACAGGTGAGTCTAAAAGCACCGATTCGCACTCAGATTTTCTTGACTGGCAAAGGATTTACTACAAATACAGCTGACACCCAAGCCGTGCCAACCGCTGGGTTCTATTTAACGTTGGATAACTACCTACAGTTTTATAGCCAGACCGCAATGGCCAAGGATACCTACTTGTTTGGCAGCCGCTGGGCTATGACCAACCATGTCTACAAACCAACACAATCCGTCAAAACGACCAAGGTCACAGTCAAGGGCAACACGACGACCGTTTACTATAATAAGCCGGTCAAAGGACTCCCTAACCAGAAAATCAGCAACAATCGCTATCGCTTGAAGATCACAAATCAAAAGACTACAGGACAGCTGAGTTTCCAACTAGTCGATGAGAGTTATGCTCAGAGTGCCACTTGGGTCAACTACAGGGTCAACGATAAACCGTATCATTTTGGTCAAGTTGAATTAGCAGACAACTAAGCAGATCTGAACTAATCTTAGTCTTTAGTTCAGTGCTAAAGGTTGAAAGCCAAAATGTTTACGTTACTCTTGTGACAGTAGGAATTATCACGGCTAAATTAGTGAAAACAGCCGCACTCCGACTGCCAGGGATTGGGGAACGCCTTCAGCCAAAGGACGGGCTTCCAGCTCGCCTGAAAGCCGCCAGGATCAGGCGTCTCCCAGGTCGTCCCACGATGTAAGCCAAAACCCCGACTAACATCGTCGACACGGCTAGCTGCATCCCTGGCCTCCTCCGGCTCTGATTGTGCTCGACAATCCTAGGCACTGAATCCCATGGGGTTGCTAAGGTTTAAGCATAATTCAATAGCGCTCGTAGCGGCATGATCCATGTTGTCGCAGAACAACTACGTCAGCCGAGAGGTCGGCAGATATGGGCTCAGGCGCGTCGTTCTACTTAGTCGGCAGGTGGGTTTTCTGCTGGCTTAGTAGAAAACCAAGCTTGGAGACTCGGTACTTTCGAGGCTTCAAGTTGTGTTCGCACCGATCCAGCCCATATCTGCCGGCCGGTAAGGCGATGGTTGGACAACGTTGCCTAATTTTAGACCCAGTATCGTTGTGACAACAGTCATAATGAGTGTTTTGGGACTTTCAACCTTCAGTTTAAACGTAAAACAATAACGCTTCTATAGGTGTAATCCATATCTGCCGGCCGGTAAGGCGATAGTTGGACAACGTTGCCTAATTTTAGGCCCAGTATCGTTGTGACAACAGTCATAATGTGTGTGTTGGACTTTCCACCTTCAGCTCAGTGTCTTAACGTGCGGTTCGCCGGGTGGTCTGCTATGATGACCGTAACGAGTAATTGGAGGTTTTGCTGATGCAAATTGGATTTATTGGAACCGGCGTCATGGGAACTGGAATCGTCTCGAACCTGTTGCAGGCCGGGCAAAAGGTAGTCGTTTACAACCGAACTAAGGCGCACGCACAGACCGTGTTGGCTGCGGGAGCGACTTGGGCAGAAACGCCGAAGGACGTTGCGGCGCAGGCGGACGTGGTCATGACCATGGTCGGCTATCCGAGCGATGTGGAGGAAGTTTATACCGGAGACAACGGTATCTTTGCTGGCATCAAGCCGGGGAGCATCGTTGTTGACATGACGACTAGTACCCCATCGTTGGCGGTCAAATTAACCAAGCTTGCTCACGACCATAACGTTCAGGCGCTGGACGCTCCGGTATCTGGTGGTGATGTGGGGGCCAAAAACGCTACGCTGACTGTGATGGTCGGAGGCGATAAGTCTGCTTACGATCACCTGTTGCCGGTTTTTCAGCAGTTGGGGCAACGCGTGGCTTACTTTGGGGATGCTGGTAAGGGCCAGCACACCAAGATGGCGAACCAAATCATGATTGCCGGGACTATGACCGGTCTGACAGAAATGTTGGTGTATGCCAAGGCGGCTGGACTGGACTTGCCACAAGTGCTGGCAACGTTAAGTAGCGGTGGTGCCGACAACTGGAGTATGGATAACTACGTGCCACGAATTTTGAAGGACGATTACACGCCGGGATTCTTTGCCAAACACTTCTTAAAGGATCTCCGAATTGCGTTACAGGAGGCTGATAAAATGGACCTCGACTTGCCGGCGACCAAGCAAGCAAAGTTGTTGTACGAGGCCATGGTTGACGACTTTGGCTTAGGCAATGATGGGACGCAAGGGTTGATCAAGACTTACGAACAAAAATGATGAGAGTTGGAAAAGGTGATTAGCTGGTTGTCAGTTTTAAGCGGAGTCAGCTGCCTTTTATCCCATATTTCAGCAATGTAAATTCAGAGATACCAGAGGAGCCTGGGGGATGTCCCGGGCTCTTTTTTACGGGCATCATTGCTGACTAAGAAGAAAAGTGGTAACTTCAAATTACTTAGAAATGAGGGATTGATTTGGGGTTAAAAGCATATCTACGAGGATTTATACCTTGTTTGGTTTGGGTGATTATCTTCAGTGTTTCGGTTAGTCAGGGGTCGGCCAAGCTCGTATTTTCTTGGTGGACAGTGTACGTTGTGATCAGCTATATCGTTTGTTTTCCGCGAGGTTACCGGTGGCTAACGGGCCGCATGCGACAGGAAAAGAATCCTGCCAAGCCATTGAAAAACGCTGATCAGGAAGCGTTACGGTTGGGCGCGACCTATGCCAATACTGGAAAATTTGGAACCGCACGAATCGGTGATACAGGCAGCAAAGAAGGCTGGCTGACGCGGGTAGGAACTAACCTGGTCGCTTGGCTGTTTTTGGTGGTTGCCGGGCCATTGGTGTTGGGGCTTAGTTATTTCAAAAAGTAGGGAACGGCAGGTGATGCAATAAGGCTTCACCGAATGACTGTGAAGGTATTCTTGGCTATTTTTACGCAGCTCACGTCCTAGGTACGGATGAGGAAAGTTTCTCAATCTGTTCAAGACAGGGCCCCCTTACTTTAAAAGTGCCAAAGAAATTGCTGACTTGGACCAGTTTTTGAACGATTGTAAATTTCCGGGCCAGCTGATTGTTCAATTTGGCTAGTGCGTCTGACTGCACGCAAAAGGGAGTGGCTGCCGTTATCGTAAGCGGTAGCCACTCCCTTTTAATTACAACTTTTTCAAGTTCACAACTGGTGCTTCGGCTTCAAACGGTCAAGCGTTCAAAAACTAACGACTACCGGGTAAATCTGGTAGCCGTTAATTGCCCGCCGATGTTGCCATCGGGAGTAGAAGGCCCCTAACAGGTATGTTGGACTACTGTGCCACAAGATACGTGAGCGACAGGCTTCTGAATTCATTTAGGGGACAATTGACAAGAATCACTTGAACAAATCAGAATGACTGTCGGTATCTAAAAAACGAATAAAATCGCCATCATATTTATAAATAAGTAACCAGTCTGGTTTGATGTGCAATTCGCGTTCAGGCTTTCGATTGACTAAGGGATGATCGTTGTTGTGCGCTTCTAAGAGCTCATCATTAATCAACTTGTGATAGATCGTTTTGAAGTCGCTTGCTTCATAGCGGTTTCCGCGAATTATATGTTGATAGTGTTTCTTGAATTTACGTTCGAAGGCCACCTTGTAAACTGGTATTTTAGTCATTTAGCCATTCCAGTCCCTTGTCGGAGTCATCAAATTCAACAAAATCATGACTCTTCAATGCAGCCTTAAGCTGGGGGGATGGTTGAGAGACTTCAATTGATTTTTTCGCAAATATTCTAAAGACTTCGGCTGGCGTTAAACCCACCTTATTCATAACAATTTCCAAATTTTCTTTATCTTTTTCGTTCATGCGAAAATGAATTTGTGATGTCATATAATCACCTCATCTGTACCATTTAGTACCATTCAAGACAATAAGATGCTTCGTCACATGGCTAAGTCTAGGAAAAACGCAGACTTAACTATGCAAGTTTGTCAGCTAAAAGGTGAAAGCCAAAATAGTCGCGTTTCTCTTGCGACAGTGAGAACTGTCACCGCTAAATTTAGTAGCGATGGCCACATTCTGGTGGTCAGAAATTCCGCTTTCTGTGGGGAACGCCTCCAGTCAAAGGACGGTTTTTCGACTTGCCTGAAGCCGCCAAAATCAGGCGTCTCTCAGGTTGTCCGCTGATACAGGCCGAAAAAAGTTCCCTCTCCGATGATGTTGATCGGAGAGGGAACTTTTTAAATCACAAATTCTTTGTTAAAGTCACCACGGGGGCACCGTCTTCAGTAAACGGTTCGCCAACAACGTGGTAGCCGCAACGTTCGTAGAAGGTCTTAGCCGTGAGTTCACCGTCGATGATACCGACCGCAAAGCCGTGCGCCGTGGCCCAATTCTCACCAGCTTGAAGGACTTGACTGCCAATTCCCTGACCGCGAACGGTTTGGCTGGTACAGCCGCGGCCAAACCGCATTTGCGTGTCGGATTGGGGCTCTAACCGTAGTGTGCCCACTGGCAATTCGGCCCGCTGATATGCCACCACGTAGAGTCGTTCCGGTGTGTCGCGGTCATCGAATTCCACGTCACGTGGGATGCCCCGTTCAGTCACGAAGGTGGCTTGACGCAGGGAAAGGGCGGCTGCCCGGTTGAATGGGGCGTTTGAAATGACGATTTCCATGGGGGTCTCTTATTCGATCTCGGCGAAGAAACTGTAGAGCTTCTCAGTGGTCAAGGCTGCCTTGTCCGCACCGGCCACATCGAACGTGACCTTGCCGTGGTGCAGGACGATCAGCCGGTTCCCATACGTTAGCGCGTCTTCCATATGGTGGGTGATCATCAGGCAAGTCAACTTGTCCTGAGAGACCCGCTCGTTGGTCAGGCGCATCAGATCTTGCCCGGTCCGGGGGTCCAAGGCTGCTGTGTGTTCATCCAACAGTAAAATTTCGGGTCGCTTTAGCGTTGCCATCAAGAAACTCAACGCTTGCCGTTGCCCACCGGATAGATTGCCGGTCGCCGTGGTCAAGCGCTCGTCCAAGCCATTGTGCATGGTGGCCGTGAGTTCCTTATAGTGGTCTAAATGACGGTTCAGTCCCCGAGGCATCAAGCCACGGTGTTGTCCCCGGCGTTCGGCAAGTAACAGGTTTTCGGCCACCGTCATTCGGGGAGCCGTCCCCAGCTTCGGGTCTTGGAACACACGGGCTAGGAAACGGGTTCGTTTTTCTACAGAGTCGTGGGCGATGTCCTTGCCATTGAGGAGAATCTGACCGCCATCAATGCTAAGGTCGCCGCCGATAGCGTTGAAGAGAGTCGATTTACCGGCCCCGTTAGAGCCCAACACCGTGATGAAATCGCCGGCGTTGATGGTCAGATTGAGTTTATTTAGGATCGTAATTTCTTCGGGCGTGTTGCGATTGACCTTCAACACAACGTCTTTTAGTTCGAGTAGTGGTTTAGTCATTGGTATCCAACCCCCGTTTCAAAATGTGCTTGAAGTTTAGAACGTTTTTGAAGACTGGCAGCATCATGCAGAGTGCCAGGATGATGGCGGAAATCAGGTTCAGGTCGTTGGCACTGAAGCCGAGCTTGAGGACCAGCAGCAAGACGAAGCGGTAGAGGATACTGCCGAGCGTCACGGCCACTAGCCGCTGATTTAAAGTCAGATCACCGAAGGCTACTTCACCAATGATGATGGAGGCCAAGGCGATAACGATAATACCGATTCCCATGTTGACGTCGGCGTACCCGTTGTTTTGGGCAACTAGGGCGCCACCAAAGGCAATCAGACCGTTGGAGACCATTAGGCCCATGATCTTCATGTTGTCGGTGTTGATACCTAAGGAGCGCGCCATGGTCTGGTTGTCCCCGGTCGCGATGAATCCTTGGCCGAGCTCCGTTTGGAGAAAGTAAATGACAATGGTCGTGATAACCACCATGATGATGGTGCCCAGAACGACGCTGTCAAAGTACTGGGGAAGGGCCGCGAGTAAGTGGTTTTTAAATAACGTTGATTTTCCTAGCAAAGAAACATTGGCCCGACCCATGATCCGCAGGTTGACGGAGTAGCAGGCGGTCATGACTAAGATACCGGCCAGTAGAATGGGGATGTGTCCCTTGGTGTAGAGCAGACCGGTAATCAAGCCGGCCAGCGCGCCAATGACAAAGGCGAGTAACGTGGCGAGTAGCGGATTCATTCCGTTACTAATGGCGGCAACGGCGGTCGCAGCACCAAGTGGAAAGGTGCCTTCAACCGTCATGTCAGCGAAATCAAGAATTCTAAAGGTCAGGAACAACCCAACCCCGAGGACGGCCCAGAGTAGGCCTTGCCCGATTGCGGATACTGCTAAACTCATTTGAAGACCTCCCCGTGTGTTTTGGCTTCCTTAACGACTGAAGCGGGGAGTGTGATCCCCAGCTTCTTGGCTTGTGCTAAATTGATGGTCATCTCACCTTGACGTTCAAAGTGAATTGGTGTATCGGCGGGCTTCTTACCTTTTAAAATGGCAGCGGTCATCTTTCCAGTCTCCACACCTAGTTTATACTGGTTGATACTCAACGTGGCGAGCCCACCAGCCTTGACCATGGTGTCGACGGCTGGGAAAACGGGGACCTTTTTGGCATTGGCGGTCGAGACCAGCGTTTGCATGGCACTAGCAACCGTGTTGTCGGTTGGCACGTAGATGGCATCGACCTGACTGACCATCTGCTCCGCAACTTGATTCAAATCGTTGGTGCTAGCAATTGTGTAAGCCTTGAGCCGGACGTGTTCTTGTTTGCAGAGGGCGGCGAATTGGTGATACTGTGCGGTGGCCGAATCATCAGACGATGTGTAGATGATGCCCAGTGTCTTCATATTAGGCATGATTTGTTGAATCAATTTTAATTGTGACTTCAAAGGTGCTTGGTCGGAAACCCCGGTAACATTGTTGCCAGGGTGCGTGTTGCTCTTGACTAAGTCAGCACCTTTGGGATCGGTGATGGCCCCGAGAACAACGGGGATGTTGGAACTAGCATTAGCCAAGGCCTGTGCAGCAGGGGTGGCGATGCCGATCATGGCGTCGGCGTTTTCATTAACGAAGCGGGCACTCATGGTCTTCAGATTACTCTGATCATTTTGCGCGTTCTGAAAGTCAATCTTAACGTTCTTACCGACGTGGTAGCCCTCTTCAGCGAGCCCATGAATGATTCCCTTATGGATGGCGTCGAGTGCCGGGTGCGATAGGAGCTGTAGAATGCCGACGGTCGGCACCTTGGCCTTGGTCGCAGACTGTTGATGGGTCTCCTTAACGTAGGCGAACCCGAGGAAGATAAGTAAAATGGCAATTAAGCTATACATCCGTTTCATAACAAAACCCTCTCTTATGTTGGCATAATATGTGTATGGTTAGTGCGCCGCTGGACTTTAAGCGGTCCCCACAGTAGGCGGAATCCCTGACAGTCGCAGACAGAGTAAAGTGAGGCCTGACAAGGAAAGATGATACAAAAAGGGCACCCAGACCGGCTGAGTGCCCAAAGAAAAAGGCCCGCAAAACCGGAGATTAAACATCCGTGCGGGCTTTTGCATCAGAAAAGTAGCCGGCGCAGATGCGAGAATCGCTCTGGGAGCTCAAGTCGCATCAACACTGATGAGACTTGATTACCGGCTTTGCCAACGTCCATTAAGTTCAATACCAGACATTTGCATATGACTTTTCCTTCTTTCCGTATGTGAATAGATTTAGTGTACGGCAACCAGTAAAAGCCGTCAACTATATTTTTTGATTTATGGCCGAAAGCGGCATTCTCAGTCAGATTTCGAAATGGTTGGAGCAACTGAAGGTTGAGAGTCCCCAAACACATATTATGACTGTTGTCACAACGATACTGGGTCTAAAATTAGGCAACGTTGTCCAACCAGCGCCTTATCGGCCAGCAGATAGGGGCTGGATCGGTGTGAACACAACTTGAAGCCTCGAAAGGACCGAGTCTCCAAGCTTGGTTTTCTATTAAGCCAACGGGGGAACCACCACTCACTGATTAAGTAGAACGATGCGCCTGAGCCCATATCTGCCGACCTGGGAGACGCCTGATCTTGGCGGCTTTCAGGCGAGCTGGAAGCCCGTCCTTTGGCTGGAAGCGTTCCCCACAGCAAGCGAAATCCCTGGTAACCGAAGTGCGACCATGCGACACAAATTTGCGTCGGAATCGAATATCATGGGAGTTTTTTGTTATACTGAAGCATAACGAAAAAAGGACGAAACCATGACCTGACTGTGGATACTGGCAGCCATTCGGTCAACTACTAGGAGGCTCTGTCATGAAAATTGCCGTTTTAACTGATACATCGTCGGGAATCAATTTTCCTGAAGCCGAGAAGCGCCAGATTACTCTGCTACCGGCACCAATTATGTTTGGCAATCGGCAGTATCATGAGTATCAAGACTTAAGTACGGCGGACTATTACCGGTTAATGCGTTTGGCTAAGGGGAGCAAGGTGGTACCAACTGCCCCGCAACTCTCAATGAAGACGTTACAAGCAGTCTGCGATGAGCTAGCTGGTCAGGGTGTGACCGATGTTATCGTGATTGGACCGTCACTAGGCATCTCTGGTGTGATCAACACCTTGGCAGCCTACACGTCAACGATCAAGAGCCTGCACGTTTGGCCTTGGGACTCACGAGGCATCCTGACGACCATGGGTGAACAGGCACGTTTGGCGGCCACTTTGGCTTCACGGGGCGCGACAGTTGATGAAATTTTTGCGCAGCTCACGGTGTTGCGGCAGACCACGCACAGTGCATTTGTCGTTGACTCCATCAAGCCACTCTTGCGGACCGGGGAAGTCAATCCGAGCCATAGTCCAGGGAGCACACCACTATTAGCCGGTAAACCGATTTTGATTTTTGATCCCTCCGGTAAAATGCGGGTGGCTGGGAGTTCGCTGCGGCTAAAAGGGGCGCTGGGTGATTTTCTTGACGCTCTTGCCACTGATTTAGCGGGGGCGGTGCCGGTTAAGGCCACAATTTTAAATGCCGACCAACCGGAAGCCACAGCACGCTGGGTCAGTGCCGCTCAGGAACGGTTCCCCACAGTTAAATTTGATGTGGCTTTGATTGGTCCCAGCTTCGGTGTCCACGTCGGCGACGGTGCGATGGGCTTGGCTTGGTGCCAAGATTATCGCAGCCTGGTGGACACTGAAAATGAGAACTAAATTAAAGATTGGGGTTGACAGCCTCATTTTTTAATGGTTAACTGAGACTTGTAAATTGATAAGTGAAAGGGATAATTCCAATGAAAATTACCAGCCTTAATCATTTAAATAGCCAATTTGCCTTTAGCTTTTTCTTTAGATAGCGTTTGTGTTCAGCTTACTGGATACAAGCGCACCGCATCATTGCGTTTGTATCTATCGATTAGCTAAAGTTTTTCAGCATGACTTAGCGCCAGATAGATACGGGTAATCTATCTGGAGAAATAATATCGGGCCCGATATACACCAGGTAGATTCTACTCAGAATCTAGCTGGTGTTTTTTGGGCTCTTTGTCAACCGGTGTTGATGGAGGGAATTTCGGAGGTTCAATTCATTTACGAATTGGGCCTCTTTTTTGTAC
>NZ_RHNX01000036.1 GCF_003946335.1 Levilactobacillus fujinensis
GAACTCAAACGTATATTTCTTCATAAAACCACCTCAAAATTATTAGTCTTTCTGTCTAATAATTTTACGGCACTTCAATGTCGTTTGTTCGCATCGCGTCCTTGATTGTCGCCGACACCAGCTTCAGCAGCGCCGCCATCTGCGTATCACTAACCATACTGCGCATCTCTTGAAAGTAGCGGATGCGGACGATCATTGTGGTAACAGGCAGGTCAAACCGCCGATTCGTCTCAGTAAAAACCGCCGTATCTTCAATGTAGGAGACCGTTGTCCGTAGATTGGTGGCCTCATCAAAAGCGCCCCGTTCAACGAGGTCACTCCGTAGCTTTGCATTTTCCGTTTGGAGTCGCCGCGCATGGACTGTCATGCCGTAAAATGTCACCGACAACAGTAATGGCAAGATCAACCAATACGTTAAACGCCAGATAAAGTCTTGGGGATTCAGTTGCTCCTCGTAAATGGCAAAGATGATCTGTGCAAAGATGAACGCTAAATTAACTAGCAACCCGGTGACCATTCCCCAAAAGTATGTGAGTAAAATCAGGCAAAAGGTCACGCCTAAAAACAGAACGTTGATTAATAAATAATGTGTGTGGGTGGCGGCCATCCCGATGCCAAGTCCCCCTAATAATGCCAGGAACAAAATCAAATAGATATCCGTCAGCCAGCTGTCTCGACCTGCATGTCTAATCATGACGTGTCCCCTTTTCTAGAAGATGATAATGCCGTAAGAGCAACAACGTCGCCACTAAAATAATGACGACAACGCCCAACGCGATCCCCAGATAAATCAAGAGTTGCGCGTGACGACTAATCTGTTGACGTTGATCAGCACTGGTGTCGATCAGCTTATTTTTCTTAAACCGATAACCGAGATGCTGGTTATTTTGATCGACCACAATGGCATCCCCAGTGTACTGCGCAATGTTTTTCTGCGTGTTCAACTGCGTCGAGGCCAAGTAAGCCTGTTCTGGCTGCGCACCCGTCACGACCAGCAACCCCCGCTTGGTATTAAATGGTGACCGTAACAGTTGGGCTGTTCCCAAGGTCTGACCATAACGTTGTTCGATACTTAGCTTCTCATTGGAGACAAAGCCTGTTTGTGCGTGATTAAATTTAAAGTAGAGTTTTGAATTTAGTTTGGCTATCAAGGAATTTTGGGTTGGCGTTCCAAATGCGATCACATTGTTTCTTTTCAGGATTTCCTGTCTGGGCTGTTGATTATAAAAGGTAATGTTGCCACGATTACTTTCAGCATAGTTCCCAATTAAATTAAAGATATTAGTCAATGTTCGGTAATCAGCCGCCGTCATCGTCCGTGGCCGCACGACCGCTAACTGGTCGTAGGTCGAGTGTCGCAAGAATAAGTTGGGGTAGTTACTGAAGAGGAGATCGTTCCCGGGTGCCGACTTGATTTTCGCCACCGAAGTTGGTTCGATACTAGCCCAGGGCGATTCATTTGTCGCTGAACTCTGAGTGACCGGCAAGTCCAGCCCGATTCTGATTGTAAAACTATTCCCCAAAGCCATTCCTTTAGGCAGGGTGACCGTAAATTGATCGTTATCCGCGTGTTTTGCCGTCAAATGATGACTACCAACGGCCACGCCATTAATATAGACCGTCGCCAGTGCCGCCTTAAAATCCAGATTCCGGGCATAACGCAGATGGACCGTAATCGTTGAGCCGTCTGCGTTGTTGCGGTCAACCGGAAGACTCACAAAATAACTCTGCTCCTGATGTCCCGCTCCGGTTAATCTATCGCTGGTCGTCGTCAATTGGTAACGACCACTGTAATTCAGTGATGACGTAAACGTCTGCGTCGTTGCCGTAACGTCAGCATTAGGATGTGAAGTTTCCGTCATCAATTCTGAATTGGCAACGAAGCGTGCCGCTTTGGCCAGTAGTTTGCCCGTCAATGCCGTCACAATCAAATAGTGCTTGCCCTGACGATCCACGCGTCGTAACATCCCGCGATTTTGCAACGTTGCCCGGTTAAAGAGGCGCTTAAATTGTGCCGGTAAATGGTCATAAGTTGCTACAATCAGCTGATAGTCCGCTGCCTGTCCAGATTTATCGGCAAAGGTGGTTACCGGGATCTGTTGGTTATTCGTCGTAATGACCCGGGCCTCACCGGTCAGTGCATACATGCTAGCTGCCAATTCCGCGTTTGATGCCTGGTTGGGCACCCGAATAGCCGCTTGGCGATTAACAATCGTATCCGGTCCAGAAAAATGATCATAAAAGGAATCAATATTCTTTGTGGGCTGTTTGACACGATACTGACAATTTACGGACGACCGATTGTCGATGGTTAACCAATTGGCCGGTGTCTGTGCTAGTCGGTAGTCCTGAGTCGCCTTTTTACTCTTAGTTGTCAGGATTTGGCCGCTCACCTGCAGTTCGTTTTCTCCCTGTAAGAGCCGTAGTGGAATCTTGATGGACTTGGTCTGCAGCCCCGTCTGCTTCTTCGGCCGAAACGAGTAAAATTTAACCCCGTTTAAGGATACCGTCAGATCCGACAGTTGTCGGTTCGACAATTGTGAAATTTGAAAGTTCAGGTTCAACGTTGCCCGGTGCATGCGCCAGTAGTCCATCTTTACAAAGTACGTGCTGGTCTGGACGGCTTGCCCAGATAGACTAGTCGTGCTGTTTTGAAACGGCTGGGTGTACGTCGACCATGACGCCGCCTGCGCACCACTCATTCCAGCCAGGCCGAGCATCCCACCTACGAGGCATAGGACGCCCCTACTGATAACGTTTCGTTTTATACCACTTAGCTTGTTGATGAAAGACTTGTTCACGGATATACCCCACCATTCCATAGGCCGCTACAGCAAGCCACATTTGACTGTAGACGACGTACATAAAGATTATGATCATCAAATTACTCAGCGTCATTTCTCCCTTTTCGGTCGTAATCGTTACAAAAGTGCTGATGACGAACAGCACGATAGCAAAGAGCCACAGGGTGTTATTGAACCCACGCAGGTTAGAATGGGCGATCCCGGCGACTGACAGGACAAAGACCGAATCGGATAGCAACAGCGACGTCATTAACAAAAAATAGATGGATAAAAAGTACAACAAATCAAACCGAATTGGGCGACCCGTCTTCCGAAAAACTAATGGCAAGTTCTTCAGAATCACGTAAATATTTCCTTTGACCCACCGTGTTCGCTGATGAAACCACACGTCCAAGGTTTGTGGTTCCTGTTCCCACGTGACCGCGCGCGGTTGGAAGTTGATCCGATACCCCAGCCGATAGATACGAAAACTAATTTCGGTGTCCTCGGCCAAGGCCTTGGTGTCCCAGCCACCGATTTTCTCTAGTAGCGACCGCCGAATCACGTAATTCGTCCCGGGAATCGTGCAAAGTTTGAACAATCGCAATCGTCCCGCCTGCGCCATCCATTGAAACGACAGCGTTTCAACGTTAATAAATCGCGTCAACAGGGACGCATTTTTATTTCGCGTGCGAAACTTTCCAATGACCGCGCCGTAGCCATCATCCTGCAAGAGTTCAGCCACCAATAGGCGCAGGGCCGGTCGCTCCGGCGTGTTATCGGCGTCATAAACAGAAATAATGCTACCCTTGGCCCGCTTCAATGCAATGTTAAGCGCGTTTGATTTGCCCTTTCCCCCGGTCTGTTTGTCCGTATTGATCACTTCTAAATTACGTTCCGGGTAGGTATTTTGAATTCCCTGTAAGAGCTCAGCCGAATTATCGCTGGAATTATCATTGATCACAATAATCTCATAGCGGTCATGGGGATAATCAAAATTTAACAAGGATAGCACTGTTTTGACGATGACGATTCCCTCGTTATGTGCTGGTACCATAATGGTCACGAACGGCACATCTTTTGGTAATTGGGGATCTGGTGTCCGTACAATTTTTAAATACTGCAAATAGCCAGCCATGGTCAAAATAAGGTTGACGACCAAGATCCCCCAAATGGCGATAATGGCAACAAACACAAAGTAATCCAATACACTCATGACAAGCCTAACCTCCTTCATTAAAGTGCTTAATACCCAATGCCCATCACTATTTTCGCATGAACATTCGGCGATAGATTCTGCGACCCAAGAATAGGAATATGCCCAGCACGATCGTTGTGATAACAAAGAATGTCATCAGAATCCAGCCCTGAATCTTAAAGTAACGACTTAATGCGACAAAATTTTTCCGCTCAAAGTGATAATTGGGCACACCGGTCGCTTCAGATCGAACTTTAACGGGGCTGCCATTGAGATAATACGTGCCCTTGTGGTACCCAAATGTCGCGGACGCACTGACTACCCGGGATCGCATCTGCTTTTGGGGCGCATACCAAGTCACATTAGCCCGTCGCAGTTGCTGTAACAGTGCAGCTTCCTGCTTAGCGGAGGTCGGCAACTGAACCGTAACTGCCGTGGGTAAAGCAGGCGTTATCTGCTGAGTTTGCCCGTTACGTACCGTCTGTAATGAATGCCATGTCATCCCATACCAGGTCGTTTTAACCGTCCCACCCAAATTATCTTGTTTTGCAAATGTTGGCGTCGCTGGATTGGGCAGAAGTAAGACATCACGTGCACGTTGCAAGCCATAGCGCCGCAAAATTTGGTCCTGATTCCAATAGGCTGGCGCACTGATTCCCACCGGAATGACCTGCCGCTGCCCCAATTGGTTAAGTTCCGCAACCATCAGTTGTTCCAAGGTATTTCCACTCTGGGCATTTGCTGCACCCACAACCGGTGCCTGCAGAAAAATCACACCTTGCTGCTGCTCAACGAATCGGAGTGTTTTGGTAAAACGCGTAAACGCCCGCATCGACGTGTTATTGGCCACTGACGTCGTACTCAGGGCAAACGGTATATCAGCGGCAGACAATTGTCGGGCCAATTGCCGCACGCGCTTAAGATTACTATAGGGTGTCACCCCTGTAATCGTCAGTAAGGGCGCTTGTGTCCTTTGTTTCCCAAAGAGCGCTGCAATTGTCTGCATAGCCACCAGCAAGCTCAATCCTTTTGGCTCCAAATACGGGAGGTAGCCATGCTTCCCCACTACCGTTCCGTATGGATGATCTGGTAGACTCGCCCGTTGCCTTGTGAGCGTGCCAAAATTATGTGCGCCCCTCGTCGGCTTAAGCAACGTGATATTTTCGCTAAAGGGCAATAATTGCCAATCACGTCGGTTCTTTAACAAGAACTGCTGATGCCGAACGGCAACTCGTTTCGATCGCAGTTGCCGCGCCTCGGTCGCGTCGAGGCCCGACCCAATGTGGAGTTGTTTCCCGGTGAACGCATCCCGGTCCCGAATGAAGGCGGCATTCTTCAAATGACCCGCCGGCCAATTATTCAAGGTCACCACACCTTGATAATGCCGAGATGTCAGCTGACCCGCCCGATATGTGGTCAACTGTTCCGTCCGCGTTTGCACGCCTGCACTCGCTAACAGGCGCTGCACGGCATCTAATTTTGTCTGTCCTTGCTGCTTAGAATTCAATGCATCGTACACAATGAGAACACGACGCGTTGCAGCTTGGGCGGTTTGTCCTAACCCCCACAGGCCACCCAAGAGGCTCAAAATAACCAATAGCCCTGACCACCATTTTCGCATGACCTACACCCCCGTTTCCGCATCATCCGTATGCCAGAGACGGTGATTCAGCATATCTGCTAGAAAAATCAGCAGAACCATGTCGATACTTAAAGGCACCATCAGTAGTCGCTGTGCCAGCTCAGTTGTTCCCCCATCAATGATGGCCATGACGGGAACACTGATAAAAATCAAGAGCAACCCGCACACTAGGAAGAAGCGAACAACACTTGCCACTCGTTGTACCCGCAAGTCGTTGTAGAATCCCACAGCAAATACCATGAGGAGGGCCACCACTAAAAGTAGATTGAACGCAAACCGTCGGGGAAAAAAACTGCCCGCAATCGCACTAAACCCCGTAAAAATAGTCACTTGTGCGCCTGGCGCCTTACCCGCGACTTTCTGATAATCCCCCACTGATTTGTTCTGCGTCATCATCATGTCACTGGCAGCCAAATTCAGTAACGTCATAAATTGTCGTGGATGCTGAATATAGTAACGACTGACCCACCCCACCGTGTAACGCTGCAGTAGTTGCTGGTGCACTGAGCGGCTATTTGGTCGTTTGGCAGTGAAGGCCGTTGGATAATAATCCTCCCCCTTCATTAGCCCGTATTGGCGACTAATACCGCTGTGTGCAATGGCCTGACTAGCATCCGTATCTTGGGTCAATACCCCATGCGTAAAGGATTGATACCGGTTCACAGCGCGCTGTTCACGCGATAATGAGGTATAGCTCAGACCACCTAGGGCCAGAACCACCAAGATTCCCGTCAATAGCCAAAGCCACCGTGGACCACGAGTCACCACAAAGAAAAAGCCGCCACTAGCAATCAGGAAGCATAAGACTAGCGGTCCGTTTTGCGGTGTTGCCGTCACAAGTAAAGCTACACCAACAAAGAACCCGATCACTAACCGCCAGCTGGTCGTACGTTGGCGGGCCACAATCAAGATCGTGGCTACTACGTATAGCATGCCAATCACCATTACCGGTGTCGCATAAAATGAATTAAAACTCAAAACAAACGATGCATCAGCAAACACGAACACGATGATCACGGCCAAAAAATAGCTGCGAATTCGCCGATACGGCTGCGTCATCGCCCTTGTCAGCAGGTAAATACCACCAAGATATGGTACCGCATACGTCAGCCCTAAAAAGCGCACATCAAAAACTGTTTGGCTATAAACGACCCTATTCAGTAGAATTGCGACCTGGATAAAGAGCGTTTGCGCCGTAAAACTAGTTCCCCGCAACTCGTTAAAATACTGCATGATGCCAAACTGTGGATTAACGTAAGTCGTTGTCTGATACCCGCTCAACCGATAAAGACCGTTATTGGCTAAGATTTGCGGGAAAGTCCCATTGTCTGCCAAGCCACGTAAGGGGGGAACGAATAGCAGAAAGCCAACCACCAAGGCGGCCAAAATAGTTGCCAGCGCTGCGGGTGACACATGGCGTGTGAAGGCCTGCCAAGTCGTTAAGCTTAGTTGTTTAAGTCGTTTCATCTGGCAAGCCCTCCTTCATGGTTAGTACCCAGCAGCGTTTAATGCGGTCAAGTTGCTGTACGAATAGCTCTGCTTGGTTTTCGCATTCCCGATTCCGCCAAATATGGGGGAGGATTGCGTGGTCACCTGCCCTTGCCAAACCAGTTGCATAGCCCGGCGGTAGTTTGCTTGATCTCCAGCTGTGGCAAAGACCATCGCGGCCAACGCGTAGTTCGCGGTGGACTGCCCGTTATCCGTGACGCTTCCGGCCGTTGAATAACCGTTATACAACTTGTGTCCCTTAACTTGTTGTGCTAGCCAAGTCCGGCTCGTTGTCTTGAGTTCACCGATTTCCGCCAAATGCAGTAACGTTTCCAGGGCTTCCGACGTGTTCAAAGCTTTCGTTGCATACGTCAGTTGTTTCCAATTAAAACTCGCAGCATACAACGGGAAGACGTCCCCTAAATAGCCCCCACGGACGACCTTCAACTGTTCTCTATAGGCCTTTTTGCCGGCCTGACTGCCTTGTTCATAATACTTGAGCGTTTTAAAGTCGAAATAGGCCAAGCTACTGGTCTTTGCCGTTTGTTTTGTCTGTGGATCGTAGTAGTCATACAAACGCCCATTCTTCAGCGCACCAGATTGGAGCGTTGCAAAGTGATTTGCTGCCGTCTGTTGGTAGTGCGATGTCTTGGTTAATGCATCGTAAAGGTTGAGAGCACGAATGATCCGTAGATCGTCCAGTGTAGCGTTAACGGCAAACCGCTTTTTGCTGCGCGGATCATAGCGATAACTAAACTGACCGTGGCTCCCAAACGTCTTGCTTGTAGCCCGATAGAATGTTCGAAATTTTTGATAATCGTGCTGCGTTGCTAAATATTCGAGCCACATACCGGCTGATTCGCTCAACAACTCATGGCCTGTCGCTGCATTGGTCGTTCGCTGGGCCGTATCCACATAATTTGTGTAAATTCCCTGTTTCGTCGCTAGCTTGGTCGAGATGAACTTAGCAAGCTGTTGTTGATCTTTCCGGTCGGTCGTCGTATGTACGGTCGTTGACCGAACAAACGTCGTTGGCGTTGCCTTGGGCGCCGTTCCAGTGATTGCCTTAGACTGACACCCACCTAGTAGCAGACCCATACTCAGAAATACGATTCCAAACTGCCACTTCAATCGCATAATTTCCCCTTCTTCACGAATTTAATGTTAAGTAGGCCCTGTCCTTGGACAAGACGTTCTCATTAATCTTAGGCAAATAAAATTTTATAAACTAGCGACCTTTTATAGAAAAAAGGGTTATGTATAAATTCATTTCAAGACCAGTTCCAAGCTCCCCAAAACCATCAAGGCTATTTGCCTATTTCCGGTTTATCTAGACATAAATAGTCCAGTCTTTACCTGCTGTATCAATGATTATACGCATTTTCTAAATTTCAATCATCAGCGCCATCAACACCTTATCGTATAATTCCTTTATACTAATAATGTATAAATAATCTCAATGTGATTACGTTTTCATCTTACCATGTTTGTCGGGTGAAATTTAGTAGATTGACGCTTTTTCCGTAAATTTAGTGCGTAGAATTCCTAATTCGGTCTGAAACCATCTTGATTGTTAGAAAACGGAGTGGGACATAAGTCACCCATAGTAGCGTAAATAAAAAGTTGCTCCTTTCAGAATCGTTAGATTCTGAAAGGAGCAACTTTTTGAGTTATGTTCGAGACTTTTTCAAGATTTACTTTAAATAATCTAACTGCAGGTTGACTGCTAAACTGTTCACGCTGTTGTTCCAGCCTGACCATAAACCAGTAACGTTTCTAGCCGCATAATCATGTTGCCTCAGACCAACTACGTCAGCCCATAGCTGCTGGTCGGCAAGTCGCTGACTGGACAACACTACCCAATTTTAGTCTCAGTATCCTTGTACCAACAGTCATAATAGCTGTTTTGAGACCCGCAACCTTTAAATCTAGTCACGGAATACTGCCGCCGAAATGTGTTGCCCTTTGACCTGACGACGCCGTGCTTCGCGGTATAAGAAGAGGTACGTTTGCCGTGCCAAAGCCGTATTCGCTGTCATTTCGTTGTCGGCGTCCGCAATGGCTTCCTCGGTTTGTTTGGCATGATCCCACCGGTCTTTCGCCTCGTCAATGCTCAACAGGAGTTGTTCATCATACGCTGCCTTTAACCGGGGAAGTTGCCGTTTCTTTTTTCCAAACATCCGCGATTCCTCCTTACATTTCGGTCCGGCCTTCAACTGCCTTGAACAACGTCATTTCATCGGCGTATTCAATGTCACTGCCGACGGACAAGCCATGGGCTAAACGCGTTACCTTGATTCCCGCCGGCTTGATCAACCGTGACAGGTACATTGCAGTGGCTTCCCCCTCAGGCGTGGCATTGGTCGCAATGATGACTTCCTTGATGGCCGGATTCTTCTGTAGCCGGCTAATCAGACTCGCAATGTTCAAATCCTCTGGGCCCTTACCTTCAATGGGTGACATGACCCCTTGTAAGACATGATACAGGCCATGATATTCCTTCATCTTTTCCATGACCATAATGTCCTTGGCCTGCTCAACAACCAAGACGTGGGATTGATCCCGCGTCTTGTCCGCACAGATAGAGCATGGGTCATTCTCGGTAATGTTGCCACAGATCGAACAAAAGTGAAGGTCCCGTTTTGCGGAGACCAGCGCTTTAGAAAACGCCGTGACGTCATCCTCTGCCATATCAATGGTAAAGAACGCCAGTCGAGTTGCCGACTTTTGCCCAATGCCCGGCAACTTCATGTAGCTGTCGATCAATTGCGCGATGGGTTCTGGATACTGCATAGGTCACAACGTCCTTTCTAAACTTACATCCCGGGAATATTCATTCCTTGGGTATATTTACCTAACGTTTGTTTCGTAGTCGATTCGATTTGGTTAAGCGCATCGTTAACGGCAGCTAAGACTAAGTCGGCTAACATGTCAGGATCATCCGGATCGATAACTTCTGGCTTGATGGTTAGGTCAGTCATCTTCCGGTCACCCGTAAAGGTTGCTTGAACCATGTCGTCTGGTGACGTCCCCGTGAAACTCTGGGCGTTCAAATTATTTTGGTCCTCTTCCATCTTCTTTTGCATTTGCCGCATCTGTTTCATCATATTTCCCATATTTCCCATGTTCCGCATTGTAATCATCCTTTCAAATTTTAATCTGCTTTAACGTTAACAATATCCTTGCCAAAGAGTTCTTCAGCCTTGGTGACCACCGGATTTTCCGCTGGCTTTTCAGGCTCAGCTGGCGTATCCGAGTTAGCCTGGAGTTCCGCCTTGTGGGCCGTCAAATAGTTTTTTCGAATGACTGGCCAGTCATCCTTTGGCACAAAGACCACCGGTAAAACCGTCCCAATCATGCGATCCAATCCATTTTCCAAGGCATCGGTCAACTCATGGTCGGTCGTGGCGCGTTGGTACAAGAAAGAATAGTCAAAGGCCACGATCACACCGGAGTTCGCCGCAGCGACTGGTTGTGAGACCTTCATGACGGCTCGTTGCGTAATTGACAAGCTGTTCAGGAGGTCTGGCCAGACTTCCTGTAACTGGTTAAGCTTCTCACGCGTTGCGGAGCCCAAGATTGGATAAATTTTAGCCAGGTTGACTTCCTTTGCTGGAGCCGACTTGGTAACTCGCGGTTTTGCAGACGTCGCAGCTGCCTTAGGAGTGCTTGGGGCCTGTTCCAGCTGTTTCACGGCAGAGCGCAACTGATCAATTTCATGCTGTAGCTCCGTCACCTCGTTCGATCCGACGGCCTGTTGTGGCACGCTGGATGCTTCGGCGGTTGCGACGGCAGTGGCCCCACTTTGGTGACCAATTTCGGCCAATTTAATAGTTAAGATTTCCAAGTAAACGTCGGGATGGGTCGTAAACCGCATCTGTTGTTGAATGGCATTTAACTCGTTGATCATACCATACATAGTTTGTGCTGCCGTCTTCTTCGCCAAGGCTTGGAAGTCGTCGCTCACGCTCCCCATCTCGGCTTCTTCCACCAACTGTGGTGCTTGCTGGTAAAGTAAGAGGTCCCTAGCATAACTGATGACGTCTTCGGTGAACCGTTCAGCATCCTTACCGGCTTCTAGAACCGACTGTAGCGTTGCCAGCGCTGCCTTGGTATCCCCACTGAGAACTTGCTGAACATACGTTGCTAGCAATTCATGGGTAACACTCCCGGTAACCAGCAGCGCGTTATCTAACGTGATTTCATTGTCGCCAAAAGACAGGGCCTGGTCCAGAATACTCAGCGCATCCCGCATACCACCTTCAGCTGCCTTGGCAATCACCTTAATGGCCTGCTCGTCGTAGGTCACCTTCTTCTGGTCAAGAATATAGATCATCCGTTGATAGCTATCATTAGCCGCGATCCGTTTAAAGTCAAACCGCTGGGTCCGTGAAATGATCGTAGCCGGAATCTTGTGAGGTTCCGTGGTCGCCAAGATAAAGATCACGTTAGTCGGTGGCTCCTCGAGCGTCTTCAATAAAGCATTGAACGCCCCCGTCGACAGCATATGAACTTCATCGATGATATAAACCTTGTAGTCGGCCACAGTCGGCGCATACTTCACCTTATCCCGAATATCACGAATTTCTTCGACACCGTTGTTGGAAGCCGCATCAATTTCGATCACGTCATTTAACGTACCATCGGTGATGGCTTTGCAGGTATCACATTCGTTACAGGGTTCACCGTCTTGCTGGTGATGACAGTTGATGGCCTTCGCAAAAATTTTGGCCGCCGACGTCTTCCCGGTTCCCCGAGGACCAGCAAACAAGTACGCATGACTAATTTGATTGGTTGTAATGGCGTTCTTTAACGTCCGGGTAATGACCTCTTGCCCGATCATATCGTCAAAACGCTGGGGTCGCCAGACCCGATAAAGTGCTTGATAAGCCATGCAATCTGTTCCTTTCTTCAATGGTTACTTCACTGACTGAAGGTTGAAAGTTCCAAAATACTCATGATACCTGTTGTCGTCGTACTAATTAGACGACATTGTCCAGTCACCTTACCGACAGGTAGATAAAATGTGAGCTGGGACGGTGTGAACGCAACCTGAAGCCTCGAAAACGCCGAGTCGCCAAACTTGATTTTCTACTAAGTCAGCGAAGGAAACGCCCGTTAACTAAGTAGAACGCCGCGTCTGAGCCCACATCTGCTAACACCATCGACACGGCGGGTTCCCTACCAATAGGCCTTTACCTTAAATTCACTGAGTATAATTATAGCCTTTTTCCCCGGCAGCTGTCACGGATTGCCGGCAAGTATTTACAGGAAATTAAGGTGCGCAACTTAACGCCTAATGTCAGTTGATTACGGTCAAAAAACTTTTAAAGGTATGAAAAAACTCCCAGTCAACGACTAGGAGTTATTAATTAGCTCATAAACTTGAAGCACAAAGCGAAACGAACTTAGTGCTGCTTCCTTCCGGACCTGACACGATTCGTAGGCCCGCCCTTGCTTCAAGGCCTTAACGGCAAGTACTAGTGTATCATGATTCCCCAACTCTGTCTACTCAATTGTCAGTTAGAACACTAGTAACCACTGTTGCAATGTGGCTGTCAGGATTCCACTCGCTGAGAGGGCGGCAGATAAGGCGCCGATTGAACGACGTTGGCCAATTTTAGTCTCCGTATCGTCGTGACAACAGTCATACTAGGTATTTCGGAATTTTCAACCTTCAGTTAGCGTTCTACCACAATAAGTGTTGACTTGCCAAACCAGCTAAAATTAACAATTCCATTTGTACATTAGTCCGCAGCTAATTATTTTGAAACAAGCTACCGCTCAGTTTGCTGTGCCGCCTTGCGTACCTTCTTCGCTGCCTTTTGGCGCTTGCGAGCGGCCTTGAAGAAACTGACCATACGCTCGCCGGCATCCTTGGCCATTAATCCCTCGTGGACGCTGACGACGTGATTTAATCGGTCGTCCGTGAGCGTTTGGTAAAGACTATCCACTGCCCCCGCCTTGGGGTCCCGGGCGCCGTAAAAGACCTCTGGGATGCGGGCGTTGACGATGGCCCCGCTACACATCAGGCACGGTTCGATCGTCACGTAGAGCTGGCAATCATTGAGTCGCCAGCTTCGCAGTGTCGCACAGGCCTCTTCAATTGCCCGAACTTCCGCATGAAGGGTCGCGTCGTTGCCATGTTCACGAAGGTTGTGCCCCCGACCAATGATCTGACCATTGTGGACAATGACGGCGCCGATGGGAACCTCACCGATGATGGCCGCCTGGTCAGCCTCAAACAAAGCTTCTTCCATATAATGACGTTGTTGCGTCGTGTACGTTTTCTCGCGCACATCGGCCCCTCCTTTCACGGCTGGTTAGTTCAGTGTGCTTTCCAAAATGTAATAACCCTTATCTTTTTTCAAAATCTGACAATTCCCAAAAGTTTCGGTCATGTGCTTCTTAGCCGATGGGGCCCCCTGTTTCTTCTGCAAAACCACGGTCAACGTTCCACCTGGTAACAAGTGCAGAGCAGCCTCTTCTAGCATGGTTGTGACAACCTGTTTGCCTGCTCGTACTGGCGGATTGGTAATGATAGCCGCGTAACGCTGCGTGACGTTCGCATAAATGTCCGATGACTTGATTTCAACGTTTTCAATCTGGTTAGCTACCGCATTTTGTCGGGCTAATGCCAAAGCCAATTCGTTCACATCGACCATGGTCACTTGCCGTTCTGGCCACTGTTTTGCCAGTGCCAAGCCAATCGGACCGTAGCCCGTCCCCAGATCCAACCAAGGACCAGCAGGGGTCTTATCTGCGTTAAATGCTTCCAACAACACCCGTGACCCGTAGTCCACCCGATTCTTCGAGAAGACTCCGTTGTCGGTGGTAAACAACAATTCGTTACCTAAGAGGGTAAATGGCCAGTGTTGTTCTTCGTGTAAAACGTCTGGATTTTGTGTATAATAGTGATTAGTCAAATTCTCCGCCACCTTTACCTCTTATTTTACCGTAGATAGGTCACGGTGGCTAATAAAAAAAGATTATCGTGCTAGACACTATATTTAGTAGTTATTGTATATTTCAACTACAAAATATGGTGTCTTTTTTGATTGAATTTTTCTATATCTGGTGTACACTAAGTTCATTGATATTGAAATTAGAGGATGTGGCAACAATGAAAGTAACGATCTATTCAAAAAACAACTGTATGCAATGCAAGATGACGAAGCGTTTTCTCAGTGAACACAACGTGGACTTTGAAGAACGTAACATCAATCAGAACCCAGAATACGTGTCATATCTCAAGGAACAAGGCTTTCAAGCTGTTCCCGTAGTTGAAGCACCCGGTCTTCCCGCATTTTATGGGTTCCGACCCGACCAACTAACTAAGATTGCGGGCTAACTAGCCTGGCACAAACCCGTCTTGGCGACGTCGTGTTTGTTCACGGTGTCGCCATTTTTATTTGATTTAGCGTACTTACACACTTTGACCTATCAGAGAGGAAGAGACGACCAGTATGAGCTTAAAAGACTTAAAAGATGTCACGTACTACGACCTGAACAACGAGATTAATATCCCGGTAAACGGGCAAATTCCCTTAAATAAGGACCAAGAAGCCCTTCACGCCTTCTTAAAAGAAAACGTCGTCCCAAACACGAAGAAATTTGATTCACTCCGCGACCGATTTGACTACTTGATTGCAAATAACTATGTGGAAAAAAAGGTGATCGACGCTTACCCACTTAGCTTCATTACAGAACTTTATGCCTATTTAAAGGCACAGAACTTTCATTTCAAGTCTTTCATGGCTGCCTACAAATTTTACGCCCAATATGCGCTCAAAACCGATGACAACGACTACTACTTAGAAAACTTCATCGATCGGGTCGCCATGAACGCCTTAGACTTTGCTGACGGTGACCAGCAGTTAGCCCACGACTTAGCTGACGAAATCATTCACCAACGTTACCAACCCGCAACGCCTAGCTTCCTAAACGCCGGTCGTTCTCGCCGCGGCGAACTGGTTTCCTGTTTTCTGATTCAATCGACCGATGACATGAATACGATTGGCCGGACCATCAATTCCGCCTTACAATTGTCACGGATCGGTGGTGGGGTCGGCATCAGTCTTTCCAACTTACGAGGTGCTGGTGACCCCATCAAGCATATTGAAGGTGCTGCTTCCGGTGTGGTTCCCGTTATGAAATTACTTGAAGACAGTTTCTCTTACTCTAACCAACTCGGCCAACGGCAGGGGGCCGGGGTCGTCTACCTGAGTGTCTTCCATCCAGATATCGTCGCCTTTTTGGGTGCCAAAAAAGAAAATGCCGACGAAAAAATTCGGTTAAAGACGCTGTCCCTAGGCGTTACGGTTCCCGACAAGTTCTATGAACTCTGTGAAGCCGATGCCGATATGTACTTATTTAGCCCTTACGATGTCGAGCGGATCTACGGTAAACCATTCTCCTACGTAGACATCACCACGGAATACGACAATATGGTCGCTAACCCGGATATCCGTAAGAAGAAGCTCAAGGCACGTGACTTGGAAACTGATATTGGCAAACTGCAACAGGAATCCGGTTATCCCTACATCGTCAACATCGACACAGCTAATCGTGAAAGCCCTATCGACGGCCGCATCGTGATGAGTAACCTGTGTTCTGAGATCATGCAGGTCCAAACGCCGTCAACTGTCAACAATAAACAAGAGTACATTAAAAAAGGAACCGACATCTCCTGTAACCTTGGCTCTACCAACATTGTTAACCTCATGACCTCCCCGGACTTCGGTCACTCCGTGGAAACCATGGTCCGGGCCTTAACCTTTGTCACCGACCACTCCGACATCGACGTAGTCCCTTCCATTCAAAAGGGAAACCACTTGGCGCACACAATTGGGCTGGGTGCCATGGGCCTACACAGCTACTTTGCCAAGAACCAAATGATGTATGGCTCCAAGGACAGCATTGCCTTCACCAGCGTTTACTTTATGCTGCTCAACTACTGGACGTTAAAGGCCTCGAACCAGATTGCCAAGGAACGCCACGAAACGTTCCACAACTTTGAAAAGAGTGCCTACGCCTCCGGGACCTACTTTGATCGGTATACCGAAAGTGACTGGCGACCAACGTCTGAAAAGGTTCAAGGTCTCTTCGCCAACGTTTGGCTACCTTCACCAGAGGACTGGGCCGCTTTAAAGGCTGACGTGATGGCTGATGGACTGTACCACCAAAATCGGATGGCCGTTGCGCCAAACGGGTCCATTTCTTACATCAACGACACTACGGCTAGCCTGCATCCCATCATCAACCGGATCGAAGAACGTCAGGAAAAGACGATTGGGAAGATCTACTACCCAGCCCCTTACCTGAGCAATGAAACCATGCCTTACTACAAATCCGCTTATGATACTGACATGCGCCGCGTGATCGACGTCTATGCCGCTGCCCAAAAACATGTAGACCAAGGTATGAGCCTGACCCTATTCATGCGTTCCACGATTCCAGCTGGCCTGTACGAATGGAAGAACGGCCGGACCGATAAAATGACCACGCGGGATCTCAGCATCCTACGGAATTACGCACATCACAAGGGGATTAAGTCGCTCTACTATGTTCGAACCTTTACCGACGACAATAATGAAGTTGGCGCCAACCAATGTGAAAGCTGCGTTATCTAGCAACTGACTAAGATTAGGCAATCTGCGCCTTACTGGCCGGCAGATATGGGCTGAAACGGTAAACGTCAGAGGCCCCGTATCTCCGAGTTTGTCGTGACAGACATCAGTCAGAACCAGAGACGGCCAAGTTAACGCAATCTCAATATCAAGGAACACTCACGAACAATCAAAGGAGTGGTAACATGGCAAGAATAGAAAATTATCAAGCAATCAACTGGAACCAGGTCTCCGATGAAATTGACAAGGCCACCTGGGAAAAATTAACGGAACAATTTTGGTTGGATACCCGGATTCCCGTGTCCAATGACCTAGACGATTGGCGGACGTTGGACACGGACCACAAATGGGTCGTGGGCCACGTCTTTGGTGGGTTGACCTTACTGGACACCCTCCAGTCACAAGACGGTATGGCGGCATTACGACGCGATGTGCGGACCCCTCACGAAACGGCCGTCCTGAACAACATTCAATTCATGGAGTCCGTTCACGCTAAGAGTTACTCCACCATTTTCTCCACGTTGAACACGCCAGATGAAATCGACGAAATTTTCAAATGGAGTGACTCCGAAGAGTTTTTGCAGAACAAGACAAAGCGCATCTATGACCTCTACCACGATGACGAGCATCCCCTGAAGAAGAAAATCTCCAGTGTCTTCCTGGAAACGTTCCTGTTCTACTCTGGCTTCTTCACGCCACTCTACTATCTGGGGCACAACAAACTCAACAACGTGGCGGAGATCATCAAGTTGATTTTGCGGGACGAATCCGTTCACGGCACCTACATTGGCTATAAATTCCAGCTGGGTATGAAAGAACTGACCGACAACGAGCAGCAAGCCATGAAGGACTGGATGTACGACTTCCTTTACAAGCTTTACGATAACGAGGAAAAGTACACCCACACCCTGTACGACCAAATTGGCTGGACTGAACAAGTTCTGACATTCATTCGCTACAACGCCAACAAGGCCCTGATGAATTTGGGCCAAGATCCCTTGTTCCCAGACACGGCTGACGACGTGAACCCCGTGGTCATGAACGGAATCTCCACCTCAACTGCTAACCACGACTTCTTCTCTCAAGTTGGTAATGGCTATCTGTTAGGTAACGTGGAAGCCATGAGCAACGATGATTACAACATCGGTGAACCGACTGATCCGGAAGATCCTAGCAAATAAGCGTAAAAAATGAAGTCCCATCACTGACCCTCCAGAGCACAGGGGGTTGGTGATGGGACTCTTTTTTAATTTAGCCTTTCAAAAATGCTGGCCGTGAATACGCCGGGTTCGGATACCGGTAGAAACCGGCCCCACTCTCTTGTCCCAAATGGTCCTGTTCGATCATGTCTGTCTTGACCGTGTGCGCCACGTCAACTAAGAATTCCTTGCCAGGTTGACCACTGGCGGCCAAAATAATGTTGTAGGCGGTGCGCAGCCCAATTTCATCGAGAATCCCGAATGGTCCCATCGGTGCGCCCGTCGCTATCATCCACGCACGGTCAATGGTCTCGATATCCGCCACTCCCTTGGCCCACAATACTAAAGCGGCGTCCACGAACGGAATCAGCAGGGTATTAAGGACGTAAGCCGGTTGTTCTTTCTTTAATTGAATTGGCACCATACCAATCTGCCGTGCGAAAGCGACTCCCGCCTCATAAATTGCCGGAGCCGTGCCAGCATGGCCCATTACCTCGGTCATATTGTTCGCCCAGATGTGGTTGGCAAAGTGTAGCGCCAGGAATTTCTCCGGCCGGCCCGTCATGGCTGCAAACTGGCTGGGCACTAGTGTTGATGAATTCGTCGCAAAGATCGTCTTCGCCGGTGCCACTTTCGCTAACTCGCCGTAAAAAGCGCTCTTGATAGCCAACACTTCCGGAATGGCTTCAATCACCAGGTCGGCGTCCGCGACAGCTGTCGCAAGGTCGGTTGCAAAATGCAAGCGCGCGTTCGTGTCAAACAAAACTGCCGGTGTCGCATTCATTTCCTGCTCATAGGCCTGATCCCAAGTCGCCATGCGCTGTTTAGCGGCAGCGATGGCTGCGGCATCCACATCATAGACAGTGACGTCTAGTCCACTATAGGCCGTTTGATAGGCAATTTGACTACCTAATGTCCCGCCACCTGCAACGGTTACCTTTTCAATCGTCATAAGTCCTCTTCCTCCTTGTGTGAAGCAGTCAGACACACTGGAATCTCAGACCGGAGTTGGCTTGTGCAAAAACTTCCGTTAGTTGGTCATAGATTCCTTCATTTAAACCACCTTCATTTTAAAATCGGCTGTATTTTTTCACAATCTGAATGCGATTGTTGCGTCCCAACATTTACGAAGTCACTTATCCCCCCCTGCTGCGACCAGTTCGCCGGACTTTTCCGTAGGGAATGCGGTATAATAATGCCAAATCTAAATTTTGGGGGTCTTTACATGTCAACCATTAAAAATGTGTGTGTCTTCTGCGGCTCCAACCACGGCTACGATCCACAATTTCTGATTCAAACAAACGCGTTGGGGAAATATCTCGCTGAGAATAACCACCCAGTGGTCTACGGTGGCGGTAAGGAAGGTTTGATGGGGGCCATTGCCACCTCGACCATGGCAGCTGGCGGTGAAGTCATCGGCATCATCCCTACCTTTTTGCGTGAAATGGGCTTAGCTAAGGAAGATGTCACTACCTTCATCGAGACGGCGACCATGGATGAACGTAAGGACGAGATGCTGCGCCAATCAGACGCCTTTATCGTTCTACCCGGTGGCTTTGGAACCTTTGAAGAGTTCACGACCATGCTGTCCTGGAGTCAAATCAACGTCCATCAAAAACCCATCGCGCTCTTTAACATCGATCACTACTTCGACGAACTGGTTGCGATGATGCACAAATGTTGCGATGCAGGTTTCGCGCCGCAAGAAAACCTGGACCTCTTTATTGACGCGGACAGCGTCGACGGTATTTTTGAGGGGTTCGCCAACTTCCACCATCAATTGCCTTTTAAGTACACAAACTGAAGGTTAAAAGTTCCAAAACACTCATTCTGACTGTTGTCACAACGATATTGGGTCTAAAATTAGGCAACGTTGCCCAACTATCGCCTTACCGGCCGGCAGATATGGGCTGGTTTGAGGCGACATGGATTATGCTGCTAGGAACGCTGTTGAATTATAGTTAAACTTTACGCACTGCGGTTACCAGAGATTCCGCCGGTTTAGATTGCATTCTTCAATCAGATCTGTTGAAAATAAAAATTCGAAACATCCCGGCAACCCAGCCAACAATCATAGCACGCAACGTTAAAAGAGCACCTAGCAAATGGAATTTGATTGCTAGGTGCTCTTTTTGAATTTGTTTTTTATCGTTAGCGGGTCATTAACCTCATCGTCACTCCCGGTTCTGCCACCGGACTTCGTCGACCAGCCAGCCGTTGAGCCACTTGGGAACGAATTGTGGCGTCACGTTTGGTCGGCGGTTGATGATCAACAACAACTGTAACATGCTGAAAATCAGGGACTGCCGTTTACGGTAGGCTAAGTATTTCGGCTGCCAGTCCGTCACGTACTTTTCTTTGTACGCTCGGAGTCCCTGGAAACTATAAAAGTTATAACCATACTCATAGATGAGGTGGGCCACCCGTTCTTCAATAAAGCTGAATTCCGACAACCCAACATTGGCTAACGGCGCCATCCCCAGATTGAAGCTCTGGTAGCCCTGGTCTCGACAGGTCTCAAACAAGTACACAAACAGCCCATCCATAATTCCAGACGGTGCATCGTGACTAGCCCGCATCAAATCGATCGACGTCATTGTGCGTTCACCCGTCGGCATGAGGTTAGCAAAGGCCACGATTTTTCCCTGAGCATCATGCATCACTGCAACCGGCGCCTCATTCAAGTAGTCGCGGTCAAAGAACCCCATGGAGAAGCCCTTTTCCGTTTCATCATTCAGCCATGACGCCGAAATTTCCTGAAGCTCGTTGAACTGATCGTCACGCAATGGCGGCTGTAAGAGGTCAAATTGGTAGCCTTCTCGCTGAAACTTATTGATCAGCGCCCGTTCACCTCGACGGGCCTTCCCACTCAATTTAAACGTTTGCAGATCAACGTGACCTTCCTCACCGACCTTGATAAAGTCAAACCCCATTTCATGAAGCCGCAGGGTGAGCGTTTCACTAATTTCGTAAAAGACCGGCCGCAAGCCCGCCTGATCAGCATCATGCATAAATGCCTTTAGGGCCGGTTCCAAGACGGCTTGATTACCGATCGGCTCCCCCATGACCATCAGCTTATCCGCCTCTTGTCGGTACAGCAAGAAGAGTTGATCCTTACCTTCCACTTGATAAAAGTAAGCCCGCTTATCCCGCAGGAAAGCCAAGTGACTGACCTCATTACCGCCAAATTCGGCAATAATTGCACGCATTCTAGAGGCGTTATATGGCTCCTGAAGCCACTTTGGCCGACCACTGGACAAGTAGCGATAAATACCGATCAGAATCAGCAGTGCAACTAAGAGGCCGCCTAGACCATTCAGCCAAACCTGTGTCGATGGTAGCAGCCAGGAATTTGGCAAAAAGGGATGATGATGACCGCCAATATGCATACTGGAGATGCCGAGGATGGTGTAGAGAATGAACGTCCCCACATAAATACTACCATCCACCAATAGACCGCCCCAGGAATAGTTCAGGCTCGTTCGGTAAAGTTCTGGTCGTGCAAATAATAGGCAGGCCAAAACTAATCCTAGCAAAATCGCCAGGCCAACTGGGAAATTCTCCCGCCACAGTGTGATCACGATCGCCACAACTAGAACGACTAGTGTCGGCCAAAATACCCGTTTGACCCGGGCACCAACACCGCGCGCCAACCCGATCAACAGGAACGCCATAATAATATTACTCATTTGGCTTAAGAAATAAAACATGTAGGGTACCAGACGCATGTACAGTCGGTTCGCCAGCACCACATCTGGAATCGTGGCAAATAGGAGCATCATAACCCCTGAGAAATACATAAAGGTCGTCACAAAGAGGTGCGCCCCGCGCCGGAACACCGCGACCGGCAGGCCATTTAAGAAATGGTTGACCCGATGGCCCACGTCATGGATAAAGAAACCGACCCCTACGGCGAAGGGCAGCAGGTAGTAGAACAACCGGTAGAGTAACAACCACCCCGTTGCGTCGGCCCGACTAACACCAAGAAAGCCCAGGCCAATAATCATGAAAACATCAAATGACCCCAGGCCACCGGGAATCATGGACACGACCCCAGCCACGGAAGCTACGACAAACATCGGGAAGACCGCTGCCAATGAGATCGGCAAGCCCAAGGTCCAGCCAATCAACAGGAAAAATAACGCACAGCTTCCCCATTCTAAGCTGGAACCAATGATCAACTTCATTTCCCGTCTTAAGGTTAGATCCTGAAAAAATTCACCATTACTCAGACGCGTAAAGATAAAGATACCCGGAAAGTAGAGACCCCCACCCAGCAACCAGATCCAGTACCCACGAAATGGTTGGCCGACATCAAACCCAAATAGCATGATCAGCGCAACCCAGCAGGACAAGGAAAGTCCCGCCAACAAGAATAACGCAATCTTGGAAATGGCGTACACGACTTGCTTTTTCGTTGCCGCTTTCGCATAGAAATTGGCCCGCAAACTAGCACCCAGCAGGCCTCCCATGCCCGCTAAGTTGGTAAACGTGTTGGTGGTCCAACCACTACGCACGATGTAGCCGCGCGAAAATTTCCCCGGTAAAAACTCAACGATGGTGAAATCGTAGACCAACATCGGCAAGACCGCAATAAACCCACACACTAATAGCAAGAGCAACGTCCCCGTACTTAGCGTTGCCAGCTCGGCACGTAACTCCTGACCGTTCACTTCTTTCGCAACGCGGCCAACGGCTTGAATGATAAAAATTAAAATCGAAAACATGAAGAGGCCCTTGATCAACGTTAAATGACGCTGAATTTGACCCCACAATCCTTTCCCCATGATGCTACCTCCCCCGTAGAACTTCATTATCCCAATAGCGTTTTGAAAAAACAATCAAGGGGCAAAGCTAACCGATTGTTGCGACAGTCAACTATCTTTACCCGTTATCTGACCATTACGCTAAACAAAAGGACATGCCCACTACATTCAGCGGTCATGCCCTTTTGTGACTGACTAAAACAGTTTGTGTTAGTCCTAACCAATCTGATAGTTCATTATAACATGCGGTCCTTTCTTGACTACTGGTTAATCGTATTCTTTGAGAAGATAGAAGATTTGCTAAACTTTATCGCACTGCGGCTGTCAGAGATCTCACGCACCATGGGGAACATTTCAGTTTGGGGAACGGACTTCCCATCCAATTTAGCGGTCACGAGTCGCGACGCTCCGTCTCCAAAACCGGCCAGGTCATTAGCAGGTATTGCTAGCCAATGACCTGGCCGACTTGGGCTAAACACGCCCGTCACAAAAATTAAATCTAGTTGTGAGCTGAATTTTAATTCGAATTTATGTCTATCAAGTTGCCAGTTTTAAAACACCCATTATGACCGAGCTGCGAGACCAAAACGACTAGTCATCTACTGGCGTCGACGGGTGACGGCCCTTTAACCAGCCAATGATAGCCGGAATCAACGAGATCACGATAATTCCTAAAATAACTGCCGAAAAGTGGGCTTTGACAAAGGCGATGTTACCGAAGAAATATCCACCGCCGCTACAGATCAAGACCCACGCAATAGACCCACTCACGTTGAACTTGAGGAATCGACGATAGGGAAATTGTGACCCGGCTGCTGTGAACGGCACGAAGGTCCGCACGATCGGCATGAAGCGCCCCAGAAAAATAGCGGCTGGGCCATGCTTACGGAAGAACCGTTCCGATTGTGCCAGTCGTTTTTGATTGATCAGTCGACCGAACCACGACCCCTTGGCTAAGGTCCGTCCCAAATAATAATTCAAGGAATCCCCGGCCAACGCTGCAACTAGGAATAACCCGATCAACAGCCAAATATTCAGGCCATACTTGGGATTGGCCGCCAACGCTGCTGCAGCAAATAGTAAGGAGTCACCTGGCAAAAATGGCAGAATCACTGCCCCCGTTTCAATGAAGATGATGGCAAACAAGATCAGGTAGGTAGACCCACCAAATGTGTTCACGATATTCACTAAATGGCTATCAATGTGTAAAACAAAGTCGATTAGGTATCCCATTCTTTTCTCCTTCAGCGGGCACCTGCCACGCTAGTCTTATTTCTCCTAAAGACGAGAGGTCGGCGGATAGGGGCTCAGGCGCGGCGTTCTACTAAATCAGTGGGTGTTTTCCCCCATTGGCTTAGTAGAAAACCAAGCTTAGAGACTCGGTATTTTCGAGGCTTCAAGTTGTGTTCGCACCGATCTAGCCCATATCTGTCGGCCGGTAAGGCGCTGACTAGCCAATATTGCCTAATTTTAGTCTCAGTCTAGCTGTTACAACAGTCATACTAGGTGTTTTAGAGCTTTCAAGTCTTTAGTTAATTTCGTTTTCGCCATTGACTACGCCACCGCCAATCGATGAGACCAAATATCACGACACTCAGTCCAGAAATACTGCCACCTAGACGACCACCGGGCACGTGATAGCGCAACCGGATGTGATTGCTTCCCTGCTGTAAAGGAATACCCATTAGCCCATTCAGTAATCGTTGTGGTTTAACCCGCTGCCCGTTAACCGTGGCTGTCCAGCCGGTATCGTAAGGTACGCTGAGGAACAACTCGTGGCGACTGGTTGACCCCGTCACGTTACCCACCAGCTCGGTTTTAAAGTGACTATTCACGGTATGCAACGTTAATTGTTGTTGCCGCACGGTTTGGACCAGTTGCTTAAAGGCCGTTTGCCGTAAACTCATCACCTGTGTCTGGTAGACCGCATCCGGATACTTGGCTGCAAACGTCACCGTTATCGTTTGCCCGCGCTTAAAGTCGCCTAACTTCGCGAGCAACTCATGACCATTTGCACTTGGTGTTAATCCAATCGTTTGACCATCAACTTTCATGGTCGAAAACTTGGTCGCCCCGGTGGTCCACATGTAAGCGGCCCCATTTGAAGTGCAAGCAAAATGTTAGACACTTTTCTAACCTAGGCAACTAGCATCTTCTGACAATACTCGACTGGGGTT
>NZ_RHNX01000037.1 GCF_003946335.1 Levilactobacillus fujinensis
AAGGAAGACATTGAAGTGATGTGGCTTCCCATCACGTGAGTATAGCGTCATCTCTTCCTTCCAATCCACTTGGGCTGTGGGCCTAGAATAAAAAGTGTACAAGTTAAATGGAGACTCTGATTTAGTATAATTAAGGAAGTAAATTGGAGGATCAAATAATGACGAAGCACAGTTATGACAAGGAATTTAAGGAACAGGCCGTTCAGTATTACTTAGATAACAAGGATCACATGACCATGAATGAAATAAGTAAGAATCTAGGTATTGGGGCTAGTACATTACACAAATGGATTAAGCTGTTTACTGAGACTGGGGAGTTTGGCCGTGGCTCTGGTAATTTTGCCAGCGATAAGGACAAGGAGATTGCACGACTAAAGCGTCAACTTCGTGACGCTGAAGGAGCGATCGAAGTGTTAAAAAAATCAATCGGGATTCTGAGCAAGTAACTACCGAAAAGGTATACCAAGAAATGGACGTTCAGCACGCTTTGGAATCCCACCCTTCCATCAATGGTATGTGTGATTATGTTGGAATCTCAAGAAGTGGTTACTATCAACGAGAAAAGCGTCATAATCACCAATCACCGCGAAAGCTTCGGAAGAAGTTTATTCAAGGTGAAATTAAAGCAATTTGGCTCAAAAGCCTTTGTATTTACGGTGCCGGCAAAATCACCCAAGAACTTCGCTCAAAAGGATATAAGATCGCTGAACGAACTGTTGGTAAGTATATGCGTGAACTTGGCATTCACGCCGTTTACCTAACCCCTTGGACGACTACCACTCGCAATTCTAAGTTTGATAAACAGCTAATAAATATTTTAGACGAGCAGTTCAATCCATTGCGACCAAACGCCGTTTGGTGCATTGACACCACTTATATTCCAGTTCATGACGGATTCGTTTATTTAACCAGTATTATGGACTTGTACTCCCGACGGATCATTGGTTGGGACTTATCTGAAACCTTGGAGGTATCGAATGTCATCCCGCTTATTGAAAAGACTAAGCACAGTCGCCATATTAGCAAGCCATTAATCATGCACAGTGATCGTGGTAGTCAGTTTACGTCTGAAGCTTACAATCAAGTTACAGCTAACATGACATTAAGCTATTCAAAGAAAGCTTATCCTTGGGATAATGCCTGCATTGAGTCGTTTCATGCCTTGATTAAGCGTGAATGGATAAATCGGTTTAAAATCCATTCATACTCCGAAGCTAAACGACTAGTTTTTCAGTACATTGAAACGTTTTACAACACAGTTAGAATTCACAGTCACTGTGGATTCAAATCACCAAAGCAACTTGAAGATGAGTATCAAACTCAAATTCAAAATTTAGTCGTGGCATAGGACAAAAAAGTCTCTATTTAAATTGTCTATTTTATTGACAGGGGACCACTGATAGGCCAGGCGTGTGTTCGATACGTATCGTAGCCTTATGAATTTTTTCTTTTTTGAGACCAGCACAGTAGTCGCGAACAATCGTGTACTGACCAGTAAATCCCTTCTTTTGAATGAATTTGAAGATAGCCATGGCTGAACAGCTAAGTTCAATCTTATCTTCAATAATGTCTCGGTAAGCATCAAGCTTACTAGGGCGCTTTGTTGGTTTCTTCAATGTCATTGGAGCTTTTGCTTCTTGAAAAGCTCGTTTGGCAGTGCGGTAATCAACCCCGTATTGTCGGGCTAAAGCAGCGTAGTTAGGTTTTAAATTGTTTTTCACGTAGGTCTGTACTCCTTCTCGAATATCATGTCTCACATCGATAACCTCCTTGGTCCCAATGTGATTTATGATATCAAAAAATGTAGGAAAAACGACAATTTCTAATTGCCATTTTCCTACATTTTACAACCGCCATATACATGTACATGAGTTTATGGCCTTTTAGTTTGTAATATGTATTGTTGTATTTATCAAGATAGGTGTACTCATAGCCACGTACTTTGAATACGCCTCCGCCGATTTTTTTATATTTGACATTTTTTATGTAGTATTTTCCAGCTGAGTAGACATGAATAGTACTCTTAGAAATTTTTTGACTTTGATAGGGAAGCTTCCATTTTCCGCGAATAGTCTTAGGTGTTCCTTTGTGCCATGTGGAAGCCTGAGCTGGTTGAACTGTTTCAATTAGCGGGGTAAACGTTGAAACTCCTAGAATGGTAGTCGCCATAAGAGCAACTAGTTTTACTTTTTTCATGGGTAATCCTCCTCTTTCGATAATTTTAGTATACAAGAGTCATCAGCCTATTCAAGTGAGCAATCGCACGTATTTTTCCTTATGAATGACCCAATGAAAATGAATTATCCTTTTTTTCAAATATATATTATTACCATGAAGGCTTAGTGTATCAAGCGCTAAGCCTATTTTGTATGCACAGGAGGATACTGAATCATGAGTAAAAACATCGTTTATGATGCTCTATTTCCAATTTACCAAGAGTTAAGTGATCTGGTTGGTGAGGAGAATATGTTGAAAATTTATGGCTATTGGCGAGGGTCACAGTTTAGTCTACCGATGCGGTTGTATACCCCCAAGAAGTTGCGACCAATTTTAAAGGCATCAAGGGCTAGTAATAAGGATTTAGCTAGACTATATGGGTACTCTGAGCGTTGGGTTCGGGATAATCGTCGGTAAGAAGCGCGTGCAGAACGCAAGGAAAGTGTAAGTACCTTTGTAAGGTCGTTAAGCAGTTACGAAAAGAAGCTCAGTTTAGTGGTAATGGAATCAAATAGAAGATTGGTAGAATTCTTTACGCAATTTTAGTATGATGAATTGTTAATTGGAGTGCAACAATAATTTCATTCAAATCTGCTTTTAATGAGAAGCTCTCCACCAAACATAGCTCTCTTACACTTGGTACTAATTGATTAAGTTTGAGGCCTAACACTAAGTTCACATGTACTGGTCCGTTTCCACGAGTAAGGCCTAAAGCAACTTCTAAGACAAGAAGGCGATAGTGAATCTAAAACTATCCTAAGCGTTTAAAAGGCCAGTACATCAGCGTTCTTCTTGACAAAACGTAGAAAAATATGATGGAACCGAATAATAATATTTTCATCCAAGCAATCATTCACTTTTTAAGTGACTTTGGTTGAATCCTATATTAGAATATGATTAGAGGATGTCGAGGAGGATAAAAAATGGTTAGTATTCAAGACTACACGCCGGACCTAAAGGAAAGTTGGCTCCGTTGTCGCGCATTGGCTTACATGCACAGCTCGTTTACCGATGAGATCACTGATCAGCGGGATGATATTCCCGCAAACCGTAGAATCTCTTTAGTCGCAACAAGTGACAAACAAGTCGTTGGTCTGGTTGATGCCGTCTATTTGGATGCGACTCAGGCCAATCCCGAAAGCTATGGTTTTAAGGCGGGGACTGTGCTGACCACGCTTGATGCGGTGGCTACGCATCCTGACTACCAGCATCGGGGGATTGGATTGCAAGAGATTTAATCAACGAGGTTATTCGCCGACTACAGCCACGCGGTGGGGAACTCCTGATTTATACACTAGATGACGTGCCAGCAAACAGTCTGTATCGTTCACTTGGTGCGCAACTGTGCTATCAGGCGTCGATTGTGACTGCCCATAGCCGTCACAATCGAGTAGCCCTGTGGACTGACTTCAAAGTCAATGCTGAACATGAAGTTGATGTTTACGACACGGATGGGAACCTGGTCGATTACGCAATTGATTCGGAAACGTACTACGTTGGTCAGAAAAGACACATTGCCGAACTGGACAAGATCACTAAGATTTCGACCGAGCACGTGTACACACTAAAGCTATCAGATGAAGCTTAAATTGCCTAACTTTGCTGCTCGGATAAGTAATGACGGCCTGATGCGCGCGGTTACTAGTAAGTTTTAGAGATATACATATGGCTCGATCTAAAAATGACCGACTAGTGATGCACTTCATTATCGGTCACTTTTTTACGCAATTCTCCCTAGTTTCTCAGAACTAGCCCATCCGCCACCAGCCGTTCAAACGCCGTATGAACAGCCGGTTCAACCTGATTCGTCCCCGGTAAATAGTGAATACTTTCCGTCCTGGCCGGCAATGCTGTCTTGTAATACCATTTCTGCCACCGCAAGAAGTCCAGTATATGCTACAACCGAGCCATTTTGGCCACCAATTTTTGCTCGTGGTCTGCTAAGAAGTCATTGCAAGGTGGTGACACTGGTCATGCACCGGTCTCGGCAAGCAATCAATACTCACTCTCACGGGACTCGGCTTGCAGGGCAGCCATCGTTGCGGTTTGAAACGTGGCAATTAAATCATGAATCGTCGTCAGGGACTCTTGTTGACCAGTTAGTAGCCATTCCCGCCAGATACGGTAGATACCAGCAGTCATAAATTGTGTCCAGTACTTCTGCTGACTTTCAGTCGCGCCGTTCCAAGTCATGGTAGCCGCGTAAAAACGGACCATATTTGTATCAAATATTTGTTGGATAACGGGCTCGAATCCCCGTTCTACGGCTAACCTTAGGGTCGGGGTGAGCTCCGTGAAGAAGGTTGTCAAGTTCACTAATTTTTGTTCCTGTGGGATGTGGGCCAAGACATCATCGAATCTAGTGGTCAAAATTGGCTCAAAATGTGCCGTCAACACGTCTGCTAAAGTGGTAAAGTTCCGGTAAAAAGCCATTCGACTAACGCCCGCGCGTTTGACTACCTGGGTGACGGTCAGATCGGCTAAGTCGTTGGTGGCCAAGAGTTGTAGGAGGGCTGTTGCGAGGTAGTCCTGTGAATCCTGTTTAAGTGCTTGTGCATGTTTTGTCGCTGCCATTACAGATGCTCCATTCTGTCAGAGATGCTCGTTTTCAGCTTGAAAAGGAAGTATCGTCATTGTAAGCTATCTTCACAGACGTTACAAGTGAAACGAAAGCGAGCGTGAATTAATCATGAAAAAACAATTAGTCGTCGTTACCGGTGGTAGTGGCTTTATCGCCGTTCACATCATATTACAATTACTTCAACAGGGATATGCCGTCCGGACCACAGTCCGGTCGTTACAAAAGACCGCATTGATTCATGAAATGTTAGCCAACGGGGGCGTGACGGATTTCAGTGCCCTAACCGTGGCTGAAGCAAATTTGAACAGTGATGCCAACTGGAACGCAGTCATGCAGGGGGCGACGTACGCAATCCACGTGGCCTCACCGACGCCAAACCGAGTGTTTAAGGATGAAATGGAAATGATCCAACCAGCCGTCGATGGTGTGTTGCGGGTTCTGACTGCTGCGCGTGACGCCGGGGTCAAACGGGTCGTCTTAACATCTGCTTACGGCGCTATTTTTGCTGGCCATAAGAACCGGACAACGCCTTATACGGAAAATGATTGGTCGAACCTTGATGCAAAAAATGTTCATCCTTACCAGAAGTCAAAAACGTTGGCGGAACGAGCTGCCTGGAAGTTTATCAAGACGGCCGGGCGCGGCATGGAACTGGCTGCGGTCAACCCAGTCGGTGTGATGGGACCGGTACTCGCCAGCGATTATTCCCATTCAAATGTACAAGTTCAGCAGCTACTCGATGGTCAGATCAGGGCAGTTCCTCAGGTAGATTCTGGCTATGTGGACGTTCGGGATGTAGCCAGCCTGCACCTGCTAGCAATGACAGCGCCACAAGCTGCCGGTGAGCGCTTTTTAGCGACGACTGGTGAGACGTTATCAATGCTGGACGTGGCCAATATTTTACGAGTAGCTTTTCCAGCCCTTGCGGCAAAGTTACCGACTAAAACGATTCCAAATGTTGCGGTTAGGGCGGCCGCGGTGTTCAAACCCGATTTAAAAATGATTGCGTCTATTGTGGGTGGGTACGCAGAAACAAGCAACGCCAAAGCCGTTAAGCTATTGAATTGGCACCCCCGGTCAGCGAAAACGGCAATCGTAGCGACGGCCCAGTCGATGATTGACTTGGGAATCGTTCATCCTTAGATTACTGGTAGAATAGGCAACTTGGCGTTAATTTCTAGGTCGGTATGCTAATATCAGATTAGTCATTGGAAGCTCACTAGGGATCACGCTGACAGATTTAGAGGGGCCATCCAAGTCTCGTTTGGTCGGTTCGCATCGTACCTTACTAGTTGATGCGGTTAGTGTTGACGGAGCAGGCTTAGCGGGCATTTAGGATTAATGAGGGATTGCCATATCACAAATGATGCGGCTTTAAACAAAACTACCAGGTAGCCATGATGACTATACTGGTAGTTTTGTTGTATTTATAGATTCACTACCGCACCACGCCATAACCCAGAATGACCATTTCCGCCATACCAATCTCTCGGTACAGCTCGTTGAAGAGATCCTCGTTGATGGCGTGATGTTCCTCGTACTGTTGTAGCAAGTAAACCCGTTCCGACTGGAAAACGTTGCGGTAAATGACCATCAACTCCCGTAACTGATCCGGCGTGTATTCCGGGTGTTGGACCATGCGGCGCCACTCTGCCCAAAACTGGGGGACGGTCGTATGACCATTTTGGGAACGCAGGTCAAAGGTCACGGCGTCCTTAGATTCCTGAGAAATAGGCATCGTCCACAACGTTTGAACGCCGACTTCAATCATTTGCTCACGAACGGTCGCCAGCTGAGTAGCCCCATCGACGTCGACCTGTATCTTGGGCAAGAGCCACCGGAAAATGACAGTGGGTACGACTAGACTTAAAATAATCAGCAGACTTTCCGACATCAAGACTAAGTTGAAGTCGGCCGTTTTGACTTGCGTTTCAGCCACAGTAAAGGCCAAGGCAAACGTGACGGCACCGTGAATACCACCTAAGGCAAAAATCCAGGCCTCGCGTTTGGAGATATGGTGAACCAGCCGGATGTACACGTAGCGGGCCAATAGGTTAGCGAGGTACAAGATGATCCCTATCGCAATCCAGACCAAGGAACCGTTGTATGACACGGATTGATCTAAGGTGGTTCGCAAGATCATAATTCCCAGAACGATGAAGACGATACTGTTCAGCACGTCACTGAGTAGCCCGACCAACGCGTAGATATCGTTGGCCAATTGCGGATTGGCTAGCGCGCTCCGCTCTCCTTCAGCGTTGTGTACTAGGCCAGCAAAGACGACGGCGATGATGCCGGACACACCGATGGCTTCCGCGCCAAAGTACAGCACGAACGGCGTCATCAGGTAAATCACCTTTAGTGGGGTCCCATTATTATACGTATTATTAATGAAATTAACCTTCGAGCGCAGCATAAATTGGCGCACATACACAATGGCGCCGCTGATGAGGCCACCAAAGACAATCCCACCACCAGCTGAATAAATGAAGTCGCCCAGCGTTTGCGAATAGTTCACGTAGCCGTTGACGTACCAGAGGATGGCCATGTTCAACAGGATAATCCCGGAGGCATCGTTGAATAGCGACTCCAATTTGAGACCGATTCCCTCGCGCGTTGGCAATTCACGGCCCATCGTGACCGATTCAGTTGCCGTCGCGTCCGTGGGCGTACTGATGGCTGCTAAGATGAAGGCTAAGGGTAAGCCGACGTTGGTTAGTAAATGTGTGCCTAACCCGGCAACAACGGCGCAGAGAACCACCATTCCAACGGTTAAACTAATAATTTCACGAACGTGGCGACCAACTAAATTTAGCCGCGTATTTTGACCCTCAAAATAGAGCAAGGGCGAAACGATTAAACCAATAAAGATGTCTGAATTAAACCGCGCTACTAAGCCATTCAGCAGGGGAGTCAGTGCAATGATGGCCCCCAGTAACATGCTCACGTAATTGACCGATAAGCGGGGCAGCCACCGTCGATTGATCACAATACTCAGCATCGCTGCGATGACCAGCACGCCAGTTGAAATTAGAAATGTCATGTGAATTCACACCTTTTTTAAGTTGTCTAACAAATATTGATTATTAGTGACTTGGTGAACATTGTAAAGTAAAAACACTTCCGGTCAATGCGGGAGTGTTGGTTAAGGCAATGGGGGAACACAAGATTAGCACTATGTGTTAAATACATATCCCCACATGGTGTTAGATGTAATGTCAAAAAAGGAGTCTGGGAGAAAACCCCAGACTCCTTTGCTATCTCTGAATTTACGTTGCTGAAACGTGGGACAAAAGGCAACTGGCTCCGCTTAAAACGGATAACCAAATAATCCAATCCCGGGATTATTCGGTTATCCGCCTTAATGCTCGCCGGCTAATCGCCTTTTGTCCCACTCTCGTTTTTTGTCAGGAGTTTCAGAGTACCATTTCTTTCACGAAGATTAATCACGATAGAATTCCGGGAAGGTCTGCTCGATATTACGGCTGAGTAGCTGCACGGTGAAGGTGACGCAGGCCGGATCGTTACGGTCAATCAACGAGGGATCAACCAGTAATGAAATCATGCCATTTAGTAAAAAGGTGAGTCTGATATCATTTTCTCGGGTAGGGTCTAGCCGACCTACTGCGTAGATGGCCGTTTTAAAAAGGTGGAGCAACACCTTTGGAAAGTCGGGAGCAAATCGTAAATTTTCTGGCTTTAGCAGGGCGAGTTGTTCTGGTTGGAGTGCTGGGCTTTCAGCGAATAGAAACTCACGGACAAAGGCCTGACTATCTAGAAATAATAGGGGATATGCCGTTGATTTTTGGATGGCCTCATTGGCGACTGTGGCTAACAACTCATCGTATAAGGCATAGATATCGGCGTAATGTAAATAGAAGGTTCCTTTATTAATAAGGGCCGTTTGCGCTAGTTCGGTAATTGTTATTTTATTGACGGTTTTTTTAAGCAATAGTGCCAAGCCAGCCTGTTGAATAGCCCGCTTAGTTTTAGTGACGCGTAGGTCTGTTTTGGACATCGTCAAGTTCCTTTCGAGATAAACGACAATTAGGGTGAATCGTTCATTAATCATCGATTGCGCTAGACTGATGATTGTTTCTTAGCCTTTAATTTTATAGACTGAGCTTATGGTTGATAATGAAATTAACAAGAAGGAGCATGCTTAATGTTAACCTACAAAATTGGTGATTTAGTTTTAGCAAAATTAGGGACCACGCCGCTGGTTGGAGTTGTCGTCTACAAGGACGTCAAGCGTAGCCGTTATTTAATTCGTTTTAGCGGGGTCCAGCAGGATTACTATGCGGAAGATGAGCTGACGTCATACGTGCCAAACGAGAACCCTTGGGCAAAGAAATAACTTAGGATATGGGATTATTGAGTTGTGCAAAGGGCACAACCAAGAATCCTATTTTTAGCTAATACGATTATGAAGGTACAAGCGTCTTGGGTAAAATTGACAATCACTGCAGTTGAACACGGATCATTAACTGGGAATCCAATAGCCAATGAGCACAGTCAGCCGGTAATGGTGAGTGGCAGAGTTGGAACGTGAACCCGCCGATTCCAAGGCTGCATGTAAGGGTTACTTCTGAGCATTAGTATAGCATATTCAAGTCAAAGGCTCTTCGTCATTGCAGGTGAGCCTGTTATGGGTCGCCGACATGAAATTATGGGAAGACTTCGTAAAGAATATCAAAAACTTCAGACAAAAGGTGAAACAGTAAAAGACATGCGACTTCCGGATTGATTACGGTTAATTTCTAGCTGTAACTGTGCTAAACGCAACACAATAGTCGGCGTAAGGAGGGCTAAAGCAGTGGCATACCCTGACTAGTATCACATGACCAAAAAGCAGGCCCAATTCATGGCCAAAAAGAATTTAGTCAACTTAGTCTTTTCAACATCTAAATTTGAAGGCACGCGAGCCACGCTGTCCCAAACACGAACCATTATCGAAGGTTTAGGTGTCTCTGGTGTGACGACGGATGATATTATTACAATCGTCAACTTAAAGCGTGGGTGGCAATTTGTCATCACCAATGACGCCCCTTACGTGTTGGCGATCAGTAACCAGATCAATGTGCTCGTGGCTAAAAATGATTCGTTAGAACCGGGGCACGTTCGGGCTGGAAACGTCATGTTAGACAACACGGAATACGTCCCACCGGTTCCTGAAATAGCAAGAGTTGCCCCCGCGATTAGGGGTATTTTAGAAGCCGAAAACAAGACATTTACTGAGCGCTTATTGGATTTATTATTGACGATGATGTGCCAACAATTTTATTGGGATGGCAACAAGCGGACCGCGTTTTTAACGATTAATTATTTAGCAATTGATGCTGGGGTGGGCCTATTTAATATCAATGAAAGTCAGTTAGAAGCGTTCAATAATCTATTAGCAACGTTCTATGAAACGGGTAATGGCGATGACTTCAACCAACGTAAATTTCGAGATTAAAAGAGACGCCGACATTTTACGCAGATGTCGGCGCCTATTTTTATATTTGTTTCACGTGAAACAAAAGTCATTAGTGGACGAGTTTGTCCCAAATCACCACATCGTTGGCGGCTAGTGATTGCGGAACATCAATGATGCGCTGATTACTGCTGCCGCGGAACTGTAGCGTGAGGTCCTTTTCCGTTTCCAAGAAGCGACCGTCGATCAGAATGTCGATCAAGGACAGCAGTTCTAATTTATCAGCGGAATCTTGGCGGAGTTCTTCCCACGTGTAGCCTGACCAGGACCAGATGTCCTTAGTATGACCAAACTCCCGGCGAATTCGCCGACAGAGGTGGATGGCAACTTGCGTGTTCAGGAAGGGTTCACCACCCAACAAGGTCAGGCCTTGCACGTAGCTTTGGCCGAGGTCCGTCATGATCTGGTCTTCTAAGTCCTGAGAATAGGGTTGGCCGTAGTGAAAGTTTTGCGCGGCCACATTGTAGCATCCGGGGCAGTGAAAGGGACACCCACTCAAGTACAGGCTGCAGCGCACCCCTTCACCATCGACAAAGTTAAACGGCTTATAATCGGCCACATATTGCTCACTTAAGGTTGCGGCTAGCCATTCTTTGGGCATCGGATTGTTTGGTTTTCTCGTAGGTCGCGGCATGCTGAATCATCTCCGGAGACATATTTTTTTGACGGGACGTAATTTCAACGTGCCGTCCGTGAACCATGGGCCGTTGTTGCGGATTTCCCAGGTAACCACAGGTTCGTTTGACCACGTCACAGTACTTAGGGTCGTGGTTACCGCACTGAGGACAAACAAAGCCACGTGAAGTTGCGGTAAATTCGCCCTTGAAGCCACACTTAAAGCATTGATCAATAGCGGTGTTGGTGCCGAGATAACCGACATGGTCGTATGCCCAATCCCAAACGGCTTCTAAGGCCTTGGGATTCTGGCGAAGGTTGGGGTATTCGCAGTAGTGGATGAAGCCGCCCGACGCGTATTGCGGGTAATTTTCCTCTAAGGTTAATTTGTCGAATGGCGACGGGTGCTTACGAACATCGTAGTGGAAACTATTGGTGTAGTATTCCTTATCGGTGACGTCAGGAACGCGACCGAACTTAGCAATGTCGTCACGACAGAACGTGTCGGTCAGCGATTCAGCCGGTGTGGAATATAGGCTGTAATGGTAGCCACTTTGTTGCGCCCAAGCATCGCACTTCGCCCGCATAGCCTGCACAATTTTTTGTCCAAAGTCACGAGCAACGGGATTATTTTCCCAGTCTGGTCCGTAAAATGTCGTGCAGACTTCATAAATGCCAATATAACCTAGAGAAATGGTCGCGCGTTGGTTCTTAAATAGATCGTCAACGTGATCGCCAGGTTGTAGCCGCTTGCCAAATGCGCCGTACATATATAGAAGCGGTGCATTTTCTGGCTTGGCTTGTTTGGTGCGTTCAATGCGGTAAGCCAACGCTTGATGACAGGTTGCCATGCGTTCCTCGAATATTTCCCAAAATAGGTCTTGGTCACCGTGTGCTGAGAGCGCAATGCGGGGTAGATTTACGGTGACGACGCCTAAATTCATTCGCCCAGAGTTGACCTCCACGCCGTTCTCGTCGCGCCAACCTTGGAGAAACGAGCGACATCCCATGGGCGTTTTAAAGCTACCCGTGAGTTCTTTGATTTTATCGTACATCAAGAGGTCGGGGTACATCCGCTTGGTGGAACAGGTGATGGCCAGTGATTTAATGTCGTAGTTTGGATCCCCAGGGTTCAGGTTCAAGCCCCGTTTGAGGGTGAAAATCAACTTAGGGAAGATCGCCGTTCGGTGTTCGCGACCGAGGCCCTTGATGCGGATCTCCAGGATGGCTTTCTGAATCTCGCGTTCTAACCAGCTCGTTCCCAAGCCGAAGTTAACGGTTGTAAAGGGGGTCTGTCCCTGTGAAGAGTACAGGGTGTTGATTTCGTATTCCAAAGCCTGCATGGCGTCATAGATATCTTTCTTGGTCTTGGTCCGTGCAAAGGCTACTTGCTTGGCGGGTGCCACCCATTCGCGGGCATCAGCGAGATGCTTTTGATAGTTTAATTCGGCATAGGGGGCCAGCAACTGGTCGATGCGGTTTGCTGAGCAACCACCATATTGTAAAGAAGCCACGTTAGCAATGATCTGCGCCATTTGGGCGGTCGCCGTTTGAATGGACCGGGGCGATTCGACCTCAGCATTTCCAATCTTGTAGCCGTTCTTAAAGAGACCGTCAAAGTCGATCAAGCAACAATTGGTTTCTGGCGAGACGGGTGAGTAATCGAGATCGTGCCAATGAATATCGCCTCTGAGATGGGCTTTAGCAACGATACCGGGCAACATTTTAAGACCAAGGGCACGATTGACCGCACCGGCCTCTAGATCGCGTTGGGTGTTGAATACGTTGCTGTCCTTGTTGGCATTTTCGTGGATAACATTGGCGTCCTGAGCGAATAGTCGGTGGATGCGACCCTCAACGTCGGTTGCACTGGCGAAGTGTGCTTGATCGGCCGCAAAGTGTGCTTGGTAGTCCGCAGCGGCGACCGGTAGACTAAACTGCTGAAAAATCGCCATTAAGGTGGCCCGCAAATCGTCCGTTGTGACGGCTGTCGCTGCGTGGTAGTGCGCCACCAAAGCCTGCGTCACGGTAGCTTGTTGGTCGGCTGTTAAGTGAAGTTGATTGAGGACAAAGTCAATCTTATAGGGATGAAATTGCGTCTGGGTCCCGTCCCGTTTGGTCACGGCTAGCACGCGTAAGGCGGCCAGTCCGTTGGTTTTGAGTGTCATCATAGCATAATCCCCCACATCTAAAATAAACATCTTTTGCTACCATTTCTGGTAGATTCCTTGGTAACCAATACTATATATGGTAGCTCATTTTACCATCACTGCCTACCTCGTTTCCCCCATAAGTGGCGGAATGGTTAGGTGTTTATGGGAGAATGGCGCTGAGCGTCGAAATAAAATGACAAAAATCGGGTGACTGGTTAAACCATCCTGCCCGGTAAAAATTTCAGGCAACTGTGTTTTCAAATACAGTGTTATTGCGGTTAAGATTAGGCGAGGTCGCCCAGTCAGCACCTTACCGGCTGGCAGATAGTGACTGGTTAAGTCTAGGTGTTCCTGATAGGATGGAAGTAGTTATTGAATGGGGAGGGAGCAGCATGCTGTACCTAGAGGATTTTACAGTCGCGACCGAAGACGATGAGTGGCAATTCTTTCGGCACCAGAAGAGTCGGGCATTCTCGGATTACTATCCGTTTCAACTTTTTCCAGATAAGCAGGTGCCCGTACTAAAGTTCGAGCCAGTGACCATTCTATATGGTGATAATGGGTCGGGAAAATCGAGTCTACTCAATATTATTGCTAAGAAACTCGGTCTAAAGCGAGGAGCACTGTATAATCGGTCGAGCTTTTTTGAAAAGTACGTAACACTCTGCGACTATACAATGCACGTGCCCTTACCGAAACAATCAGCCATTATGACTAGCGATGAAGTGTTCAACCATATGCTGGATCTGCGGGCGTTAAACCAAGGAATCGATGACAAACGTGAGGATATTTTCAAGGACTACCTGGATCATAAATTTGGTAATTTTCAGTACCGAAATATGGCTGACTACGATGAGCTGAAGAAGACGTTGGAGATTCGCCGAAAAACGCAGTCTCGTTACACGCGAGAGCACTTACAGAAGAATGTGACTGAGCGATCAAATGGCGAAAGCGCGATGCATTTTTTTGCCGAACGGATTCAGGATAATCAACTGTATCTGCTAGACGAACCGGAAAATTCACTGTCACCAGCTCGCCAACAGGAATTAGTGCGGTTGCTAGCGGACAGTGCCCGGTTTTTTGGCTGTCAATTTATCATTGCAACGCATTCGCCATTTTTGTTATCGTTACCGGGCGCTAAAATTTATGATTTGGATGTGGTGCCGGTTGTAACGAAGCAATGGGTTGAGTTGCCTGAAGTGCAGGTGTACGCGGACTTCTTCAAGGAAAACCAGGACAAATTCGAGTGAAGCGTCCGGGTCAGCGGCGAAAGAAACGATAGCCTGCCCAAATGGCGTATCAGTTTTTTTTAGACAAAAAAAGCGACAGCCTTGAAGTGCTCGCCGGCCAACCGCCTTTAGTCCCATTCCCGTTTTCACTCAATTTTTCCAAGTTCCACTGGACTAGCCCCATCGGCCACCAACTGCTCAAATGTTGCATGTACCGCGGGGTCAACCTGGTTCGTGCCCGGTAAATAATGAATACTTTCCGTTCCGGCCCGTAACGCGGTCTTGTAATACCACTTTTTCCAGCGCAGAAAGTCCAGCGTATGCTGCAACCGAGCCATCTTGGCCATCAATTTCTGTTCGTGGTCTGCTAAGAAGTCGTAGCGGGCCTGCAAGGTGGTATCACCGGTCATACACAGGTCGATGAAGCTACCAATCTGTTTGACCGGAACGCCGGCTTCTTTGAGGCAGACGATGACTTCTAGAAAATTAAAATCATTATCTTTGAAGCGCCGCCGCCCGGCTTCATTTCGATCGACGAAGGGTAAGAGGCCCTCCTTGTCATAGTAACGGAGGGTATAGGGACTGATGGCTAGCTTTGCGGCCACTTGGCCAATCGAATAACTCATAGATAAAACTCCTTTTTTAATTTATGGGTTGACTTAGAGCTGACTCTAGATTCTATACTACCATTAATCAATCAAAGACAGACCCTTTAGGAGGACTTATTATCATGAGTGAAACAAAACCATTAGTTGTCATCACTGGCGCCAGTTCAGGTTTTGGCGCAGAAGATGCCAAATTATTCAACGCCGCAGGTTTTCCGTTACTATTATTAGGACGACGGGTAGAGAAAATCAAAACACTACCATTAGATTTCAGTAATGTCATGACTGCAGCTGTCGATGTAACCGACCAGGCGGCTTTGAAGGCAGCTATCGAGATGGCCGAAGCCAAGTATGGCGCCACCGACCTACTGATCAATAATGCCGGCGTCATGCTGTTAGGTAACGTACAACGGCAGGACCCTAAGGAATGGCAAACGATGCTCGACACCAACGTCATGGGCGTGCTCAACGGAACGCAGATTGTCTTGCCAGCAATGGTTGCGCGGCAGCACGGGACCATCATCAACATGTCATCTATCGCTGGGTTCAAGGCCTTCGCCAACCATGCGGCTTACGTTGCCAGCAAGTTTGGCGTTCATGGCTTATCCGAAACCATTCGCCAGGAAGTCGCCAATGACAATGTCCGGATTTCCTTGGTTGCACCGGGTGCTGGTGAGACGGAGTTGCTGACCCACGTTACGGATGCCAGCGCCTTAAAGGACTATGAGGCCTGGAAGGAAACGATGGGTGGTTTAACGTTAGATCCGAAATACGTGGCACAAACGGTTAAGTTCATCTACGATATGCCGCAAGAAGTTAACGTGCGGGAGATTGATCTCGCCGCGACACGCCAAGATAGTTAAAGCAGGTAAATTAAAGCCAACCGGATTCATTTCTGGTTGGCTTTTTTATGCTGCTAGGATGGTGATTAGCGGGTTATCGTGGCGCAAAATCCTGTTTCACGTGAAACAGTAGCAACCAACATCTCCGCTATCGCCGCAGTAAAGTTATACGTCTTAGCGGCCTATGCAAGTTGGGGGCCCGTCATGGCAGTTCGTGCATAGGTACCTGTCAAAGAGAGTCAAGGTTAGCGACTCTTCTATAGTAGAAAACAGCATACTTAACGGCTTTGTTAATTTAGATGTCGTTACAATACATTTAGCGTGTAACACAACAACTGAGTTAATAGTATTATATTTTACATATGATATTCATAACTTTTTCATATTTGCTTGGTATTCTTAGTTCATTGAATAACAAGACAGCTAGACACCCGCTTGATACGGAGGAGTGCCCATGAAAAAATGGCTAAGAATATTTTTCCTAGTAACTTGTCTCATTGGTTTGACGTCGGTTATGCGAATTCAAGCGAATAAGCGTGAAGGCGTCATTCGAACAGCGGCCCTCCAAGATAAATCTGGCGAGGACGTTAAAAGTATCACAAGTCATCAGCCCGAGGAGTTGCAAGTGGCAATGACGCTCAGAGTTCCGACCGGGGACACGGTGATTGCGTTAGAAAATCAAGAATACGCAAAATTTGTTGCTGAAGAGATTACCGATTTAGAGGCGGACAAGGACATCACAGCAGAGATCGATCAAGAGGGGCGACTACTCCTCAATAGCGATCATGACCAGGTTCAAAAGGTGGAATTGGTCGTTCCCATCAACCTAGCTGACCCCCTGCTGATGGACCAGTTACAGCTTGAATTACAGGTTGTGAATAAGAATGAAACGTACGAACTTGCCGCGCTTGCCGTCAAAGCCGATAGCGATGCTGGCTCAGAGGCAGCAGCGGGAAGCGACAATGATAATGACAGTGACAAGCCGACTACTGACAACAATAGTAATAGCAACAGTGATAGCAGTAGCCAGGCCACGTCAAGTTCAGAATCAGCTGCAAACACGACGCGTCAAAATTCACAGTCGGCCAAGCAACGCTCCCGGGCGACGAAGTCCAAGACACCAGCGACGTCCAGTAGCAAGTCAGCAAGTGAAGAAGCCACTGATGACGATGCGGATGCTGACGCGGATACCGCAACCAAGACGAGTCGGGTGAGTCAAGCGGCAAACCCGCTTGATAACCTGACGGAACCCGCGATTAAGATTCAGCGGGGGCAGGTCAAAATCGGGAGCTGGTCGGATGATATGAAGATTGGCGGGACACTCGCAACGCAAGCGGGCGTTGCGATTTACAACAAGTCGTCAGGTGCCGATGGCAAAAATGTTGCCGGCTATTACGCGAATGAACTGTATAGGACGCACTATTATGTTTCTTACCAGCAAAAAGAAAATGCAAAATCTCATGCCATGGTCTTTGAAAAGGGTACCGATTTGGATGGGGAAACAATTATCGTATATTATCCGGACGTTGGTGCCTATACCACTTCAGGTGAGGAAAACGAGCCAGATAAGAAGATGGGGGCAATCATCGAAATTTCCAAGCTGGTTTACAGCCCGAACCTTGCAGATGGAAAGGACGCCTACATTGACCTTTCTAGCAACTTCTATTCCGGTATCGTGTATAACGGAATTCAGCGTTTCGACTTGGATATCACGTTTACGAATGAAGACGGTACTAGGGCCCTTAATTTTCCTGGGCGAGATGGTACCGACTATAAGTCTTACTTCACGTTTGGTTCGTTAAATGGGAATGAAAAGGGTCGCCACGAATGGGCCGGGACGAAGTTAAAGCTACCAGCTAAACTGTCTGCTGATACGATGGTTAAAGATCGCGGAAATGGCTGGTACGAAGGCATTGGTGAAGGCATCTATACTAAAGATAAGGATGGCAACTATTTACCCTATACCGGAGAAAACCAATGGGGGGACTTCCTAGGGTCAACCAATTACGAAAAGGGTGCGGTTTCCTTCCCGTTAGTAAATGTGAAACACGAATTCATGTTAAGAAGTGATGCCGGCTTCACGTGGCAGTCATTCTCCACTGGCTCGATTGTTCCCCTAAAGCCTGATAAACCACGGAAAACGGTTCACCGCACGCCGGATTTTGGTCTTGAGAACAACAACTTAGACAACGCGGAGATTAGTCGTGATAGTGATGATCTTAGCAAATTTTACTACACGGTTTATCAACCCACGTACAGTATTCCCGATGACTCGATTGCGAAGCCAAATAAGATCACACTGACGGATACGCTCCCCATTGGAATGAAGACTAAACCTAAAATGGTTTGGTTATACAATACGGATGGCACACGGATGAAAAACGTAGAGCGTGGTAAGGTGACCGTCGAGGGTCAGAAGGTGACCTATGAGTTGTCAGATAGAGAAATTGAAACGCTAGAGTTTAATGGCAAGCCCTTTGCCTTTCAAATAAAGGTAAAGATCGACGATGATTTTGTCGGAATCTTTAAAAATAAGGCTAATGTTAAATTCGATTCGGGCGTTGGCTACGAGTGGGATAACGACACAAATGAAGTGGTGACAGAATTTTACCGCAGCTTAATTTTGAGGAAACTGGGTGACAGCCACTGGAACCCAGACCAAACCGAGAAACTTGCTGGCGTTGTCTTCAATATTGAAGGTGGCGATGACAAGCGAAAAGTCACGACCAATGACGACGGCGAAATCGTGTTGGATAAAATGAATTCGAAAGAAACGTATACGTTCACTGAAGTGGTTCCAGCGGGCTATGTAGCGCCTCAAAAGTTCACCTTAGCCTTCAACGCAAGCGAAAAACGTTGGGAAATCATTGGTGATTCAGCACAGGTCGAAATTTCCAATGACCGGAACCAAGTGATTACCGTAACGAACCAGGTTGTACGAGGGGGCTATCGATTCCAGAAAGTTGATGGCACCGACGACACGCAGCTTGCGGGTGCCGAGTTTATCATCCGCAACAAGGATAAAAAGTACTTGAAGTTTGACGACGATGGCAAGCTGGTCGGCACGGCGGAGAAGCCTGAAGATGCGACGAAGCTGAAAAGTTCCGCGAGCAAAACGATTCAAGTGACGGGACTGCCGTACGGCGACTATGACCTCATCGAAGTCAAGGCACCAGCCGGTTATGTGATTGGCGCAACACACAAATTTACCGTTTCAGAAAAGTCAGTAAAAAATGTCGAAATGATAAAGAATGAGCCTTACAGCCTACCTGTAACTGGCGGCCAAGGGATCATCTGGTTCATTGTTTTAGGGATCATGCTCACCCTATCGTCTCTCGCCATTTGGCGCACTCACCCTAGAGGAGGATAACCCATATGAAATTCACAAAATTACGACAACTGGCCCTGGCAACCTTTGCCTTCTGTGGCCTCACGTTAGGCGGTCAGATGACTGCAACAGCTAGTGACGCAACGCCAAGTGAAGTCACGATGGTTCTGCATAAACTGGAAAATAAAACCGGCGCTGAGCTTCAAAATACCGGGGATGAAATCACATCCCTGGGGGAGCTAATTCCCTATGATGCCGACACGTTTGGTAATGTGACCTATAGTATCTATGATGTGACCGACCGGTTCGAAGGTGCCGATGGCAAGGGTCAAATGACTAGCGAAGATTTTAAGGAAAAACGAAACGCGCTGATTAACGAAATTACAGGGAACAGTGCGACCCCTGAGGATATACTCCAGGCCCAAGAAACCTTCGTGAAGCAAAATGAGTTGAAGCTCGTTGCGACACAGGAGTTAGGCGGCAAGAGTGGCGTACTAGAATTTAAGCAGAAGCTAACGAATAGCGGGTTCTACCTGATCATGGAAATGGACGCGCCAACTGATCACCTGACGAAGTTGTCGGCGCCGATGATTGTGGGGTTACCATTGAACAACAAAGACACGATTCACCTCTACCCAAAGAACGTTGTTGCTGATAACGTGGACCCGACAATTCATAAGGTGGGGATTAATCCGGAGGCGCCGACTAGTAACGACCACATTGTCCTAAAGGATGTTGAATTCGAGTTGAAACGCGAAGATAATCAACCGTTGGCAAACGGAGACCTGACCACAACGCTGACCACTGGTGACAACGGAAATGTCGAATTTGGCGGCCTGAAAGCCGGTGTGTGGTACGTGCTGACAGAATCCTCGATCGCCAAGTATCCTTGGTACCAGCAAACGGAAGTTCGGGATGAAAAAATCTCTCTGAAGTTTACGGTCGATAAATTCGGCAACATCAAAGACTACAAAACGAGTCCAAGTGCAGACTATTTCAAGATTAAAGGCTCAGAGATCGGCATCGTGAATTACCTGATTCTGGGTGAAGCTAAATTCCAAAAGATTGACGCGAGTTCTGAGAATGCTTTGGCCGGTGCGAAGTTTAAGGTCCAAAGTATCGACAAGGATGGCAAGATTGCTTGGGCAGTCTTCGATGGCAATCAGTTTGTGAAATGGGTCGACGATAAAGCTGACGGCACTGAACTAGTATCTGGCGCAGATGGGAATTTTGGAATCACTGGTGTGCCTTACATTTACGACAAAGAGGTACGTCAGGTCACGCAGTATAACCTAGTCGAAACGCAAGCCCCAGCCGGCTATGCCCGCTTGAAGCACGCGACTGAGTTTAAAATTGACAATGGCGAAACGACGGAAATTGAGACGAAGGTTATCAAAAACAAACGCTACGCCCTGCCAATCACTGGGGGGATGGGTATCTGGCTGTTCCTCCTCGTTGGGACACTCCTAATGGGTGGCGCAGGTTACCTGTACTACCGGCAACGAAAAGCAACGTAAGGTCGGCAGTCACTCGGACAACTAGAGAAGGGGGGACTCCCACATGCGAAAATGGCTAGCAATCTTACTCTTCTGCTTGGGCCTGGGCCTGATCGGCTACCCAGTAGCAAGTAACGTCGTGACCCATTGGCGGCAGCAGGGGGTCCTCGTGGCGTATAAGAACCAGCTGCAGACAGCAAGTACGAAACAACTTAAGGCGCTCCAAGGCGCTTTACAGCAGCAAGCGACGGATAATCAGAGTACCACGGTTAAGGATCCGTTTGAGAAGGCGAGTAAAGAGTTCATTGAGACGAAACCAGTGGCGCTAGTGGCGATTCCCAAAATCGACGTGGAGTTACCCGTATTTGTTGGGACTAGTGAAGAAGTTATCCAGAAATATGCCGGACTGGTTCACGGAACGGATATTCCGCAGGGTGAAAAGGACCAACACAGTTTGATTACAGCCCATCGCGGCTTACCTGGCGCGCAACTTTTCACTGACCTTTGGCGAGTGAACCGCGGTGACCGTTTTTACCTCAAAAATGCTTACGGGTTGATGACCTACCAGGTGACCACGATTCGAACGGTGAAGGCGGCAACGCGGCAACCCATCAGTCGGTCGGCAGCGAAGAACCAGGTGACGCTGATGACCTGTACGCCGTATATGATCAACACGCACCGCTTGCTGGTGACCGGTGAACGAATTCCAAATGAAACTGAGACGATTCCTAAAGGCAAGTTCGTCTGGACCCGCTACAAAAAGGTTGCGCTGGTGTTAGCAATTCTGGTGCTCGTGGCGGGTGCCTGGGGCGGATATCGCCACTACCGTCGAAGAAGGGAGGGAAGCTAAATGGCAACAGGTAAACGACAGGCAAAGCGGGCTTCCCTCTGGCTGGCGGTGGTGATGTTTCTCATCGGGGGTGGGCTGATTCTCATAGGATTGATGCAAAATCCTTCGGTGACGTGGCTGAGTGACGCGGCAACACAGGGGATGACGGCCGAAAGTGTCCAGGCGGCAACCAAAACGGCACAAGATGAGCAGGGCAGAACGGATCCCTTCAACTACGCGAAAACGGCGCAGCTGACCCCACTAGCAGTTGCTGGTTATGGCTTACGCGAGTTGACCGGGACCAGTGACTACGGCGCAATCGGCCAGCTGCGGGTTCCCGCGGTGGGATTGGACTTACCAATCGGGGTCGGCGTTAGTAATGACGTGCTGGTTAGAGGCGCAGGAACCTTGAAGGCAGATCAGCAGATGGGCCAAGGAAATTATGCGCTGGCGGGGCACTATATGACCACACAGCGACTCCTATTTTCCCCGCTAAAAGGCGTCCGCAAGGGAGATAGCGTGACATTGACGGATAAGCGGCGAGTTTATCGCTACCGGGTCACACGGGTTGAAGTGATTGACCGCCATAAAGTCGACGTCATCGACGATGTTCCCGGAAAAAAGCTGGTGACCCTGATTACGTGTAACTCGGCTAGGCGTGGCGAACCGAAGCGGTTGGTGGTGCAAGGGGAGTTGCAGTCGGTGAAGGCGGCTGAGGGCGTAAGTAACTGAATAGAATTGAGGCGGTACCTGATGCGGGTGCCGCCTTTTTTGATGCTATTAGCACCACATATAAGATTAGATAAGTGTGGTTTTAGTTCGATTTCAGAAAGCATATGATAATCGGACGCAATTCGGGCGTAATAAAATTAAGTGAAAATTGCATGGCAAGTTGGAACCAAAGATAAGCAGAATATGGTGGGTATCAGAAACTGGCGGTTGTCTGGTACCCTTTCTTGGTTGGAGTTGTTCAGCGATAGGTTAAGAAAATTTGTGTAGTAGGTTCCACATGCGATTACCACGGCTTGAAATAATTTCTGTAGCAGCCTGAACATAGGCTTCAAAACTAGGTTCTTCTGATAGCTTAATAATATTTTGGGAAGAAACATAGTTGTCAGAAAAGAAGTCATCTAGATTATTCATATGTACAAAATTAGTCATGTTATCAAAACATTGAAAATAGTCTCGCCGACTGTTTATGGCGGTTAGTAATCTATCGTCACTTTCATTATTATCTGAATAAAAGAGGTTCGTCGCTACGAGATACTTGTCGAAGTAATCAAAGTAGGGGGGCAGTGAACGTTTAGGATTGATGCCACCGTGAATGGGAAGAATACCAAAGTTTCCTAGTTGATAGTTGTTGCGTACTTGATAGTAGGGGGCGCCATGCTTGTAAGTTAACTTAACCTCCAAAAATTGATGCTTGCTGTTAGGCGTATATTTACTTATGATTCTTAGGATTTCTAACTGTACTTTACGATCCAGATTCCGGTAGTTGCGACCATAGTGATCCCTTATTGCGATGCGGTAAGTATTTAAGGTGTCACCAGCATCAGAATGCCTGTTATACCAAGGATAAAGTTGATTATAGATGCCATTTATTAGCATACATCGATCAGGTTCACTGTTTTGTGTTAGAAAGTTAAATTGGGTGGCCTGATCCTGATCCATGCTGAGAAATTTTGATAAGTCTATTGGATGGTCAAAAGAATTTTGATTGTCTGGCATAGGATATCCTTCTTTTTTATTGGGAATAGTCAGGGAATATCTTTCAATATTTGATGACTGAAAGTTAAAAGCTTCAAAATATTCAATATGACTGTTGTAACAACAATACGGGGACTAAAATTACGTCATATTGGCGAGTCATCGCCTTACTGGCCGGCAGATATGAGCCGGAAACGGTGCGAATACGATTTGAAGCCTCGAAAATACCGAGTCCCCAAGCTTGGTTTTCTACTAAGCCGGCGGGCAGAACACCCACTGACTAAGTAGAACGAGGCGCCTGCTGCAACTGGTTAGCGGTGACGACTCCCACTGTCGCAAGAATAACATGAATATTTTAACTTTCAGCCTCAGACAATAAAAAATAAGCTAGCAGTTAAACTAGCCCAGAGTGATATTAGAATTAATTGGCTACAAAGTGTTCTTGTTTTAAAAATTCCCAGAAAGATTCTGTAGAGACACCAAAGTGTTGTGCGACGAATGGAATCTTTGGTTCATTGTTGGTGGCTTTTCCATTAGGACCGGTATTATTTTCATCAGTAATAATCGTGTATGAATTTTTCATAGCACATGCAATCAGCCAAGGATCTGCCTTTTCATACTTCGAGGTCCATTCTTGGTAGCCAGCCGGTGTCCATAATCCAGACCCTGAAAGATATTTATTGACCTGCGTGTATTCCGAAATACAATCATCAGCTGTGGTAACCCTTTTACTATAGTTATATTTGGTCCAGTTACATAGATCATCGGGTTTTGAAATTAGTTCGTCATAGACGCGATCCAGCATATAAAAATTGGGAACTTTTAGAAAAAAATGCCAAACGACAGGGAAAAACTGTTGACGATAAAAACGATTGGAATTAATGAGTATGTTTGAATCTATTAAATAACCATTCATGCGAAAGCCTCACGTTCATTAAAAGTCTCAACCGTCTTATCGAGCATTTTGTAACTGATACCAATGAGGGATGCCGCCTGGGTAGGCTGTAAGGTACCTCTTTTATATGAAATAAAGAATATTTGGGCGCACTAAAACATAACGCTCGAATCTGCGAAAAAATTCTAGTATACTTGT
>NZ_RHNX01000038.1 GCF_003946335.1 Levilactobacillus fujinensis
TGTTGGCGCCATAAAGCCTTAAAGATGGGACCATAATGATGAACCCAACGCATGACCGTGGTGTGATGCACACTAACCCCGCGATCACGTAGCAATTCAACGATATCACGGTAGCTGAGACTGAACCTAAAATAGTAGCCAACGGCTACTATAATGATATCCTGTTGAAAGTGGCGTCCTTTAAAGTAATTCATGCGCACAATCCTCGTTTCTTGTCACTCAGTATACTAGAATGAAGTTGCCAGGCAAACTTTGCACCAGAGCCTCTAGCAGCAGTGCCTCCACCGCAAGTTCCTCGTCCGAAGTCACCAATGAATCGGCCACTTCAAGTTCATGGACGCAAAATACCGACACCACCTACCCGATTGATGCTATGAAAACAGCACCACTTGCACCTGCCAGTGAGCTAGCGGGTCTGACAGACGCTGACCGGGCGGCCTTGTTCTTCACGGCTTACTGGGCCCTCAACGGCTTACAACAATCCGAAGTCGCTGACTACGCAAACAGTACTAGTGAAACCTACAGTTATCATCTCGTCCCGGGATCTAGCAGCAAACTCATCGTGTTCTCTGAGTTTATCCCTTCGGTCAATCAGACAGACTATATGTTTTATGCCCTGATTGATGGTGAGCAGGTTGCCTTCTACAATATGTATCAGTCCAAAACGCCTATTACCAGTCTTGCTAGTCAATACAGCCTCACGGTTCCCGGTACCACTTTGCGGCCTAGCATGCCTGAAATACGTGACAGTGACATGAACATGCGGCAGCTCATTGGGGCCTTTAAGTCCGATAAAAGTTTCGATCAGACTAAGAAAGGCTTGCATCAAGGGGCGGATATACCGTTATAGTGCGCTACAACTGAAGCGACTACCTGCGAAGCCCCACTAAGCTTTCAGATAGCCGCTTTTTATTGACCGTGCTTGATTAAATTCAAAGACAGGCTTTTTTCATAGGGATCATGACATTTGTCACATACCATTCATGACATTCGTGACTACTGGCTAGCCCACCCACCGCGTAGTATCAATGGTGGAGGTGGACGAAATGACCACAGTAATTCAAGCAGAACATTTAAAATTTAGCTACGGTGACAAAACAGTCCTAAAAGACATTAATTTGACGGTTCAGCCAGGTGAAATTGTCGGCTTAATTGGGGCGAATGGTGCTGGTAAAACCACATTTCTGAATATTTTACTCGGTCTTTTAGCAGGTACTGGGGAAGTCAGCGTTTTTGGTCAGCGCCCAGGTGCGCCTGATAGTAAAGTTCGTCTTGGTTCAATGCTCCAAGGTGACATGGTGATTGCAGGCACAACCGTCGGGGACCTGATGCAGCTTGCCGCGGCGCAATCACCTCGTGCACTTGACCCGGATGCTTTGTTGAATGAGTTTCATTTAAGCGATTTGAAACCACAACGGCTAGGCATTCTTTCCGGCGGTCAGTTGCGGCGAATCACGTTCGCTGTTGCGCTCGTTGGCAATCCTGATCTGTTATTTTTGGATGAACCAACCGTTGGCATGGATGCGCAATCTCGCAAAGCTTTCTGGACGCAAATTGAACAACTGCGGCAGCAAGGTAAAACCATGGTGATTACCAGTCACTACCTCGAAGAAATTCAGCAAGTTGCTGATCGGCTTTTAATCCTCCAAAATGGTCGCTTTGTCTTTAACGGCTCCCTGCAAGCACTTCAAAAACAGCATCTTGGCGCGACCATTACCTGTGAAACCGATTTGCAGTCAGCAATTTTCAACGGCCTGCCAGCAGTAGATAAGGTTCAACTTGTTGCCCCCAAACTGATCATCCATAGCACGGATGGCGATCAAACACTCCGAGCCTTGGTACCTATGTTGGATCGGCTTCATCAAGTCAGCGTGACCCGGGAATCGCTGGAGGATATCTTTTTACAATTGACTGGGAAGGACGACGAAAAATGAAAACTTTTAAAACGCAACTTGCCTTTGATGGCAAACGATTAATTTTACGTAACTTTTCCTATATCTTCTTTTCGCTGCTAATGCCGGCTGGCTTCTATTTGCTCTTCACAAAAGTCATGGTCAGCGGCTCTTCAACACAAATGAAGCCTTTCTATGTAAGTTATATGGATAGCATGATCGTTTATAGTGTTCTGATTAGTGCCCTCTTCGGAATTGCCGCGATTCTGAAACGAGACCGTGACCAAGGGCTTGTTACTTTCTTGAGCTTATCTGCTCACGGTACCTTTCCCTACTATCTTTCAGTCGCTTTCTGGATGTTAATGATGAGTCTGTTCTCAGTTGCTGTGATGGGTAGTTTAGCTGTTGGCATTAACGGCGTTAGTCTTCATTTCGATCAATGGCTCTCGCTATTTGGTGTCGTTTTGATCGGACAATTGCCCATTATGTTGATCGGTATCGGCTTATCGTACATTCGCAGATATGAAACGCTCAGTCTTGCCAGCAACCTCATCACTTTCCCGATGGCGATTGTTAGCGGGTTGTGGTGGCCCATCAACATGTTGCCTAAGTGGTTGCAGTCAATCGGTGAACTCATGCCCACCTATTTTGTGAATCAACTATTAAATCAACTCACTTCCCGTGCTAAAGTAGACTTAACGAATTTGCTGGGCATTGTTGCTTGGTTTGTGGTGACTGGTTTACTGGTGATCGTGCTCTCAAAGCATGAACAGCGAAAGGGCGTGGCCTTGGGTGAGGCGTAAGTTAATCACACGCATTAAAAATCTAGAATGGACCAGCTATATTTGGCTGGTCTATTTGCCTGCGATCATGGCTGAGTTCATCCCCGTTAAATCAGAGGCTGATTGGTTTTGGCTTGGCTTGTGTGGTTTATTTCTCATTGTCTACATACTCGTCAATGAAATTGACCGATGGCTCCCGGTCACAATACCACTTGAATTAGGCATTACAGGGTTATTTTCGATCTTTGCTTTCAACAACTACATGCTAATCTTCCCGGGATGGCAGGTCTCTTTTATGTTGGGTTGGTATCCGCGAAAATATTTTCGGTGGTTTGCTTCAGCATACTATGTCATCATCGGTATTGGCCTGTGGCGTGCTAATTTAGCGCAACCAGGCATCTTTCAGTCATCATTTGGCGAAATCTCAGGACTCATTTTCCCGATTGCGTCGCCAATGCTGGCGTATACTTTTTCCCGATCAGTCATCCATCAGCGGCAACTCCGGCAAACGAACCGCCGCCTGCAAGTGGTCATTCAACGTGGCGAACGAGAACGGATCGCGCGGGATTTGCACGATACGCTCGGTCAGAGTTTTTCGATGATCACCTTAAAAACCGAATTGGCGAAAAAGTTACTTGTCAAAGCTCCGGAGCGAGTGGCACAGGAACTGGATGATATCGCGCAAACAAGTCGTGATGATTTGCAACTCGTACGGGCAATTGTGAATGATCTCCATCAGCAGTCCCTCAGCGAAATGTTGTTGTCTCAAGGAAAAAATCTCGCTGAGGCTGACGTCATGTTGATCACTAGCGGTGAAAACGAAGCAACTGAATGGCCAACTAAGGTTCAGAGTCAGTTTAGTGCCGTCATGACAGAAGCCATCACAAATGTCATTCGCCATGCCCAGGCCCATCAGGTGGAAATCACATTTGATCAGAGTCCCACCACCTATTCCGTGACCATTCAGGATGATGGCAAATCCAAAAACTATGTCCGGGCTGGTTCCAATGGTATTAGCGGCATGCGCAGTCACATGCACGAAGCTGATGGCACGTTTAGCATTGACCATAATCGCCAAGGCACCCTCGTTTCATTAACACTACCAAAGGAGGTGCGATCCTAATATGATTACCTTATATCTCGCGGAAGATCAAAGCATGTTAAACTCCGCCCTCACCCAGCTACTCGACTTGGAAGATGATTTACACGTGCTCGGCAGTGCTGGTGACGGCGCAAAAGCGTGGCAGGACATTCAACAGCTCAAACCGGACGTTGCCGTTCTGGATATCGAGATGCCCAAGTTAACCGGATTGGATGTTGCCGATAAGATTCATGACAGTGAGTTACCAACAAAAGTCATTATTTTAACGACCTTCGCACAGAAGGCTTACTTTGAACGCGCCATTGCTGCCCAAGTAAATGGTTATTTGCTCAAAGATAGCCCCAGTGATGATTTGATTGACGTTATTCGAAAAGTGATGACGGGCCAAACGGTTTACGCCCCGGAATTAGTCACGAATATGGTGACAGCTGAAAGCAATCCCCTAACCGACCGCGAACTCGCTGTTTTGGCGGCAGTCGCCAGCGGCTTATCGTCAAAACAAATTGCTGCCTCGCTATTTCTCTCAGAAGGAACCGTTCGTAACTATTTGTCCGCTATTTTCAGTAAGCTCGGTGTTCATAATCGAATTGAGGCCGTGCAGATGGCTAAGAAGAATAAGTGGTTGGAATGACTGTTTTATCAAATCAAAATTGCCCTTTTCTCAACAAATTGAGAAAAGGGCAATTTTGATCTGCTTTTCGTTTTAGGTAAAGCTTGAGAGGCGTGACTTATTTTTGTAACACCTTAATACGACTGAACTGTAGCCCCAATCAGCCCTGGCCCTGTATGCACGCCCAATGACGGTGAGACCTCACCAATAAAATCAACTGGCCGACCAGTCGCTTCACGAAGTTTCTCTGCCAACTTTTTAACTAAAGATGGGTTTTGCCCGTGGGCTACTCCTAAACGATAGTGGGTGCTTTTTAAACAATCCTGTTTGACTTGTTCAACCAACTTTTGAATCGCTTTTTCTTCAGATCGCGCCTTAAAAAGAGGGTAGTAGACGCCTTCTGGATCACATGAGATCACCGGTTTAATGTGCAAAACCGAACCGACAAGGCCTGCCACTCGGCCGATTCGACCGCCGGCACTGAGGTACTTCAAGGTTGGCACGTAGAAATAAATCCGACTTTTGACGATTGAGGCACGAACTTTTGCAATCACGTCCTGAAAAGATTCCCCTGCATTGATCAATGATGCGGCATAGGCTGCTTGGATGCCACTGCCAATGCCGATGCTTTTTGTGTCAAGAATGGTTACGGTGTCAGCGGGAAAATCTTGCGCGGCCAATTGAAAGACGTTGTTCGTCACAGACAACGCGCTCGAAATTGTGATACCGAAGATCTGCTGATAACCAGCCGCGAACAGCGCATCCATCGCTTCTTTGGCAGCTTGTGGTGACGGACTGGACGTCTTCGGCAAGGTTTCCGCCGTTGCTAACGCCGAATAAAATTCATCCGGTGTGATATCAACTGCATCAAGGTAATTATGCCCATTCATAGTAATATTCAGCGGTACGACTGCAATATTTTTATTTTCATCAAGAACACTTTGAGGGACATCAGAACCCGAATCAACGACAATTGCAATTTTTTTGGTCATGTTCTGCCTCCTTGCGGCTTTAATAACCATATTATATGGTTTCTAAGACTAGATGTAAATAGGTTCACCACATATATCTTTTTTCGTTCATGTGAATATTCAGCCAGTTTTGCCAACAAAAGTCGCTTCCACAGCAAAAAGAGAGTCAACCAGTCACGGTCAACTCCCTTTTGTCCTATTTCCGACGAAGTTTTGTGGTTACATCGCAATATCCCCATTCTTAGAAACTTTCATGAAGATTAGCAAGGAAATCACTGTCAACGCGGTCAAAATCGTTGATAGTGCAGCTGCAACGCCGTAATTTCCACGAATAACTTCGGTATAAATGGCTACTGTCATTGTCCGAGTCTTGACGTTGTACAACAGAATGGATGTGGATAATTCTGAGATCATCGTGACCCATGAAAGAATGGACCCATACTAATCCCTCGTTTTGAATGCGCTTACGCATATCAAGCTTACACGAGCCGATCTGTTCTGTCAGGCATGGCGATTTTTATGGACTTTGTTCCGGGCGATTTGGCCGCTTATTAAAGCTTCTTAACCAACACCAAACAAGGATTCCAAGCATCCCATAATGTCGGGAAAACTTCCAATCGCTCAAATCCCACTGACTCGTAAAAACGGATGGTTTGATCATATTCAGGACCTCAATTTATCCGTAAATAATTTATCAACGTCTTTTAAAGCCGCTAACTGTCGATCTAAATGTTGCTCCTTGGAACTCACACGCGCATAACCGATTTTAGCCATTTCCAGTTCTCCTTTTGGACAGTTCTAATGAACACTTGTAATTCCTAGTATAGCACAGAAATAAAAAAGACCAATAGGGTATACCCTAATGGCCTTTTCTAAAAGCTGTTTCAGATCTTTGTCTTCCAGACTTCTTTTTGAGGGCCTGTGGGCTTTATAGCGATAGTAATGCGCTCTTGAAACCCCGATGACTCGCCACATCTTAGTTACCTGGTAATTTTGGCTTTCTTGTTGGATATAATCAAAGATATCGGTTATCTCTGCGCAAGGAAGCCGAGGGCTTTTTTTAGGATTTCGTTCTCCTCAGACAGGGAAGCCAGCCGCTTTTCCATCGCTTTAATTTCGTCTGGCGATTTACCGGATTGAGTTTTGGCTTGGCCCTGGATCCACTTATGAACGGTTGAATAGCCAATGCCATATTCTCTGGCCAGTTGGGCGGCTGATTCGCCTTGTTTATATAGGTTGATGATGTTTTGTTTGAATTCTTTGTCGTAACGAGTTGGCATGTAAAAATTCCTTCCTTTTGAGAGACGATTTATTCATTATACGCTCTCTTAAAAGTTGTCTCAGGAATCAGCTTACATCCAACTTGAAAAGAGTACCTTACAACGGACAATTACCATTATTGTTATGGTGATGGGGATTATCACGCTGCTGGCGACCTTGGGGCTATTAATGTGGGTTATTGTACCGATGGTGCTGCACGGATCCGGCCTTAAGTCGATTTGGGACACTTGGCACCCTGAATTAACGGGTTGGGGCGCCGTTAGATGTATTGGGGCGATACTTACTAGCTTTTTGGTGATTTGTATCGAGCTGTTAGTGATCGGATTGCCAACCGTGATTGCGATTAAAATAATGGAATTTGTTGATAAATCGGATAGATAGGAAAACGCATAGCAAGACATTCAAATATTGGGTATTTTTTCAAAGCACGCAGGTAAACTTTAAAAGTTAACATAGTTCCAATGTAGACTTTTATCTTGCGGACAATGTAAAAGTCTACATTGGAACTTTTTTATAAATCATCTTTAATTTCTTGAAGTGTAGCATTAGAACTTGTAATTTATCTTTAGATAGGTTTTATTTATCAATGAGAATTACCTTTCTTAATTCGATATACAAGGATCCAGAAAGGTAATGCAATTAGAACAGTGCCAATTAACGGAATAAATGAATATAAAACAGCTGCGCATGTATAGTTATTTTGATAAATAACAAAATATAATAGAGCACCTGCAGAAACAATTATTCCCGAAATGGGTAAACTTTTAGTCGTGTAAAAGAGTAAATTTTTCTCATATTTTTTCATAAAAATTGCCTCTTATTAATGATTCATTGCACATGCACCTTCTGATGCAGCGCCACACACGACAGCGCAAGCTAAACCTGCGATGCCATTTACGGCAGCCCAAACTGCACAATAGGAACCACAAGCTAACACACCAGCCATACCGCATGAAAATTCTTTGCCATGAAATTTAAAATGCTTTGTCTTTTTTTTCGCCAGAATATTAATTTGATTCAGTTCATTGTTTGAGGCGGAAAATTCGGTTTTTGGTGATGTGCTCTTAGTAGTACCTTGCTCAGCAGAGAAGCTTACAACCTTATTATTGCTCTTATCAACAACCGTTTGAGTTAATATTGTAGTATTTTTGTCATTATTTTTGTAAACATTATAAACAACATCCGTTGATATAGAAGGATCTACTGAGGATGTTGCACGATAATTATATGGTGTGACTGCGTCTTGGTCATTGGTATAACCACGTTTTTTTATATTATTTAAATAGTTATTTATTTTCTCACTTTTATTTAAATTAGAAACATCTTGCTGTGCATTGCTTGAGCTCAAAGACGAAACCTTTGCACTCAAGTTTGAATATTTAAGCTCTGTATTTAAATTATGGTAATAAGATCCAACTCTAGTTTTAGCCGAACCATTAATTGGGAATAAGAACGAGCCAAGTAATACAGTAACTGAGCACATTAGTAGTCCGATAAATATTTTTTTAAAATGTTTTGCCTTACTCATAATCAACAACTCCTCTAATTTTTAAGGAACCCTTATTGTAAGAACTTGTCTACTACTGAAATTTTGGATTCTCCAACTAAACGTGTAACCTCATGGGTGCCATTGTATTTTATTAAAGTTGGTATAGCATTTACATGCAGTCCCTTTAATTTTTTATAGCTAGAATTAGGTTCGTTAGCTAAATCGACTTTAAAGATTTCCTTGTTAGGATGCTTAGCAATAGCTTGTCGGTAAATCTTTTTCATTTTTTGACAATGAATGCAGTATCTAGAAGCATAGAGGACATACGTTATCTTTCTTTTCTTTTGTTTGAGCAATTTTAATGCGGTGGTTAATTTTACATTCACCACTTTTCCTTCTGACTTTGCGAGCACTGTACTTGGAAGTAAAAACATGAGGCTGATTCCTATTACGAACAAGCAAAAACTGCTTAAAACTGTTATTTTTCGTTTTTTCATAAAAAGCCTCCTCAACACATAAAATCGATGTTAAAACAATCAATATATGCTACATGATCATAATATCACAATTAATTTTGTTTGCCATTTTAAATAAGCGAGTCTCTTGTTTTCCAGAAACGCTATTCTTACCAATAAATTTTATTTGTTCATTTCTGCCACTGTTAGTTAGCTCGTACGTGTAAACTTCACTAAACCCAGCCTCGGTTAGCGTTAGATTGCTTTTAGTAAACTTGGCAGTTGCGGCTAAACCATCACCTTTGCTAGAGTCAAACGTCCATTGATGACTCTGGAGATCTTGTGCAGTTGACTTTCCACAAGCAGTTAGGCCAACCGCAATCAGCAATACTGTCATTACAGCGATTATATATTTCCTATATGATTTCATAAGTTACTCTCCCTCTATAATCCTTATCCCAGCATTTTCTTATGTCTAGTCTCTAATTCTTGATCGATGTTGTCCTGCAATTTGTCTTCCTCATCATCAGTTGTCTGATCGGCTTTTTTGGCTTGGTGCTGTGCTTTAACTGTCTGATTCCACTTATCTACCTTGTTTTTAAAATTAGTTTCTTGACTGGCTTCTGGTTGGCCTTGATACTCGTTCTGTGACAAGTTAACCAAATGATCGGCGCCAGGAAATAGTTTAAATTGGAACGCTTTTGTAGCTTTGACCGGCCGCGCATTACTAAAGATTAATAAACTCCGATCTTCGGGCATACGCATGATTTCGTCGGGCGTCATGAGCGAACGGCTCGTATAGCTGTAACTATCGCTTTTGCTATGGCTCTCTTCGTTGCTATGACTGGTACTCTCACTTCCCGTTTCGACTTTAACGGTTGATTTACCTAACAAATCACTAAAGTATTTAGCGGTCACGTCGTTAGCCGCATTCAAGCAGATTTTAACGGCGTGATTCCCTAAGATACTTTCGGCTTTATCCTTGCCGTACAAGGCTTGCAGCTGGGTTAAGGTCTGGCAAATGGTCGTCACACCAATACCGTACCCCCGGCAAGTTGCCAGGAACTCTTCATACTTCGGAAACTTCCCTAAATTAACAAATTCATCAAGGATAAAATCGACTTGATGGGGTAATTTAGCGTGATGATCGGCAGCTAATTTGTATAATTCATCAAACAATTGTGAGAAAAACAGATTGATGAAGCTTTCGTAAGTGTTATCCATCACCGGAATAATCACGTATAGGACAACCTTAGTATTGCCAATCTCTTTTAAATCAAAATCTGAAAAGCTGGTAAAGTCGGCCACTTCTTGATCGACAAACTTCGAAATGGTTGCCAGCAAGCTCTCAATAATACTGGCTTTCATTTCCCCTTTCGCCTTTTTAAAACCTAATTCATAAGCACGTCTCGCTGGATCGGACATTTTCAAATCCAGGAACAAGGTATCTAACGGACTATCTGTGCCCTTTTCTTCGGCTTCCACATCATTTTCCTGTAAGACTTGGGTTACGCCCGCCAAGTTCCGTTGCTCTGGCGACCGGTGGTTCATGACAAACAGAATTAGTGCCTTCAAAAGTTGCCGTTGGGTACTGAACCACACGTCTTTCTTACCTTCCGCATTCTCACTTTGGACGATCTTAGTGGCGACGGTTTCGGCTTGAATATCCCGTTGAATATAATCAAAGGGATTATAGCGGTCACTGTGCGTCATGTTGGCAAAGTTGACGACATGCACTTGATAACCTTGGGCTAACTTAACCCCGGCCGTTTTTTCGTATAATTCACCTTTCGGATCGGTGACGACAATACTGTTCTCCGTTTCGTTAAACAGGTTGGTAATCACGACTGATTGGGTCTTATACGAACCGGGACCCCCGACCACAAAAATATTCCGGTTGGGTTTGGTTGAGTTGTTCTGATAAACAGCCTGCTTATCCACGATTCCTAAAATTGTGCCATTCATGTTAATCTGCCCCCTTCGATGATTTCTCACGGTCGACTAATGATTTGAGAACTGCTGCCTTGGTACTGTTGTTAAACGCTGTTGTCAGGTCTTTGGCATTGATACTAAAGTAATGGTTACTCAATTCTTTTAGATCACCCCAGGTCGCACTCCCGTGAGTTTCAGTGTCCGCAGTTTCCCACGCTTTATGTTTGCTGTTTCGTTTCAAAGCAAAATAGATGGTGTATAGGATCACGGCGACACTGACAATAATTAGTACCGGGTTCTTTTGGCCTAAATATAAGTTGTAATAGTGCCAAGGGTGTAAAGCTAATTGTTTTAATACGGTTGGCATATGATCCGCAAAGGTTAGCTTATAACGGGACAAGGCCATGACAGAGCCAGCTAAAATCTCCGCTAAATACAAGCCAATGATTAGCGTTAGTAAATACGGCCAGCTTGCTTTAATGGCATTTAAGAGTTTACTTTTCATCTAATCACCTACGATCTGTTTAATCTTTTGTTGGTTGGTTCCGGTGTACCGTTGCTTGCAATGGATCAAGGTTGGCACCGACGTTAGTTGATACTTCTGAATGTAATGGCGATTCTGCGGCTGATTCATGTTGATAAACACAATGTTATGACTAATTGCGTTGTGCCAATAGATTCGGTGAAAAATGGATTGACAATCCGGGCAATCATCGCGATAGAAGAACAACACTTTTTTAGGGTGCTTAGCTAACGTCACGATTGATCGCTGTTTTTCCACGTGATTCACGTATTGATGATTAGCAAAGCTACTAACGGCTAAAACCACCACGATTACCGCTAGGACTTTGCTAACCCGTTTAATTAAGGTCACTGGCTTTAAAGCTACTACCTAAATTTTGTACCGCGGTGATTCGATTCGTGGTGGTATCGAAGGTCACCTGGTAAAGTACCGTCGCCTTTTGCCAGTCGTTGTCGCCACTCTTACTTTGGTAACTAACAACCGCCAAGCCTTTCATGTTTTGCCCCTGCTTACTTTGTGTATACAGATTCAGTTGGTTTAACTTGGCTGAAACACTATTGCTATCGCCATAAGTCCCTTTATTGGAAAAGTATTGCTGATATAACTTGTCGGAAATCAAGTTTTTAACGCCATCTTTACGCTGACCGTAGGTCTTGGGCTTAAAGTTATTCATGACATCAAAGAACTTGGTGACCACCGTATTAAAGCTAAGTTCAGCCGAACTTTTGTCTTTATTATTTTGGTAGGTCTTATAACTGTCAATTTGGGTGCTCAATAACTGCTTTTGTTGGTTGGTTTTAGCCAATTGCTGACTAACTTGTCGCTTCTGTTGTTGTATGCGCGTGATCTGCTGTTGCGCCTGTTTAACTTGGCTATGTTGATAGGCATTCGCCCCTAATGACAGAACTAAGATCAAGCTACCAATCGCAACACTTAAAACCATGCTCCGCTTCATTTATTTATCCTCCTTACTTCTTGATCGGCCGGGCTAACGTCACATCACTACCACTTAGTAAGCTATAAAAGGCGGTGCCAAAGGTGCTTTCATTAATCTTGTCACCTGTCCCACCTTGCTCAATAATCTTGGTGGCTTTGCCTTGCCATTTGCCTAACAGAATGGCCGTATGGCCGTTGTTTCCCGCGCCGGCGCCTTGATTGACAATCACAATATCGCCGGCTTTCGCGTCATTTTCACTGATTTGTTTAAGATATTGATGACTGCCTTTGGCGTCACTGGCCATTGTGCCGGTAAACCAACCCATGTTGGCCGGTACCTTGTAACCAGCCTTATTCAAGGCTAACCAGACAAAGCCGGAACAATCCGTGCCACCAGTTTTATTGGGATTCTTTAAATCGCTACCTAGATCAAGACTGGGGTGCGTTTGCACATAGTAGAAGTCCCCCTTCATGCTTTCCGCGTTTTTGACGATACTACCGCCGGAGTAACTCGGATCACTGCTACAACCAAGTTGGTTAATGTCGCCGGTACTAGCATTATCGAGCGTATTACTAGATACTGGATCACTGGCACCAAACACTGAATACCAGTGATCGGCATAGCCGTATCTTTGGCTTAGATACCATTGTTCCGGGTTTTTGCTCATACCCTCGAAATCCATCAACCAGTCCTTGGTCGCTTTGTGCACGTCCGTGTATTTGAATATCTTCTTATTTGACGCATAGTAACTACTGTTCAATTCTTGGTCGAGATAATCTAATTGCACTCCGAGATTTGTGGCTGGTTTGTTTTCTTTGTGAGCTAAGTCTTCCAGTTTATCTTTTCGGCCATCTAACCATTGGGCTAAGCCCGTGGCACCGGAACTTGAATTAACAGATTGTGGATCAAGCCGACTTTCTAGTTGTAACACCCCCAAAATACCGGCGGCCGCTTGTGGGGTTGCGCCATACTTCTGTTTCCAATGCGCATAGATATTTTTAGCATTGGACGTCATGTCCTTGCTATCGAGCTGGGTCTGGGTTGCGGTAGTCGAATCATCGCAGCTGTTTTCTTGCAATTGACCAGTGACTGCCGCAATTAGCAAGATGATTAGCAGAATGGCGCCGCCCACAATATAAGCAATCAACTTCCACTTCTTTTTCTTATATTCAAACGACAGTACCTGCATTTAATCACCCACTTTTTGCTTGGCTTGATCGACCTGTTTTTGCGCTGCTGATTGATCGCTTTGCGCATTCTTTAAGTCCGACTTAGCCGAATCCACCTTCTTGTCTTTATCCTTATCTTTGCCGCCGTCAATCTTGTTGGCGTCGTCTAATTTCTTTTGCGCATCGCTAACTTCGTTCTTAGCGGAATTGAGGCTTAACAGCGCTTTTAAATACTTAGCTTTAGGACTGTTTACGCCGGCTAACTTGGTTTGGACGGTCTGGGCGTCTTGCGTATCGTTATGGGCTACAAAAGCTTGTCCGATTCTCAATAGCACGTCTCCATTAGTGGCAAAGGATAATTGGTTATTCAACGTATTGGTATCGTAGTTGACGATGGCCTTTTCTAGCGATAATTGGTCTTTTTGTTTACTTGTTGCACTGCTTGGTAACTGCCAATCGGCCACTTGGCTACTATCTTGGTTGGCATAAGCCGTGTTGACAACCTTGTTTAACTGACTTGGATCAACCTTTAAGGCTTGCTGGTATTGTTTATGCTTTAGGAATGTTTGGGCTTGCTTGTTTGAACTGTATCCGGCCTTTTTCATGGCTTTTTGGGCTTCTGACCACTTCTGATCATTTAAAGCCGTTTGAATTTTCCCGCTATATCTTAATCGCGTGACCTGGGCTTGATTCTGATTAGCTAGGCTCTGATACTTCCGTTCATCATTTTTGTGAACTAAACCGATAGCAACCACAGCCACAATCGCAATCCCAGTCACACTTAACCAAAAACGTTGCTTGTTTTTCTGCTGGTTCTGTTCAACTGCTTGCCATTCGTGGTAACTGACAAAATCCTCAATGCCGTTAACCACTTCTTTTAATTCGGCTAACGACGTGGCTTTAGCCACTTGTTGTAAATACTCGTCAGGGTGTTTGGCTAGGGCTTCTTTAGGGTTGCTCAATAGCCGTTCATATGGCGTCCCCGTTAAACAAAATAGGATTAAAGCCTTGTACTTAGCTAAGTTGCTGTGCTTATCATCATAAGGCATGAGTTCATTGGCGCGATAAGCGTACCAAACGTGTTGCATTGGGTAATACCATAGATTGGCTGGGTTCAACGCAATATGGTATTGACTATCCGTGACCACGTCCTGGCTCATGATTTCATTAGCAATCGCTGACCGGATCGCCTTATTTTCATGGGGTAATTCCTTTAGTGATTTGACCTTATCTGGCAAGGTATAAGTCAAAACGACCTTCTGGTCTTGCTCAACCACGTTAACCAACTGCAAGAAATTGGGATCAACTTGCTTTAATTCGTTTAGCTCACTTAATTGGTCGTATCGAAATTGATTGTGATTGAGTTCAAGGATTAACTTGTTCCCTTGTCGTTTGAACGTGCCAACCTCAATATTCAATAGCTGGTTTGCTTTACTCATTTAAAGTCCCTCCTTCCTCTTCGGTGGTAGTCAAGGCGTCAATTTCACTTGGTGTCAGGATCACACGCTTTTGATAATCCGGTTGTCCGGTGGTCTCACGGTTGTATTTTTCTTGGTAAGCTTCTGGGTCGATTAACCGCAATTCTTCTTCGGTTAGCTCCACCCGCATAAAAGCGCGTTGGCTACCATAGATCATCAGGGCTTCACCTTGTCTACGGCGTTCTAGTAACTTCTTTTCCTTATCCGAGAACGTCATGCGTAGTTTCGTAATCACATCATCAACGCCTTTACCGTCAAGGCCAAAGAACACTTTGGTATAGGAGTTCCCGATGATGGCTTCACCAATATTTTGACCGGTGTCCGTTGTGCCTTCGATCACATCTTGAATTTGCTGCGTTCCGGCAATCGCCCCGGCATTGTATTTTCTAAACCGTTTGTAGGCTTGATGGAAAAAGGTGGCAGCCGCTTTGTGTAAGGTTAAAAAGTGAAATTCATCAACAAACAATTTCTTGCGGCTATGCCGATCTTTGGTGATTTCGTCCCACAAATACTGGAAGGTATTCAGATAAGCCGCTGATTGGACTTCCTGTTCACTTTGTAGTGGTTTTAGATCAAAAGAAATGATCTTCCCCTTTAGGTTTACGTTGGTATGCCCGTCAAATAGGCTGTTAGAACCATGGGTATAACTGCCTAAGATGTAGTAAAAGTCTTTTACCCGACTAAATTTATCAGCGTCCTTATCAGCCAGTTTTTCCAACTCGTCATAGACATTCGACAAAGTCGGCCATTGATCGTCTTTAACCTCTTTTAAGCGGCTATATTTCAAAACGCCACTGTTGACGTAAGCTTGTTTAACGACATCATCAAGGATTGCCAGCTCAACTTGGGTAATCCCGGTTTTAAGGACTTCAAATAATCCCTTTAATCGCTGGATTTTATCTTTGACTAGTAAATCAAGGTTTGTGACCGTTTCATCGGCGCTTAAGATTTCCTCGGAAAAGATTTGTAGCGGGTTAATTTTGTACTTCGCATTAGAAGTTAAGTGCAAGACTGCCCCACCCAATGCTTCAACAATCTTGGTATATTCATTTTCCGGATCAATAATGTAGATTTGATAGTCTTGAATGGCATAGCGTAAGATTTTCTGGATCATATAGGTCGTCTTGCCGACCCCGGAAGTTCCGATAATCACTTGATTTTGGTTCAGGGTCTTGTTGCGGTCCAACATATCCACGGCAATTAAACTGTTAGTGTCTTTGTTAACTCCTTCAATATCGCTCCTGGGCTTTAAGTCCAAAATCTCGGCGTCATCAAAGGGAAACATACTGCTGGCTACTTCGGTATTACTTTCTTTATAGGTGTAATCCCCCATCAGGTTCTCGTTAATTGGCATGGTTGACCAAAAAGCTTGGAAGGTGGCCTTAACAGGCACGAGGGGCTTCATTTGTAGCTTAATCAGCGTATTTTTAACGTTTTCGGTTAAGTCATCTAATTCCGCTAAACTGTTGGCCCGCAGATAAATGAGCATATGTTGGTACACAAATGTGGTAGAATTATCGAGGTATTTATCTAGTTGCATGTTGGCTGAATCAATATAATTTTGCAGAATCTTCTTTTTATACGGGTCGAACGTATTGAGCTTCTGCGCTTCCTTATTTTGAATCGTCTTCTTGTAATAGGTAATCATTGAATTGTTACTGGCGCTGTCGATATATTGCACAATATCGATAACGCCTTTTTTGCGCTTCAATTCTGACAACCAGTTGCCGTACACTCGTTTGGGATAGTCAGCAATCGCTAACACTCGAATAAAGTTCTCACCCGATTGAACATAGGTGGGGTACTGTTCCCAGCTGAACGGGAATAGTGAATGCAAGCTATCGCGATCAATCAGCTTGGTAAAGTCTTCAACCTCCAGTTTGGGCTTACTACCCGTTTGGCCGCTGTTGCCTTGATTACTTTCTTTTTTAGTTGGCATAAATAAATCAATGACCTTATCACCAAAACTCATGCTGTTGCCTCCTATCCATTAAAATTGATCAAGTTCTTTAAAATCTCTTGGACTTCCTGACTAGTCAAAACTTTGGCCGTCACATCAAAGTCCGTTAACGCATTTTCAATATCCCGTTTAACCTGTTCGATCTTTTCGTCTAAATGAGTGACCGCTAGGTTTAAGCTCTTAACACTTTTGTCCTTAATTGGCACCTTAACGATTAGCAGATGTTGCTTCGTCGTCATGTTTTTGGATTCCTGGACTTTAGTAAAGTGGTCCAAATAACTGGCAATTAATTGAATTTTGAACTGTTGCTCGGGGTGATCTTTTTGTAGTGCGAGATACCGCCTTTTGAGACCATTGAGATAAGCCGTCATATTGACAGGTATTGTTGGTTCTAAGAACTGTAATGTGTCATCAACGCCTTCACCTAAGGTACTCATGAGAAACGCGCCATAGTCCTCAAAAACGTCCTGTTGTTCGGTTTCATTAAGTAGATCAAGGTTGATCCCACTAACTTCCAAAATGCCAACGAGATTACCCGTTTTGGTAACTTCGTAATTACCATACATACCCACCACCAAGCTCATGTCATCAATGGTCTCTTTGCCACCATTGATTTTAGGCGGTTGGTAATCCCAGTCGAGTTCCGCTGATTTATTGGTGATTTTGCTCTTCTTCAAACGCATTTAGTTCACCTCGCTTCTTCGGTTGTAAATAAAACAGTTTCTGACCATTGGCATAGCGACGTTTCAACTTAAAGTTATCCCGCACTTTAATATTCTTCCGCGCCGCAACTGGCCTAATTGTTAAAATAGCCATGACAATCGTCATGGCTAAGACAACAATCACTATTTTTATCAGGACTAAAATCAACCCATAGGGTGGGATCGCAATAAAAATTAAGCCCACTAGTCCTGCCAGTCCCGCTATGCCAAAATCCTTCAAGGTGTAGTCTTTCCAGATCCCGTAATCTTTATCAACGTTTTCTGGGAAGATAAATTCTTTTCCTTTCTTCATTTGGCAGGCTCCTTTTTAAATTAAGTGAATAGACTGTAAACCCAAGGTAATAGCCAGATAATTGCAGCTGCTAGGGCAACTAAGCCGGCAACTCGTCCAACCGCATGATAGACTTCGGACTTTTCTCGCGGATCGTCTGCGTCAGGCATTCTTTTGATAATAATAAATAGTGCGACACAAATCCCGACTAAAACGACCAACCCGGTTAAAATACCTTGAATCGTCTTCCCAGCGCTGGTTAGCTTACTTTTAACTTCGCCACCGTCTGCGGCAAAGACGACCTGAGCGTTCATCAATCCCAAGTAAATTGTGGTGGCTCCAGTAGTTGCTAACGCTTTTACTTTGTTGAACTTCATGTTATTCCTCCTTTCCGTCTTCCTGTGACCGTAATTGAACCGATTCTGCCTGCGTTTCTTCTGGCTCACGCTGATAGAATTTATCCAATTGTTCCTCGGCAATTTGCTGGCTTGGTAATGGGTCAGTAGCTAAATTAACGCGGCCATTTTCACTCGTGGCTAAGTAATACTCCTTTTCTGACTGACTTAGCTCTTGGGTCTCTAAGACATGCACATTATGTTCATAACGGCCTAAGGCGTTATCAACTTCTAAGCCATAGAAGCCTAAGAAACCTTCTAAGAAGCTCTCACCAAAAAAGGTCATTTCGTTTTTGATCTGCTTATATTGATGGGTCGGTTTATCACTTACCAACTTTTCGGTCTTTTTAGCATTTTGACTGTCTTGATGGCGATTAAACCAGCCCCTAAGTTTTAATGGCGGAGTTTTTAGCTGACGTTTAACCGTCTTCTTAATCATTGCTCGGCGAACTTCATCGATTGGCTGACCATCTTGATCTAAAATTGCTTGTAGCTGTTTTTGATCGGTTAATTTTTGATCATCATCGACTACAATCGCCTTTTGATCATCATGAACTAACTTGCCATTAATGCCTTGCCAGCTTTCTGCTTTCATTGGATCACCTCCTCAAAAAAAGCGCGTTAGGGACGCTAAACAACTAGCTTTCCCCTAACCCGCCCGGTAAAATGGATTGTTAGGAGGGTGACACCTAGAATCGTAACTTCCAGGTGCTGATCCCCGTTAGCAACTTCACTGCTTACGAGGACGCCCTCTTTTTTTATGTGGTTTTTAATCCATTCAATGCCATCTTCAGATATTAATTTAACTTTGCCCGTTTCCATGAGCATTTCACTTGGCAACTCGTTAGGGTGCCGTCTTAACCAAACACTCACGTACGTACTACCTCGTTCAAGCTTGAGACTAGCTTGAGCTAAGCTAAACCATTCCTGTTTCTTTGTCACATGTGAATACTCCTTTCCCTATATTATGGGTTCATTGTACCATTAAATGAGCACGTTGGTGCACTTTTAATTTTACATTTAGATTACAAGTGCATGCCCCCATCTTCATGCCGGTTTCGAGTTTGGTGTTGCCGTTGCTTTTTCGTCATTTCCCACTCGGTCTCCTTTAGTCCACGTAGTTGCTGTTTTCTTAGATAGTCTGTATTTTTCGCATATAAAGTGGTCATTAAGGCTTCGTCCAAAATATTCATCAGGTAATTTTTCGGGCTAGTTGGGTGGTAATTAATGGCCTGATAGTCCTTAACTTGAGCTCGCTTATATTGATCAAAGCGCATTGTCTGTTGTTTCAAACGGGTTTGCACCATTTCAATTTGTTGGTGATCCAACTTAGGATCTTGGCCACATTCGCCAATAAACAGTTGCCGGGTGCCATCATGTTTTAAGACCCGTTGCAGTCGATGATCCTGAATATCTTTTAATTCCATTTTACCTAACAGGTAATTTAAACCGGCTTGATGTTGCTGACTAGTAAAGACTACCGGTGGCTGCTGTTGCAATTGACTAAGATCATCGGCGCTTAATGGCTTTAATTCTGGGTCATAGTAAACCACAGCGGTATAGATTTGCTCCTTGTCAATCGTCTCTAGCTTATCGAGGTCACTGTCCGGAAAAGCAGTCGTTAGAATGCTGTCGTATTGGGTTTGCACCACGGCTTTAACTTCCCGCATGACCCGTAAATCTTTCACCGCTTTAGAAATGAATTCGAGTTCGCTTGGTTGATAAGCGGCTAGTATGCCCCGATCAGTAGGCTTCAAATCGTCTAACTGGTGACCATGTTTGGCTAGTACCGTGGTTAATTGCTTCTTAATTGTTTGGACCTGCTGATTAACTAACTGCCAGCTGGTATATGGCCGCTTGGTAAACGTCAATAATTGCTGGGTTAATAAGTCGTTTCGAATATCCGCTAACCGTTCTGCCAATTCGCTACCCTTAAAAATCGTTTGTTCACTATTAGTTTCTTTAATCAGTTCCCGTCGTTCAGCTGCGGTTGTCTGTTCAAAATTAAGTTCCGGATAAAGCTTTTTCGTTGCTCGTTCCACCACTTTATTTAACAACTGGTTAGCTTGTGCTAGTGATGTCGTTTGCTGGTCAATAGTCAGCAGTTGCTTGGTTACATCTTCACCAATGGCATGTTTGATTAATAAGCTGTTTTTCCAATTAAACAGCATGCGCTGTTTATCATCTAAATGTTCTAAATCGACATAGGTTTTCAATTGCTGACTTAGATGACTAATTGTGTGTTTTTCAGAGAACGATAGCTCGTCAGTTAACGCGTCAAAATGTTCATGATTTCTTATCTTTTCGTCAAGATTATGATATTTAGCTTGAGCGTTTCTTTGCGCTCTAACTTGTTGATTAAATGCTTTTCGATTTTTTCTTTGGCTGTTAATGCCTTCGTGTTGGGTAGGTGTCTCTTGAATCCCTTGATCGACAAACGATTTTTCACTAATCCGATCCGGAATATTTTTTTGTGCTAAAGACTGATTAACACTTGTTGCCCAATTATGCCGCCACTCATTAATTTTTTCCTTTTTATCCCAATCAACCAACCAAATTTTCCTTTGTTTTGGAAACCCGCTTTTGGTTAAAAGTTGCTTGCCATTTTCATCTTTAATGTACTGCGTCTTTGCTTTTAATCCCCAACTACCATCGGGGTTAAATGGGCGATTGGTTAACATCACATGTGCGTGCGGATTGTCTGAGTGATCGCGATGAATTGCTACGTCAGCTACCATACCTTGATCGACAAAATTTTCTTGCACATATTTTGTCAGTAATTCTTTCTGTTCGGATTCACTTAATTCTACCGGTAAAGCCACGTTAAATTCTTTGGCATACCGCGAGTTTGATTTACGATCGTTCTTTTCAACTTCATTCCATAATTGTTCTCGATTACTGGCCCATTCTGGTGCATTTTTGGGGGTTAAAATAAAGCTTTCTGGCATAACCGAGCGGGCATAAAAATAGTGGCGGCCTTCTTGATTATCAAATAATTTTTCACCACTTCGATAAGCGGCACTGGCAATGGCACTGCGTCCTTTACCAGCACTAATATTACTAAAACTCATATGAAATATTGCCATGTTAGTCACCTCTTTACTTTGATTCTATGGGTTTTCCTCTGTTGTCGCCATCGGCGACTTCTAATACAGGTTTTTTGGGGGTTAGCACAACATAGAATTAATTCTATGTGTAAGTGCGCATTGACCTCGTTTCACTCGGTCTGCTGATTCTCCTGAATTTACTTTTAGTGTATGCCTTCCGCTTCGCTATTTCAACTTTTATACTTTGACTTAACGTTTCCCTTATGATATAGTGTCGGTGATTATTTCTAATATGATTGGAGGGATCGTTATGTCTCAAAGCAACTTAGAAAAACAAGAAGCTAAATTAAAAGCCCTTAATCAAAAAATTAAGGACGAAAAAAATAAGATTGAACAACGTCTAGGTAAACAAATCATCAGTCAAGCCAATTTAGATTATGCTAATTTGTCTAACGATCAGATTAAGCTTTTATCCAAGCAATTTTCTGAATTTTTAAAGGTAAAGTCCGTAGATCATTAGCCATACGAGATGGGGCAATTCCATGTCTAATCAATATGAAAAACTAGTCGAGCAGCAAGCGCGTTTAAAACAAAAAATTGAGCGGGAAGATTTTAAGTTACGGCAATCTAAATACTATGAAAATCGGCAAGCCCGCAAAGCCCGTTCTCGCCGATTAATTCAAAAAGGGGCTTTGCTCGAAAAATACTTTCAAGCTAATAACCTCTCGGTCGAACAAACCGAAGAACTTTTAAAAATATTTGCTGACTATGTTAACGCCCATAAACCGAATAAACTCAAAAACGATCAGCCTAGTAACTAGGCCGATCGTTTTTATTTTCTGGATCATTTTTAGGCTTTACTTCTGGGTTTTGATCTGCAAAATTTTGTAACTGCTTTTGCACCTTTTCTGGATAAGTAATATTTTGGTTTATCCAAGGAAAATGCCTCAAATCGTTCTTAAAAACTTGTCCCTTCTCTCTTGCATAAACAGAGGTAAACTTTTCGCTATTATCATAGATCATGACCTTATCAGATTTAAAGGCCACTAATGGCAAATTATGTTTGGATTGCTGATAACGTTTCTTGATCGTTGCTACTGGAACACCGTGGCCACCTTTTTGTACCCGTTCGTTGACCCTTTGGATAGCTAAATTTTCATCTCGCAAAGCAACATATAATAAAGTCACTTCAAAACCATTTTTGTGAGCTTTGTCAATCAAATTGAGTTGAGCTTTGCCTCTACCTGCCAGTGTTGTTTCTACGTGAATACTTTGCTGGTGATCTAAAGCATAGTGTAGTTGTTTGATTTCTTCTTTCATGGCTTTTAAGTTGTCACTATCTTTATGCCAATCGCCACCCATTTGTCTTAAAAGTTCATCAGCGTTAATCCGTTTTGTTTTGTCAAACAAGATGGGGAATGTATCGTATAGCGTACTTTTCCCTGCTCCGTTAATACCAGCAACAATAATGTATTGTGGTTTATCTATCAACGGACAAAGTCCTTTCGCTTAATAACCTCATCTTGCCTTTTATCTAAAAAGTAGGTATATAAAGCGTCATATACTTTGCGCTTTTCTGGATCTGGTTCATGTAATGACTTATCAAGTAAATCTTTTAAATCCGTTTCTTTGGCAATTTCAAAAAAGTCATTAATTGTGATTGTATCTTTCATGTTCATCACACTTCCAAGTTATTAATTTATTTAATCTGATAAGCCATTAGTCCTCATCTGGATCATTGAGCCAATCAGCGACTTCTTTAGCGTCTTTGAACTCTGTTACTGGTGTCTCTTTGGTAGCCTTTAAAAGGCTTAAATTAGCTCTTTCGGCTTCGCTCAGGGCTGGTTTAAACGGTAATGCTGCGTCAGCTACGATCCGCTTATAAAACATATTGATCGCGGTAGTTGGGTTTAGACCTAACTGGCTTAAAACGGCTTCGGTATTATCTGCCAATTCTTTGTCAATCTGGACTTGTACGCGTTTCTTTTCCTTAACTGCCATGATTTTCTCGCCCCCCCTTTTATTACTACTCATATTATACTAATCTTTGAGTACCATATCAATTAGCCTGCTTCTTTAAAAGTTGTGAATTTAAGTTTGCTGTCCTTTCCGCAATGGCACTTATACAACGTTCCTAAAGTGCCCGTAAGCGCATTTTAAAACTCGTTTAATATAATTATGCTCTATCTGTTTAAAACAGCTTAAATGGCCTTATATAGCTTTTTAGTTTTAAGCACGCTCATCGTTAGGGTGTTTGGCCGCATATTCTCTAGCCGCTTGTTTATTCCACCAAGCGCCAATTCAGCCACTCAAGGTGTCTATTCTTGCTTCTAAGCGATTTTAAAGCGATTTTAATATAATTATGCATGTAATGCTTAAAACGGCTTAAATGAGCTTATACGGCGTTTAATTCCAATAAGGTTCATTGTAAGTGTTCTGTTCTTCGGGGTGTTTGGCTGCATATTCTCTAGCCGCTTGTTTATTCCACCAAACGCCAAATAGGTTTTGCATGGTGCCGTATAAGTAGTTCTCAACATTCTTGATGTGCTTCTCATTGCTTCTCAGGGCGTTAAAGTAGCGTCTCAAGGCTTTAGTCATTAAAGGTCTCAGTTCCTCATCACCAAGTAGGATTATGACACCAATATCTTTGTGATCTTTCTCAACTCGGTACTTAGCATTTAAGATAATGCCAATGAAGCGCCGCATTTGTTGCGGGGTACGGCACCAAAAACTAAGTAGTTGCACAGCTTCTGGTTCTAAGAAAACCGGTAAGCCACTGTCTTCATCAGTTAAGAAATCATTAGCATGGTTCACCAAATCCTGGTTTTGCTTTTGAATTTCTGCTGGGGAGAAATTGGCTGTGGAAAAGTCCAACTTTTGAGTATCTATATTGTATCTATTAGTATCTAAATTATTAGTATAGTC
>NZ_RHNX01000039.1 GCF_003946335.1 Levilactobacillus fujinensis
TCATACAAAAAGAGCCCTAATCACCAAGTGATTAGAACTCCAATATTTTGTTCACCAACAACAGTTGACGAAGAACCCCTTATTTTGCCTATCATTTAAGCTTCACGCTCATTCTTTTTGGATGATTTTTCTAACCAGTTTTCAATGCTGTAGCAGGCTAGACCGAGGATCGCGAATACTAGTGGAAAAGCTACCCACAGCACCGACTTCATTAGCATGAGTACCAAGCTTAATAACCCCACTGCCAGAACAACCAAGACGATCAAAGCAATCTTGTCTTTTGTCATTTTAATTTCCCCCAAACTAAGTTAAAGCTCTGTGGCCCCTAACCACACCCGTAGCTTACCAGAAAAAATGATTCACGACAATCATCTTGACCAAACTTAAGAAAGTTGCTAACTTTAGTTGCCATTATTATGATTGGACTGAACTGTTGGGTGTTGAAGCCGTTGCAGTTGCCCCTTGAATTCCGGTGCATAGAGTTCCTGATCGGGATGAAAATCTGCTAGCCGTTCGCTCAAACCTACCGTGTAGTCAGCCTGTTCGCCATGTTCACCTTGATCCAAACCTAAACGCTCCTCAGTCGCATCAACACGCATTGGCGTCAGCCGCCGTAAAATCAAGATCAAGACACTTCCCATCACGGCAACCAAGGCAATCGTAAAACCAGTCGCTACTAGTTGAATGCCCAGTAGGTGCCAACCGCCACCATAAGCCAGTCCATTTTGTGTAATCGTCGGGTTCACAGCCTTAGTCGCAAAAATCCCCGTCAGGATGCTGCCGACGATGCCGCTCACCCCGTGGCAACCAAAAGCGTCCAGCGCATCGTCCACGCCCAATCGTGGCTTCAACAGTTGAATGAACCCGTAGCTAGCTAACGTTGCCAGTGCACCGATTGCCACGGACCCCATAATGGTCACATAACCAGCAGCCGGTGTAATGGCGACCAGCCCACAGAGCGTACCAGTACAGACACCGACCAGGGTTGGCTTGCCCGTCGTCCAGATATCCAAGAACATCCAGACGACCATAGCCGTCGCCGTCGCCACGGTACTGGTGAGTGCTGCTTGCATGGCGACACCGTTAACGGCTAAAGCACTACCTGCGTTAAAACCATACCAGCCGATCCACAAGATGGCCGTTCCCAGCAGGACCCATGGCAAATTGTAGTGTTGCGTTGGGGTGTTTTTGGCTAACCGTGGTCCTAGCCAAGCCGACAAGACCAGTGCTGTGACTCCCGCGTTGATGTGGACGACTGTCCCTCCGGCGAAATCCAACACGCCCAATTTAGCTAACCACCCAGCTGGGCTCCAAACTAAATGGACCATCGGATAATAGATGCACACGGACCACAAAACTAGAAAAATCAGGAGGAACTTGAAACGAATCCGGCCGACTACTGCCCCGACGAATAGTGCCGGCGTGATGATGGCAAACATCATTTGAAACAGGGAGTAGACCCCCACCGGAATATGGCTAGCCGTTAAACTAGTCAACCTGACGCCGGCCATAAACGCGTGGTTCAAGTTGCCCACAAATCCGCCGATGTTTCCGGAAAAAGCTAACGTGTACCCTAGGAATACCCAGAGTAAGATGGCAACACCGGTCATAATAAAGACCGATAGCATCGTGTTGACCACGTTTTTCTCGGACACCAGTCCACCATAGAAGAAAGCCAATCCTGGAGTCATGAATAAAACTAAAATACTCGCGATAATGACAAATGCCGTGTTTGCAAGATTCATCAGCGACGCCCTCTCTTTTACCTTTGATGTTAGAAATTATAACACCAGTTTTCAGAAAAAAAAGGGCGTGCACCTCAAAGTGGCTTCGTTTGCCGGGTAATTTAACGAACAAAAGGGCGCTTCAACCGCCGCCGCATGCCATTAGGTGTTTTTGAAAATTTAATGTTAGATTTTATAACACGAACCATTATTTACCAGGTACGGCTGAACCTTATCTGGCTTCCATTTTTGACCCAAGCCTGCCCTTTGACTGGAATCGTTCCCCATAGCAAGCGGAATCCCTGGCAGCCGGCGTGCGACCACTACCACTAATTTAGCGAGAAAAATTTTTTAATATCACAAGAGTAGCGTGAACATTTTAATCTCTTTAGCCTTTAATCATCCTTTCAAAAAAAGAGCTAACTTCAAGATTTCGGCAGTTACCGTAACCTTGAAATTAGCTCTAAATATTTTTAATTTTTTCTACCACTCACGCACGGCTCGAGGAATCATTTTTCGAATTCCCCCACGCGGATCCTTCACATCACCCTTATAACGGGGAATCAGGTGAATATGGGCGTGTTGAACCGTTTGCCCGGCCGCAGCATCCACGTTGATGCCGATATTATACCCAGCTGGATGAAATTTATCATCCAGAAAGTCCTTAGCAGCAAACATTAAGGCGTCCATCGCCTGTCGTGTTTCCGCTGGCACATCAAAGTAAGTGGTGTAGTGCTGCTTGGGCACGATCAGCAGATGGCCTTCGCGTACGGGGTGCAAGTCCCAGAATGCCTTGGCTAGTTCATTTTCTAAAACCAGTTCGTCCTTTTGACAAAAAATGCAGTCCGCTTTAATCATGAGAATTACCCCTTGTGGCGTGGCTTCCGTTGGGCCCAGAATTGGAAGTAGTCAGTCCGCAATGCCCCGTTGTACAGTTTTCGTGTCTTCGTAGCTTTTTGACCGTAGAAATGTTCAAATTCCAGATCGGCTGTCAAAATGTATTTCGACCAATCCGTCAACGGCTTAAAGACCTGACCCATTTGCTTGTAAAGCTCCCGCACGCTGGCTTGGTCACTTAACCGTTCCCCATAGGGTGGATTGGCAACGATGATTCCGTGTTGTAAGTCCGTTTTAAAATCTTGTACGGCTAATTGACTGAAGGTCACGTCTTGTGACAGGCCCGCTTCCTGTGCATTCCGCTTAGCGATTTCAACCATGTTTTCATCAATATCAGAGCCAAAGATCTGCAGTGGCGTATCATAATCCGCCTTGGCATCAGCTTCGTCGCGAACCTTGTCACTCAGTTCTTGTGGTACCCAGTCCCAACTCTCACAGGTAAAGTCCCGATTAAAACCAGGGGCCAAGTTCCGACCGATCATAGCAGCTTCAATGGGAATCGTCCCAGAACCACACACGGGATCCCAAAATGGCATGTCCTTGTGCCAACTGGTCAACGCAATCAAGGCTGCGGCCATGTTTTCCTTCAGCGGCGCGCTTCCCTTGCCGACCCGATATCCCCGCTTAAACAGACTTGACCCGGTCGTGTCCAGCGTTAACATCACGTGATCCTTGTCGATCATGACTTCCAACGGATAGGTCGCCCCAGTTTCGGGCATCCGTGTCCGCCGGTGATAAACAGCTGCTAGCTTCGTGGCGACGGCCTTCTTCACAATAGCCTGCGCATCTGGCACACTATGTAGCTGTGACTTCTTTGAGCGGCCTTCGACAGGAAATGCCGCGTCCATTGGCAACAACTCGTCCCAAGCGACAGCTTTTGTGGCTTCGAATAGTTCATCAAAGGTTACGGCGTCAAATTCAGCGACAATGATCCGCACCCGATCAGCCGTCCGGAGCCAAAGGTTGGCACGTAAAATGTCTTCAATGGTGCCATCGAAACGCACCCGGCCATTTTCGACCTGTGTCTCGTACCCCAGATCGCGTAATTCACGCCCCGCAATGGCCTCAATTCCACTGGCGGTTGCTGCGTATAAATGAAATTTCTTCATAAAGTCCTCCTTGGTTAAAAAAGTTTGCTTACTAAGTTCTAATTAAACATTCCGTTGCGCCACGGATAACCCGTTACCGGTATCTTCTAGACGCAATCGGGACAACTGAATAGTGAATCACAGACTTGGCGAGTTTCAAGAAATAATTTAACTCATCGTTTTCTCTCGTCCTCTCAGCCGTGGGCAATTAACCCAATTATAGCTACAAAAAAAGGCGGGAGCAAGCTCCCACCCACCTGACATGGTGTAAATCCCTGTAAGCCATGTTTTGTACCGCTTAATCATTTCAGGCAAACAACTAAGTGGCAGTAATCATCTATCTCGAGAGTTTCCTCTCCCCCCACATTTCGTTCATTTCCATATGTGAAGCGCCCCTACCAAAAGTTTGGGTTGCCCGCTCGAGGGGTTTACCGCGTTCCACCGCCTAGATTTCCCTAGACGTATCGTCACTGTGGCACTTTTCAGGGATACTCGGGCATAGCCGAAGCCTTAGCCGTTTTTTCCCGCCGTAACGTTATTGCTAACGTCCCCCGGCTTATTTTTTCACCGAGCACGAACACTACAGACATCTCAGTCTGTGCGAGCATGGACTTTCCTCAGCCGACATAAGCCGACCGCGATTACTCAGGATTTACACCAGTCTTTATAATTCTACAAACGATGTGACTCGTTTGGATCATTATCTAATTGTGAACCGAAAACGTGCCGTTCCAAATTGGATAGCCGCTTCAAAATGTCCATATTGGTCACATTTGAAGTTGCTGAGCTGGTCGTTGAAGCTACCGGCTGACTGCCACCTACTTGCACTTGCTTCGTAAGTTCGTCAACCTTTGCCAATAACCGTTCGTTTTCGTCTTGAAGCCGTTGATTCTCCTTTACAAAGGTGTCGTAATCCTTAATAACGTTGTCTAAGAAGCTATCAACATCATCGGGATCGTAACCACGCATTTTCTGACGAAATTGCTTTTGTAAAATCTCCTTGGGAGTAAAATTAACGTTTTCCATTGATCATTACACCTCGTTATCGTAATCAAACCGGCGATATCTATAATACCAGTTTTTACTCGAATTGGGAACCATTATTTAAATTTTCTTGATATTCGTTGGCACTTTCCTGTAACCAGTCCATGTCAACCAACGTCAAAGGATACGCGTGACGCTCTTGATAGCGCTTTACAGCCTCGTAATCATATTTCGGTTTTCCTTCAACCTCTAAATCATAAACCATGACCGCCTCATCCGTATGGGCCAACATAAATTCTTGATAGTTTCTTAACTGTTGGGGCCCATGATAAGGTTGCTCACTAACCGACTGGTGAAAATCGACGCGACTGGTCACTGCGGCATATTGCGCTTGATTAGCCTCGTTCCAATTGTTACCGAACTCAGCAAACGGTGTCATCACGGCCACTTTTAACTCCGGATAGTCCGTTTTTAACGCAATGCCAACCTCAGCAGCCCATTGCTCCACGCCTAATTGGCCACCTGTGATCAACCAGTCCGTGCCATTTTCCACTTTACCGATCAATAATTTTTTCAATGTATCCTTGATTACCAGTAGTTTGGGGTCCTGATTGCCAAAGGTGCCCAATTCGTAGCTCCGATAACCTGTTAACCATAATCGACTCAATCGGCCACCTCCCTTTTTCCCCGAACCATTTGACGCTTAGACCTGGTATAAAATGGCCACATCACGGCTCTGATCGTTTTCTACCCTATCAGACGCTATGCCCTGAAAGTCGACCAACTCTCAATCTGAACCCGCACGCCATCGACGATATCAACACTCCCGCAGGAGACTGAGCGATGAACAAATTGATACACGGTCAGGTTACGTTTAGTCAACAGTGATACTAAGTAGAAGAAAATACTGCTATCTAAAAATTCAAGTACACTTAGCCCTTCACCTATCAGAATATGCCTCCCACAGTTGTTACCGTGACTATTCGTCTAGTTTCTGAGCGAATTTGAAAAATATTTGCCAGACTCGCTGAACAATTAGGTCCAATCATCTTTAGGCAAGGTATACTCTTAGTTTAGCGAAAAATTGTCGGTTGAGCAAATAAATTACGGGTCAACCCGCATTAATCGTAAAAATTTCCAAATGTCTGTAGTCTTCTTCCACTCAGTAAACAACAAAGATTAGCCTTTCTAATTGAAGTTGCTGACGCCAAGTCGACTATCCTAACACTTGTAACAACGGTACTGCGATTTGGATTAGGCGCTACGGGATTTCTAGCAACTAAAGCGCGACTATTTTAACATCGGCCGTATATTTATTTCTTCGTCTTTCGTTAAATTCCTTTTAAATTCAAACAAAATCACCGTCTCAACCGGTTTTAGGAGTTTTTATTTCTAGGTCAGCTTGGTATAATGTCAATAACTGGGCCATAAACTGAAAGCTACGGTTTTCAAGCGAAGGAGTGTGAGGAGTCGATGACTATTCGGTATCCCAATGGGAATACCTATCAAGCACCAACAGCAAAAACGGGGCCCCGGTTCCCTAGCACCTACACGAACTATGGTAAGCGTGGCATGACGCTAGAAGAGGAACTCAACGAAAGTAATACTTACTATGAAACTAACGGGGTAGCCGTCGTGCATAAGAAACCGACCCCCATTCGGATCGTTAAGGTCGATTATCCCAAACGGAGCGCGGCCGTCATCAAGGAAGCTTACTTCAGTACCGCTTCCACGACCGACTACAACGGTGTTTACCAGGGTCATTACCTGGACTTTGACGCCAAAGAGACCCGCAACAAGGGATCCTTTCCGTTAAAGAACTTCCACCAACACCAGATTGACCACATGCGTGCTTGCATGGCTCAAAGTGGTATCTGTTTTGCCATTATTAAATTTGTCGAACGTCAAGAAGTCTTCCTATACCGTGCAACTGACCTCTTCACCTTCTGGGACGAGCAAGCTAACGGCGGTCGCAAATCCATTCCCTATTCGGAGATTGTGGCTCACGGTATTCGTATTCCCGTAGGACTTCAGCCCCCGATTCCATATCTCAAAGCCGTGGATCAGCTTCTCTAAGGCCACATATTGTAGAAGCGAACACGTTTAAACGCAAAGGAGATTACCATGTCTAGTAACAATTCAACCCGTGAGACCCGGATGAGCCGCAATGCCGACCACCAACCGAGTCCCCAACGTCCGCATCACGGTTGGCGCCTATTTCGCCGCATCCTATTTATTATTGTCGCAATTGGCGTTTTTGCCATCGTGGCTGGCGCCGGCCTTTTCTTTTTCTACGCACAAAGCGCGCCTAAAATTACGCAAAGTGCGCTGTCATCCGATGCTTCCACGCGAGTCTACGATGCTAACGGCAACGTTATTTCACGATTGGGCGCCCAAAACCGAACTTATGTAAAGTCCAAGAACATCCCTGACACGTTAAAGGCCGCCGTCGTTTCCACTGAAGACCGGCGTTTCTACCAAAACAACGGGGTCGACCCCATCCGAATCTTGGGTGCTGCCTTCGCCAACGTGTCCGGTTCTTCGCTGGGAATGCAAGGTGGAAGTACCTTAACTCAGCAACTGGTCAAGCTGTCTGTCTTCTCAACGGCTGCTTCCGACCGGACGCTGAAACGTAAGGCCCAAGAAGCCTGGTTAGCCCTCCAAGTTGATCACAAATACTCAAAAGATCAGATTTTGGAATACTACATCAACAAGGTTTATATGGGCAATGGTGTCTACGGGATGCAAACAGCCGCGCAATACTACTACGGCACATCTCTAAAGAACCTCTCATTGCCACAATTGGCGTTGCTAGCTGGGATGCCACAATCACCAACCAACTACGACCCAACGACCTACCCCGCTACTGCTAAGAAGCGGCGGGACTTGGTGTTGGCAGCCATGGCCAAAAATAAGGTCATCACGACCACCCAGGCTCAAGAAGCCGAATCTGTTAGCATCAAGAATGGGTTGTCTTCCATTCACCAAACTACAGCCTCCACAAGTGCGAAGACGACTAAGGTCATTGACGCCTATCTCAAACAGGTCTATGCCGAACTGAAGTCCAAAGGGTATAACACAACGACCGGTGGCCTAAAGGTCTACACGAACTTAAATATGGACGCCCAACAGAAACTTTATAACATTGCTAATACCAGTGCCTACATTGCCTACCCATCCGACAAGTTCCAGATTGGCTCGACCATCGTCAACCCGAACAACGGGAAAGTCGTTGCCATGATTGGTGGCCGAAAGACCGGTAACGTCACGTTCGGACTGAACCGAGCCGTACAAACTGGTCGGTCGAGTGCATCAACGGCAAAACCACTGATGGATTATGGTCCCGCCATTGAATACCTCAACTACCCAACCTATGAACCGGTCAAGGATACTGCCTTCACCTACCCCGGAACCGACAAGAAACTTTACGACTGGGATAAGCAATATCAAGGCACCATCACCATGCGCAAGGCGCTCTACGAATCACGGAACATTCCTGCCATTCGGACCTTGCAAAACGTCGGTATTAGCAAGGCCACAACCTTCTTGAAAGGTTTAGGGATGACTTTTGACAAGACCCTAACCCTGCAAAATGGGATTGGCCTGTACATCTCGACCGAACAGGAAGCCGCAGCCTATGCCGCCTTCGCTAATGGCGGGACCTACTATAAGCCATATCTGGTCTCCAAGGTGGTCACTCAAGACGGTAAGGCCCACAACTACTCGGCAACCGGTAAACGTGCCATGTCCGCCGCAACAGCGTTCATGCTGACCGATATGATGAAGGACGTCATGACTAATGAAAACGGATCAGGTCGTTCTGCCGCTATTTCTGGCCTGTATCAAGCTGGTAAGACCGGGACGGACTCCTACCCAGACGATTACGCGGACAAGGTTCCAGATGGCGCAACAATGGATTCCTGGTTCACCGGATACACCAAGAGTTATGCCGTCTCCGTTTGGACCGGTTACGATAAGCAGTTCCAAACAGGCCATTACGTAAGTGAAGCGGAAACCAAGATTGCTCAGGAAATTTACAAGTATGAGATGAGCTATCTTGCCCAAAACGCGCCGAACACTGATTGGACCAAGCCAAGCACGGTCACCGAAACGACGCAGAATAATAATAAGGAATACTATATTACAGGTCACGCCGGAACGGTTGCGGACACCACGTCCACCAGTCAGTATGGGTCAACCAATACGACGAGCTCCTCGGCTTACAGTAGCAACAGTCAGGTCACAACGAGTTCCAGTTCGTCTCGAGTCAGTTCATCGACGACCGAATCTAGCACCAGCAAGGAATCTTCCAGCACGGAACAGACCCCTGGTGGCAACGGTAACGACGACACCACGAATAGTAGCTCCACGACTACTTCGTCTGCCAGTTCCACCACGCAGACCCCTGATAGCAACAGTAATAGTTAAACTATGTAATAAAGAGATCGCCAGTAAGCAGTCAGACTTTGACTGCTTACTGGTGATCTCTTTTGTTTCTCTCTAACGTAGTATGAGCTCAGCAGGTATCGGAATCTGTTTAATCTCCCCCGTTGCAGCTAAATCAAATGCCGCCTGACCAACGCGCTGAAAATGGTGGGTGATTGTTGGCAATCCGAGTAGCCTGCCAGACAATTGATTTTCCTGCCCCATCAATGGCGGGACCATCATTCGCTGGTCTCGATAGCACTGCCGAATACCGGCCGCAATATCATCACCGTTACTGAAGATAAACTCTGGTGAGCTTCCCTGGCTAATCCACTGTTCAGCCGCAACATAGCCGTCTTGAAAAGTCGTCACTGCCGTTTTAAGTAACTCTGGTGCCGGCAACTCCCCAAAAACACAACGATAGGTTGCTAAGGTCAGTTGACTTGTTGCACTTAACTCGTCTGAACGACTCAAGGTTAACGCAATCCGCCGATAGCCCTGCGCTTTGATCCATCGGAAAGCCTGCTGATAAGCCGGTTCCCGTAAAGAATACGTAGCGGCTAGCGATTCATCGCCTGGATTTTCACAACAGACGACCGCCCCATACTTTTGGTAGCGTTTGAGTGTCCCGAGGGGAATGGCCCGTGAGGTAAAAATCAAAGCGTCAAAGGCTTTCCGATGAAGTTGTTCAAGATAACCTCGTTCTAGATCTGCATCGTATTTAGATTGCAGCAAAACAACATTATATTCTGCCGCAAACGCCGCGGTCAGGATACCATTAAAGATTTGTGTGAAATAGGGATGGTTGAGATGTGGCACCACGACCCCCACGTTAGCCGTTCTTCCCTGACTAAGATCCCGAGCAATCTCATTCGGTGCATAATCGAGCTTAGCAACTACGCCATCGATTCTAGTCTGGGCCGCCATCGAAACATAGCCACTGTGATTAATTGCGCGCGATACAGTTGCCGGTGAATACCCTGCTAAGCGTGCAATATCTTTAATATTCGCCATTAGTTATCCCTTTCTGCATATCAGACTGAAGACATGAAAATTCCAAAATACGCATTCTAACTGTTGTCACAACGATACGAAATTAAAATTGAGCACCGTTGACCAGCCATCGCCTTACCGTGGTCAGTCTAAAATAACATGGACCATGCCTTATAGAAACATTATTGATTTACGCTAAATACAGCATTTGGTTGCAATTTAATGTTCGAAATGGACGTGCACAATCGGAGCCGAAGACGGCCAGGGATGCAGCTAGCCATGTTGACGCTGCCAAATTTTAATCTCAGTCTAGCTGTTACAACAGGCATACTAGGTGTTTTAGAGCGTTCGACCTTTAGATATCAGATTAGAAAATGAGTCATCCCATAGGCTACACCGTCTTCATCGTTAGTTTTAGTCACATATCGTCCAATCGCTTGAATTTCAGCCGGTGCATTTCCCATTACTATTGGCATTCCCACCATTCTCAGCATGGGCAAATCGTTATGACCGTCACCAAATGCAGCTGCGTCCACCGCTGAAAGAGCTGTTTGGTTTAATAAATACGCAATTCCTTGTGACTTTATCGCCAATTTACTGGTTATTTCCAAATATGCTTGACCAGACCGCTTTATACTAACAGGCAAGTCCGCCGTGACCAAGACCCGCTGCAAAGATGCCATCATTGCTGAATCATCGATGATCACCATAATTTTCAATAATTGGCGTGTCTCCGCTAACTCAGCCAGTGGAACGCCAACTATAATCGGTGTTTGATGCGTTAACGCCTGCTCGTGCAAGATTCCGGAGTCCACCTGAGCAGCATACCAATTGTCCTGATCATAACAGCTCACGCTTACTGAAGGAAAATCACGTTTAAGTCGACTCAAGATGACTGTACTGGCGTCTCTTGGAATAAAATGGCACTGTAAAGCCTGTGGTTGGCCTGGATAAAAAATCATCCCACCGTTAAAAGCAATCTGCGGTGCGGTCAATCCCAATTGCTTAATGGCATTTGCCATTTCCAATGGTGCACGCGCTGATACCAGGGTCACTGGAATCTGACTCTGACGAACCACCTGTCTTGTTACTGGGCTAAGCTCCCCACAACTATTTAATAGAGTTCCATCCATGTCTGTAAAGATATGCTTGATCATCTTATTATGCTCCTTCCACCCTCGCTAAAATTAGTATAGCGTGTGGAACGCGTTTCATAGCAAGTGAAAAATTGGCAATTGGGATTTAGTGATTGGAACTGACGTGCACAATCGGAGCCGACGGTAGTTAGAGAACATTCCTAGCCGTGTCGACAATGTTCATGTTAATCGGTGGTCTCGGCTTGATCTGCTTGGAAAACACATGATCTTGGCGGCTTTCAGGCGAGCCCGTCCTTTGGCCGGCGGCATTCCCCCGACTCCCTGGTAGCCAGAGTGTAACCACTACCCCTAATTTAGCGGTAAAAATCTCTGCAGTCACAGGAGCAATATGACTATTTTAGCCTTCACCCTTTAGTACCTTTAACCAAAAAGATCAGCCCGCAACTCATGCCGGACTGATCAGATGATACTCACCAAATAACGTAAACTCAGTTAAAAAGACACAATTTACGGCATCCAGCCACATGATAAACTTTATGCCGGCCGGACAGTCTAGTTATCCGTCAACTTAAAAATGGGAATATCTGGAATTTGTGAACTTGGCTGACCTACGTTGCTTGCCGCTGAGCGTCGGGGTTCCTGACGCTCCTTTTCTCGCTGTACCTGAGCAGCCGTCTTTAAGTTCTTCTTTTCCCAACTCAGTAGGATGCGATCCATATATTTTAAACTGTACGCTTGACTCAAGACAGCCTCCTTTAAGGCTAATTGAATGAGTTCTGGGCGGTAATGGTCTTCATCCAACCACTGACTAATACTTTCCATTTCTAGTGGTGACAGTGGCCGGCCAAATTCCGTTTCAATTTGATTAAAAACTGTTGATCGGTCATTTGTTGTCTCCTGTTTTACCTCTTTTTGAACTGTCTGAATATTTAATTGACTCAATTTCTCCGTTAACAGCCGAAAATCATACGTATCCGCCTTTTGTCCCTGTGCATTAGTCACACTAGTAATCGTCATCAACTTTGCGGTAATCATCTCATGGAGCAACTGGTAAACACGTTGTTTATCCCAGCCCAACCGTGTGGCAATGCTTTCTGCTTCCGGGAGTTGTTCGCCACGGTCCATTTGTCGGCGTAACTGCAGGTAAACTAGGAGCTGATCCGTGGTCATCCCCACTTCGCGAAAATGGTCGAGTAAGTAATTGGCAACGCTGGTTTGGCCAGCCTGAATATAACGCGTCATAAAATCTGCCATGCGTTGACCTCCTTAATTTTCAAGTCTTAACTAGTCTAACACGTTCTACGACTCGTCACGAAATGAAACGACCGAAACCCACTTGCGGTCCGGTCGTTAAGTCATTGTTGCTTTAATTGATTCATTCCATGAAGCTTTTTAACCGCTGTAATGCTGTCTTCAACGTATCTAAGTCTGTCGCGTAACTGAGCCGGATGTGTCCAGGAAGGCCAAAGGCTTCGCCAGTCACGACCGCAATATGCGCGTCGTTCAGCAATGCTGCCACAAAGTCATCAGTTGTTGTGTAACCCTTCATCGCCATAGCCGCCGTCACATCCGGAAACAGATAGAACGCGCCCTGTGGCTTAGTAGTGAGCTTGAATCCCGGTACCGCCGCTAGAAGCGGGTAAACCACGTCTAAGCGTTGTTTAAACCCCTCCTTCATCTTGGCCACGGGAGCCTGGTCGCCAGTCAATGCCGCGACAGCTGCCGCCTGACTGACTGCCGCCGCGTTACCGGTCATGTGTGACAACCCATTTTTTAGTGCCGTCATCACATTCACGGGCCCCACGGCATATCCGATACGCCAGCCGGTCATGGCATACGTTTTCGACACGCCATTGACCAGAATCGTATGAGCGGCAATCTCATCGCCCAACGTCAACATGGACGGTACCGGAACTGGCCCGTCATAAACCAATTCACCATAAATTTCATCCGCAATGATGATCAGGTCGTGGGCCACCGCCCACTTTCCAATCGCCTGCAGTTCGGCGGCCGTGTACACCAAGCCACTTGGGTTCTGCGGTGAGTTTAGAACGATTGCTTTGGTTGCCGCAGTCACCGCAACGGATAATTGCTCTGGTGTGACCTTCAATGTAGCCGTTGGGGCGACCTCAACGGGCCGGCCACCAGCCAGTTTGACCTGTTCGGCATAGCTGACCCAGTACGGTGCCGGCAACAAGACTTCGTCGCCAGGATCAAGTAAGGTTTGAAATAACGCGTACAGCGCCATCTTAGCCCCGGTCGTTACGACGACCTGCTCCGCGGTCACATCCACCCGTTGGCTCTCCTTGAGCCGCTGGACAATGGCTTCTCGAAGCGCTGGTGTCCCGGCCGTTGCTGTATAGCTGTTGACCTGGTTAGCACGAATCGCCGTGACTGCAGCCTCACGAATCGCTGCTGGCGTTGGATAATCTGGTTGACCGACACTGAGATTGATCACGTCCACACCCTGAGCCCGTAATTGTGCGGCCTGTTGCCCCGTCTTTAACGTAGCTGAGGGGCGCACGCCACACGCGCGTTGTGATAATTGCATAGTGAGTCCTCCTCTCGGTTGCGATTAGATGTTGGAAATCTGCTGCAAAACTTTCCCATTACTGTACTGGAAAGTCAGATAACACAGCTTGCCAGATTGGTTCAGGTAACTGACCTGCCAGGCTGGTTTACCATTAAAAATACTCAATGCCGCAGCCAAGACTTTCTTCGGATTACGTTTCCAGACTTGTTCAAGCACCGTATTGCGAGACAAGCCCGCACTTTGTTTCAATACCGTCACGTTGTTACCCGTCTTAGGAACAATCGCGTAGACCGCTTGTTGGGCCTTATTTTTACCCGCAACCGTATAATAAGTCGTATTTAAATTTGTCCAGTAAAAGTCACTGGTACTCGTCAGATGGCCAGACTTTTTTGCCACCGTTTCGGCGTGCGTCTGCATCTGACTCAGTGGCTTACTGGCCTTGCTGATCACGTAACCACCGCCCAGTAACAGTGCCAGGATCACGACTAAGATACTCAGTAGCACCCAGTGACGTGGCCGGCGACGCCGCTGATATTGTTGTCTCATCAATTTATATCGTACTCCCTTGTCAAATTTCAATCTTTGTCAATTATATCAAACTTCGGGAGGGGTCACCGAGTTGTCCGTGCTTTTTTCAAAAAAATTAATTAAACCTTGGGCAATGACGCTCACATCCCCAGTCGTCTTTGGTAGATCATCCGGTAACGCCCGCAAGATGCTCTGTCCGTACTGGCGTTCCAACACACGTTGGTCCAATAGAACAATGGCGCCGCGGTCGTTCGGCGTCCGAATTAACCGTCCGATTCCCTGCCGTAATTTCAATGTTGCCGATGGCAAGGCCGCATTGTAAAACGGATTCTTCCCGGCCGCCTCTAGACGGGCATAATTGGCCTTAACAAATACACGGTCCGGTGAATCGAATGGTAGCCGCGTCACAATCAATAGTTCCAGTTGCTCAGCCGGGAGATCGATGCCTTCCCAGAAACTAGCTGCTCCTAACAAGATGGCGCCATGGCTGGTGGCAAACCGTTTCGCAATTCGTTCACGACTACCACTAATGCCCTGTGCAAAAATTTCGCGTTGGGCGAATTCTGGTTGTTGGGTCAACTGTTGGTAAACCTGTTCAATCACGCTTAACGAGTTAAACAACACCAGTGTCTGTTTATTGACAGCCCCGGCCATCTGTGTGATTGCCGCCGTCAAGTATGTCACATAATCCTCGGGTGACACGCGCGCCAAGTTCGGGCCAGTGTCACTGATAAACAATTCGGCCTGCGTACCATAGTCAAAGCTTGACCGCATCCGGTGGGTCACCGTGACGTCACGATCCAAGTCAAATTGATCCAAGATGTACTGCGACCGTCCAGAAGAAAACAGTGTCGCCCCCGTCAAGAGGACTGGTTGGAATCCAGCATACAGATGGTGGCGTAAGAACCCTTCCGTTGCCAGCAAGCCGCTTGCCATTTGGAGACTATTACGGTCCCCAACGTGATTGATTGTCAGCCAAAAAAGGCTGGCAGGCGCTTGGTCACCGACTTGTTTTAAAATCATCAGCAACCGACTCATTTGGTCATCAAAGAGATGAATCCGCGTGTCGACCTGCTCAAACAAGTAACGTTGTGACGCCGCAAAGCGATCCTGTTGTTGATCGTAGCGCTGACGTAAATCGCCTAATGCTGCTAATAACTCATTGGTCGCCCGAGTCGCCGTTTCGACTGCAGTTCCCTGTTGCAGCTCAGTTGCAAGCTCTGCCGCAGGAATCAATTCCTCAATAATTTGATTGTGGTTGTTGACTCGTTTGTTCGCTAGGAAGCGCAAAAAGAGTTGCTTGATCAACTGATTCAACTGTGTCTCCAACGTTTCACTAGCCACTAAGATACGTTGCAAGCTCGTTAACGCCGCAGCATCCCCACCAAAAAGGGTCATCAAGCTCGGCCCAATTTCACGGCTGATGTCGCGTTCAACGTGATGGAGCTCATTGATCAGTTGGGAGAATTTAACCTGAGTGCGGCGCTGTTTCAACGTGCTGTCCGGTAAATGTTGTGCCTCATCGACCACCAGATAGGGCTGGTGGAGTCGTTCTCCTAACGCTAACGCGTGCTCACTAAGATAGGCGTGGTTGACGATAATAAATTGGGCTTGTTCCATCCGCTGGTCACGGCGGCGCAAGAAATCGTCCTCATAAAAAGGACTGTCCGCAGTAACCGTGCCTTCATGGATGATCTCTTGAAAATAAGGTGCTCGGTACGTCGCGAGATGCAACTCGTCGAGATCCCCGGTCGTGGTCATCGTTAACCAGACCAGCAATCGCAGCTTAAGGAGCTGCGTCTGTTTCGACGTCTCGGCCACCTTGAGGGTCGTTGCGAACCGTTGTAGGTCCAGGTAATGTTGACTTCCCTTGACCAATACAGCATTGACGGTAAAGGTCACGATTTGTTTGAGTAACGGAATCGTTTGGTCTAACAATTGTTCCTGCAGTAGTGTGGTTGCGGTACTGATGACAACGGGTTTTCCCGTCTGGCTCAGATAAGCCATCGGCAACACGTAGCCCAGACTCTTCCCAATCCCCGTAGGTGCCTCGATGATCATCTGTTTGACCGGATGTTGGTCGGCCGCCGAATAGTTGTTGTAGATATAATTCATCATTTTAGCCTGTTCAGGCCGCCACTCCAGATTATCCGGCATCAACTTTTGCTTCTGCTTCTTGGTCTTGGGATACTTACTAGGCGTTGCTAACGTGCTAGTTGGCAAGGATACCGCCTGGCGTAAAGCTAAGCCATTCTTGATATACAAATAATCCGGTAACTTCCGCGGACTGGCCGCATTGAGTCGCTGGGCTTCGTTGAATAGGTCGGCCGTCTGCAGCGGTAAATCCGGGTGCAGATCGATCATCTGCTGCAAGGTGACTACGGGTAAGGCTCGCAACCGCCGAAACAGAAAAATAAACAATTCGGCGGTCGCACTGGCATCACTGTCGGCGGAATGCGGATTGTCATGTTCGATATTAAAGTACCCACTGAGATCCCGCAAACGAAAGCTTGGCGCAGTCGGTAGTAAGATTTGACTCAGAGAGACCGTGTCCACCGCCGCAATCGTTAACTCTGGATAACCTACCCGCGAAAATTCGGCGTTAATAAACGGCAAATCAAAATTAACGTTGTGGGCTACAAAAACCGTGTTAGTCAGTAGGCTGTAAAGCGTACCTGCCACGTCGTCAAATAAGGGCGCATGTCGCACCCGTTTGTTCGTGATACCCGTCAACCGAGAAATCGCTGCCGGAATCTCCCGCAACGGATTGACGTCCGTTTCAAAGTGATTGATAATCTGGTTATGTTGGACGAAGACGCACCCGACTTGGATAATGCGGTCGCCATCTGTCACACTGGTTCCAGTAGTCTCGATATCGACTACCGCGTAAACCGTGTCTTTATCCATAGTATGCTCACCAATTTCTGCACAATTTGCGATAATAACTGGCACTATAATACACCACTTAGCCGGCCAACGCTACGCTAGAGTTTCTTTCACTAGATGCTTTAGACTGAGTCACGCCTTGCTGACAGCCTTATCTGGCGTAACTGATTCACCACATAATTTCACACCGCCACTGTTCAAACCCTTTTGAAACGTGTAATATGACAGGGCTAACTAATCTAAGTGATTTTGATTTGATTGCTGTACTAATAAACTAGCGTTCTGCGATTATGCCTTTCCGTCGCATGCTTTATGGTTAAACTATCGAGTTAAACTTAGCGTACAGCCCAATTACACGACCGCTGACCAGCTAGTCACGCCATAAAGCTGCGACCTTCCGAGAACGACTAACCGCCCAACCAATAGATCCAACCTAGGTTACACTTCACGTTTGACTGGTAGCCGCTGTGCGGACTAGGCAATCATCGCATCATTCCCCCTGTTTTTCGGTATACTTTCTATAGAAAGGCTTAATTTTTCGCCGATTCCAGGATTTTGATGAGCAAAACTAGCGTAAGAGCAATCAGTAGAGTATGATATTCTGGTAAAATAAAAATCGATGTAGAAAGTGAGCGAGATATCTTGGGTAGAACCACGATTGGGAAAAGTAACGCAAAAATCATTCTCATTGGGGAGCACAGCGTGGTGTTCGGCCAACCCGCCATTGCCCTACCCCTGCCCTCGGTCACCACAACGGTCGTCATGAGTCAGACGACACACGGCCAAACGCTGTCTAGTCGCTATTTTGACGGACCAATTGTGCAAATGGGCCAAAACTTAGCCGGTGTAGCTGCTTTGATTCAGGCACTGTTGACGCGCTTTGATGCACAAGACACGTTCTTTCACATAGCCATCACCAGCGACCTCCCCGCAGAACGCGGCATGGGGTCTTCTGCGGCCGTCGCCGTTGCTATTACCCGGGCGATGTACGCCTACTTTCAGCGGCCGCTGACACGTGATCTGTTACTCGCAACTGTCGATATTGCTGAGAAAATCACCCACGGAAATCCGAGTGGCTTAGATGCTGCCACGGCTAGTTCCGATGTGCCCATCTGGTTTGTCCCCCATCAGGAGACCCTCCAGATTCCATTCACCCTGCAGGGCTACCTAGTTATCGCGGATAGCGGTATCAAGGGACAAACTGGCAGGGCCGTCGCAGCCGTTGCCCGGCGTAAAACGGCCTTCGCTCAGGAAACGAACGCACAGATCAGCAGACTGGGCCAACTCAGCACTGCCGCGCGCCAAGCCCTGGCAACTCCTGATTTACCCCAGTTGGGCCACATCTTAAATGATGCCCAGCAACAACTAGCCGGTCTAGGCGTTAGTTCAACCGAGCTCAACCATTTGACGCAAGTTGCACTCACGGCTGGGGCTTTCGGCGCGAAACTGACCGGGGGCGGCATGGGGGGATGCCTGATTGCCCTATGTCCTGACCGAGTCACAACTGAACACGTTAAAAATAGTTTACTCGCAGCCGGTGCCACCGATACATGGACGGAAGCCTTTAATCTCGAGGAGGAACACCAATGAACCCAGCGGTCACTGCACGTGCACATACCAACATTGCCCTCGTAAAATATTGGGGCAAGGCCGACACCGACCTCATCATTCCCCAAACGAGTAGCCTGTCACTCACCCTGGATCAGTTCTATACAGATACCACGGTACAGTTTGACGACCACCTGACCGCAGACGAAATCAGGGTAAATGATCACCTTCTTTCCGCCACCGCTGGTCAAAAAGTACATAAATTTCTTAACCTGGTGCGCGAGCAGACCCAGCGCACCTCTTTTGCGCGTGTAACGTCCGTTAACCACGTGCCAACCGCGGCCGGCCTCGCGTCTTCGGCCTCGGCATTTGCAGCGTTGGCCGGAGCGGCCAGCCGCGCAGCCGGGCTCAACCTTGACCGCACGGCGCTGTCACGTTTAGCACGACGCGGCTCCGGCTCCGCTACCCGCTCCATCTTTGGTGGCTTTGTCGAATGGCAGGCCGGTCACGACGACGCAAGCTCATTTGCCAAGCCTCTCGAAGAAGACGTTAATTGGCCAATTGCCATGGTGGCACTAGTCTTAGACGCTCACCGCAAGAAAATTAGCTCACGGCAAGGCATGCAAACTAGTGTGACCACCTCGCCCTATTACTCAGCCTGGAAAGACGTGGTTGCTCACGACTTGGTGGCTATCAAACCAGCCATCCTTGCCCGTGACTTTATCACGACCGGCGAGATTCTGGAGGCCAACGCCATGCGGATGCATGCCCTCACGTTGAGCTCACAACCGCCATATAGTTATTTCAATGGCGATACGTTAGCCGCCATGCAAACCGTTCAGCAACTCCGTGACACTGGTATCGCCTGTTACTACACTCTCGATGCTGGCCCCAATGTGAAGGTCTTCTGCCAAGTCGCAGACTTACCGGTCATCACTGAACACTTCGCCCAACAGTTTGGTGCACAAAACGTCATTGTCGCACACCCTGGCCCGGGCATTCAATTTAACTGAAGGTTGAGATTGACGTACACAATCAGAGCCGGAAGCCTGTCCGCTGGTCGGACGCGTTCCCCACTGGTAATCGGCGTACGGCTGTTTTCACTAATTTAGCCGTAACAATTCCTACTGAACGTAAGTGTAATGTGACTAATTTGGCTTTCAACCTTTAGAATTCAACTAAAAACTCTACAAAAATACTTATTTAATCGTTACAGAAGGGACCTGATTTTTTGATTTCCGTGAAAGCACCCGGGAAACTCTATATTGCTGGCGAATACGCTGTGGTCGAACCGGGATATCCGGCGATCATCGTCGCACTAAACCAATTTGTGACCGTTTCAATTGCGCCCAGTCAAGACTACGGTCGCATCGCTTCCAAACAATACCAAGAGAACTCCCTCTACTGGCAACGCCAGGGATCAGAGCTCGTCTTTGACAACCGGGACAATCCCTTCCACTACATTTTGTCTGCCATTCGTTTGACGGAGCAATACGCACAGTCGTTGGGTAAACCTTTGACCATTTACCATTTAAACGTCAACAGTGACCTAGATAGTGCCGACGGCAAAAAATATGGGCTGGGCTCCTCGGCTGCCGTGACCGTTGCCACCGTGAAGGCCCTCTGTCAGTTCTACGATATCCCCATGACTAAGGACCGATTATTCAAACTATCTGCAATCGCCCACCTGGATGTCCAAGGCAATGGATCATTAGGTGACATTGCCGCTTCCGTTTACGGTGGCTGGATCGCTTATCAAGCCTTTGATCGAGATTGGTTAGCTTCCGCCCGGCGTGAACTAAGCCTAACCCAGCTTTTACAAACGGCGTGGCCAGGCTTACAGATTGAATTGTTAACGCCACCGGAACCACTCCGCCTGATGATCGGCTGGACCGGAACCCCCGCTTCGACCTCGCACTTAGTGGACAAGATTGCCCTCTTCAAAGCCACTCGCCGCAAGGACTACCACACCTTTCTCCGTGAGAGTCGCGCGTGTTTACAGCGAATGATTCAAGGCTTTCACGATCAAGACCTAGACGCCATTCAAAAGGAGATCGAAGTCAATCGACAATTGCTGAATCGCTTAGCCAACCTGAGTAACGTCACTATTGAAACAGAACTTCTCAAGACCATGTGTGACATTGCCGTTCACGTTGGTGGGGCTGCCAAGTCTTCCGGTGCCGGTGGTGGCGATTGCGGCATCGTGATCATCAACGCCGCCAAAGACCTTGCTCATTTGCTCCACGAATGGGAAGCCCGCGGCATTGAACCACTCAAATTAAACGTCCATCACGTCATCGAATAATTAAGGAGCCGATACCATGGACCTCTCACGTCACGCCCATCGCAAGGATGAACACCTGTCCCTCGCCGAAAAGTTTTATACGCCAGCCACCACTAGTCAATTTGACCAGCTCCGCTTTGTTCATCAAAGTTTACCGGAAATGAGTGTTGCCGACGTGGATCTTCATTCACACTTGGGACCCTTAGCGTTGCCCGTCCCCCTGCTAATTGAGGCGATGACTGGTGGCAGTCCGCGCACGGGTAAGGTCAATGCTGCACTGGGTCGCATTGCGGCTGCAACGGGCATGCCCGTTGCGACTGGCTCACAAAGTATCGCCCTGCAGGATGACGACGCAATTGCGACCTTCACGCCGTTACGAGAAAATAACCCAGATGGCATCGTGTTTGCCAATATGGGCGCGGGTCACACGGTAGCCCAAGCACAACGGGTTATCGACATGTTGGCCGCTGACGCCATCGAGATTCACGTCAACGTCGCTCAGGAACTGGTCATGCCCGAGGGCGACCGCGAGTTCCACTGGCTGGATAGCATTGGTGAAGTCGTGGCGGGCGTCAACGTCCCGGTCATTGTGAAAGAAGTTGGCTTCGGTATGGCGCGGGAAACCCTCCAGCAATTAGCCAAAATCGGTGTGCAGTACGTCGACTTGAGCGGCCGGGGTGGTACCAACTTTGTTCAAATCGAGAACTTTCGCCGATCCGAAAAGGAACTGAGCTACTTAGATGGTTGGGGCCAATCAACCGTGGAATCCCTACTTGAAGCCCGTGCTGTTCCACAGCTTCAAGTGGTCGCTACGGGTGGCATTCGCCAACCGTTGGACGCAGCCAAAGCCTTAGCACTTGGCGCCAATTTAGTTGGTAGCGCTGGTCAAATTCTCCACAGTCTGATTAAGACTAACGAGGAAACCACAACAACCATGCTATTAGAGTGGCAAAGTGGGCTCCGGCGCATAATGACCTTGCTTGGGTGCTACAACTTGGCGACACTAAAGCAACAGCGACTTTTACTCTTTCCTGAGCTAGAGGGCTACTGTCGACAACGTCACCTCACTTACTAAATTAGAATTTAAAAAGAGTCGGCGGAATGTTAAATTTCCGCTGACTCTTTTAAGTTGTTCAATCCTGATTTAACAACATCTTGCTATTAACGGTTCTTCGTCAACTGTTGTTGGTGAACAAAATATTGGAGTTCTAATCACTTGGTGATTAGGGCTCTTTTTGTATGA
>NZ_RHNX01000004.1 GCF_003946335.1 Levilactobacillus fujinensis
GCTTGAATAGCTCATCGATTGTTGTTACATTTTTAAAGCGAATTGACTTCGCAAATAAATATTTCGGGTTTGATACCAAGTATCAAACCGCCCTACACATATTTGGTTTGTCGAAACAATGTTCAGTTTTCAAAGGTCTACCAAGTTATCAGAGAAGCAAACGCTCCGTGACAACTTTTAAAGTATATCATGTCGCCAAAACCTTGTCAACAACTTTTTTAATTTCCTTTGAATATATATTCAATATCCAAGAAAGAATCAATTTTGTCGATCTCGGTAACAGACAACATAAATCATTGTATCAGTTGCAGTTTAGCTCGTCAAGCACAAATTTTAATTTGTATGGCTATCCATAAATCTAATTTTTATGCATTCAAGTTGTCGTAACGGCAACAGAGAATATCTTATCAATATTCCACGAACAGGTCAAGCAAAATCTGAAATAAAATCCACGAAAAGCCAAAACTAGGTGTTCCCACCCCAGAGAGATAGCAATCTGCCTTGAAGAATTGCCAGTCACACCTCTCTTTTCAATAAAAAAGACACCCATTAGGATGTCTCTGACTGGTCTAATTGTCGTAGTGCTTCCGCCTTCCAGCCTTCCAAATGATCAGCAATTGGTTTGAACCCAATGTTGACCCGATGATTGGTCCAATAATGTCGATGTTGGTGTTCGCTTAACTCAGCACCATGTTCTACGTGCTCTAAACAACGAATCGACAAGCTAATCTTCCCGGTGTACTCGTCAACATCTAACACGACCACGTTGACCTCTTGATTAACTTTAAGGTAGTCATGAATATCTTTAACATACCCGCAATGACACTCTGAAATATGAATGAGACCTTGCCGGTGACCGCCTAAGCTTACAAATGCGCCGTACGGTTGAATCCCGGTGATTCGTCCCGTGACTCGCTGGCCAATTGCAAATGCCATGCGTTCACCTTCCTTCTATAAAAAGATGCGTTCCTACTCAGTGACTGTAACCTTATCCATTGTGACAGGCGTTGCTGGTTGGTCACTGGCATCCGTCTTCACTTTAGCAATGGCATCAACCACGTCCATCCCCTTGATGACTTGGCCAAACACAGTATGACGGAAATCTAACCATGGTGTCCCACCATCTTTATAGGCATCAACGATTTCTTCGGGGAAGCCCGCATCCTTCATTTGTGCCTGCATCTGATCAGTCATATCCGTGTCCTGAACAACGAAGAACTGACTGCCATTCGTATTGGGACCAGCGTTAGCCATTGAAACGGCCCCACGCAAATTGTACAATTCTTGAGAAAATTCATCTTCAAACGGTTGACCCCAGATGCTCTCACCACCCATACCCGTACCGGTTGGATCGCCACCTTGAATCATAAAGTTTGGAATGACCCGGTGAAAAGTTAGGCCATCATAGTAACCCGCTTTTGCGTGAGTCACAAAGTTTTCAACTGTCTTTGGTGCTTGCTCGGGGAAGAGCTGCAGCTGAATGGTTCCCATGGACGTTTCAATCGTTACTTGCGGGCCCCTGGCGTTAGCCAAATCAATTTGTGGAAACTTTGTCATAATTATCCTCCATATCTTTTAAACACTTTCTATCTCTACTATTATCACCGCCCGGAAGAAAAAATGCAACTCACGGCATCGGTGCTATACTTAATAGATAACACTTATTTTGATGGAGGAACCTATTTATGACTAAACCAACTACCGCCCTACGCGAACGAACCATTGATCTGCTTAACCAACGGGGTGTTTCCTTAGATGCCATTGCTGAACTTGTTATTTTCTTGCAAAAAGACTATATTCAAAACCTCACGTTAGCCGAAGCCGAAGATAGCGTCCAAAAAGTACTCAATAAGCGAGAAGTCCAAAACGCGATCATTACTGGCATACAGCTCGACATCGCCGCTGAAAAACACGAATTGCTGGAACCCCTTCAAACAATTGTCGAGCGTGATGAGAGTCTCTATGGCGTGGACGAGACCATGGCTCTTTCCATTGTTGACATCTATGGTTCAATTGGCTTTACCAACTATGGCTATATTGATCGTGTAAAGCCCGGTATCTTAGCTCACCTTAATGCGCACGAACCGGGCATCATTCATACTTTCTTAGATGACCTGGTTGGTGCCGTGGCCGCAGCAGCAGCTGCACGACTTGCCCACGATGACCGTGGCGAGCAGGACACACCTTTTCAATAAACGTCATGTTTTTCTTAAGTTTCACTGCACCCGCTGACGGCGGGATAAAAACCCACTACAATGTGGGTACATTCAAATTAGCTTATAAGGAGTAACTTAATGGGATACCTAATCGATTTTGTCTTACACATCGATGATCATTTGGTCAATATCGTCAATACCTTTGGTGGATCGACCTACCTGATTTTATTTGCCATCGTCTTCATTGAAACTGGCGCCGTGATTCTACCGTTTTTACCTGGTGACTCACTACTGTTCGCTGCGGCTGCTTTAGCCGCCAACCCAGCATACGGATTGAATATTTGGATTTTTAGCGGTCTCTTCTTATTAGCAGCGATTGCCGGCGATTCTCTGAACTTCTATTTAGGCGGAAAGGCAGGAGCCGCTCTGTCCAACCATTCCTGGTTCGGTCGGCTGATCAATAAGGATAAACTCGCACAATCCGAAAAGTTTTTCCGCAAACACGGTCCCCTCGCCATTTTTCTGGGACGATTCATGCCCATCATTCGGACATTCGTTCCCTTTACCGCGGCGGGCTCCCAATTCCCTTACCGTCGGTTCATCGCCTACAATGCAAGTGCCGCGATCACTTGGGTCGTCATCTGCTGTGGGGGTGGGTACTTCTTCGGCAATATTCCCTTCGTCAAGGCACACTTCTCCGCCGTCGTGCTGGGCATCATCGTTATTTCCCTGATTCCTGCTATCGTTGGCTGGCTAAAGGGCCGCAGTCATCCTCAGAATCCTAACCGTGTCCCCGAAGATGATTAACTTAAATTAATTGTATAAGAATAGGCAATATCGTCAGCTACCACCGACGATATTGCCTATTTTTTATGCATTCTTAATAGCGCGCTTACCCCGCCAATACAGGATACCCACACCAATTTCAAACAACGCGAAGGCTAAGATGAAACAATGTAGGAAGAACGTGTCTGGCAATGCCGTGATAATTGGATCTAAGTCCGGATCAAATAACCAATCGTTGTTACGAAAGAGGACCTTGTGAAAGGCCACGAAGAAGCCGTTGAAGTTAACTGCCATCATTGCGGCCAAGACAAGCGGTACCACCGCAGCAACCTGTGCTGAGCGTAGCAGACGCCATTGTTCCGCACGCCGATGGAGCTGACGGAGATACATTCCGGCCGGAACCACCGTCACCAATAAAACAACGTTATTCAGCAAGAATAGGTGTTTCACGTCCTCAAAATGAATCATCCCCGTATATGACGTGGGAAAATCGGTCATATTAAGGTTGGTGATCCAAGGCAATTCGAGGTACCCCAACATCTGATAATAATTGTGCATAATTCGCTGAGGAGCCATCTGTACCAGATGCGTAATCCCCAGCCAATGAATATCTAACCGGTATAGCCAAACCGCATTGATAGTCAACGTAATGCTTAACGTAATCAGTGCTAGCATCAAGACAGTCACACCACCCCAACGATTTAACCTACTCACGCGGCCCCACCTCTAAATCCCAATGATCCAGTGATGACACCGTATACGTTGGTTGAATCGTCTCTTGGGCAACCTGTTCCGGTGTGGAAACTCCCGTATAAGCCAACAGGGTATCAACTCCGGCATGAATTCCTGCAAGAATGTCTGTCTGATAGTTATCTCCCACCATCAAGGCATCCTGTGGGGCCACCCCCAGCTGAGCCAGTGAATTCTGCAAAATGATTGGCTCGGGCTTACCGACAAAAATTGGTGACGTCTGCGTCGCATAACGGACGAGATCCACTAAGGCCCCTGCTCCCGGCATTAATCCCCGTGCCTTTGGAATATTAGAATCCGAATTTGTGCCAATAAACGTCGACCCGCTACGAATCGCTAAGATAGCCTTGGCAAACTTTTCATAGGTCACGTCGCTGTCTAACCCCACGACCACATAACGTGGGTGCTCTTCATCGACCGTAAACCCTTTAGCCATCAGCGCCTGACGCAAGCCAATTTCACCCACGACGTAGACAGTTCGGTCACCATCACCCGCGCGTTGATCCAGAAAATCAGCCGTTGCCAACCCCGCCGTGTAAACATTATCAGTTGTTACGTAGATGTCATGGTTGTCCGCCAGATTGGCGACCACGTCCACGGGGAGTTTCGTCGTATTATTCGTCACGAATTTAAATGCCGTTCCAACTGCTTGTAGGCGTTCAACGAACCGTTTTGCTGCCGGATAACGCTTGGAACCCGCGTAAACCGTTCCGTCCAAGTCAATCAAATATGCCTGATAATCTTTCACCACAAACTCTCCCTAATCTTCTTTTTTCTGCCGAATGGTAAAATGCCGCCGCCTCTGACCACCGGAGGCAACGGTCACGGTCTTGGTCGTCTGTTGTGCTGGCTTAACCGTCGTTCGCCGCTCTTCGGTGTATGGATGTGCCGTATTCCGGTGACGGGAGCGCCGCCGACGCCGATGCTGACTGTTATTATTGCTGTTAGCGGTCGCATGCTGAGCCTTTTCACCGGTAGCAGGAGTTGCTGTCGCTTTAGGTGCCGCTGATTTGGTTGCCGTGGCCTTTGCAACTGGTTTGGCTGCTGCCGAACGGGGTGTTCCATTTTCCGTTGGCTTACGTCGCCGCCGACTTCGGCGTGGCTTGGGCGCCGTTTTGACGTCTAAATTGTGCAGAATAAAGTAAGCACAGCCAAAATTACACGATTCATACAGATAATCCTGCACCGAATCGATTTGGTTTTGTTTGGCACCCGCCCGGTCCTCCGCGTAAAATCCTTTGAGGCGTAACTGTTCGAATCCCCAGTCACCCACAATATAATCAAATTTACTTAAAATCGTACTGAATCGTCGGGAAAATTCTGCAAAATCAAAACCGTCGCGGACATCTGTGACCACCTCATAGGGATGGCCATTAATGGTCAGATGGGTTTCATCCACCCGAACTACTTCGGCGGCTGGTTCTCGGTTCTCTCGTTGTTCAGCAACTAAGGCTTCTAAGTCTTTACGATCCACCGTCGTCATCCTTTCTACTTGTCAGCTAACGGATAGTGACGTGCCAAATACTTGGCAAACACTTCCCGCAAGAGGTCTTGATATAAAATATGATTTTCTCCCACAATAGAGATCGTCGGGAAAAAGGGAATGAATAAATAATGGTCTAACACCGCCAACTTGTACTGCCGGTTAGGTGAAAGTGGCTCACCACGCCAAGTGACCTGGTGCGTCTGAGCATCATAGGCAATACCTAAGTAGTTCAATTCTCCAAAGATTTTGCCCCGAAAACCCATTCCCTTTTGCGGAAAACGCCGCAAGAAGAGTCGCATGAGCTCGAATTCTTGAACCAGTCGCCAAAGGTCATACCCATTTAAAGTGACCGTCATGACGTGCATGTTGTGGGGCAAGAGATCGTGTAATTGGCGTTGGTTGACCACACCACGAGGCAAGTCTTCCAGGAATAAGCCAGCGTTTAACACTGCTGCTTGTGTCCCCGCGTACTCGGCAATGGCATGTAGTCCCTCCCGCACCAATCGGGGTTGCCCAATGGGGTCCGCCTCCATTGCTACAGGAAGGTCCGCTACACGTTGCTCAGACAAAATCGAGCGACCGAGTTCCAGAAGACCATCGATTTCCGTTTGGTCCCCTGGCTGTTCTGGTAGTGTCGCCGTTTCCACCACGCTAGCCGTTGCTGTTTCGACAGTATGCTCTGCCGTCATAGTCAGTTCGATTTTACCAACGTAACGCCCAAATTTCCCAGCAGCGGCCAATAGACTATGCTGGTCTTGCTCACCGTGAGGCAATAAATGGTGGGTGTGACTGCCAATAATGACCGTCACCTGTGGAAAGCGTTTGGCAATCTGGCGATCAACATCCAATCCTAAATGAGATAGGAGCACACAAGCGTCAGCCTCTTGACCATACTTAGCCAACAAATCACCGAGGGCTTGGTTCACCCCAATTGGTTCCCACCCTGCTAACGGATAGGTCAACTTGTAGGGTGCGGTCAACCCGAGAACCAAGAGCTTAGTCCCCGCCTTGGTCGTAAATAGTTCATGATCAAGCGCCCACTTGGGTTGTTCACGCGTATCTTCGGTAAGAATGTTCCCCACAATCACCGGAAAATTCGCATGGTCATACAGATGGTCTAACTGGGCCCGCATAAATCCGAGGCCCTCGTTATTCCCAATGGTAACTGCATCGTAGCCAATCTGATTCATCAACGCCACGTTTTTCTGCCCATTTGTTGCTTCACTCACGGGATGAACGCGATCCACGTGATCGCCGAGGTCAAAGGTGAACACCGTGTGCCCGGCTGCCTGGGCCTGGGCCTTACTCGTCGCCAGATAACGTCGAATGCGCGGCCAATTCTCAAAGTGCGAGTGGAGGTCGTTCGTATGCAAGATGGTAATCCGTTCCATGTTCTCATTCTCCTCTTAACACTGATTTTAATCCTACGGCATCGGGGAGAAACGGTCAAGCGCTATTGTTTGTCGCGGAACTCTTGCGCCTTGCCAGCCACCATTTGCTCGATCTCACTGGTTGAAAATGGCGTGCCAAATGGCACCTGTTCTGCCAGATAGCGTTGTTCGGGCGTATCAACGCCGACATTGATGTTTTCTTTGACTGGCACTGCGTAGTGGTGAATATGGCCGTGTAAGTTGATAATTTGATTTACAATTCCCATCATCATTGGATAATGTGTCATATAGTACTGCCGATGATCGTACTTGATCAGCACACCCACGTCATGAAAAGAAAACTTAGGCTGCCCGTGATCAATTGGATTGTGGGCAGATAGGTACTTAAACAGCGCTCGACTATCATGATTTCCTTTAATCAATTCGAGATGCCCATTCAGTTGGGATAAAACATCGGTAACCGCCTCGTCAGATTTTACGGCCGGCTTCGTGAAGTACAGGGCAATGTCGCCCAGATGGTACACGGTATCAGTCGGCGCCACGCGCGCGTTCCAGTTGTCAATAATCGTTTGGTTCATTTCCTCTACACTGGAAAATGGTCGTGGGGCAAAATCATTGTCTCCTAATAGATCAGCGTGGAAAAAGTGCGTGTCCGAGGTAAAATATTGCATATGAACTCCCCCTTAAATGATATCGAGTGGTTGCTTGCTGGTCGGCGCCGGAAACTGCTCATCCAAAGCGGCCAATTCGCCAGCGCTTAACGTCAGATCTGCGGCGGCAATGTTTTGTTCCATGTGCGCCACGGAACTCGTCTGCGGAATCGCTAAGACTTGTGGGTTACGAACGACCCATGCCAGCAAAACTTGATAGATAGTGGCGTGATGCGCCTGCGCAATTTGCTGAACTATAGGCGTTGTGGTTAAATGATGGCCCCAAGAATCCCCCTGTGCGATTGGTGAGTACGCAATCAATGGCAAGTCGTGCTCTCGCTGCCAAGGCAAGACGGCATAGTCTAATCCACGGCTGCCTAAGTGGTAGAGATCTTCGTTGGCAACGGCTTGGTCGCCACCTGGAAGATTCCACAGTTCCTGCAGATCGGCAATGTCAAAGTTAGAAATACCCCAGGAGCGAATCTTACCGGTCGTTTGCAAACGTTGCAACTCAGCCACCGTTTCGGCCAGCGGCACACTTCCCCGCCAGTGATAGAGATAAACGTCGAGGTAATCCGTCCGTAGTCGTTGTAAACTCGCATCGAGACTGTCCTCCATACGGCGCTGAGACGCATTCTCGGGCAACACCTTAGAGATTAAGAAAATATCTTCCCGTTTGAAAGGCTTCAACGCCTCACCCACCAAGTTTTCAGATTTTCCAGAGCCGTACATCTCAGCTGTATCCACGACTCGCGCGCCGGCAGATATTCCGGCCTGAATTGCCGCAATTTCAGTCTCTCTTTGCGCTGACCGTTCGCCCATATGCCAGGTTCCGATTCCCATAGCTGGTACTTGTTGACCAGCAATTTTAACTTGTTTCATCACTTAACACCCCGTTTGAATTAGTTACTCTCATCGTAGCACTTCCACCCTGTTTTCGCTGTTATCACGTCAAGATAAGCTAAAGATTGAAGGCTTTAAAACACCTATTATAACTATGCTAACAACGATACTGAGATTAAAACTAGGCAACGTTATCTCGTCATCGTCTTACTAGTCGACAGATGGACGAACGCCGCGCCTGAGTCCCTATCTGCCGACCTCTCGGCTGACGGCAGTTGGTCTGAGGTAGCATCTGGATTATGATGGGTCGGCCTTCAGCCTCAAGTCTTAAATGTCACTTTGGAACGACTGAACGATATAAACGCCAGTAATATTAGCAGATGCTGTTTGAAATTCCATCTGTCATCTTAGAAATCGACCAACACCGAAGCTAGTTCAAAAAAGAGGTGTCCCTCAATGACTTCATGTTAAGTCACTGATTGACACCTCGATATTTTTATTTAGACTAACGTTGGTTCTCGGAGTCAATGGCTGATGCCGTGCGTCGGTCTTTCAGGTACTTACCTGCACTTAAGGCAATTAGCCATAAAACTGATCCAATCAGGGCAATCAGTGTGTCTACTCTGAAGAGTAAGACCGCCGCAACCATCACCAAGAACAACAAAATAGCATAATCACTCAGTGGGAAGAATGGCATGTGGAACCCGTGATCCGTGGCACCTGGTAATGTCGCCTGTTGCCGCTTGTACTTCAGATGAGCAATCACAATCAGTCCCCAGATAAAGAGAAAGCAAGTCGTAGCCACACTGGACACAAATGCGAATACGTGCCCCGGAATGATAAAATTCAAGAAGACCGATACCGCAATGACTATCGTCGAGAAACGCAGTGCAGAAACAGGAACTTGAGCCCGGGATAATCTACCCATGCGCTTAGCAAACCGGCCCTTACCACGGTAAGTCAGTGAGAACAACATCCGTCCCGTTGTGAAGAGCGAACTATTGCAGGCAGACGCTGCCGCCGTCAACACGACAAAGTTAATGACTGCCGCTGCGGATTGAATGCCGACGTTCTTAAAGACCTGAACGAAGGGACTACTGGTAGGTGAAACGGCTTGCCAGGGGTAGATGCACATTAAGGCTAATAAGGAGCCCAAATAAAAGAGAATAATTCGCATTGGAATCTCATTGATGGCCTTTGGAATCACTTTGTTGGGGTCGGCTGTCTCGGAAGCAGTCATCCCCACCATTTCAATCCCAACGAAACTAAAGAGGACCATTTGGAAGGATAAGAAGAAACCCTTGGCACCATTCGCAAAGAATCCACCGCTCACCAAGTTGGCGACGCTAGCGTGTCCGGCTGGTGTCGGAAAGTGGACCACCACCATGTAAGCGCCAGCCAAAATCAGAGCAACGATGGCAACAATTTTAATGATAGCAAACCAGAACTCCGTTTCACCAAACGCCTTGACCGTCACGGAGTTCAACGTGAGTAAAATACCCAGCAGAACTAGCGCGGTAACCCATTGTGGAAGTTGTGGGAACCAGAACTGCATGTATTGTCCAGCCGCCGTAACTTCTGCCATGGCAATTGTGATCCAGCAAACCCAGTAGGTCCACCCGGCAACAAAGCTCATATTGTCACCCAAATATCGTTGAATAAAATCAATGTAAGAGTGGACATTCAGGTCGGATAGCAATAGTTCGCCCAATGCTCGCATTAGTAGGAAACACATGATGCCCGTAATTAGGTAAGCCAGTAAAATAGATGGGCCCGCTAAATGAATCGACTGGCCAGCACCTAAGAAGAGACCGGTCCCGATTGTACCCCCAAGCGCAATCAGCTGAACGTGGCGACTCTTCAACCCCCGGGATAATTCTTGGTTGTTATTTGGTTGACTTTCTTTCATCTTAATCTCCCCTTTGTTGAAATTCATTATACTCGCCACCTCCCGGAATGCCAGTTCTGACGCTGGTTAGTTTGCCAAACTAAATAGCGCGAACCAGCATGAAGTCTGCATTTTATTCATCTATATAATAATAAGATGAAATATATTCATCTAAAGAATTCGCCTATCTCCTCAAAAAAGCAGCCCCTCCGCTACTCACGGCAAGGACTGCTTCATTAAACCAATTTTTAGTTGTTTTTCCGTAACCGTTCAATGTCCCGAACAATCATTAACTCTTCGTCAGTAGGAATCAATAAGGTCTTGATCTTTGAGCCTGCAACACTCAAATCACGCTCAACCCCACGAATGTCGTTCTTTTCAGGATCAACACCGATGCCAAAGTATGACAACTTATCAGCAACCTCTTGGCGAATCATAATGTCATTTTCACCAACGCCGGCAGTGAAGACAATGGCATCAGCTCCACCTAATTCAGCCAGATAAGACCCCACGTAGCGCACAATCCGGTTAATGAACATGTCACGTGCTAACTTGGCACGTGGGTTCTTAGCTTGAACCTTTTCCAAGTCACGCATGTCAGCAGACACACCAGAAACTCCGATTAAACCGGATTTCTTGTTCAAGATATTGATCATGTCATTAGGCTTGTCGATGTTAAGTTTTTCCATCAGGTAAGCAACCAATGAGGCATCAATATCTCCAGAACGGGTAGCCATCTCGATACCAGCCAATGGCGTGAAGCCCATTGACGTATCAAAAGACTTGCCATCTTTGATAGCTGTGATCGAACCACCAGCACCCAGGTGCATCGTAATCAGCTTCAAGTCCTTCAATGGCTTGCCTAGCATTGCAGCGGCACGGCCAGCGACGTAACGGTGACTCGTCCCGTGGGCACCGTACTTACGAGCACCATACTTTTCGTAATATTCGTAAGGGATAGCGTACATGTAATTTTCTTGTGGCATGGACGTGTGGAAAGAAGTATCAAAAACAGCCACACTCAACACGTTAGGCAAGATTTTTTTGAACGCTTCAATCCCTAATGCAGCGGCAGGATTGTGAAGTGGCGCATATTCGGATAAATCCTTGATTTTTTGGAGAACTTCATCGTCAATGATGGCGGAATCCTTGAATTCTTGACCCCCGGCAACGACCCGGTGACCGATACCAGTGATTTCATTGAAGTCTGTAATGATCTTCAACGCAGTCAATTGGTTCAACATCAACTGAATAGCGGCACTGTGATCGTTAACGTCTTCGTGCGTTTCGTACTTTTGACCGTTATCATACTTGATTTCGACCAATGAGTTACCCAAACCAATCCGGTCAATGGCCCCTTCGGCGATGACCTCTTCTGCAGGCATTTGGAATAACTTGAACTTTAACGTAGAACTACCGGCGTTAATTGCTAATGATTTTCCCATATGGTTTTTTTCTCCTTTTATGCGCGGTCCGTCAGTAGATTTTGCTCTTCCCATTGGACGATTTCCGCAACAAACTTTTGAAACGCTGATTGATTCTTAAACGAAGGGAATTCTCCCAACATCACTTGTTCAACTTGCTTAGCCCCAGCACCTGGCTTTTGTAAAATCAGGATGGCCTTCTGGGCATTGGCGTTCATGAAAAGCTCACTTGGCAAGTTCAACAAGCCTTGTAAGTAGGCATTGGCAGGCAGCCATTTCAACAGGCCCTTCGCTTCTTTCGTCTGAAAGAGTTGGGAAGGCACTAAAAATACCCCGATACCGCCAGGAGTCAGTTGATTCACGGCTTGCTCCAACAACAGATGATGAACAAATGAATGACCATCGACCGCACGTGTTTGATAGTTAGCTGCGTTCTCATCAATCGGGTAATACCCAATTGGCAGATCCGCCACAATCAAATCACTAGCTGGCACCAACAACTGTTCCAAAGCATCTTGGTGAATCAGTTCAATAGGGAGCCGTTGAAGATCACTCGACGTCTGAGCAATGGCCAATAACGTATCGTCATTATCCACTCCATACGCGTCAATTGTACCAGCAACGACTTCCTTTAGTTGTGATAACACTGCCGTTAGCAAATTCCCCGTCCCTACCGTAAGATCCAGCAAGGTTAGATGTGACTTACCCTTTTCCAACCGTGTTACCAAATAGCCCATGATATAGGCAATCGTATCCGGTGTTAATTGATGGTTTGCTTGAATCTCATCAACCCGAATCGCTTTGAGCATCACTAATTGAACTGCTCGTCGCACCGTCTCGGCATCGAAGCTTTGCCAATCGACCTGCGCATACAAATCAGTCAATTGGGCCACGACCTTGTCGGCGGGACGACCGTCTTCCACTTGGACCTGACCATTGAGCAAGTTGTCTCCAGTCTCAATAAACGCATCTAAGTAAGATGTACTTAGCACTGCTTGTAAGGTCGTTGTTGACTCATCTAAGACCTTAAATAGTGCTTCAGTCTGTTCTTGTGACAGCGCGCTTCGCCTCCTTGTGAAATTCCATGGTACTTGCATCCGCTATCTATACTACCGATTTTTCTAGACTTATTCAAGCAACTTTATGGTTAATCTCTGGCTAACTCTGCGGCTTATCACCAACGCGACCACTTGTGTTGCGCTTGAGTTTCTCCATTAATTTGCCGCGTTGTCGTCCGATATTCGGTCGTTAAAATCATTGTGGTCTCCCGTTGTCCCGCCTGTCCCACCGAAATCAAGGTCAATAAAAGACTCACACTCGCCAGAAATAAGAGTGCCCATAAGGTCAAGAACCCTTGACGCCGCGTAAATCGACTAGCGTTTCTCGCCATGGTAAATTCTCCTGTTTAAGCCTAAGTTTGACGACACCATGCCCCAGATTCTGCCAATGAATTGTGGTCACGTGTCTGAGTAACGGGTAGTAACCCTGAGTCGCACGTTTCCCCGGCAACGTCGCCGTCATTTTTAAAACACCCTTCTTGTCCAGCAGCGCCTTCATTTCACGTAATTTTCCCTGCTTATCATGATCCTTAACGACCAAGACATCCCCAGTCGTTCTAACCAACTGATACTTGCCTGGCCGTTCCAAAACCTGGACTGCTTGCAACCATGCTAAAGAATCTTGATGAATGCCACGGATCAACGTTCGACTAGTCCCGGATACCAGTAAAAACATCCCCGCTGTAATCATCAGTGCAAACACCGTTTCAATGAGTGTAAATCCCTGACGACGCATCATTGTTGTGCCAACCAGCGTTCCAATGCTTGGTCATGTTGTTGGCGTGCCACCAGTAATGCGTGCGTACGCCGCTGTGTCTGTTCTTGCGTTGTCATCAAGACCTGTTGCACCATGATAACCGTCAACGCCACAATGCTTAAGGCAATGAGCGCGTCAGGGAGCGTCCACCCACCGCGGTCGCCGAAATTCTTCATCTTCAACATTAAAGATAACGCCTCCCATTTGAAATGTCTGATAGATCCATCGCTGATCGATTCGACTGTGCCACTCCAACGTACGACCTTGGGCGACACCTGCAGCATCAATGTCCCCACTGCCACCGTTCATATGAATCAGCTCCAGTGACTGAGGAATCTCCAGGCTCTTTAGTCGATGATGCTCATGATATAGGGAAACGAGGTGTTGCTTTGCATTAATGCTGACATTGACCGTCGTATGATGCGTCATCGCCCACTGTCGACCAGCCGTCCACATCTGCTGCCAGACCGGCCAAAAAGCGCGTTCGGCGACTAATCGATGTTGCTGAGAAGATTTAAATCCTACTAATACGGTCAAGCCAGTCACCATCATTAAGACTAACAAGGTCTCATAGAGTGTAAATCCTCGTCTATTTGCCATCTTTGATTTGTTTCACTTCATTCTTATCGATAACTAAGCCTTCTGTCTTCGCACTCTTGACCTGATCAGCAGTCAAATATTTGCCTGTCAGTTTGGCATAGGTTACGTCTGGTACCACGTGATTCACGGCAACATAATCGTCAATGTACGCCGTGACTTGTCCCTGAACGACCGTCGTCATCGCCCCCCGATGGATCCCTTGAGCACGCTGTCTTTGACCATTCAAGTTTGGCAAAATAATCAGGACTAACAGCGAAATAATGAATAGGACAATCGTCATTTCAATCAGCGTGAAACCTTGTCGTTTACGCATTAAGCGACCCCCTGTAAGTTTTGATACATTGGTAACAATAGACTTAAATAGGCCCCCACAATCAGCAGCGCAACGATTCCTAGTAAGAGGGGCTGGACAATGGCCAACCCCTGCTCACTGCGGCGGACTAACTCCCGATACTGTAAGCGACTATACGCCGTCAACTCTCTACCGAGTTGGGGCGTTGTGCTCCCCTTTTGCAGGAGAATAATGACCTGCGGGGGAATGTAGGACTGATTCCGTAGCCAAACGATCGGCAAGTCTCCGACCGATAAGTGTTGTGCTAACACCGCCGCCAATTGATGCAGCAACGCCCGCTCTGGCAACTGATCTAATACCCGCAGCATTTGCTTGATACTGAGACCACTGTGTACCATTTGACTTAAATTGAGGGTCAAATAGTAGGCGTAGTAAGCACGAAAAAGGTGCCCCACCACCGGCCAATGTAAGATCCACTTGGCACGTAATAAGCTCGACTGGCGATGCCACCATCGCCAGCCCAACGCGCTAGTTCCCACGATCAATAGACTGCCCCCCACCACAAGGTAGTCCCGCCATCCCCTGCTTAGGATTCCGTCGCGCCCCATCTCCTGTTGTAGTTGTGGCAAGATCACCACCCGTAACGTGACAAATACTAACGCCATACTTGCAAGTAGACCCATGGGATAGACCAACAACTGATGTAGTCGCCGACGCTGCGTAGCCATCAGCTGCAACAATGTAGCCGCTTGATCGAGTGCTGGCGCCAATTCCCCATATTTTGTCATCAGTTCGAGTTGAAAGTAAACGTTTGCCTGTAAATAAGGCGCCATTAATCCCACAAAATCCGCTCCCGCCGCTAAACGAAGCTCCAAATTAGCCACTTCATTCGGTAGACCATTGGCAACGACACAAATAAAATGGACCGCTTGCTTTAGAGAAAAACCGCTTTGAAGTTGATCCGCTAAGAGGCGGCAAAACTGGGCCTGCTGCGTTAAAGTCCACCTACCCCGCCCGAAAATTTTGTTGCGTTGTTGTTGTAATCGTTCCTGCACGGACTGCTTGCTCAAGAGTCTGTCGCCATCCTTCCGTCATCTGACTGGCTGCATCCCAAATTGTATCCGTAGTTAAAATATCCAATAGTACGGCTGGCACTTGTGTCACCCGTGGAATCAGGCGCTGATAGCAGGCCGCCGTCAAGACTTGTCGAAGTTGCTGTAAAGACACGCCTAGTTCAGTCAGACGCGAAATCGTCCCGGCCGCACTCCGCGCATGAACGGTCGTCAAGACCAGGTGACCACTTAATGCTGCTCGCACCGCCGCTTGGGCTGTCACTTGGTCGCGAATTTCGCCAATAATAAACACGTCCGGGCGATGACGTAACCCCACCTTGATCAAATCGGCATAGGTCATCCCGGCCGTTGGATTGACCTGCAGTTGAATGAACCGTGACTCTTTGATCTCAACGGGGTCCTCAATCGTCAAGACCAAGGCCGTCGTGCATAGTCGACTTGCTGTAGCGTACATGGTCGTGGTCTTTCCTGACCCAGTTGGTCCTGCAAATACCATCAGTCCCCGTTTCCCTGCCAATTGCATCAAAGTCGTGGCTTGCTGTGGCACCAAATAAGCCGCTTGTGTCGCCGTATATGGATAAATCAACCGAATCACCAAGGATTCTTTTCCGGCATAGTCCCCAACCGTGGAAAACCGAAGCTCTACCGGCAACTGCTCGTGGGTCCAGGTCAGAGCCCCCACTTGTGGTCGCCGATTCTCACTAACCGCCATGTCTGCATGAAACTTAAAGTAAGTCATTATCTGCAATCCTGTTGCAAATGGCACCGTTTGCCAAATGGTGACGGCTTGTAACCGCCGAAAACGAATCTGATAATCCGCTTGATGGGGAATAACATAGATGTCACTGACTTTCTGATCAATCGCCTGCGCTAGTAATTTTTCAATAAATGGTTTAATCACCGTTCCTACCTCCCGTGTTGCTTTAAGTTAACTCCGTAAAAGAACGCCGAATATTTTATTTTTTCAAAAAAGCACAAAAAAAAGAAGACTCCGCTGGGAATCTTCTTTCAGAAGTACTATTCAACGTTTTCAGGTAAAACGGCAGCTTCATAAATATCGGAAACGTCATCGTTGTCTTCAAGTTCCTCAATCAGGCCTTGGTATTGAGAAGCCTTAGCTTCTGGCACTTCAGTCGTGTTTTGTGGGAACATCCGAACTTCAGCAGTATCAAGCTTGTAACCCTTAGCCTGTAAGGCATCACGCGCACTGATCTCACTAGTTGAGTCCGTGTAGATCTTGAATTCGTCATCCGTGGTTTCCATGTCGTCCGCCCCGGCGTCTAAAGCATCCATCAACATCGTATCTTCATCCGTATCCAAGCCATCACGTAAGATTACAATGTAACCCTTCCGATCAAACATGTAGGAAACGGAACCTGCTGCACCTAATGCGCCACCATGATGCGTGAAGGCAGAACGAACAGCCGCAGCCGTCCGGTTCTTGTTATCCGTTAAGGCAGCAACCATGATTGCTGTCCCGGCTGGACCGTAGCCTTCGTAGGTAATTTCTTCGAACTTAGCGCCACCAAGACCAGAAGCTTTATCTAAAGCCCGCTTGATGTTGTCTTTAGGCATGTTAGCTGCCCGCGCCTTGTCCATTTCCAAACGAAGTTGAGGGTTACCGTCGGGATCAGGACCACCTGCTTTTGCAGCTTGGTACAAATCACGTGAGATTTTTTGGAAGATTTTTCCACGTTTTGCATCCTGAGCATTTTTCCGGCCCTGGATGTTATGCCATTTAGAATGTCCTGACATCGTAACTCCTCTTTTCTAAATTTTTTTAGATATCCGTATAAAACAGACACTATACATGTTAGCACTTACTTTCAATTCATTCAATTGGCTAGCTTGAAAATTCCATTATTCATCAAGAAATGTATATTAATTTCACCAGTTACCATATATCAAGGGATCTCGTCATTGTTTAATCGAATATTAGATGTATAAAAAGCTGGTTTTTAAAATAATCCTTGTATAAATACGCAGTCTCCACTATAATCAAGGGCAACAACTTATATTATAGAGGAGTCAGAATATGAAAAAGAGATTGGTATTATTCTTCGCACTCGTGTTAGCGTTAGTCACCGGCTTTACCACGATGACCGCCACGACGGCCAATGCCGCCACTGACACATCACTGTCGAAGGTTCAAAAGAAGGGAACGTTGGTCATGGGGACCTCGCCGGATTACCCTCCTTACGAATTTCAAGCCACGGTTCACGGCAAAACTAAAATTGTCGGTATGGATGTGGCCGTTGGAGAAAAGATTGCGAAGGATATGGGCGTTAAGTTAGTCGTTAAATCCATGTCCTTTGATTCCCTGCTGGTTGCCCTGCAGACGGGTAAGGTCGACATGGTCATCTCTGGGATGAACCCGACACCAGCTCGGAGAAAGAACGTTGACTTCACACATACCTACTATCAAGGTGGGTACAGTATTGTCATTAACAAAAGTGACAAGGGTATTTATAAGAACAAAGATTCCTTCGTGAACAAGACCATTGGGGCCCAAACCGGGTCTACGATGTACAATGAGTCTAAGAAACAAACGAGTGGCACGACCGTTAAGGGAATGACCTCCGTGTCCGACCTGATTCTCGCGCTCCAGAGTCACAAAATTCAAGGAGTCGCCATGGAAAAACCTTCTGCTCAGGCCTACGTGGCAAACAACAAGGAATTAGCTGCCATCCCTAGTGACTTTAACCTGAGTGCCTCCGATACCAGCGCCTCTGTTGCCTTCAAAAAAGGGTCTACTGCACTAGTTACCGCTGCCAACAAGTCCGTTGATCAAATCAAGAAGCAAAACTTAGTCAACAAGACTTACCTTCCCGCTGCTGGGAAATATCTCAAGACCAACACCGTCAACACCAGCATGTTTCACTACTGGAAAGCCTTCCTAACCGGGATCGAATACACGTTGATCATTACCGTTTGTTCCGTCTTCTTTGGGTTCATCATTGGGGTCATCTTGGCCCTCGCTCGGATGGGTCAAGGCGGTGCTGTCAAGACTGGTTTACGTTGGTTAGCCACGGCCTACGTCGAATTTATCCGAGGTACGCCAATGATGGTTCAAGTCATGTTCGTTTACTTCGGTTTAGGCTTGATCGTTAATCTCCCTGCATTAACTTCCGGGATCATTGCGATTTCGCTGAACTCTGGCGCCTACGTTGCCGAATACATCCGTGGTGGGATCAATTCTGTGGATGACGGCCAAACGGAGGCCGCTAGAAGCTTGGGGATGTCCAGTGGTTTGAGCATGCGCTACGTCATCTTACCGCAAGCCCTCAAGAACATCTGGCCATCACTTGGGAATGAATTTATCACCTTGATCAAGGACAGTTCCATCGTTTCTATCATCGGGGTTTCCGAATTGATCTTCCAAAGCAACATTGTTCGGTCCGACACTTACCGAGGCGTGGCACCTATCGCCGTCATCATGGTACTCTACTTCATCTTGACGTTTACCGCTTCTCGAATTCTGAACTACTTCGAAAGGAGAATGCAACATGACTAAACCAATCATCGAGGTTAAAAATCTCGCGAAAAGCTTCGGTAAAAACGAAGTCTTAAAGGATATCACGGAACAAGTCGATTCAGGGCAAGTCATCGTTGTTATTGGTCCTTCTGGTGGTGGAAAAAGTACCTTCCTACGTTGTCTCAATCTCTTAGAAACACCGACGAGCGGCGAAGTGGACTTTGACGGTGAAAACTTGACCACCCTAGATACTAAGCGCGTTAACGAACTTAGAGAGGAAATGGGGATGGTTTTCCAAGGCTTTAACCTCTTCCCGAACATGACCGTATTGGAAAATATTAAGTTGGCACCGATGAAGGTCAAAGGCATCAACGACGCAGCAGCCACCAAGCGGGCACACGAACTTCTTAAACAGGTCAACTTGGATGATCACGCCGACGCGTTCCCTAGCAGTCTCTCCGGTGGCCAGGCACAACGGGTTGCCATTGCACGGGCCTTAGCCATGGATCCCAAGGTGATGCTGTTTGACGAACCCACCTCTGCCTTAGACCCCGAAATGGTCGGAGAGGTGTTGAACGTCATGCAGGAGCTGGCCAACCAAGGCATGACGATGGTCGTGGTTACTCATGAAATGGGCTTTGCCAAGTCTGTTGCTGACCGTGTCTGGTTCATGGCCGACGGCTACATTCAGGAAAACAACACGCCAGAAGCTTTCTTCGACAATCCCCAAACGGAACGGGCGCAAGACTTCCTTTCCAAGATTCTGATGTAACAACTGAATTTAATTCCAACCTTAAAAGGCATCACCCGCGAGTCCCTTAATTGGACTGGCTGGGATGATGCCTTTTTTATCAACGCGAAATGAGCCCGCTTCGACCAACAAAAATTCCACCTGCTGTGAAAACTGTCTTCAGCCCAGGATACTCGGAATTACCAGCTCATTTCTAACAATTCTGTGAAAATACCATCTAATTTTTTAGTTACGATCCGAGCGAAGTCAGCTTACATTAATCTTCCTTGCATCCTCTCTAGTCTCGACGACGCCGAAATCCTAAGACCCCTAACACACCTAGAAGTATGCCTAATACTGACCAATCCGCCGTTGTGTGTTCACCGGTCTGTGGAAGCGTTGCCTGCCTTGCTGATTGGCTCGAATACTGCCATCGCGCTGGTTTTGCGGGGGCTTTCCGTAGCTGAACAGCTTTTTCACCATGTTTCGTGGCCTTACTAGCTAAGTCCTTAGCACTGGCCTGCACTGTGGACTGGAATTTAGTTGTCGGCTGCTTGCCCATGACGCGATCCACCTCAACCTGAGGCTTGCCTTGCTTCTCTGCCTTCTTGGCGGTCGCGGGCACTGCAACATCCCCGGTTACCGTATGCGTCTCACCAGTACGGTCGGGAGCATTAGAAGTGGTTGGTGCTGCCGCACTGTCTGCCGTGCTGCCAAGCTGGACGATTGGTGATACCTGACTACTAGTTGCTACTGATGACCCAGGGGCGGTTGCCGAACTTGATGGACTTGTCGCTGGGGTAACGGCGTTCGAAGCACTCTGTGAACTACTCGTTGCTGACGTGGCAGCACTTACTGCTTGCGAACCACTGGTGACTGCTGTAGCGGCACTTGCAGCACTTTGTGAACCCTTAAATGCACTTGAAGCAGCTTGCGAGTTACTGGTTTCCGACGTCGCGGCACTCGAAGCTGCCTGTGAAGCACTCGTTGCTGGGGCAGCAGCACTCGATGCAGCTTCTGAATCACCGGTTGTGGGCGTAGCAGTATTTGAAGTAACTTGTGAGCCACTGGTGACTGCTGTAGCGGCGCTTGATGCGCTTTGTGACCCTTTAGCTGCACTTGAAGCAGCTTGCGAGTTACTGGTCCCCGACGTCGCAGTACTTGAAGCCGCCTGTGAAGCACTCGTTGCTGGGGCAGCAGCACTCGACGCGATACTAGTCGCCGAATCTGGCTTAGTCGTTGCTACCGAACTAGAGGTCGCCCCCCCACTCGTGGCTGCCGATGAAGACTGGACTGAAGCTGCTGACTGTGCTGGTTTTGTAACTGATGAAACCGGTGCCGCAGTGATTGTCAGCACGCCGTTAAGCACGGTAACATCATAGTTTGGATTCAAGCCAAGAACGGCCGAAATCGGATAGGTCCCAGCCGTTTCTCCGACTACACGTTGAATTGTATAGTTTAGCGGCGCCCCCATAGTTGGGAGACCGCTTACATTGGCAAGGATCGTCGGTCCCATATCGCCAACCACTTTAGACTCATTTTCAATCGTAATCGTGACTGATGCCGGAATAACCTGTAAGCTTCCCTGTCCGCCCAACGTCCAATCATAGATATCGGATTCCGGTAGGGCCTGTAAATGTGCCATTCCAGCCGGCGTCAACGTCACCGAATAGGTCCCGACTGTAGCTTCAGCAGTCGTGGTTAAATCACCAAATTGTGGCGTATAGGTCTGACCATCGGGTAAATCTACCTGATAGTCTGCCGGTACAAGCGATGGTCGCTCGCCCGTATACGTCACTTGGGGCGCTCCCACTAGCTGATACGTTCCTGGCCGTTTCGTGACGGTCACTGTAATCGTACTACTAGCATCCTGGTAATTGTAGGTAATCGGGTACGTGCCCGCCACCATCGAATCAACCGTCCCCGTGACCGTCACAGCACTGAAAGGCACCACCGAATGATCAGGTGCGGTCGCACTGACGAAATTGTCGGCCGGCTGCCAAACACTTCCCGCCAGTACCGTCGAATTGATTGCTTTGATTGCTGGATCACTTAATATCACCGTTGCTTGTCCCGCATAGACCGTTGCGCCAACAGCATTCGCCAGCGACCAGTCAAAGGTAAAGCTCGACTGACCCGGTGTCACCACAAACTGCCCATTTTGATACGTTGCGTTTGCGACCGCAGATACTGTCACGTCGGCTGGCGTCAGTTGTCCTACCTTTACAGACAATAGATCTGTCACTGTTAAATCATGGGGATCAGCGAAAATCGTCACAAATTGATTCTGCGCTAACCCTGGTAATGCTGGCCCGGTTATCTGGACTAATTGGTTACTGCCAAAGACGTCGTTACCTAAGCTCTGTAAAGCGTTATCCAAATTCAACGTTGTGATCTGATTACCGGCAAACGCCAAATTACCCAACGACTGAACGTTAGCGGGCAATGTCAGCGTTCCAGAAAGCCCAGCGTACTCAAACGCACCGTCACCAATCGCAACCAATTGCGTTGCCCGACTCAAATCCACCGTAGTCAGCTTACCATCGTATGTGAAGGCATTGGCGTCAATATTTCGTACACCACTTCCTAAACTGACCGTCTGTAAACTCTGATCAGATAGAAAAGCCTGAGCCCCAATCGTCTGCACGCTATCAGGCAGGGTCACCGTCTTGAGCGCGGTGTCATACATGAACGCCGAATCCGCAATTGTCACTAGCTGACTAGCTGACGCAAAGCGCACATCTGTCAGTTGCTGGTTCGTCATAAACGCCCCAACGTCAATGTCCTGAACAGTGGCCGGAATCGTCAGTGCCGTCAGGCCATCCCCAGCAAAGGCTTCATTCCCAATTGTCGTCAGACCAGTTGCCGGTGTGAGGTCGGCCGTCGTTAGATTCAGATTTTCTGAAAAGGAACCAGCACCCAAACTGACCAGATTCGTTGGGAGTTGTAAAGTTGTGATCCCACCAACGTATTTGAAAGCGTCACTACCAATTGTTGTGACACTATTTGGTAGCGTAATTTGCGTCAACCCAGTGCCAACAAAGGCCTGACTACCAATCGTTGTTAGCGCCTGGTCAGCCGTAAAATTGGCCGTTTTTAAATTGTTAAGGTAGGCAAAGGCGGACTCCCCAATCGATTGCAACCCGTTCCCAAAAGTCACACCAGTTAGGCCTGTCGTCAGTCCCGTTTGCGAAGCGAAGGCGTCAGGACCAATTGACGTGACCTGATACGTCTTCCCGTTCGCCACGTACGTCGACGGCAAATTCAACAGGCCGCTGACAGCCTGATTGACCCCCATAATGCTTGCCGTACCAGTCGTCTCATCCGTTTGCCAATTAAATACCGTGCTCGCGGTTTCGACCGTCGACGCAGGTGTTGACTGCGTCGGCTGGGCTATGGTTACTGAGGCCGAACTGGCCACCGTCGACTGACTGGCAGCAGAAGATGCCAAATTAGTTGCCGCTATCCCCTGACTACTTGCTACGGACGCCACCGTAGACGTTGGCGCTATGGTAGCAACCGAACTGGCCACATTAGTCGTTGACGCTGCTGAACTAGCTGGTGCTGTCGCTGAACTGATTGCACTGACTGTAGATGATGATGTAGACGATACTGCAGTTGCACTGACTGCAGATGATGATGTTGCAGTCGACTGACTCGCCGTGGCCGTGGACGATGCCTCTGCGGCGCTAGTTATGGTGAGCCCATTTGCTGGCGTTTTTTCACCCTCATCTTCACTCGTCGTACTCGCTGACGTAACTGTGTCAGCCTTCGCGTTCGTCACCGGCACCGCTGTAATGGCCCCCACGCCGATCGCCGTCGTGGCAAGCGCTAACGCCACCCACTGCCGTTCATTTCTGCGTGCTTTGGTCGTCCCTTTTTCTCGCATAATCTCTGACTCCCCCTCAAAGTACCATCGAACTGGGTTTACCGCATATAGACCGCAGTTTTTAATTTTACGCAACACACTGCTTCAATCGTGAATAGAATTCAACATTAGAACATTCACTTCGCATGTATTTTAGTCCCGAAGTTACCCAAAGCCATCAATTTCTGACTGGGGGCTGGGGGTTAGTCCCTTAACATTACCATCGGGAATTAACTTTAAGTGTGGGCCATCGTTAGCGGTTGCACGCAATGAATCCCCTTGAAGAACAAAAAAGGGATCCACGACCAACGTCATAGATCCCCTAAATTTAGACTTCAAATTACCTTCTAAAGATTGAATGTTTCAACTTACCACTTATGCTGGTTGTCGTAACAATCTTGTGGTTAAAAATAGGCAATGTTATCCAATCATCGCCTTACCGACCAACGGATAGGGGCTGGAACGGGCGAACACGCCTGACCCCATATCTGTCGACCTTTCGGCTTAGTTAGCTTTTTCGAAATGTCCGGTGACCAAGTAAAACGACCAATCCAATGACAAATTCGGCGGCACCGGCAAAGATGATAACGCCCAATCCGCTACGAATCACCGAAGTCAGCAAGCTTGTGAGCGTTGTGGTCGTGGCCGTCACCACTGCTGGTGCAACCAAAAACCCGACCACACCAACAATTGCCCCCATAAATCCACCCAAAGTCAGTCCCGGACCTAAGCTCCCAAAGAAGTGGTGCACACCAAGTGCGTAGATGGTCGTGACCACCAGTAAGAGGAGTGTTGCCACCAGTAGCCAAAAATCAAGCCGTTGGGCCCGTTGAATCTTCCAACCGACTGTCTGCATAGCTGGCGTCTTAAAGGCCGCTACCGCTCTTTTTTGGGCCTGATTAGCAATCTTATTCACGAGCGTTGCACTGGCAGTGACACCCAACGTCTGTGCCTGGGTCGTAATGGCGGTCGACAAAGCTGAACTATCTGGCGTCGTTGCACTCTGACCGTATAATTGCGCGATTCCCTGTTCCAAATAGGGTTGAATGACTGCTGCCGTGACCGGATCACCGGACACACCTAAATCATCCAAATCACTGTTTACATTGGCCATAACCTTTTCTCCTGTTGTAGACCGAGAAACAACACCAGCAACATAGTTAGCATTAAAAAGCGTCAGCCGTAGTCCAACCGCAACCGTCAACAGTAATATCAAAAAGGCTACCCATCGACCCAAAGCAGGCCGCCGTTGATACTTGGTCGGACTAGGTTGCTGCGGGTCTTCCTGCTCTGCTGAATGGTAGCGTTCCATTCGACTAGTCGTATGCACAAAACCACCTCCGTTACCCGTCATCCGCGGCTTATCAGCCTCATCAGACGTCTATTATTGTTTTTCATTTTAGCACATTTAAAATTCAGATGGGTTAAGCCCAGCTTAAGTTAATGGCCTAGGTTAAAAGACAGTATCATTTAGCTTAACCGCACCCTGTCGCCAGAGATTCCGCCCAATTAGGTCCACCAGATCAACGGCTAATTTTTACCAGATTAAAACATAATTTACCTACTTTTCAGGTCATCATCCACGAACCACTGTAAACGAAAAGAAGGTTCCGAAATCTTAATTGACCTCGTAAACCTTCTCGTTTAAAAAAGCTTATTTCGTTGAGCTCCGCTTCATCAACCCGTAAGGTAAAATCACGGTGTTTTCATCAACGGTTTCATTGTTCATCAGCTTGGTGAGCAACCGCATTGCCACGGCACCAATATCGTACAGTGGTTGCGTAATTGAACTCATCTTTGGCCGGACCAATTCGGTCAGCTTCGTATCGTTGCTGGTAATAACTTCGAATTCGCTAGGAACATCGACACCAGCGTCAGTCAAGCCGTTCATCACACCAGCAGCCAATTCATCGTCACCGACAAAGGCAGCCGTTGCGCCAGCAGCCGTCAAAGCTGGTTCGAGTGATTGACCAGCTTTGTAAGTGTAATCCGTTTCAAAGACTAACTTATCATCGTAACTGATACCTGCGTCTTTCAAAGCCTTCTTGTACCCTTTCAACCGGTAATCGTGGTTAATAGCTTGGTCCATCGACCCCGAAACAAAGGCGATTTTCTGATTGCCGTGATCAATCAAATTTTTCACAGCTTCCGCGACAGCAGCAACGTAATCGATGTTGACACTCGGCTGTGCCTTTTCAGCATCAACCGAACCTGCTAAAACAACTGGGGCTTTTGAGCGCTTGAATTCTTCACGCAATTCGTCGGTGACTTGGTTACCCATGAAAATAATTCCATCAACTTGTTTGGCCATCAAAGTATTTAATACTTGAACTTCCTTGCCCCCGTTTTCATCGGAGTTGGTCAAGATGATGTTATATTTGTACATCATGGCAATATCATCGATTCCCCGTGCTAATGAAGAGAAGTAAGCGTTCGTGACATCGGGAATGATTACCCCAACGGTCGTTGTCTTCTTGCTTGCTAACCCCCGTGCAACGGCGTTTGGTCGGTAATCCAACCGATCAATGACCTCTAAAACTTTCTTACGTGTCGCTGGTTTTACGTTCGGATTCCCGTTAACCACCCGAGAAACGGTGGCCATCGAGACCGCCGCCTCACGCGCCACATCATAAATCGTTACTGTTTGTTTTTCCATAGCGATAGCCCTTTCTTCCTTGTTTTGGTTTGTTTTCATTCGTTTTCAAGCAACTTGACCAGTATACAGAAAGTCAATCATTCACGCAACATTGAAAACGCTTTCAAGTCAAAGAATACCGTAATTTCATTTAATTTTCAAGGCACATCTCTCTACAGAGGAGAATTTTCGAGGCTAATATGATTTACTATAAGTCTCGTTAACGGCGTTGTTAAGCTATTTACAGAAACATTTTTCAACTTAGCATGTGATAAAAAAATGTCCAATATTATTCGGTGTTTAAATCTGCAAATTTCTCATTTTCCATCATGATTTCATCTGTCATGACGGTGTTGACCAACTAGCCGCTGACTAATTGACCTCACGGCAAAATCACCCGTGAACTTATGCTATAATAAACTCATCTTTTGAAGGGGTGATTGAATGACTAAACTCGAACAAATCCAGCAATGGACAGCAGAACAACACGCTAGCATGACGTACCTGAGCAATCCGAAAACTATCCAGTACCTAACTGGTTTTGGCAGTGATCCTATCGAACGGGTCCTAGCCCTGGTGGTTTTCCCAGACCAAGATCCATTTATCTTTGCGCCAGCCTTAGAGGTTGAAGTCATCAAGTCAACCGGCTGGAAATTCCCAGTTATTGGTTACCTGGACCACGAAAATCCATGGGCCATGATTGCCGATCAAGTGAAGCAACGTCACGTCGATCCTGACCACATCGCATTGGAAAAGGGTCAACTCCCAGTAGCCCGGATGGAAGCTTTGGCTGCACAATTTAGCACCCCCCAATTTGACTTAGATATCACTAGTTTTATCGAACGGATGCGCTTGATCAAGTCCGCCGAAGAAATTAAGAAACTAGAAATCGCCGGCAAATGGGACGACTTCGCCTTTGAACATGGTTTCGCCGCCGTTAAGGCAGGCAAGACGGAACAATCTGCCGTTGCTGAATTACAGTATGCCCTGATGAAGGAAGGCATTATGGAGATGTCCTTCGGGAGTCTGGTTCAAGCCGGTGCACACGCCGCAGAGCCACATGGTGCAACGAACGATACGAAATTTGAAAACAACGAACTGGTCTTGTTTGACCTCGGAACCGTTTATGACGGCTACATTTCTGACGCTTCTCGGACGGTTGCTTTAGGGACCCCAACGGCTAAAGAAATGGAAATCTACGCGGTTTGTTTGGAAGCCCAATTGACGGCTCAGGCTGCCGTGAAGCCTGGCATGACCGCTGCCGAGCTGGACAAGATTGCCCGCGATATCATCACCAAGGCTGGCTATGGCGAATACTTCATTCACCGTCTTGGCCACGGAATGGGGATGAGTGATCACGAATTTCCATCTATCATGGAAGGTAACGACCTCGTTCTCGAACCCGGTATGTGCTTCTCCATCGAACCTGGAATCTACATTCCAGGAGTCGCCGGTGTACGGATTGAAGACTGTGTCCACGTCACCGCCGATGGGAGCTTGCCATTCACGCATACTTCTAAGGAACTCACTTACGTTGGCTAAATAAATGACTGTTTCACTAGAGTCTGGGATAACCCCCAGGCTCTTTTATGTCTCCAAATCTATATTACTAAAGAGGTTGCAAGCCAAATTGTTCACATTACTCTTGCGGCAGTAGAAGTTGTCACGGCTAAATTAGTGCCAACAGCCGCACGCCAACTACCAAAATTCTGCTTGCTGTGGGGGAACGCCTCCAGTCAAAGGACCGATTTCAAGCTCGCCAGCTAACCACCCTCTGTCCCGGTCTGTTTTGGGGAAAGCAATACTAATTAACGCCAAATTAAAAAGCCCCGGTAATTGGCCGCGACTTTCTCTTTAATTCTAAATTATGCTTCAGTTGGTGCATCATCAGCGGGTTTTTCATCAGCCACATCTGTGGCACCATCTGCTGGAGCAGCCGTAGTTGGCTCTACGGCTGCTTCCTTCGCTTCTTCACCTGGTAGATCATTAACTTCATCACTACTTAAAACGATGTCGTCATCTTCATCATCAGCTGTGTCTTCGCCGTCTTTCCAAGCTGGTGCGTCGGTCTTGCCAGCTAAGCGATCGTCCAAAGCTTCCTTGAAATCGTCCGCGGCATCTGCGGCGTAGAAGGCGTAATCGACAGCCCGGTCCTTGAATGCATTGTAGCGGTCGCGTGCGGCACCCTTTAAGGCTTCACGTTGTTCCAAGTCAAGTGCGTGGTAGGCTGCATAGGCAGCACCACCCAATAACAATCCTGCTAATAACTTGTGTTTTGCCATACTCGTGACTCCCTTTCCGTGATTAATCCTTGTTCTTATGGTTCCGGTATAAATCAAACGCGGTTTTACCGACTCGGGTCGCTAGCGACGCCTTAGCCGTTTGTTTGGCCGTGTCTCCCACACGCTCGGTGAGATTGCGGGTCGCCGTGTTCAAATCTGAAACGCTCTCACCTAGATCAGCGGCGGCTTGGAAGACGGGATCGATGGTCGCCACCTTCTTGTTGACATCCTCTAACAATTCGTTAGCATTTGCCATGATGTTTTCGGCCTGGTGACTAATTACGTCAACGTCCGAAGTCATCGTCTTCATTGAATGATTGAGTTCACCCAACGTTTTGTTCATTTTTACTAAGAACATGCCAATGAAGAGGACCAAGATCAAAAACGCAATTGCTGCGATCAGGCCCGCTACTTGTCCACCGGTCATGACAACCCCTCCTTGTACTCGTTACTTACCAATAGAATAGCATTCTCAGCGCTTACACGCAATTAAAACCCCGAATCAGATAAAAATCTGCTACACTAGAAGATAAACTCAGATAGTAAAGGAGGCCCATCACCTTGATGGCCCTAGTTACCACGACCGCCACCTCTTCCAAGTGGCTTCAAAATTATTTTAAATCCTTTGACTGGGATAACTTCATGCATCTGATTACCAGTCGTTTCGTCACACTCCTCTTCTTGACCCTACTCTTTCTGGTAATCAACTGGATTGGTAAAGCCATCCTGCGTAGGAGCTTCAAACGTTATCTAAAGCCTAGCGCTGAGGGTAGCAATCGGCTACAAACCATCAGCATGCTAACGATGAACATTTTCCACTATACAATTATGTTTTTCTGGATCTATGCGATTCTCTCCACATTAGGTGTTCCCGTTGGTACGCTAGTTGCTGGGGCCGGAATTTTCAGTTTGGCTTTAGGTCTCGGCGCCCAGGGGTTCGTCAGTGACTTGGTCACCGGCATTTCGATTCTATTTGAACAACAATTTGACGTCGGTGATACGGTTAAAATTGGGTTGATTGAAGGTACCGTGTCAGCAATTGGACTGCGAACCACACAAGTCACTAGTGCCGATGGGACCGTTAACTTCATTCCCAATCGTAACATTACCATCGTTTCCAACCGGTCACGTAATGATATGCACGCAACGGTTAACATTCCAATCGCCTCGACTACACCGGTTGAGAAGTTCCCCGCCATTATTCAAGCGACGAACGAGCGCTTAATTCCAGAACACCCAAGTATTATTGGTGACCCCACTGTCATGGGCGTTGTCACGCTACCGACCGGCGAACTGGTCTATCAAATCATCATTGTCGCCAAGAGTGGCAGTCAGTTCCAGTTGCAAGCAACGTTTCTTACGGCTTATCTCAAAGCCATTCGGGAGGCCAATATTACACTGCCGACCCACGCAACCGTACCACCTAAATAAGCTAGTCTTTATTGCGCTGTGACTTCGGTCATGGCGCTTTTTTGACTGACAGCTTTGAACCTCATAGTCTTTGAATACTTATCTTGCGAGGATGTGCGTAGTGATTGTAATTAGGGATTATCATGCGGTGTCCAACTTAAGACCAGACAATAATTACGAAGGGAGGCCAACCCAATGAAATTACTTGTAGGTATTGATGTTAGCTCTCAAAATCTCGAAGTTGCTATGATGACTTCTGATAGTTCTGAGACCATCTTCCGAGACACCTTTTCTAATGATTTAGAGGGTGCTACTGAGATTAAGACGATCATTCTAGCCTTGAATGATCAGTACACATTTGACAAGCTCGTAATCGGTATGGAATCAACTTCGATCTATAGCTTTCATCCAGCATTCTTCTTTAAAAACGATGAGGATTTAGCTCAATTTGCTACTGAAGCAGTCGTACTCAATCCACGTGATACTAAGCGTTTTAAAGATGTTTTTGAAGCCAATAAGAACGACAAACTTGATGCATACTACATCGCTGACTTTCTTCGTGTTGGCCACTATACCGTTGGTATCGTGCGCCAAGAAGAATATATTTCTCTACAGCGACTAACACGATCACGATTCGAGATTGTCCAATCACAGACACGCTCTAAACAACATTATCTCGAAAACTTGTACTATAAGGCTAATAAACTGGTGGTCGGTGACGTTCCTACCTCAATTTTTAGCCATACGATGATGGACTTACTCATCGATGATATGACTACTGACGAGCTCATGAACACCCCGATTGAAGATCTAATTGCTTATTTCAACCAAAAGGGTCACGGTCGCTTTGCCGACTCTGAAAAGCTTGCTCAGTCTATTCAAAAGGCTGTACGTAGTTCCTATCATTTAAGTCCAATCGTTCAAGATTCTATTGATACGGTGCTTTCTATTTATGCTGCTGAGATTCGAGCCTATGAAAAAATGATCAAACAGCTTAACCAAGCGATTAAGAAGTTACTGGCAATATTACCTGAGAATGATATTACGCAGTCTTTCCCCGGCATCGGTCCAGTCTACGCGGCTGGTATTATTGCTGAAATCGGACAAATAACTCGATTCGATAACGATAGACAGTTGGCTAAATATGCCGGTCTTGCTTGGAAACAAAATCAATCTGGTAACTTTAATAGCTCTGTGACGCCCATGACTCATACTGGTGATAAGTACTTACGTTACTATCTAATCGAAGCTACCGGTTCGATAGTTCGCTATGATTCTGTATTTAGAGAGTACTATAACCATAAAATGTCAGAGGTTAAAAAAACACCACGAAAACGAGCCCTCGCACTTACCGCAAGAAAACTAATCAGGGTGATTGATACACTACTCCGCAATCACCAACTCTATCAAAGGGAGGAATCGGTATAGGTGTATAAACTAACCTCGGTAAAGCGTAATCGCCACGATTCAAAAAAATTTGAATCGATTGGCTTATTTAAGTGCGTTATTTTTCATCTAGATTGCTGACAAAGTATCTAAAGTTCTAAATACTTTGTCTTGACATATCACCACATGTCTTTAGCTTACAGCTGAAGGTAGGTTCTAAAAAAGACCGTAACCGAAGTCACAGTCCTCTCAAATCCAATGGCTAACAGTTACAGTCGCCACCAGCCGATTGTGCTGAAAATTGCCAGCACAAAAAGAATAACGAACGACGAATAACTACCGGTTCCAGTAGCAGCCATGATGGCTAAGCCAATCGTGAACAACCACAGGATGGCAATTAAAATACCTAATCCGATTTTCACGGCGGTCCCTCCCTCACGAAATACAGTTTCTTGGTTCAAGACCCGTTATTTTCTCGCTTGCCCCGCCTTATCGGTTAGCGGTATCACATCATAGTAATTATTCAAATTATGCGCTAAGTAGTTAATTCGTTTTAAAATTTCACGGCGCGTAATGATACCTTGAAAGACGTTATCAGCATCTACCAACGGAATAAAGGGTTCGTCAATCAAATAGTTTAAAATCGTTTCTAGTTTTGTCGGGTCATCTACCCAATGATCAATCGGTAGCATGGCATCGGCAACGGTGTAATTGCTGAGCTGGTCCACCGCGGCACCTGGTACCTGTAAAAGTTGATTGGTAATTGCTGCCAGGGAGATCATCCCCTGCAAGTGATCATCCGCGTCCAAGACGGGAATCCGACTATAGCCCACCTTAGACAACACCATAATCGCATGCTCCAAGGTATTGGTCGCTGTCACGTTGGCAACGACGTCTGCGGGAATCACATAGCTTTTCTTTTCCTTGCGCAACAGTTGCTCGACGGCTGCGTCAATCATACGTGAACTCATCCTTTCTGAAACTAACGGTCAAATGTAAATTTTAAATCGGCAACCGGTTGGGCATCTCTCGTGTAGTACTGAACGACCCACTGCGCCGGCATGACTGTAATGACCGCACAAGTTCCCCCCAGCTGGCGAAACTCGCCGCGTGGCTGACTGATGCTCCCCGGATTGACGAAGACGTGACCACCGACCTGTTCGGCAGCCAATTCGTGTGTATGACCGAAGAAAACCAGATCCGCCTGTTCTTGATCAGCATGGTGTTTCAGCTTGGTCAAATCCCAGTGGACGGCATCATAATGACCGTGTGTCAGCAATACCTTACAGCCATCCACGGTTGGTGTTTCCACCAATGGTAGTTGACTATCATAATCCATATTACCTTGAACAACATAAGCGTCCTTGAACCAAGGGTCCGTGGCATCCATTTCGGAATCACCACAGTGAAAAATCGTGTCTGGTTGCAATACCTGCTTCAATGTGACCAAAATGTCCCGGTCACCATGATTATCGCTCACAACTAACCAACGTTTCATGGTTTATTCCTCCCACCATTGATCGAACTGCGGTAACATCGCCGCCGTAGCCTTAGCCCGGTGACTGTGCTGATTTTTCTGTGCCAACCCCATTTCAGCAAAGGTTTGTTGTTCTGTGGGCACGTAAAATAGCGGATCGTAGCCAAATCCATCGTGACCTCGCGGGACCGTTAAAATTTCACCACGAACCTCCCCAGTGGTCACAAGTTCCTTACCATTTGGCTTGACCAATACCAACGACGTGTGAAAAGCCGCTGTACGCTTCGCTTGTGGAACACCCGCCAGCTTCGCCAACAGCTTTTCGTTGTTCTTCGCATCGTCGTGATCGCCCGCATAACGGGCCGAGTAAATGCCCGGTTCTCCGTTCAGCGCGTCGACCATCAAACCGGAGTCGTCCGCCAACACGGGAAGCTGCGTTTGTTGTGCCACTGCGATTGCCTTTAATTTGGCATTTTCCGTAAATGTCTTGCCTGTCTCTTGCACTTGCTTTAACATCGGAAAATCGGCTAGCGTCTTAACCGTCAATCCCTTGGGTTCAAAGATTGCCCGAAACTCACGTGCCTTACCAGGATTGTTCGTTGCGATTACAATCGTGTTTTCCATCACTAAACCTCCGTTGCAGTCATTTCTAACGTGCTAACTGGCAAATGGGCCACCTTAATGGGTGCAATGTTCAGCCATTGACTGGCTAATTCATTAAACTGTGAAACATCTCCCGTGGTATAGTAGTCCGCCGTCCCAGCCACTGTTGTCGGGGCTAACAAATGATTCTGAGCCAACATTTGGCGCGCCACTTCAGCGGTAGCCGCACCCGGATCGACCAATAAAACATCCGCTCCTATGGCCGTTTGAATCGCTGCTTTCAACAGTGGAAAATGGGTACATCCCAAAATGAGGGTATCGATGTTTTGCCCCTTAAATGGCGCTAGACTCGCGTCAACTACTGATTGTGCATGCGCCGATGTTAAATCATTAGCCTCAGCCAAGGTAACCAACTCCGGACAAGCCACACTAATAACCGTATTTTTCAAATCGGCTGCCAAAATCTTTTGCCGGTACTGATCACTCTTGACTGTCCCTGCTGTGGCAATAACACCAATTCGATGATTCTTGGTAACCTTAACTGCCGCCTGAGCCCCAGGTGTAATCACACCTACGACTGGTACAGAAAGTTCCGCCTGCATTGTGGTCAAGGCCGCTGCTGTAGCAGTGTTACAAGCAATCACCAACATCTTAATGTTTGCTTGTTGTCTTAAGTACGCCGCAATCTGCCGCGTAAAGGTCGTGACTTCTGCCACCGACCGTGGTCCGTAAGGGAGTCGTGCTTGGTCCCCCAAGAACACTGTGTTTTCGGTTGGTAATAACCGTTGCACTTCTTTTAATACCGTTAAGCCGCCGACTCCTGAGTCCATTAGTCCAATTGGATCACTAGGCATGAATCAACGCCTCCTCTCAATTACTTGAAACTATATTATCGCCTTTTTATGAACCGGTTTCAAGTTTCATGGTAAGCAAAACGGCCAATCCATCTAAAAAAACACTTAAATTTAGCGTGAGGACAACCTCATAGAAAAATTAAGGTATAATAAAATTAGAATATATACGGATGAAGGAGCCAACCATTGTGAAAAACTTATACCAAACTGTCATGGGCGATGCTGAGGGTGCCGCCTACCTCCCACAATTAATTCTCCGCGATGCTTTGTTACCAGAACTGCTGGGTGACGATCACGGTGCGATTAACTATTGGGCTGGAAAATCCCTTGCCCGTCGTTTTCCACTGGGAAATCCCAAGGATGCCAGCATTTTCTTTGAACAAGCTGGCTTTGGTACTTTAACCTTACTCAAACAAACCGACCATGTCTCCGAATGGCAGTTAAGTGGCGAACCCGTTAAGCTTCGCAAACGCTTGAATGCTGAAGAGGGGTTCACCCTCGAAGCCGGTTTCTTAGCGGAAATGATGGCCCAACAGCTCGGCGTCGAAACGGAGTCCGAGTTGGCTGACGCCCCACGCAAATTACGCGACCAGGCCGTCGTCTTCAACGTTTATACAGACCCAAGTGACGTTATTCCAGACTATGATGCACCAGAACCCTTAAAAATCGTGCATCCAAATGAAGACTAAGTTTACAATTTCATTCTAAAAAAAGCGACTGCCAATACGGTAGTCGCTTTTAATTACGCTAAAACCTAAGCTTCAACGTACTGATCTAAAATTTTCTTTAATTGGTCTTTGGAGTGGTAGCCCACGATTGAATCGACGACTTGACCATCCTTCTTCACGAGTAGCGTTGGAATACTCATAATACCAAATGATTGCGGTGTGTTCGGATTGGCATCAACATCCATCTTATTAAAGGTCACCTTGTCCATTTCACCCGCTAATTGTTCAACGACTGGTGATTGCATCCGGCAAGGACCACACCACGTTGCCCAAAAATCGGTCAAAGTTACGCCTTTAGCTGTGTCTTGTTCGAAGGTCTTATCCGTTGTTTCTGCTACTGCTGCCATTCCTAATTACCTCCTAATTTCTCATTGATAGTCTCAGTCTACCAGAATCTCTCCCAATCACCAACTAAGTTGCTTACAATTTATTAGCATTATTCAATGCTTGTCGGCTAATCGGTCTGACCGTCCAGAGTTACCTGTTATTTTTCCGGCAAATATGGGAACGGTCGCGCCACTTGGCCGGTAAGTCGAGAAGGTACGCCTTTACTTAAACCGGACAACCGTTGATCCGTCACCACCCGCATTGGCTGGTGAAAAACCAAAGCTCTTGATGCGACTATTACTTTGCAGATATTCCGTGACCCCTTTACGCAGGGCACCGGTCCCCTTACCATGAATAATCGTGACGGAAGGATAACCGGCTAAGAGTGCTGAGTCAATGTAACGGTCCACCTCCGCCATGGCCTCTTCGTAGCGATGACCACGTAAGTCAAGCGTTGGTGACATTCCATTTGACCCGGTCCGTTTGATACTGGCCTTGGGCTGTTTCTTCGACTTGGCTGGGTCCTTGGCCTTTTCCAAATCGGCATTGGCAATCTTCATCTTCAAGATTCCCAGTTGCACTTCCCAATGATCATCATCGAGCTGTTCCATCAGGACCCCAACTTGACCATATGACTTCACGAGAACACTATCACCCTTATGGAAGTCCAGCTTAGCCTTTTCCCGCCGCAAGACCCGGTTCTTTTTGAGCTTAGTATCCTGCTGTAGCGCGTTCAAGGCACCCTGAGCAGCAATTAACTCATCTTCCTTGACCACACTTTGACCCGCCGCTAACTGTTTCTTGCGCAAGTCGGAAATAATCTGGTTGGCCCGCTTGCGTGACTCATCGACTAGCCGATTAGCATCACGTTTAGCATCTAGCATTAACTGATCTTTCTGGTGTTGGTAGCCGTCAAATTGCTTTTGCAATTCGGCATGTAGCTCATCTGCCTCGGCCAATTGTGTGTGGAGACTCTCGGCATCGGCATCGACTCGACGTTTCTGCTCCGTCAAATCAGAAATCATGGCGTTTAGATCCTGACTATCTTGATCGGTCAACCCACGTGCAGCAGCAACGACCTGACTTGGCATACCCAAGCGTGCGGCAATATCTAAGGCATTACTGCGGCCGGGAATTCCAATCAGCAAGTGATACGTTGGCTGCAAGGTTTCACCATTGAATTCCATACTGGCATTGATCGTATCTGGCCGATTGTACCCGTATGCTTTCAATTCCGGATAGTGGGTTGACGCCATGACGTAACTGCCCAACGTCCCGATCTCGTCTAAAATAGCAATGGCAAGGGCAGCCCCTTCTTGTGGGTCAGTCCCGGCACCTAATTCATCGACAACGATTAAACTCTTCTCGTCGGCTTGTTTGAGAATTGCCACGATGTTTTCCATATGGCCGGAAAAAGTACTTAAACTTTGTTCAATGGATTGTTCATCCCCGATATCCGCAAAGATATCATTGAAGACGCCAATTACACTGTTTTCATTGGCCGGAATAAATAAGCCCGACTGACCCATTAATTGAACTAAGGCCAAAGTCTTCAACGTAATCGTCTTCCCACCAGTGTTCGGTCCAGTCACAATAATGGCCTTATAGTCCTTGCCAATAGTAATGTCGTTGGCAATGACTTTTTTTTGGTCGATCAAAGGATGCCGCGCTTGGCGAAGACTAACTTGATTGTCCAAGGACAATCTGGGCTCCGTCGCCTTCAAATGATGCGCGTACTTGGCCTTTGCGTTGATAAAATCAAAGTGGCCCAATAATTCGGCGTTACGTAAAATTTCTTCCTGGTAAGGGTCCAGTAATGCCGTTAACTCTGTCAAGATACGTTGTTCCTCATGCCGTTCGTCAATCTGATTTTGTCGTAACTGGTTGTTCAAGCCCACAACAGCCTGTGGCTCGATGAATAGTGTCTGGCCACTGGCGCTTTGGTCATGAACGATGCCGCCAAAACGTTGTTTGTATTCTGACCGCACAGGAATTACATAGCGGTCATCACGAATCGTCACGATGGTTTCACTCAGATACTTGGCATCCTTCCCCCGCGTGTATTGATCCATGGTACTACGAATGGCCGCTTCCGTTTGGGTAATGTGCTGTCGAATCTGTTTAAGTGCTGGTGAAGCCTCATCGGTGATATGCCCGTCACCTTCTAGTGACGTCCGCAAACGCCGAGTCACGTCGGGTAACGTTACCAGTTCCTTAACCACGCGATCCAATCGGCGTAAGGTAACTTCCTTGTCAGCCAGATCATGAAAGAACTTGACGACCGATCCCGTCGTCCAGAGTACGCGACTGATTTGTGCCAATTCCACCCCATTTAAAACGGCTTCCATGGCCAACCGGTGTAAGTGCGGCCGAATATCATCTAACTTGGGGAGTGGAATTCCATTTTCTAGCCGGTAAATATCCGCCCCATCACGCGTCTCGTCCAGCCAGGTTTGCAATTGTTTCGCATTAGTCGTTGGGGTCAGCTCGCTTAATTCATGTTGACCCGCAGCGGAGACCAAATAAGCTCGTAAAGCCTGTTTGATGCGCTCATATTCCATAATTTTTAACGTTTTTTGATTCATAGGACACCTCTCTCTTCAGAACCAGTAGCACTCGTCTTTTGTTTCTGCTCCGTCAGCCACCAGTTGAATACGTGCTTAGATAATACCGGTGTCTGTTTAACGATCCACTGTGCCACTGATGAAGACTGATAACTACTTTGAAATCCCGAAATGGGAATTAATATTAATAAATTTAAAGTCAAAAAAATGACAACGTAACGAATCACCAAGTTGATTAGGCCCCCCGCTAACGAGTTAACCTGATGAATTACAGGTAACCACGTCACTTTGTTCAACCCATAAGCCACCCGGTGGACAATAAAATACCCCACCGTTAGGATTGCAGAAAACGCCAAGCCGTTGAGAAAAAAACTACTACTCTGGCTGGCAGCCACGGCGCTCACTGAACTATCCAGTGACAAGTTGCCCACAAACTGACCAATACCCGCAGCTAATGGTTTAGCCCCAAATCGCGCGACAATCCACACAATCAGGTAGCCAATCGTCGTCAAGATCTGTAAAACTAACCCCCGCCGATAACCTCGGCGAAAGCCTAAAATCAGAATCGCTAAGATAATCAGACTTAACAGCAAATTAGTCCTCCGTTTTCGTTTCAGCAGTCGCTTTATCACCAGTCGTTGTCGATTGATCACTGGCAGCTGCTAGTTTAAGCTGGTCGGAAACCGCATTGAAAGCCATTAAAATGGCTGCATCTTCCTTACTCATATTGGGTGCCAACTGCTTAAGTTGCGTCAATTGTTCGTTTAAGACATCGGTCACGGCCCGCATATGTTCATCCGTCGCCTGACCCACGATTGTATAGGATTTGCCCGCAATCATGGCCTTAAAACGGTGTGTCTCTTCAGTCATTTTAAATTCCTCCTGTTTCGCATAACGTCTTATTTTACCATTAATCTGGTCGCTAAAACACGTTTTGCATCCCATCCCACGGCAGGTCAATTGATCATAACTAAAGGTTGAAAATCAAAATACTCACCTTACTCTTGTACCTATAGGAATTATCACCGCTGAATTCGTGAAAACAGCCGCACCCCGGCTACCAGAGGGTGATTTCCCCACTGACTTACTCGGCATCTCGAAGTTCGGGTTGTGTTCGCATCGTTTCAGCCCACATCTGCCAGCTGGTAGAGCGATGACTGGCCTAAGGTGCCTAATTTAGTCTCAGGATTACTATTAGACCAGACGAAGTAGATGCTTGGGGACTTTTAACCTTTAGATTATAACAAAAAAAAGACCCGAGACATCCGTCCCAGGCCCTTTGCGCAATGACTAGCTTTGTTTGCCAGCATTAGGATCAATCGTACCGTCTGCCAAAAAGGTGTTCAGTACAGATTCAACCATATCCCATTCTTCGTCGGACTCGATCAATTGCAAGTCGCCGCCAGAAGGGTTTGCTGGATCATCGTCAGCTGGTAAAGCGTACGCTTGGATGTCAACTTCTTCGTCGTCGCTCTTACCTGAAGGGTAAATCAAAATGTAAGACTTACCAAAGTTGTCAGATTCAAAAGTAAACAGGACATCGTATAATTCTTCGTTACCATTTTCATCAACTAATGTGATTTGTTCTTGGTCTTCGTTCATGGGAAACCTCACTTTTCTCGGGTCAATTTTCCGTGCCGATCTAAATAGTTCTGCAGAATTAACCCGGCTGCTAATTTATCAATCACTTTTTTCCGTTTCCGGCGCGACGTATCAGCTTGTTCCACTAACATACGCTCCGCTTCAACGGTTGTCAACCGCTCGTCTTCAAAGTCGACGGGCAGACCAAACTGGTCGGTCAACATCTCACCGTAATGCTGCGATGCTGCCGCCCGGGGCCCCAACGAATTGTTCATGTTCTTCGGTAGACCCACGACAAAGCCTTGCACGTCACGTTCCTCAACGAGCTCAGCCACGCGGTCCAACCCAAAGACCTTTTCCTCTTCGTTGATTGGAATAATCTCGATTCCCTGAGCTGTCCAGCCCAGAGCGTCACTAATTGCAATCCCTACGGTCCGGGATCCTACGTCTAACCCCATTAATTTCATGACGGTTTCACCGGTCCATTCTGGTTCAAGTAAACCCGAACCAGTTCTTCGATGATCTCATCACGCTCATGCTTGCGAATTAAGTTCCGCGCGTCATTGATGCGTGGAATATACGCAGGATCGCCCGATAGTAGGTACCCGACAATCTGATTAATTGGGTTATAACCCTTTTCCTCTAGTGCTTGATAAACCGTTACCAGTGTATCGTGAACATCCTTTGGTTGGTTAGCCCCAAAGTCAAAATACATCGTTTTGTCTAATGAACTCACTATAAAACACCCCCGCACTTCCTCACTTAGCCTCAATTTTACTCGATTGACGGATAAACTACAACGGACGACCCCCAATGTAATCTATTCGTAATACTGCAACCATTTCACCATGAGGTTGTTGTCGTAAAATGGCCCATCACCGTTCCAACTTAAGTGTAGTCCTCAATTAGCTACGATGATAACTAAATAGACGCTGTGTAGTTCTGACCACTTCTCCATCAGTCCCGCCACAACGCCTATTTTCATTCTATTTTATGTTGGTTCTAAAACGCGGCTAGTCTTGTGCTTTCAACCAATCGACTGCGGCCGTCATGGCATCCGGCAAGCCCGCTGGGTTCTTCCCACCGGCTTGGGCCAGGTTTGGCCGACCGCCGCCGCCACCATTGATCTTTGGCGAAATTGCTTTGATTAAGTCACCAGCCTTAACTTGCTTTTGCTTATCAGCGCTAACCGCAACAATTAGGTTAGCCTTACCATTCACTTCGGCACCTAAAACCAACACGTCGGATAAGGCTTGTTCACGCCAAGTATCGGCAAGGGCCCGCAGTTGGTCCATCTTGGAGACTTGAACGGTCCCGTTAATCAGCTTGTAGTTGCCGGCTTCGGTAACCTTGTCGAAGACTGCGCTGGCTTCTTGGCTTGCCAATTTGCCTTCTAAGGCCGCTTGCTTTTGCTCTAAGCTCTTAACTTGAGCTTGTAAGGCAGATACCTTTGATGCCACTTCACTCACCTGAGTGACCTTTAAATCAGCCGCTACGGCGTGCAAAATGTCATCGTGGTCATGTAGGTACCGATAGGCTGCCCCTGAGGTCACGGCCTCAATCCGCCGAACACCGGCACCCACACCGGATTCGGACGTAATCTTGAAGAGACCAATTTCATTGGTGTTCTTCACGTGGTTCCCACCGCAGAATTCAGTGACAAAATCGCCAGCACTCACAACCCGGACCAGCTTGCCGTACTTTTCGCTAAACAACGCGATGGCACCCATCTTCTTAGCGGATTCAATGTCGGTTTCGACCGTCGTTACGGGAAGCTCTGCGAAAATCTTCTCGTTAACGATGGCTTCGGCCTTAGCTAAATCAGCAGGGTCAACCTGCCCAAAGTGAGTAAAGTCAAACCGCAGGTAGTCGCCTTCAACTAGCGAGCCAGCCTGCTGGGTGTGTTCACCAAAGACCTCACGTAAAGCCTTGTCCAACAAATGAGTCGCCGTATGGTTCTTCTCGACTTTACTATGGAAGACCGTATCGACCTTCAATTGGTATGTGGCACCCTTCTTTAACGGTGCAACAACCGTTAGCGTGTGCAGATTTTGACCGTTTGGCGCATGTTGCACGTCGGCAACGTGCGCAACCACGTGCCCGTCTGCGTCCAAGACATCACCCTTGTCAGCAACTTGACCACCCATTTCGGCGTAAAACGGCGTTGTGTCGAACATAGCCTCAACGGTGCCAGTCGTTGCTTCATCGGCCAACTGGTCATCAACGACAAGTTCCGTCAGTTTGCTGGTCGTGGTCAACTGTGTATACCCCACGTATTGGCTTGGTGTCTTCACGTTGATTAAGAGATCATGCTGCAGCCCCATTGCCGTTTGTTTACCCCGGGCATTACGGGCACGGTCCTTTTGTTTCTGCATTTCTGCTTTGAAACCGTCAACATCGACCGTGATTCCTTCATCATCCGCATATTCTTCGGTAAGCTCAACCGGGAACCCGTACGTATCGTAAAGCTTAAAGGCGTCGGCGCCGTCGATTTGAGTACCACCCTGTTTCTTCAAGTCGGCAATCAAACTGTTCAGCAACGTTAACCCACCATCTAGTGTTTCGCCAAAACGGTCTTCTTCGGAACGCACGACCTTGGCGATGTAATCGGCTTGTTTCAAAACATCTGGGTAGTAAGATTGCATAATTTGACCAACAACTGGTACTAATTGGTCCAAGAAGGCTCCCTTGATGCCCAACTTTTGGCCATTTACGATGGCCCGCCGAATCAGCCGGCGGATAACGTACCCGCGACCTTCGTTACTAGGCAGAGCGCTGTCACCGATGGCAAAGGTAATGGCCCGTGCATGGTCGGCGATCACTTTAAAGGACACATCATCTTCCTTATTGGCACCGTAAGTCTTGCCGTCACTGAGTTCAGCGGTTTTCTCGATAATTGGCATGAACAAGTCGGTTTCAAAGTTCGTCCGCGCGTTTTGAAAAATAGAAACGACCCGTTCGAGACCCATCCCCGTATCAATGTTCTTCCGTGGCAATGGCTTGTAGCTGCCATCTGGCTCATGATTAAACTGAGAGAACACAATGTTCCAAACTTCGAGGTACCGTTCGTTTTCACCACCAGGATAGTTTTCAGGATCATCATCAGCTAAATTATTGAAAGTTTCACCACGATCATAGAAAATTTCGGAGTCTGGACCCGAAGGCCCCTCACCAATATCCCAGAAGTTGTCTTCAACGGGAATGATATGGTCTGGCGCAACACCAGCAGCTTCCCAGTCGGCTTTGGCATCAGTATCCTTAGGGTAAACCGTCATGTACAGCTTCTCTGGATCCCAACCGAACCAATCCGGCGATGTGAGCAGCTCCCACGCCCAAGTAATGGCTTCCTTCTTGAAGTAGTCCCCGACGGAAAAGTTCCCCAACATTTCGAATAACGTGTGGTGCCGAGCGGTCTTCCCCACATTTTCAATATCATTGGTCCGAATACTCTTTTGTGAGCTGGTTAGACGCGGATTTTCTGGAACAACTTGTCCAGAAAAATACTTCTTCATCGTGGCAACCCCAGAGTTGATCCACAGCAAAGATGGATCATCCTTAGGCACGAGTGACGCACTTGGTTCGATGGTGTGGCCCTTCGACTTAAAAAAGTCGAGGTACATTTGACGAATTTGACTACTTGTTAGCTCTTTCATCTCTCAATAACCTCCAAAAAAATGTCAAAAACACCGTTGCCTGCAGAGACGCCGAAGCGCGGTACCACTCTACTTGCAACGATGTTTTAATCGTTAACCTCTTAAACTCATAACGCTGAGTCGCGATGAAACTGAGGGAGCACCGCTTGAATCCTGATTCGTTTTTCACAGCAGCCAAAACGTTTCTGAAAATCACGATTCAAGGGTATGTCCTCAAAGCTATATTTAATTGTCCACTTGAAATTATAGGTGGCGGGTGCCGGCTTGTCAATCAGTCGGTGCCCTTTTCATGAGTTCGATCGTTTATTGGTAACGGTCTGACTCACGCTTCCGCCGCTTCCGCTCATTACGAGCATCCTGACGTTGGGCAATTCGCCGCTCTTGATCCTTTTTCCGATGGATTTCCTGCTTGATTTGGTGCTTGTAACCCGGCTTGATCTTGCGCTTCTTTTTCATAACGAAACCGATCAGTGTCGGGTCAAGCTTTTCGGTACTCTTCCGCCGTTGAGTCCGTCGATTCCGGTCATAGGAGTCGACAATCTCATTGTTACTGATTCGCTTAGGCTGGAACTTAATGCCCATTGCTTCAATCTCAGCAATTCTGGCCTCTTCACCCGGTGCGTACAGGGTAATCGCCGTACCAGGCATTCCCTGGCGACCCGTCCGACCAACTCGGTGGACGAAGAAGTCGAGGTCTTCTGGAATATCATCGTTAATGACGTGGGAGACCCCTTCGATATCAATTCCTCGAGCAGCCAGATCGGTCGCCACAACAAACTGATACTGAAGGTTCTTCACTTCACGCATGACCCGTTTCCGTTCACGCGGCTTAATGCCCCCGTGAATCATAGCGACCTTCATGCCCTGTGCCTGCAAGAAGTCGTGAATCTGTTCAACCCGCGTCTTGGTGTTGGCAAATATCAGAACCAGATAAGGTTCCCCCATCGTGATCAATTGGTAAATCAGCTGGTTCTTATTTTGACCCTTAGTAGAAATCAACCAGTTATCGATGGTGTCCGAGATAATCGTTGCGGACGGAATCTCTTCGATGACGGGATGGTTCATGTACTTTTTCAAGAACGGATCGAGCCGTTGCGGAATGGTTGCGGAGAAGACCATCATTTGGAGTTTCTTAGGCATCCGTCCAGCAATCTTATCGACTTGGTCCAAGAATCCTAAGTCCAACGTCATGTCGGCTTCATCGACCACAAACTGCCGTGTCGTATGCACATCCAATGCTTGTGATTGGATCAAGTCCAGCACACGACCTGGAGTCCCAATAATCAGTTGGGGTTGATAATGGCGTAACTTATTGATTTGACGCTGCTTGTCGGTCCCCCCAACATAGTTCCCAATCCGGATCTCAAATGGCGCTTCGGCAGCCAACTGTTCAGCAGCCGTATGAATCTGGTAAGCAAGTTCACGGCTAGGGGTAGTAATCACTGCCTGAACCTGATTTTCTGACGTTAACTGGTTAAAAATGGGCAACAAGAACGTATGCGTCTTCCCACTCCCAGTTTGGGATTGGCCGACAACATCCTTCCCCGCAGCAATCACGGGAATCAATTTTTCTTGAACCTTAGTGGGTGTTGTGAACCCAATCTTATGCAGGGCCGTCATCAAGTACGGCTGCAACTTAAACTCTTTAAAATCTGCGGTCATTCATTTTCTCCTTTATCGCTAGCCACGACTTCATCGAGTTCGTGGATAACCTGGTCAATTTCAGCCTGATCATGGGCGGTGGCACCACTGGCGAGCGCGTGACCGCCCCCACCGTGGTTCTTAGCTAATCCGTTGATAGAAGGACCCTTGGACCGCAACCGAATGCGGAACGTCTTGTCCTTAGCCTCAACGAAGATAGCCCAAGCAACGACCGATGTGATTTTACCGGGTAATGGCACAACGGCAGAGGTCGAATCACTGGCAGCGAGGCCGAATGATTCCACAATTTCATCGGTCAGCTTCAAGTAAGCCGCCCCACTAGGCAAAATTTCTAAGTTCTGGTAAACGTAAGCGGACAGCCGCGCCATGGCTGGTGAGATCTCATCTTCGGCCTGATTAACGGTCGTCATCGAGAAGTCATAACCGAGTAACTTGCTGGCAACGGCAAAGGTGTTCGCCGAAGTGGCTGGGTACATGAAGCGCCCAGTATCCCCGATGATACCCGCGTAAAGTAACCGCGCAGCATCGTCCGGCATCGTCAATTCCGATTCATTCTTCGCAAACCAATCGTAAATAATTTCAGAAGTACTAGATGCTTGATCCAAGACCCACTGAATATCCCCAAAGGCATCGTCATTGGGATGGTGGTCGATTTTAATAACAGCAGCCCCCGTGGACCACCGTTCATCATCTACCCGTGGTTGGTTAGCCGTGTCCACAACGATCACTAACGCCCCGTGATAAACTTCATCCACCACGTCTTGGTCGGCTTGACCCATCCAGTCAAAGCCCGGGTAGTGTTTTCCGACGGCTAAGACCTTCTTGTCCGGAAAGCTTGCTTGTAAAATGTCCCGTAAAGCCAGCTGAGCCCCGATACAGTCGGGGTCAGGCCGTTGGTGACGGTGAATAATAATCGTTTGATACTTTTTAATTTCTTCTAAAATGGCAACTTCAATGGCCATATAGTTCACCCGTTTTCTATCCGATTTTTCGACCAAGACGCGTCGATACCGCGTTTCAGTATACAAGTTTTAGCGGGTAATTTCAAAGAAAGTCTGCGACTATCTGAAAAAGAATGTTCCCAGGGACGATTAGCTGGCAGCTGGCGTGCGGCCATTATCACTAATTAGTGGTAATAACGCTTACCGTTGTAAGAGTAATGTGTACAATCTGACTTTCAACTTTCTGGCCAAAACAGATACTTGGTCAATCTCAACGCGACAACACCTAACGTTGAAAAAAGCGTCCGGCCACCTAAAACGATAAATTCATTCTTTAGCTTTGGCCAAACAGTGGCAGACGAACGTTCTCAAATGTCTGTGCAGCTAGTCCCGTAATCGTGATGCCCAGTAAACGGACCTGCTCATCATCGGCAGCCACACTGTGGTAGAGCTCTAAGGCTAAATCATAATAAACTTGCGGGTCATTTTCCAAAAAATCGGCTTGGGTCACCCGCTTAGTGATTGTGTTGAACTCACTGTCTCGTAACTTTAAGACTAGTGTCTTGCCATGTCGCTGTTTCTGTTTAACCGTCACGGCCACCATTTCAGCCAGCCTTTGTAACTGATTTTCCACTTCGCCGAGTGTTTGTAAGGGCGGGCCATACGTGCGTTCCTTGCCAATCGACTTGCGTTCACGCTGATACTCGACGGGTCGATCATCAATACCGCGCACTCGCTGATAGAGAATGTAACCGAATTTACCAAAGTCATGAATCAACGTCAACTGTGGCCGCTGGTAAAGATCAGCGCCATTGTGAATCCCCAAGTCATGCATCTTAGGCACGGTCTTCTTTCCTACGCCCCGAAAGCGTTCAATCGGCAACCGCATCAAAAAATCGTGGGCATCTTCCGGTAAAATCACACAGACGCCCACTGGTTTGCGAAAATCGGAGGCCTCCTTGGCTAAAAATTTACTGTACGAGATTCCCGTCGAACACGTGAGGTGCGTTTTATCATAAATTTCGGCTTGGATGGCATGGGCTACCTGCACCGCAGAATGCATGTGATGCTTATTCTCCGTAACGTCCAAATAGGCTTCATCAAACGCCACTGGTTCGATCTTATCCGTGTATTCGTGAAAAATAGCATGAATCTGATCCGAAATCTGCCGGTATAAGGGGAAATTTGGCTCCTGAAAGATAGCGTTGGGGCTTAACTTCAGTGCCTCATTAGCATTCATCGCCGAGTGCACCCCGGCTTGGCGAGCCACATAATTCGCCGTGGTGACGACGCCGCGGCCGCCCGTTTTCCGTGGATCTCGGGCAATAATCAGTGGGTGGTGCTTGAACTCCGGATGGTCCCTTTCCTCAATGGACGCATAAAAGGCATCCATATCCACATGAATAATTTTTCGTTGCGTAAATTGTTCCGGTACCATCCGGATCACCTTCTTATTGGCTACATCGTTTAAATACTTAAGTAATCGTTCAATTGGCAACGCTAGCGCCTATCCGTCTTGCCGGCCGTAATTTCTGGCAGCCATAATGCACCATCACAGTTTTTATTACTATTTAGATTATAATCGAACACGCGTTTGTTCTCAATCAAAAGGTCGCCCATTTTTGGGTTTAAAAAAAAGCGGTCGCCCGCAACGGGAACCACTTTCTCATAAACTTATTTATTCGCTTCGGAATCGTCCGCGTCGTCAGCAGATGCTTCACTGGCAGCAGCTTCACTAGCTGGTTCTTCAGCAGCACTAGCAGCACTGGCGTCGTCAGCAGGTTCTTCCTTTGTAGCAGCTTCGCTAGCAGCAACTGGTGCGGTAACAGCGGCTGGTGCTTGCGACGTGACACTAGAGATGGCCCGCAGGTCAAAGACCAAGTAGATACCATCGCAATCCAACGTCACCGTCTTGTCGGCTTCGTTGATTTCATCAATCACACCGTGCAAGCGACCAATTGTTACCACGTGGTCGCCCTTCTTTAAATCACTCATCATGTCCCGGTGTTTCTTTTGTTGCTTTTGTTGTGGTCGTAACATTAAGAAATACATTAAACCTAAGAAGACCACTAAAATAATTAAAGTTGAGTATTGTCCACCCATATATCTTACACTCCTTCGTATCCTATCTATTGGACAACTTTACCAGAATCCAGGGAATCCGTCCAATTATTTCTAAAAAATCTTCAGATGTTCGGCATTATCGCTATTATTTTTAAAAATAACGTGGGCCTAACCACGATTATCTTCCGGCAAGGTACGACCAAGATGCTTGTAACCAGCAGCGGTGACAACCCGTCCACGCGCGGTGCGTTTCAAATACCCACGTTGTAGTAGATACGGTTCATACATGGCGGCCACGGTCTCCGTCTCCTCACCCACGTTAGCGGCGAGCGTATTCAAGCCAACGGGTCCTCCATCGTAATAATCGATCATGGTTTCCAATAGCTTGATGTCGGTCGAATCCAGTCCGGCCGAATCGACCCGCAACAGAGACAACGCATGATTGACAATTTCGACGTCGATCATCGAGTGATCCGGAGAAACTTCCGCGAAATCACGAATCCGTTTCAAAAGACGGTTCGCAATCCGTGGCGTTCCGCGAGAACGTAACGCAATCTCATGGGCCCCTTCAGTTGCAATCGTCGTGTCAAAGATATCTGCGGAACGTAAGACGATCTCCTGAAGATCGTTGGTTTGATAGTACGCCATGTGTTCGACGATTCCAAACCGATCCCGCAGTGGTGATGACAACAACCCGGCACGTGTCGTTGCCCCAATCAGGGTAAACGGCGGTAACGGAAAGTGAACGGGATGGGCAGTTGGCCCTTGCCCGACCACGATATCGATGTAAAAATCCTCCATTGCTGAGTACAGCATTTCCTCAACGATCTTCGGCAGGCGGTGAATTTCATCAATAAAGAGAATGTCGCCCGGTTGTAACTCGTTGAGTAACGCAACCAGGTCGCCCGGTTTTTCAATGGCCGGACCACTGGTCGTCCGAATATGCACGCCCATTTCATTGGCGATCACCATGGCTAGCGTCGTTTTTCCTAAGCCGGGGGGCCCGTACAGTAACACGTGGTCTAAGGACTCTTCCCGTTGTTTGGCTGCTTGAATGTAGACGCGCAATTCATGCTTAATGGGCTCCTGGCCAATGTACTGAGCCAATGTCTGCGGCCGGAGCGACTTTTCAATTGAATCTTCGTTTCCATCTTCTGGTTCGGGTGAAACGAGACGGTCATCATCGGCCATTAAAATTCCTCCCTTCGCGTTACTTCGTTAGCAGTTTCAAGCCGGCACTCAGATAGTCATTCGTGGTCTGACTCGCCGTCTGTTTAAGCTGTGGCAAAATCTTTTTTACGGCGGCTTCCTTGTATCCCAAGGCGTTTAATGCCGCAATCGCATCGTCTAACTTTGGATTATCCCCAGTACTGCCAGCCACTTCTGGTGTGAAGAGGTCGGCGCTGCCAGCCGGATCCAGATCATCTAGCTTCCCTTGTAAGTCCAAGACGATTTGCCCAGCGGTCTTCTTCCCAACGCCAGGAAACTTCGTCAAAAAACTGACGTCATTGGTCTTAATCGCTAACATCAGGCCTTGATGGTCTGGATTAGCCAAAATTGCTAAAGCACTCTTCGGACCAATTCCGTTAACGTTGATCAATTTTAAAAATAATTGTTTTTCCGCGTAATCCACGAAACCGTACAGTGTCTGTGCAGAGTCACTGACCGCTTGGTAAACGTAGATGGTAATCGGGTCGTCGTTGGCCGCGTAACGGTAGGGGTTGGCCGTATTGACCAAGTACCCCACACCGTTCACATCGATCACCACGTGATCCGGATAAACGGCCGCTACCGTTCCGTGAAGGTATTCGTACATGCCAGTTAATCTCCTTTAAGAAAACATATGTTTGCTCTTCAAATTGTACCACACTGTCCGCTCAAACCGACAACTGAAGGTTGAAAATTCATATTGGTTATCGACAACTTGGTAATTGCCTCGCCTTACCGGCTTACACGGTAACTCCGAAGTGACTTCAAAGGACGTTACGGTTGCTGTGTAGCTCCCAATCCGTTGTGAATCTAGCCAGATAGTTTGTGTGCCACCGGGTTAACACCCCAGAACGCGTTGTAAGCCGAAGGTAGCCAGCTGTGTCGCCAACGTGACTTAGGATATTTTCCAGCCCACGTCGGCGAGCGGCCTGAGAGACTCACGTTTTTCGAGGCTTGCAGATGAGCCAAAAGCCCGCTTCTTAGACTGCAGATGTTCCCCCGTAACAGACAGAATCCCTGGAATCAGTTTACTCTCCCCAGTCATCCCCACTGTGATGCGGATCCTGAATCCGTTTGAACAGCTTCTCGAGATCCTGGTCCGTCAAATGCACTAGTACGGGCCGACCATGTGGGCAATTGAACGGATTTTCAGCCGTTGCCAACTTCTTCAGCAAAGCCCGTGCCTGTTGGTCGTCCAGATGGTGATTGGCCTTGATGGCCCGCTTACAACTCATCATGATGGCCGTTTTTTCACGGAAGGCCGCAACAGAAATCTTCCCGTCCTTTAGGACCCAATCAATCATTTCCTTAATCGTATCAGTCTCCTGCCCGGCCTTAAACCAGGTTGGATGTTCATGGACGATGAGGCTATTGGGTCCAAACGATTCCAAATGGATACCGACCGTCGCCAGTGTCTCCAAATGGTTCGTGAGTTCCAAAATGTCCGTAGTCGGATAATCCAAGACGATCGGTACCAATAATTTCTGTTCATCGTTGCTAACTTCACCGATGGCTTGCCGATAGAATTCATAGTTGACCCGTTCTTGAGCCGCGTGTTGGTCGACCAGATACAGGCCATCATCGGCTTCGGCCAATAGATATGTGCCGTGGACCTGTCCCAGATACCGCAATTGCGGAAACCGTTGTTCTGGAATCGGATGATCCAGAGCGACTGATGTGGTTTCCGGTACCGGTTCGTGTTTGATTGCGGAACCACCTAAGGGGGCCGCAACCCGCTCAGTTCGATACTTGGCGTCAAACGCCTGAACGGCAGGTTGATTGAAATCGGTTCGATTGTGAATAACGACTGGCGCAACTGGCACCTCTTCTGGTGTCTGCAGCGGTTGTGGCCCCGCAGCCGTTGCTGGCTGGGGAGCGGCCGCAGCGGATTCCTCTGGTGCTGGCGTTGATATTTGCGGGAGCGGCGTCATAGACGACATTGACGTTGGCATGGTCGACATGTCATATTTCGCGGAAACGTCATTCAACGCCATAGTCAATTGATCCGTCGTCGAAGCTTCATGCTTATTTTGTGGCATTTCACTGAAAACATCGGGAATCAAATTTTCCTGCGATAACCGTTTAAACACAGTCTCCTGAATCAGCTTGGTCAGCTCTGGTTCCTGACTAATACGGACCTCCTGCTTGGTCGGGTGAACGTTCACATCGACCAACAGCGGATCCATCGTGATATCCAAGACGGCCACTGGGTAGCGACCCACCATGAGCTTTGACCCATAGCCTGCAACCAATGCCTTACTAAGCTGAAAATTGTGGATGTAGCGACCGTTTAACAGGAGTGAAATGTATTGCCGACTAGCGCGTGTCAGCTCCGGCAAGCTCACATACCCCTTGACCTGAAAGTCCTGATTCTGACCATTGATAGCAACCATCTTCCGGGCATTCTGAACACCATAGATGCCAGCAATCACCTGTTGTAGGTCCCCACGACCAGCCGTCCGCGTGAGTTCACGTCCGTTATGGACCAGAGAAAAAGCAATATTGGGGTAACTCAACGCCAACCGGTTCACGATGTCCGTGATCCGCGCCAGCTCCGTTGCCGGTGACTTCAAATATTTCAACCGCGCCGGCACGTTGCCAAAGAGGTCCTTGACCGTCACGGTCGTCCCCTTACGTGCCTCAGCAGCGGTGTGTTCCTTGATAATGCCACCGACGTTGTGAATCAAGGTTCCCACGCTACCCGTTGAGGTCGTGAGCGTAACGTCAGCCACGGAGGCAATGCTAGGCAACGCCTCACCACGGAATCCAAGTGATTTGATACGAAAGAGGTCTCGCCGATTGGTGATTTTACTGGTGGCATGGCGTTTGAACGCCATCTCGGCATCCTCATCGGCAATACCATCCCCATCATCGACCACGCTGATACGCTGTAGGCCAGCTTCTTCGACCGTAATGTCGATTTGGGTGCTGTGGGCATCGACCGCATTTTCAACCAATTCTTTGACAACGGAAGCGGGTCGTTCAACCACTTCACCCGCCGCAATTTGGTCGGCCAATACCGACGCTAGTTCATGGATTTTAGCCATAACGCCCCCTCCTTTCTACACTATTTCGACAGCTTTTGCTGCCACTGATAAACTTGATTCATAATTGCCATCGGCGTCATCCCCATCAGATTAAGGTCCTTTAACTGGGCCAAAATCTTTGCTTGCGCCGGATTCAACTCCGGTTCGTCCGTAAACAGAGACAATTGTTGATCTGCCTCTGACTCGGGGATTTCTGATTCCACCGGTTGTTGTGCTACTAGGGGTGTGTCAGTCCCTGCTGCTTCTGATACGTCAGCTTCCGCAGGGGCTGACGCAGCGACAGGAGTCGCCGTTATCGCTGCCACTGCCGGCTTTTCCTTAGCTTCCTGCTCCAAGCCACGTAAGATGACATCGGCTCGTTGCAAGAGACTGTCGGGCATCCCAGCTAATTTAGCCACATGAATCCCATACGATTTGTCCGCGGGACCCGGTTGCATTTGATGCAAGAAGACCAGATCACCATCGCGTTCAACTGCGCCAACGTGAACATTACGAAGTTGCTTTAGGGAGGTCTCCAGAGCCGTTAATTCATGATAGTGTGTGGAGAACAAAGTCTTGGCGTGAACCCGGTTATGGACATATTCAATGATAGCTTGGGCTAACGCCATCCCATCGTAAGTCGCGGTCCCACGTCCAATCTCATCAAATAAAATTAGACTGTTGGCCGTGGCTTGACTCAGGGCGTGATTGGCCTCCTGCATCTCAACCATGAAGGTACTCTGCCCGGAGATTAAGTCATCAGCTGCCCCGATCCGTGTGAAAATCTGGTCGAAGATCGGCATTTCAGCGGATTCGGCCGGAACGAAACAGCCCATCTGTGCCATAATGACCGTCAATGCGAGTTGCCGCATGTAGGTACTCTTTCCAGACATGTTGGGCCCGGTAATCAGCAAAATATTGGTCTGATCATCCATCGTCACATCATTAGGCACATAGGATTGACGACCCAAGACTTTTTCAACGACTGGGTGCCGTCCCTGCTTAATTTTCAATTGGTGGCCTTTGACAAGCACTGGCTTTACGAAGTGGTAGTCTTCACTAACCACGGCAAAGCTCTGTAAGACGTCAAGACTAGCAATCGTCGCCGCCAACTTCTGAAGTCGCGTAATGGCTTGCTTGATCTGTTCACGTAGGTCGACAAACAACTGATACTCCAGAGTGACCGATTTTTCTTCGGCCTCCAGGATCAACTGTTCCTTTTCTTTTAATTCGGGGGTCGAGAAACGTTCAGCGTTTGCCAATGTCTGTTTACGTTCATAACGATCAGCAGGCAACTTATCGAGGTTGACCTTCGTCACTTCAATGTAGTAGCCAAAGACGTGGTTGTAGCCAATCTTCAGATTGTTAATACCAGTGACTTCGCGTTCGTGAGCTTCCATTTCTGCCAACCAGGTTTTTCCGTTACGCATGGCGTCACGGTATTCATCCAACTGGGCGTTGAAGCCGTCGCGAATGACGCCACCATCTGCGACGGACAGCGGTGGTTCGGGAACGATGGCTTCACGAATCGCGTCGGCCACGTCGGTCACGGGATCAAGCTTGTTGAGCATGCTATCAAAGACCGCATCCCCCAACTCCTCAATCGTATGCTGAATCTGTGGCACCTGCTCTAGCGACGTTTGCAGTTGAATCAAATCCCGTCCGTTAACGCTTCCAAACGCCACACGTCCAGCTAATCGCTCCAAGTCATAGACTTTAACAAGTTCAGCCTGCAAGCTATTGCGTTCAAAGTAGTGGTCGAGCAGTGCCTCGACCTTGGCTTGACGGTCTTCTATCTGCTGTCGGTTGATCAGTGGACGGTCGAGCCACTGTTTGAGCAGTCGCCCGCCCATCGCCGTTTTTGTTTCATCCAGCAGCCACAACAAGGTTCCAGATTTTTTCTTGGTTCGCAGATTCTGGGTAATTTCTAAGTTAGTCTGTGAGGAGTGATCCATCTTCAAAAAGGCCGTTGGTTGGTAAGCCACTGCCCGCTGTAAATGCGCTAAACTACGCTTCTGTGTTACCGTCACGTAGGTGACCAACACCCCAACGACTCGTTTTAACGTAGCCGTGGTCAAATCCTGTTCCACGTAACTCAATTCTGAACTGGTCTGAATTTCAAGTTGCTTGGAAATCATGACGCTCAGTTGTTTCATTGTCGCTTGTAGGTCCTCACCAACACTGTCATCAATCACAACCTCCTTGGTCTGGAGACTCATGAGTTCATTGATGACAGCTTCACGATCGGAAATTTCGGCCGCCTTGAGTTCTCCAGTCGACAGGTCGGTGTACGCAAATCCATATTGATCGGGTGCCACCATCGTTAGTGCGGTCAAATAGTTATTCCGTTTAGCACCTGCAGCACCGGTATCTGTCTGGGTTCCTGGCGTGACCAGCTGAATAACTTCGCGCTTAACCATACCTTTGGCCAGCTTGGGATCCTCCATCTGCTCACAAATAGCGACCTTGTAACCCTGGTCAACCAAAATATCAATATAACTTTGTACGGCCTTATGCGGTACCCCACACATGGGAATAGGATTTTTTGCGCTGTGACTACGACTCGTCAATGTCAGCTCCAACAGCTGTGACCCCTTAACGGCATCTTCGTTAAACATTTCATAGAAGTCACCGAGCCGGTAAAACAAAAAGGCATCGGGGTACTGGTCCTTAATCTTTTGGTACTGCACCATCATGGGCGTTGTGTTCGTTTTCGTCATGAAAAATGGTTCATCCTTCCGTTAGAACTTAGCTTTGATACGGGTGTTGTGGACTGATCAAAATAGGTTTAATGCTCGTCGCATGCCCCGTCTTATCGTTGAGATCAATGACGGCACCGGATAACAATCCGGGACCGACTTCTTGAACCGTGTAACGGGTCGGTCGTTGATTTTCGAAGCGCTCGATGACGCTATCCGACTTCATCCCCAAAACACTATCAGCTGGCCCGGTCATCCCGGCCTCGGTCATAAAGGCAGTTCCGCCCTGCAGGACTTGGGCATCGCTGGTCTGAACGTGCGTGTGGGTCCCGACGACTGCCGAGAGTTGACCATCATACCGCATGGCAAAGGCGCGCTTTTCACTGGTCGTTTCAGCGTGAAAGTCGACGAAGACAAAGTCCGTGTCTAACTCGGGAAGCAAGGCCTTCATCTTGGCAAAGGGGTCATCCATGGGATTCATAAAGACCCGCCCCTGCAGATTGACCACGGCCAAGACCTGTTGATTTACTTTTACCTTCGTCCACCCCTGACCAGGAGTATCCCCAGGAAAGTTAGCGGGTCTCACCAGACGATTGGCACCACCGATGAAATCGTAAAGTTCGGCGTTGTCCCAAGTATGATTCCCCATCGTAACAACATCGGCACCATCCTTAAGGATCTGCTTATAAATGCTCTGGCTGATTCCTCGGCCAACAGGCGTTGAGTTCTCGCCATTAACGATGGTGACCTGTGGCTTTAGGTCCCGCTTTAGCTGTGGTAAATACTCATGAATCATGGCGACACCAATATTTCCAACAACGTCACCAACAAACAAAATTCGCATCTTCGTTCCCCTATCTAGACCCCACTGGGCCCATCTGGTCTTTAGCCAGTTCACTGTGATGACGGATCACCCGTCATCGCTATTTTTAATTTTAAATAAGCTCGGCAATACATGACGTGTAACGTGCCAAGCGGCAATAACTTATATTTTACCATGAATTTCTAGCTTTCGGCTTATGAGGTGTTCAATCGCAACAAAACACGAAAATAAGGTGGATTGACGTAAAAAAGCTAGGACCAAGATGGCCTAGCTTCTCTGACTTATTTCGCATATTCAACTGACCGGACTTCCCGGATGACGGAAACTTTGACGTGGCCTGGGTAATCCAGGTCCTCTTCAATTTGTTTCTTAATGTCTCGTGCCAAGACAACGGCATCCGTATCGGAAATCTTCTCGGGCCGCACAATAACTCTCACTTCACGTCCAGCTTGGATGGCAAAACTATGATCAACACCATCGAAGGCGTTGGCAATTGTTTCCAACTTGTCCAAACGATGAATGTAACTTTCGAGAGAATCAGAACGTGCGCCTGGTCGGGTGGCTGAAATCATATCAGCGGTACCAACCAGTTCCGCAATTACGGATTGCGGTGCCGTTTGATCTGCCTGAGCAGCGATGGCATTGACTACAACAGAACTTTCCCGGTACTTCTTTGCCAGTTCGGTTCCAGTTGTAATGTAAGAATTGTCATCTTCATGCTCTGCAGCGCGGCCAATATCATGTAATAATCCTGCACGTTTTGCTAACGTAACATCCTCACCTAGTTCAGCCGCTAAGACCCCAGTGATCTTAGCAACCTCAATTGAATGGGCCAACGCGTTTTGCCCATGGGAAATTCGGAAGTTCAAGCGGCCAACGAGCTTAACCAATTCGGGATGCATCGAATGAATCCCGAGATCAAAGGTTGCTTGTTCGCCAAGCTCCCGGACGTGTTCGTCCAGTTCTTTTTTGGCCTTTGCGACCATTTCTTCAATCCGTGCCGGATGAATCCGACCGTCTTGAATCAATTTCTCTAAGGCAATCTTGGCAACTTCGCGCCGTAAAGGATCGAAGCCACTCAAAACGACGGCTTCAGGCGTATCATCGATGATCAGATCAATTCCGGTCAACGTCTCCAACGTCCGAATATTCCGCCCTTCACGACCGATAATCCGGCCTTTCATGTCGTCGTTAGGCAACGTCACAACAGAAATCGTTGTCTCGGTCACCATATCGGCAGCACTTCTTTGAATAGCAGACACAATCAAGTCCTTGGCATTCGCCTGGGCCGTCTTGCGTGCCGTCTCTTCGCTTTCTTTAATCATTTTGGCACGTTCACCCGCCAGAGCCTTCTTAGCCTCTGAAATAATCAGGTCACGCGCATCTTCCTGGGATAAGGCAGCGACTTCTTCGACCGCTGCCTGGCGTTTTTCAATCAGTGAGTCTGCTTGCTGTTGCTTCTTAGCTAAATTCTGTTCTTCACCGCTAAGCTTTTTGTCGCGTCGGTTCAACGAATTCTCACGCTTTTCCAGAGAGTTATCCTTCCGGTCTAACGTTTCTTCCCGTTGAATCAATCGGTCTTCTTGCTTCTGAACTTCGGCACGACGTTCTTTCAGCTCTTGTTCGACCTCTGCACGATACTTATGGCTGTCCTCTTTGGCTTCAAGTAAAGCCTCTTTAGTAGCAGTCTCAGCTTGCTTTTTGGCTTCCGTCAAGACACCTTCAGCAGTGTACTTGGCAGCATCTAGCTTGCGTTCATGGACAGATTTACGAAAATAATACCCGCCCACAACACCAACAACGATAGCGATGATTGCGAGGATTATAATTGGAACACTCATGATTCCACCTCCGCATCATCAAAAATGACTAATTTAAAATCAGACTTTTTTTAGATGGTGATTATGATAACTGACACAAGTTCAATTTTAATGGTTGCCATGAACGCTGTCAACTAAACTCACCGGAATCTCGACCGGTTGTCACGAAAACATCTGTGGATAGTAAAAAAACGTTGTAATTTCCCGACTCCCGGTCGAAAAACGAAACAACGTTTTACAGGAACAACTTATTTAGTATCTGGCTTATTCGCCGTATCTGGGGTCAAATCCATCTGAGTAGCCGTGTCCTTGGGCTTAACCTTAGACTTGGTATCCTTCTCAACAGCCTTATCTTTCCCCTTAGTGTCAGCCTTCTTCGACGCAGCAGCGTCATCGTCAGCAACACCATAGGCAGCCCGGACACGTTGGTTCACTTCAGCCATCATGTCAGCATGATCAGCTAAATACTGCTTGGCATTCTCACGACCTTGACCAATTCGGTCTTCGCCATAAGAGTACCATGAGCCACTCTTATCAACGATTTCCTTTTCAACGGCCATGTCGATCAATTCACCGGTTTGAGAAATCCCGTGACCATACATGATATCGACTTCAGCACGCTTAAACGGTGGCGCAACCTTGTTCTTAACAACTTTGATTCGAGTCCGGTTACCAATCACGTTGGTCCCGTCCTTGATTTGTTCTGCGCGCCGAACTTCAAGCCGAACTGTTGCGTAGAACTTCAAGGCCCGACCACCAGGCGTGGTTTCAGGGTTACCAAACATAACCCCAACCTTTTCACGAATTTGGTTAATGAACAGGGCAATTGTCTTAGTCTTGTTGATTGTCCCAGAAAGCTTCCGTAAAGCCTGTGACATCATCCGGGCTTGTAGGCCCACATGCGCGTCACCCATTTCGCCTTCAATTTCGGCACGTGGTACCAGAGCAGCAACGGAGTCAACGACCACGATGTCAACAGCACCACTAGAAATCAAGGCATCAGCAATCTGTAACCCTTGTTCCCCGGTATCCGGTTGTGAGAGCAGCAGATCATCAATGTTAACCCCTAAGGCCGTCGCGTAAGCTGGGTCCAAAGCGTTTTCAGCATCGATATAAGCTGCAGTCCCACCGCGCTTTTGCACCTCGGCAACGGCGTGTAAGGCCACAGTCGTTTTCCCTGAAGATTCTGGACCGTAGATTTCTACGATTCGTCCTCGGGGATATCCGCCGACCCCTAACGCTACATCAAGAGCTAACGAGCCAGATGGTACGACGCTTACTTGCATTTTGGTATTGTCGCCCATCCGCATGATGGACCCCTTACCAAAGTCTTTTTCAATTTTCTTCAGCGCTTTATCTAACGCCGCTTGCCGTTCGTCAGCCATCCAAATCCTCCTTTGAAACATCAATATTCAAGTAACACTATACCGGCTTATGTTCGAAAATGCAAGCAAAAGAAGAACAAAAGTTCCCCTTTATTTTTTAGCTTGCAAAATTCGACGAATCCAGTCTAATCCGGTCATGACTGTTCTTTCGCGAATCTTAGCCCGGGTCCCTGTCAGCCGAATCAGCTGTGCTTGCGCGGCTTGCCCACGCTGGGCTAAGCCGATCCACACAGTTCCCGCGGGTTGGCCTTCCAATGCATCTGGACCAGCGACACCGGTAAAGCTCAACGCAAAATCGGTGTCTAATTTTTGCCGGGAACGTTCCGCCATTTCCTTGGCTGTAGCTTCACTTACGACCCCTTGTTCGTCAATCGTCTTTTCAGGAACACCCAGCAACACATGCTTTGCTTCATTGGCATAAGTCACAAAACCACCCGGGAAGATGGCCGAGACGCCAGGAACATCACCTAGCGTACTCTGAAACTCGCCAGCCGTTAAACTTTCAGCTGCCGTAATGGTCAAATGCCGTGCAATCAGTTCGTTCACGACAACTTGGGCTAATGTATTGTCATCGCCGTAACCATAAAGGTAATCCCCCACCCGATCCTTGATTGTCACAATCATGTTATCCAACAAGTGCTGTCCAGTAACCTCGTCTTCAGCCCTAGCAGTTAATCGTAGCGTGACTTCGGTTTCCTTAGCATAAGGGGCAATCGTCGGGTTTGTCTGATGCGCAATCAAATCATTCAGTTCCGTCACCAATTGTGATTCGCCAATACCAAAGAACCGCAATACCCGTGACACCAAGTATTCTTGGCGTTGGTAGGCCCGCTTCAATCGCGGTAAGGCTTCCTTCAGAAACATTGGCTCCAATTCACTTGGTGGTCCAGGCAGCAACAACATATCTGCCCCATTAAGAGACTGATAGAAGGCACCTACAGCCATTCCCGTTGTATTCTTGAGGGATTGACTGCCGGCAGGGTAAAGTGCCTGTAATCGATTATTAGGCGTTAATTTTCGGCCGGTCACAGCAAAGTGATGTTGAATCTTCGCCATGGCAACCTCATCTTCTACCAGCTTAACACCAAGCAATTGTGCCACTGTCTGCTTAGTCAGATCATCTTTAGTCGGTCCTAACCCCCCACTAATGATCACCAAGTCACTTCGTGAGCGTGCCTGTTCCAGTACCGCCGTTAAACGATCGGCGTTGTCACCCACTAGAGAATGATAATAAACTTCAATGCCGGCCTCGGCCAGCTCCCGTGCAACAAACGCTGAGTTGGTATCCACGACTTGACCCAATAAAATTTCCGTTCCAACGGCAATGATCTCCGCTTGCATTGGTGACCCCTCCTACGGTTACATAGTTATCTCCGTAAAAACGCTACGAATATTTTTTATTTAACAAACCTTTTTAAAATCGTTTGATCAAAAACCAGCTACTTGGTGCTCACTTTGGCTGCCACATTTCGGTCTAACTATAAGACGGAATATAACCCCCATGGGTAGCTCCGAAAATACACGTTTTAGTACCTGATTTCAAATCAAGCGAGAACCTCGATCTCAGGGTGACGTATCCCCTAGTGGGCCGGCCATGCACCTAAGTTTGCATTACCCCCTAACGAGAGATAACCCTCGTTAGTCAACGAAGGTTATCATAACATGTTTATTCAGCTGAGGACTCTGCGAAGACTTCGCGATTCTTAATGAAGTAGTCGATTCCAGAGTAAATTGTGAAGAAGAGACAGATGTAGAAGAAAATCAATGCCATTGGCACGTGAATCGTGCCAAAACCAATGTTGTTTAACAGTAAGAGAATAATGCCCACCATTTGAGTTGTCGTCTTGATTTTCCCTGGCCAAGCTGCAGCAAGGACCTTACCACCCGTTTCAACCACAATCAGTCGCAGCCCGGTCACTGCCAATTCCCGACAAACGATGATGGCCACGCCCCAAGCTGGAACGGCTCCCATAGCAACCAAAAGGATGAAAGCCGTCATGACGATCATTTTATCTGCTAGCGGATCAGCGAATTTTCCAAAATTCGTAACTAAATGTTGTCGCCGCGCAATCTGACCGTCCAAAAAGTCCGTAATGGAAGCTATCGCAAAAATTATCGCTCCCCAGATCTGCGTCACTGGAATTGCCGTTCCCAACCAGGTAACGGTGCCCCAATCCAATGGTAAGACCAGTAATAACAGAAAGACGGGGATCAAAATAATTCGAATAATAGTTAACCGATTCGGCAAATTCACAAAAAATTCCTCCTTAAATTCCCACTTCACACAAAAAGCGCGCCGGTCGCCACGGACCGACCCGCTCTTTGACTATTTGAATTCCAAAATAACACTTTGTACTTGAGACGTTGTGCTGGAGCTGCTAGAAGTGGTCGTTGTCGCACTCGAACTTGAACTAGAAGCACTACTCGTCGCCGTTGTTGATGTGAAGTCAAAGCTCTTACCATCGACCTTCACCTTAGTTGCGGGTGCGTTCCCAAACTTAAAGGTCACACTAGTCGCAGAACTTGGTAACGTCAAAGAGTGTGTGGTCGAGCTGGACAACGTCCCTTGCCAAACCGTGGACCCATTAGCCGTTACGGAAAGCCAAGCGCTACCCGTTGCGGATAAGCTAATTTTTGGCTTGGAAGCGGCATTCTTCATTTCCCAAGTCGAACCAGAACTCGTGGTGCTCAATTGCTTGAAGCTAGCTGTCTTCTTAGATGACGACTTTTTAGAAGAAGACTTCTTGCTAGAACTACTGCTCGACTTCGCACTGCTACTGCTACCAGAAACGCTCACAGAACTGCTATCAACGTTGTTCTTAGTCGAAGAACCACCATTACGAGAAGCCGCGACCCAGATACCCACCAATACTACTAGAACCACGACCACGATTCCGACGATTGGAATCGTCCGTCGCAACTTCACGTAGCGTTCATCGACCTGCCGCTGTTGTGAGCGGGTCTCCGGGTTATTTTCATTAACCTTATCAACGTACTCCTGCGTTTGCGTGCTTGGCAAAGCACTGTCAAACTGCTTTAACAGTTCCGCACCATCCAAATCAACCATGTCCGCGTATTGTTTAATGAAGGCCCGGACATAAAAGTCGCCGGGCAGTTCGTCAAAATTTTGGTCTTCGATTGCAATGAGATAGCGTTTCTGAATCTTCGTCGCCTGCTGCAGGTCGTCTAAGGTAAAGCCCTTGGCAATCCGCGCATCTTTTAGCGTCTTTCCCAATGTAATTTTACTATTATCACTCATGATTAAATTCTCCACCTGTTCAAAATTTCTCTATCATGCAAAGTATAGCATAGGCACCGCCGCATTTTCAGCAACAGCTCCTAGATTTCAGGATTTAACGGTTTCTTAACCTCCAGCTAGGGCAAAACCGTGTAGGTCGTACGTTGACTGTTGGTTAAGAAAGTTTGGGTAACATCTATGAGGTCCGTGAACTGTATACGTTCAAGTGTCGCGAGCTCATCAAAAATAGTTGCCCCCGCGAACAGCGGCCCGTCATACTGATTGGCAATAGCTTCAACCGAATTAATGGCCCCAATAATACGACCAATGGCTTCCCGCTTGACCAACTCAAATTGGCTTTCTGCGCCCTTTAGTTGAGCCGGTGCATCGTCTAGAATCGCCGTTAACTCACTAATAAAGGTCTCTGGATCATCCGTATCACCAGCCAATTGGGCAAATTGGGCGCCGCGTTGAACCTGAAAATCGTATCCAAAGCTGTCATCGATCACGTTAGCATCATATAACCGCAAATAGTTATCGCTGGTATCATTAAACAACAGGTCAAACATTAAGGACATCGCCACGCTGTAGTCTAACCCATCTCGACCACTTGGAACCTCATTGAAGCCCCGGATACCAATGCTGACCTTAGGCCGGGTCACAGACAAATGGCGCGTCATGGCTGGCACAATGTCGGCGGGCGTCGCTTGGGGACTCGGAATTCGTTTGATTGGTTCGGCGGGTCCAAAGTCTTTGCCAGCTTGATTGCCGGTCACCCAGTCCAAAGTTTCCTCCGGATCAAGTTGGCCCACGACCACTAAGCTCGTGTTGCTGGGCTGGTAGAACGTGTTGTAAGCCGCATACAGATCATCGGCCGTAATCTTATCGATAGACGCTACAGTCCCAGCAATATCAATGTGTAGAGGCTCTTTGGGATACAATTGGCCAATCATTCCAAAATAACTCTGCCAGCCCGGATCATCGTCGTACATCTGAATTTCTTGGCCGATAATTCCCTTCTCCTTGTTCACCGTTGCCGCCGTAAAGTAAGGCTGCTGAACAAAATCCAAAAGAATATTCAAATTTTCTTTTAAATGGCTCGTCGTTGAAAACAGATAACTGGTCTGTGTAAAGCTGGTAAATGCATTGGCACTAGCCCCGTACTGACCAAAGAGATCAAAAGCATCATGATCCTTTTTCTCAAACAACTTGTGTTCCAAGAAGTGGGCAATTCCGTCTGGAAATCGCACGGGCTCTGTCTGTCCTCGAGGAACAAATTCGTTATCTATCGACCCGTAGTCAGTCGTCATAATTGCAAACGTCTTATGAAAGCCCGCCTTGGGCATTAAAATCACCTTTAGCCCGTTAGCCAATGTGGTTTGATAAATGGTCTCGCCCAACCGATCATACACTTGTTTATTCAGCATGCTGGGCACCTCCATGTAAGCAGTAAGTTGCTTGCAGCGTCACTTTTTGTGCGACGCGTTGAACGTCAGCGATTGTAACGGCTGCCAAGCTTTCTTCCCATTCTTTTAAGGGTTCATTTAAATGTGTTAATTGTGAATTCAAGAGTCCTGTTAGCCGGCGCTGTGGGCTATCTAACCCAGCAAGACGGGCATTTAACAGACTCGCTTTTACCTCAGCTAACAGGTCGGACGTTAATTCGCCACGTTGCAAGGCCTTTAGCTGCTCGTCAATAATCGCCACGACTCGATCCTGATTCTCGGCTTGAATTCCAGCCTGAACGGACAAAGTTCCGGTAAACGGGCTGTACCCACTGCTGGCATAATAGGCCAGACTCGCCTTTTCCCGGACATTCGTAAAGAGCAAGGATAACGGCGAACCGCCGAAAGCCGCATTAAAGACCACGGCAGGTAAGAAGTCCGCATCATCTCTGTAAACAGGTAGTTGATAACCTAAGTTGAGCTTGGCCTGGACAACGGGCGCTAAGTCGTCCCCATTTTGGACACGGTCACGCTTCTCCCATCGATAGTATAACGACTGATCAGCCACCGTTCGGTCCATCAATGGCCAGTCAGCTAACGCGGTTTGGACCCGTTCAGGTGTGACATCACCAATAACCGCAACGTGAACCGCATCGTTAACCAGCATATCATGATACGTCTGCAAAACGGCCGTAGCTGAGAGCTCACCAAGGGTCGTGATATCACCCAAGGCACTCATTGCTTGGGCTGGTTGACCGCTGAATAAGAGTTCCTGTAAACGTCGGTTGGCGAGGTATTGTTTATCATCATCCAACGATTTAATAGCCGTCAGTAAGTTTTGTCGTTGCTGCGTAAACGTTATCGGATCAAAGCTACCTTGTGGCAACAACGGGTCAAATAAAACTGCCCTTAAGAGCGCCATCCCTTGTTCAAACAAAGGGATTTTATCCGTAAAATGGTCCAAATACTGTTCATCAACCACAGAGACAGTTAGTCGGATCACATGCTTAGTTCCTAACTTAATGACACTAATGCCAAAACTAGCCCCGTAGAGCCGGGACAGTTGCCGCGCCAGTGATGTCTGTGTGGGATAAGCCGCAGTACTGGTCTCTAAAACCTGTGCCAGCAGTGCTCGCGCCGTAATCGCCGTTGCTTGCAGAGGCGCTACAAAGTCCACCTTGATACCAATAGTCTTGAATTGTTCAGTGGGTAACAAGTCTAATGTTACCCCATCTCGAATGCGAAAATGCACGCGCTATTGCCTCCTTCAGCAAAAACCTAATCGGTGTTTAATTCTAAGGGAACCACGGCCTAAATACAAGCGACGACAACAAAAAATCACAGCTAAACCGGTCACCATGTCGCGGCCTAACTGTGATTATCGTCGATTACCTAGAATTTATTGATAGCTAAATCAGAGCGAAATAGCATGCCATTTTCACGTTATGGCTGTCGGCGGCTTCGCTTGCTGTGGAAAACACCTTTAGTACTCTGCCGACCGGTAACGCGATGACTGGAGACATTGCCTAGTTTTAGTCTCAATAGCGTTGTGACAACAATACTGAGCAGTTTGTAGAACTTGTAATCTTTAGTAAGTAACCGTAATTTATCCTATTTTATTTAGAATCCAACAATGGGGTATCAACTTTCTTACCGAACCACTTCTCATTGATCTTTTCGAGCGTTCCATTTTCAGCTAATTGCTTAAGACCAGCATTGATCTTACGCCGCATCGTAACGTCACCCTTTCGAAGACCCACGGCAAACTTTTCCTTAGGGAAGCTCCCAACGGTGATCCGGTAATCTTCAGGGTGTGCTTGGTGCTTGACGTAGTAGTTGGCGTAAGTGCTATCGATTAGTAGCCCCTTGATTCGACCCACGTTCAAGTCGATAAAGGCATTGGTGAAGGAGTCATACGTGACGGCTTCATGATTCTTGATTCGGTCCTTCAGCAGCTTCGGGTACGTATCGATATCTTGGGCGCCAGATGACCCAGTTTGCGCGCCTAAAACCTTGCCCTGCATGTCCGCAAACGACTTAATCTTGCTCTTCTTCAGTGTGACCAACACTTGATCATTGTTGAGGTAAGTGTCGGAAAAAGCCACCTGCTTGGCCCGTTGCGGCGTAATCGAGAACCCATTCCAGATAAGGTCGATCGTCCCATTGTGAAGTTCCGTGACGTTCAGCGACCAATCAATCGTCTGAAAGTCGACCTTGATGCCGTAGAGCTTAAACACAGCCCGCGCGAGATCGATATCATAGCCGACTAATTTACCACTCTTTTGCCGAAATCCCATCGGTACAAAACTATCATCAAGCCCCACGACGACCTTCTTTTGCTTTTTGATTTGCGACCATTTATCCGTATCGTTGGCCCTTTGCGTGACGGTCGTACACCCTGCCAGTACACCGCTGAGGCCAATCATCACGGCAATTAGTGTCCACATACGTCCTAATTTTTTCATCCGTGTTGCCTCCTAGTTCTTGGGTTCGACCCGCATCATCTGATCAGCGATGGCTTCAGCAAAGGGAATATCATGTGTGACCACAATCTGAGTAATCCCTTCATCGCGGAGTTTCACAATAATCTGTTGCACCTCACGCCGTAAATCAGGATCCAGTGCCGACGTTGGTTCATCGTAACACAGCAACTTCGGGTGCATCGCCAATGCCCGGACAATGGCAACCCGTTGCTTTTGCCCGCCGGACAATTCATACGGATACAAGTCTGCTTTATCACTTAAGTTCAATTGGTCCAGCAACCGTTTACCTTCCCTTTTCGCATCGTTAGTTGATTGCTTCAACACCATCGTTGGTGCTAGCGTGACGTTTTGTAAGACCGTCAGATTTGGAAACAATTGATAATCCTGGAAAACGACCCCAATAACGGCATCATTGTCCCGGTTAGTGGCCGGGTCAAATGTCTGACCGTCCAAAATAAATTTGCCACCGTCGACTTCAGCTAGACCACTGATACACCGAAGTAATGTGGTCTTCCCAGCACCAGAAGGTCCAACGATCGTTAAGATTTTACCATCTTCTACGGTAAGGTTAACGTCGTCCAAGATGGTCTTGCCACCGAATTTTTTCGTAATCCCTTTAAGCTCTAACATATATTGACCATCCTTTCCCTAGCGCCAAGCGCTGTAGTGCTTCTCCAATTGATGCAAAGCTAACGTGCAGACGGCCGTTAACAGTAGGTAAATAACGCCGACGAGCAGCATTGGTGCAATCGTTACGTCTCGTGCCATGGCCACATTACCGGCCCGCAACAAGTCGCCCAAACCAATAACATAAACCAGCGAGGAATCTTTGACTAAGTTAATTACTTCGTTGCCAATAGAGGGTAACACGATCTTAACCACTTGTGGGATCACAATCTTCCGCAGTGTTTGCCACCGTGTCAACCGTAACACTCGGGCACTCTCATACTGACCAATGGGAATAGCTTGTAGCCCGCCCCGGAAGATCTCAGCGAAGTAAGCCGTGTAGTTCAGGATGAAGGCAAATAAAGCGGCATCGTAACGCTGGAAAACAATTCCAATAATTGGCAAACCATAGAAAACGAAAATCAATTGCAGTAAGAGTGGCGTCCCCCGCATCAGCCAGACATAAATGTCAATGAGCCACGTTAAGGGTTTAAACTTGGTCTTCATCCCCAACCCAACTAAAATACCTAAGGGAACTGAGACAATAATGGTCCAAAAAAAGATTGATAACGTCATACCGGTTCCAGAAATCAATGACGGTAAAATTTCGCTAAAATAATGCATCGTATGCTTCCTCCTTTAACAACTCTAACAGACAATCATTATGTAATTGGCATTTAGACGACAAAAAACGCCCCTTGAGACTTTTATCTCAAGAGGGCGTATCAACGCGGTGCCACCTCATGTACTCGACGGGCTCACGCCACGTCGACTCAGCGAGTTGCTTGCAACATGGCCCCGATAAATAAAAAAGTCCCCTTAGGCCCAAAAGCCTAAGAGGACGATCACATCGTGGTTCCACCTCTGATTCGTCGTTCTATCACTAAAACGACCTCAGTGAGTTGCAAGCAACTCCAGCGATAACGGGCTACCCCGGACCATCCTACTCATTTCAAACGGTCAACTCACAGATGTGGTTCGATTAACTAAGACTGCCCGTTTCCATCAGCGGGGCTTTCTGGTAAACCTTAGCTACTCTACTCTTCTGTTCAACGTCTTTTGTTTCATTGCCAATATACTACGATTAATTCTGGCCAGCGTCAAGTCTTTATTTTGACTCTGGCTTTAAAATGGTCGTTATTGGCTAAATTATGGGACACACCATTACGCATGCACCATCAGGTCCGGAATACACTAGCCATGGCGACGATTTTAGTCAGGTCTTTTCGACCTACATCGTACGACGATCTGAGGGACGCATGAACTTGGTGACTTTCAGGTAATCCGGAAGTCCGCCCCTTGACTGGAGGCGTTTCCCACCACAGTAAACGGAGTCCCTAGCAGCCGAAGTGCGCCCATTTTCACCGATTTAGCGACCCCAATCCGATTGTCGCAAGAGTAACGCGAAAATTTTAGTTTTCAGCCTACCGTAAACAACAAAAAGGGTTCCCGTTGTTTACTGCTTAACGCCGTACACCAAATAACTGCTCATCCAAGGACCGGACCACCAGCCATTAACACCCAGAGAATGGACTTCGCGGATATCTAAATGACCTGTGTCGAGGGCCTGGCGATACTCAGCAGCATGGTGCCCGGTATCAATGATCACCAACTGGCCACCTGGTTTTAATACCCGCATCGCCTCTTGTAGAGCCCGCTGTCGTTGTTGAACGTCATGAATATTATGTAGCGCGAAACTGGTCGTGACAACATCAAACTGCGCATCCTGAAAGGGTAAGGCCACCATATCTCCAGTGACCAATTTGACCCGATCGGTAAGTCGTAAGGCCGTCACATTTCTCTGAGTGACCGCAGCAGCGTTATGCGATTGGTCACGTGAATGCCACAAATCCAGTCCAACTGCTTGCCCCGCTGGCTCTAACCGGCTAGCCAATCGTGTCAGCAAAGCACCGCGTCCACATCCTAAATCTAAAACCTGATCCGTCGCCTTTAGTCCGAGTCGCTCAGTAACCTGATCAAACAGGCGATACTTCCCCCGGATTGTGGTATGTAAAAAGAGTCCCCATTCGATGAACACGATGCCCGCCGCAATGACTTCCAGCAGAATTGGCGACGACGGCCGTAACACGTACCCCTGAACAAACAAAAAAATTGCTGACAAGAGATACAAGATTAGAACGAGTGGCGCGTCGATCCCAAAATATTTCCAATTATGCAAAACCCCTACCCCCTATAATCTTTCACAGTTTCCCCAAGATTGATTCATTCAGTATAGCGTCCCCCTCGAAAAGCTGTAAAGGGCCTTTACTAAATCTGTACAAAAAAAGAGGGCACAATTCGAAAGTGAATTGCCCCTCTGAAATTCCTTCCATCAACACCGGTTGACAAAGAGTCCAAAGAACCGCAAAAAGACCAGTAAGTCACGTCAACACGTAACCTACCAGTCCCTAATTTTTAATATTTTCTATTAACCACGGTGGAACCAGCCACTGACCTTATGCCAGAAACCAGTATCCTCTTGCTCCGTGATCTTCATCAAAGGCACCGTTTCACCCTCTAGACGACGAGCAACGTTGCGGTAACCTTGTGAAGCTGGATTGTCGGTCTGCATGACGATGGGTTCACCCTTGTTAGACGTGGTAATAACCGCGTCGTCGTCAAAGATGATGCCAAGCAATTCAATCCCCAGATGATGGGTGATCTCATCAATATCCATCATCGATCCATCCTGCATCATGTTCCGGCGAATCCGGTTGATCAGTAAGCGCGGTGCCTCAGTCAAGGGGTGTTGTTCTAACAACCCAACGACCCGATCGGCATCTCGTACCGCTGAAATTTCTGGTGTGGTAACCACAATAGCGGCGTCGGCACCAGCAACGGCGTTCATGAATCCCTGTTCGATTCCGGCTGGACAATCGATCAGAACGTAGTCGTAATCCGGCTTCAATTCATCCACGATTTCCTTGACCTGCTCAGGTTGGAGGGCCGTCTTATCGGTATTTTGTGCGGCTGGCAACAGGTAAAGCTTATCGTCAAAGCGTTTGTCTTTGACCAGTGCCTGTGGCAACTTTGCCCGGCCCTCGGCGACGTCCACGATATCGTAAATAATCCGATTATCGAGGCCTAACACCACGTCCAGGTTCCGCAACCCAATATCGAGGTCCATTAGACACACCCGCTTGCCCATCAAGGCTAACGCCGTTCCAATGTTGGCACTCGTTGTGGTTTTACCAACACCACCCTTACCGGAGGTGATCACAATTGCTTTTCCCATTTCTAAATTCCTCCAATCTGGTTATACAACTTCGGATTGATCTTCTTTAATTGCTCAAGCTTACCATACGACAAAACGTGTAGGTCGTTGACGTAAGCGATGGTTTGCCGCGAATCAGTCAGCTGTGCTGGTTCAACGATGTCAAACTGTTCTGCAATGCGGACCTGTTGTGCCGTCTGAAGATTTCCCATAATCAGCTTGGATTCATCATCGGGATAGCCCGCTTGCAGAATTCCAGCGACGCTACCCATGGAAAAGATATTGCCACTTGTCCGGAGCTTACCACCTTCGTGAATCGTGCCCAGAAACAAGACGTCTCCTTGCATGACCACTTCTTGACCGTTACGAATTACTTTGCTCAATAGGTGAACGTTCTCCCGTTCGCGGAGTTGAATTGCATCCGCCAGCGTAATCACGTTCGCCGCAATCTTATGAATTTCAAATCGCGGATAACCCGCCACAAGTTGTTCAATTTTAGTTTTCTCATCGGCCGTCAAAATTCGGTCCTCAGTCAAGACGTCCAACGAAACCTTGGCGTCCATCGTCTGTGGATCGACCTTGAGGTTTTCCAGTAGTGCTTTTAAATCGACCAAGACTTGGTCCAAACTTGCCGACTGTTTGAGCACCAAATCATAGCCGTTTTGCGTTCCCCGTAATACGGCAGCTTGCATAGCGTTCGTTCCCTTCACCTATTTTAACCAATTATACACCCATCGAATGGGGAAATATAAAATTACAAACATTGCCAGGTTAAAGGCAAGCGTGGGCCCTAAGGTGTTCACTAAAAATGAGCTCCCAGACATCGTCGTTAAATGAATTGCCCGACTCGCCAGGTACCCTAGCGCTTCCACAATGGTAATGTCGATGAAATAGATTAATAGACCGCTCAAAAAGTTAGGTCGAATGTACAGGACTAACCGCCGGGTGACGTAGATGACGACGGGGAAAACGAAGACGTATACCCCGAAAATACCGGTGTAATACAAGTCAAATACCGCTCCTGCAATAGCCGCCCACACCGCTAACGGCATAGGATATGCTTCCCCTTGGTCGGCTTCAAAAATGGCGCCGCAAACTAACCACAACACGACCAGATGGCTGACCATCGCCGACGGGTAGTGGAATAATTGCACACTAAAGCTCTGGCTAATCGAACCATCTAACAGTAACAGTAAGAATAAACCGATGGGGAAACCGAAGCGTAACTTTGATAATCGATACACGACTTATCCCCCCTACTGTTTCGTAACGGCTACCGTCACAACGTTTAGGCTGCTCAGGTCCGTTGCAGGTGTGATATAAAGTTTAGTTGCCAAACCGTAATCAGAACCTGACGCCTTGGCCACAGTCCCGACATACAGACCCTTAGGTGTCACACCACCGAGCCCACTCGTCACAACCTTGTCACCCTTACTGAGCTTAGCCTTGGTGGTAATGTTGTCCATTGTGATCTGGCCAGTCGTTGACTTGTAACCACTCAACACCCCATTGACCGTGGTTCCGGACTTAGTGGTAATTTGAACGGCAAATCGGTTGGCAGAATCATTGTTATCCGTGATCAATTCAACCTTAGAGTTGGTCTTGTTCACTTCAGCAATTCGACCAATCAGACCGGAGCCTGACATCACAGGCATGTTCTTCTGCACACCTGCCGCGGAGCCCTTATTGATAACCACTTGGTTTTGCCAAGATGATGGTGTCCGCGTAATTACGGCGGCTGAAACGGCCGTGTAATCCGTCAATGACGCATTTAACTTGAGTTCTTTTTTCAACTGCTTGTTTTCTTTGGCGAGGGTCTGGTCCCGTACCTTAGTCTGTGCCAATTCGCTAACCTGTTGTTTGAGTTGTTGATTTTCTTGATACGTATTCAACAACTCCGAAATGGAACTAACTGAACCGCTCAGACCATTAGCAGGTAATGCAACGACCCGGTCGACCAGTCCGACAATATCATTGCCAAATTGCTGAATCAGTGGTGGCGTTGACTTCTTATTACGAATAGTTACGGACACCGTCATCAAAGCAAAGCTAACAATCAAGCAGACAATAATAATGACCAGTCGCCGATTGAAAGAAAATTTCTGCATGTTTGACCTCCATCTTGTTCGGCATGTTAATTAGATTAATAAGCATACCGTCACAATAAAGAAGCGGGAAGCTGCCTTCCCGCTAGTCCCTATTTTTTCTTCATGACATCGATACTCTTTAAGGATTCACCAGTACCAGCTGCCACACAATCCAACGGATCATTTGCAATGGAGACCGGAACCTTGGTTGCATCAGCAATAACTTCTGAGAAGTTTTTGAGAAGGGCACCACCACCAGTTAACACGATGCCGTGATCAATCACGTCAGCAGCGATTTCTGGTGAGGTTTCTTCAAGTGTTTCTTTGATTGCCGTAATAACTGCCTGAACGGGTTCTTGGATGGCCTTCGCCACGTCGACCGCTGAGACTTCAATTGCTTTTGGCAAACCGGTAACTAAGTCTCGGCCGCGAATCGTCGCACCCTCGATCTTAGCGGCATCTTCAACTGAAGCGGAACCAATGTCCATCTTCAGCTTTTCAGCCGTCCGTTCACCAATCAACAAATTAAAGTTTGAGCGGACATACGTCGAGATGGCGTCATCCAACTTGTCGCCAGCCATTCGGATTGAACGACTAGAAACGATCCCACCTAAGGAAATCGTGGCTACGTCAGTCGTCCCACCACCAATGTCGACAACCATACTACCGGTTGGGTCCATAACGGGCAACCCGGCACCAATGGCCGCAGCAAATGGTTCTTCGATGACGTATGCATCACGAGCACCAGCAACACGGGTTGCGTCAATGACGGCCCGCTTTTCAACTTCCGTTACACCGCTTGGTACACAAACCATGACATAAGGCTTACCGCCTGAGCGACCAACTGTCTTGTCGATGAAGTACTTCATCATGGCAACCGTTGTATCGTAATCGGCGATAACCCCATCTTTCATGGGCCGAATGGCAACAATGCTTGCCGGAGTCCGGCCAATCATTGCTCGAGCGTCTTCACCAACGGACACAATTTCCCCAGACTTTGTGTTCTTGGCGACAACAGAAGGTTCGCGAAGAACGATTCCTTTACCGTCAACGTACACAATCGTATTGGCGGTACCTAAATCGATCCCAATATTTTTCGTTCCTAATCCGAACACTGTGTTTCATCCCTTCATTGTCAACAAAATATTAATATGCTTTGTCTTATTCATTGATAGACGTATTATAACATACCTATCTACGTGAGAACACGTCGTCAATGTCAAGAATACCGAACTTTTAACGAGAAAGAAATAGCAAAAAGCGATTTTAATCAGTTTTTAAAGGTTCTGACTCATTTGCCCCCTGGCCTATCGGTAATCGACCGGTCTCACGGAGGCTAAAATAGGTGGTTAGCCCAATTACAAAACCATCTAGTAACGGAATACCCATCAATTCTCCACAATGAGCTAACCGCCGCATAAAGCGTAGATCATTCCCCGATGGTTCCGCGACCCCACTGGGATGATTATGCGCAACCACAATGGCCGCGCCGCCTGCCAGAACGGCAACTCGGAAAATCTCGCGGGGATGAACTGGACAGCTGTCCAACGTCCCCTGAAAAACGATCTGCCGGTCAATAATCTGGTGTTTGGCATCGACCACTAACACCTCTAGACGTTCCTGAGGGACATAACGCAGATCATCCATCAAGAGTTGGCCAAGTTGACTGCTAGCCAATACCTCGCCTAAGATCAATCGGGGAGCTTGTTGTGCCCACCGTCCAAGATCAATGGCCGTTAGTAAGGCACGTCGTTTCCCATGGCCGGCCACATAACGCTGCGTCTGTAAACGACTTGCGTACCGTAAATCGGCCACGCTATGAAAGTAGTGAAAGAAACGATCTGTCTCTTTTGTGGTAGGCAATCCCAATTGTGTCAGAATCTGCCCAACCAGCTGGCGTTCTGTATGACTCGTTACCTTTACTCGTTGCATCAACTCATCCCCTTACGGTTAACTCCGTAAAAGAGAGCAAATTATTCGTCAGTTTCTTTAAAATATTGCCGAACTTCCGAAATAAAGTAGAGCGAGCCCGTTAATAGAATCAAATCATCGGCTGAAATGTTCGCCATGGCTTCCTTTAAAGCACTCGGCCAATCAGCAGCCATTGTGACTCGTCTGTTCGATGCCACCGCATCTTCCAGCGCTTGAGGTGTCGCGGCTGTCCGTTTTCCTGGCCCTTGAAACTGTGTCACGATGATGTGTACGTTCGGCACTTTCAGCAAGGTCTGCACCATCTTCTCATACTGCTTGTCGGCCAATACTGCCAGTACAATATAAATGTCGTGTTGCTTAAAGTGCTGCCGTAAGAGCCGAACCATTTCAACCATCGCTGGCTCGTTGTGTGCACCATCGATAGCAATCAGAGGTTCGTTCGTTAACCGTTCAAACCGACCTGGCCAGACAGTGTGCTTAAAACCCACACGAATATCGGCAATGTCATACGGCAGTTTTCGCAACTGATGATACGTGATAAATGCCGTAAGAGCTGTTGCCGCATTGTCGATTTGATATTGCCCCAACAAATCGATTTCTAAATGATGCCAGCGTAAATCATTCCAAGCATAGTCAAAGCGTTCACCCCACCCGGATTCAGGCTGGTCCTGAACGTGGAAATCCCGGTTCAACGCGCGAACTTCGGTCTGGTTCTTCGTGGCCGTCTGGTCCATAACATCCAGTGCATCCGGCGTTAACCGGCCACAGACCACCGGTACATTGGGCTTAATGATACCCGCCTTTTGTGCAGCAATCTTCGGAATCGTGTCACCCAAGATTTTCATGTGATCCATGCCAATCGTAGTGATTACGGACACTGCTGGTTGAATGATGTTGGTCGAATCATACAACCCACCCAACCCAACTTCAACGATCACAATATCCACAGGATGACTGGCGAAGTAACAGAACATCAGGGCCGTATCGATTTCAAATTCCGTTGGACCCTCTTCAGCTAATTCGGCATCTAACCGTGTCACTACGGGCTGAATCCGATTGACCATGGTGACTAAATCAGCATCACTGATTGGTTGGCCATCCGTGCTGATGCGTTCGTTAAAACGTGTAATGAACGGAGAGGTAAAGGTCCCAACTGTCTGGCCCTCAGCCATGAACAGGTCCCGTAAAAAGGCAACCGTGGACCCTTTACCATTGGTACCGGCAACGTGAATCGTATCCTTCAACTGTTCCTGCGGGTCCCCCAAGATGTGCATAAACTGCCGCATCCGGTTCAGCGTGGGCTTCTTCTTAAAGCGGTCTCTGCCGTGAATGAACTGCAGAGCCTCAGCGTAAGTTTTTACCAAAATTAAAACCTCCCGAATAATCGCTATTTCTCAGTCTAGCAGATTTTTTGGGCTAGGGAAGTGTTAATTGGTTGCCCGGATTTAAATTACCGATTACTTTTTTCTCAATTCGTGTCAATAGGGCCCGAATAGCAACCAGGATCATCACTGCACTACCACTACCTACTCTCGGCTTGCTTGCAGTCGGTCAGTCTAAACAATCCAAGACGTAAAAGTGAAATTGGGACATAACTCAAAAAGTTGTTCCTTTCAGAATCTAATAATTCTGAAAGGAACAACTTTTATTTACGCCACCATAATACCGAAACGTGCGCCATAAGGCATTATTGTCCTTAATCCGATAGCAGAAATTATGCTCGCAAACTAACCGCCTTATGTCCCAATCTAATTTTCGTTTCTCAAGGGACTAGTCACGTCACAGCACTAATCTTACTAGGCTTCACTTATATTTTTAAAGCTTAAAGTTGTGCTTTGATGTCAGCTAACCGTTGTTGCGTAGCTGACAGCTTCTTTTCGTTGTCCGCTTGCTTTTCTCGTTCGGCGTTGACCACGTCTTCTGGGGCGTTGGCAACGAAACGTTCGTTACCAAGCTTTTTGGTTGCCCGTTGAACTTCAGCCGTGTACTTATCAACTTCTTTGTCCAAACGCTTAACCTCATCATGAAGGTCGACCAATTCGGCTAATGGTACGGAAACCTCGGCACCCGTGATAACACCGGTCATGGCTAACTTAGGAGCAGTTAAGTTGGCACCGATCTCCAAGTTTTTGGGATGAACAAACCGATCAATGTAGTCACGGTTATTTTCAAAGACACCTTGAAGTTGATCGTCGCTGGTCTTGATCTGCAAATCGATTGGTGTTGACATTGGCGCATTGGCCTCAACCCGGATGTTCCGGACAGCCTTGATCAAATCGATTAGGCTAGTCATGTCGTCTTCCGCCGTGGCGTTGTCAAATTCTGGATGGTCGATTGGGTAAGCCGCTGTTACCAGTGATTGCCCGTCATGTGGCATAGCTTGCCAGATAGCTTCCGTCACGAATGGCATGATTGGGTGTAACAAGCGTAAGGTTTGGTCCAGAACGTATGCCAACAGGTCCTGCTTGTTCGCCTTAGCCGCCTCATCATCGCCCGTCAGGACTTCCTTACTCATTTCAATATACCAGTCACAGAAATCATTCCAAATGAAGTTGTACAATGCGCGACCGGCTTCACCGAATTCGAACTTGTCAAACATTTCCGTTACGTGCTTAACCGTGTTATTCAAGCGACTTAAGATCCACTTGTCGGTCAGGTCCCACTCGTCAGTAGCAGGCACTTCTGGTTTCGTGTTTTCGCCTAAGTTCATGATAACAAATCGGCTGGCGTTCCAGATTTTGTTGATGAAGTTCCAGGCCGCATCCATCTTATCATAACTGAATCGGACATCTTGCCCCGCCGTCGAACCGGTAGATAGGAACCATCGTAGCGCATCGGCACCGTATTTGTCGATCACATCCATTGGGTCGATCCCGTTACCGAGCGACTTGCTCATCTTCCGACCATCTTCGTCCCGCATTAAACCATGTATGAGTACGTGTTTGAACGGTTTCTTGCCAGTAAATTCGAGGCTTTGGAAAATCATTCGGGAAATCCAGAAGAAGATGATATCGTAACCAGTAACCAAGGTGTCGGTGGGGAAGTAACGTTTGTAATCGGCGCTATCTTCGTCCGGCCAACCCATCGTCGAAAATGGCCACAGGGCACTGGAGAACCAGGTGTCCAAGACATCAGGGTCTTGTTCCCAATTTTCAATATCCTTAGGTGCTTCCTCGTTGACGTAAACTTCGCCGGTCTTCTTGTTGTACCAGGCTGGAATCCGGTGACCCCACCAGAGTTGACGGGAAATAACCCAGTCATGGACGTTTTCCATCCATTGCGTAAAGGTATGTTCGAACCGTTCTGGCACGAAATCAACCGCATTGTCACCCGTTTGATTCTTGATGGCAGCTTCGGCAAGGGGCTTCATCTTCACAAACCATTGCGTTGACAACCGGGCTTCGACTTGAACCCCAGTTCGTTCGGAGTGACCAACGGAGTGGACGATCGGGTCGATTTTAATCATTAACCCTTGCGCGTCTAAATCAGCGACCATGGCCTTCCGCGCATCGAAACGGTCCATGCCAGCATACTTACCGGCCTTGTCGTTCATAGAAGCATCTTCGTTCATGGTATTGATGCGTTCGAGGTTGTGGCGATTGCCCACTAAGAAGTCATTAGGGTCGTGGGCTGGTGTAATCTTCACCATCCCGGTCCCAAAGTTAATATCGACATATTGGTCGGCAATAATCGGGATTTCACGGTCGGCTAATGGCAGGATAACCTTCTTACCAACTAAGTCCTTGTACCGATCATCGTCAGGATTAACGGCAACAGCAGTATCCCCCATCATGGTTTCTGGACGAGTCGTCGCAATTTCGATATAGTGCTTGCCGTTAAATGTATCATCCGGGTTCGCGAATGGGTACTTAACGTGGTAGAAGGCGCCCTTGTCGTCTTGGTGAATAACTTCGATATCAGATAGCGCCGTCCGTGCTTGCGGATCCCAGTTAATGATGTACTCACCACGGTAGATCAGGCCCTTCTTGTACAACGTCACGAAGACCTTTTTAACGGCATCGGATAAGCCTTTGTCCAAAGTGAACCGTTCACGGGAGTAATCCATGGACAATCCCATCTTAGCCCATTGTTTATGAATGGTTGCGGCGTATTCGTCCTTCCATTCCCAAACCTTGTCGACGAACTTTTCACGACCTAAATCATAACGCGTGATTCCTTGTTCGCGTAATCGCGCTTCGACCTTAGCTTGCGTGGCAATTCCGGCATGGTCCATCCCTGGAATCCAGAGTGTATCATAACCCTGCATCCGCTTTTGTCGAACAATCATGTCTTGTAAGGTCGTATCCCAAGCATGGCCTAAATGGAGCTTCCCGGTCACGTTTGGCGGCGGTAACACGATGGAATAAGGGGTGGCTTTCTTGTCACCGCTGGGTTTGAAAACATCTTCATCAAGCCAAGTTTGATAACGACCAGCTTCAACGGCGGTCGGATCGTACTTGGTTGGCATATCGATTTGCTTATCAGCCATTTGTAATCAATTCCTTTCTTGTCTAAACAAAGTTAACTTCTGAAGGTACAAAAAATCTTCATCCTAAAGATTAGGACGAAGATTTCTTCGCGGTACCACCTAAATTGGGCGTTCATGCCCCACTTAACTTCTTTGTTAACGGAGAGTGCTCCGGTCCGGACTTACTACTGGTTCAGTCCGTCAGCTCGCAAGCTACTTTCACGTTAGTCTACCCACCGGTTTCCAGCAATTCCGGCTCTCTATGCGGTTTAACTAACACTACTCACTTGTTCAACGCCACTTTCACATAGTGTACTCAATTTTAGCCTAAAGGTCAACACGTGGGACTAACTTTTCGAGGGCGTTAATGGCAGCCAAGTAATCTGGTTCACTCGATTGTTCCTTGACGATTTGCCGATAAACGATCTTACCAGTGTCATCAATGATCCAGATAGAACGCGCCAGGTTGCCCAGGTTAGGAACGTATAGGCCCATCTCGTACCCAAATGATAATTCTTCATCGGATAACAGGTCAACATTTTCCACACCCTGAGCGGCACACCAACCAGTTTGTTCTGCAATCGAATTGTTTGAAACTGTACAGAATCTAGCATCTGGATAATGGTCTGCCTGCTGAGTAAACTTCCGCGTCTGAATCGTGCAAACGGGCGTATCGAGGTCCGGAACAACACTAATCAAAGTCACCTTACCAATTAAATTAGCAGTTTTAACTTTGACATTGTTCTGATCAAACACCTTAAACTTTGGTAACTGATCCCCTACTTCTGGCAAGTCGCCGGAAAGAGAGAATGTATCGCCGAGTCGTGTAACTTCCACGCAGATCAACCCCTTCGAGATATTTATCGGTTCTTCACCGATTAATTGCTTCAATTATCGCGCATTCGGCGGGTGAAAGACAAGCTTTTTGATAGAAAATACTAAAAAAGTAATAGGCAAGCAATTAGAGGGACTACCGTTCACACTATTTTCCAGCTCATATCTGCCGACTGGTAAGGTGAAGACCGGTCTACGTTACCTAATTTCAGTTTCGGGATTGCTATTCCAAAAGTCATCATAATTATTGGGGAACCTTCTTTAGCTGAAATGCTGTGAATAGAACGCCATAAACACGTCACAAAGAGCGTCTTTGTCTCAAAAGTCTAGCTACTACTGGACAATCAGCTGCCATAATTTCTTCGCAAGAACATCGACAATTATTTTTAATATTTTAGTCTTACATATAGTGCCCCATCAAAATGTTCACCTCTACACAAAAAGTTCTTGCAAAAACAATCACAAGAGCTTAGTATTTATCTCGAAAACAGAAATGGAACACTGTTCCATTTCTGAAATTAAATTAAGCGAGGCGTTCAAATTATGAAAGAACTACGACAATATAAAATGGGTGAGTTTTGGAACAAGTTGCTCTCTGGAGTTGCTATGGCAATCGTTGTTGCCGTTACGCCAGGTGCCATCATCGCACCATTCATTAGCGGTCTAGCTCAAAACAGTAGTTTCTGGGCAACCATCAATACCGCAACCAACATGGGAACCTACATTGTTCCGGTTGCTGCTGCCGCATTAGCCGCAGATCAATTTGGCTTTACGATGATTGAAAAAGCCAGTGTCGCTCTGGCAGCTATCGCCGGAAGCGGGGCCGTTGTTTATTCAAAAGGGACTTGGACGCTCGTGGGCATGGGCGACCTGATTAATACCATTCTCATTATTGCTTTAGCCATTGTTGCTATTTTCCTAGTAAGAAATTACGTCGGGAGCTTCTCAATTATTTTAGAACCTATCCTCTGTGGTTCAATCATCGGCGGCTTTGGGATGTGGTCCTACACTTACGTTCACATGATCTCAATGGGTGTCGGTAGCATTCTCAATTCATTCACCAATCTCCAACCAATTCTGCTCTGCACACTAATCGCCATGTCTTTTGCCATCATCATTGCCACGCCGCTTTCCACCGTTGGACTAGCTTATGCTATTGGGATAAATGGCATCGCCGGCGGTGCCGCATCCGTTGGTGCAACCGCCTGTTTCATGATGGTTGCCGTTGCGACCTATAAAATGAACGGTAAAGGCGTTTCATTCGCTATGTTCTGGGGCGGTGTCAAGATGATGCTCGCTAACTTCGTTAAACATCCCCGGATGCTACTGCCTATCGCCGTGGTTGGTGCCTTGACAGGATTTACGGATTCCTTCTTAAACATTAAAGCCGGTTCTGCTTATGCCGGGTTTGGTCAACCCGTTGGTCCAATCAACTCATTTACTTATATGCAGGGATCAGTAATTTATAACGTCATCGTCCTAGCACTAATCTACTTCATTCTGCCAATCATCTATTCCCTAGTCGTTTACTTTATCTTCAAGAAGCTTCCTAAGGTATACAACGAAAACGATTGGAAAGTGGACTTGAGCAAATAACTTTGGAGGAATTAAAAATGAAATTATTCTGTTACGCTGTGCTCCCCGTAGAAAAGCCTTACATTACGGCTTGGGCCAAAGAAAATAATGTTGACGTCGAAATGATCAGTGATGAACTCAGCAAGGACAATGCTACTCTGGCTGAAGGATTCGACGGCGTATCTTCAGAAGGTATCACGCCAGTCGACGAAAGTGTCTACGCTACCTTTGAAAGATTCGGCATCAAGCAGTTAGCCATCCGACAAGTCGGCGTGGATAATCAAGACCTCGCTGCTGCTAAGAAACATGGAATCACCTTAACCAACGTGGCTTCCTACTCACCACGTGCCATTGCCGAGATGGGCGTCACGCAAGCGATGTATCTCCTGCGAAAAATTGGCATCTACCAACAACGCATGGCCGCTGGTAACTTTGCTTGGGACGAATCAACAATCAGTACGGAAATTTTCAATTGTACAGTCGGCTTGGTCGGCGCTGGTCATATTGGTAGTGCCACTGCACAAATTTACAGCGCCCTCGGTGCTAAGGTCTTAACCTATGATCCCTTCTATGATGCGGCACTGGAACCTTACACGACCTATGCCGACTTAGACACTGTGTTAAGAGAAGCGGATATTATTTCGCTACATACTCCCCTGCTCCCGTCAACAAAGAATATGATTGCTGCTACTGCCTTTCAGAAAATGAAGCCTAACAGCATTCTTATTAACATGGCCCGTGGTGAACTTGTTGACACAGGTGCTTTAATCACGGCGCTCAAGAACAAGCAGATTGCCGGCGCTGGTCTAGACACTTTAGCCGATGAAATCGACTTCTTCGGTCTACAGAAGGACTGTCAAGAGACGCCAAGTGACTATCAAATACTCACTCAAATGCCCAATGTCTTGGTGACGCCACATGTGGCCTTCTTCACCAAGCTAGCCATCAAGAACAGTATGGAAATCGCACTGAATGACGCGAAGACCATCATCAACGGTGACCGTAGCCACAACACGGTTAACTAAAAGCCGCCGCTCCACAGAAGATGGTTGTTAATTGAAGACAATGTCGCTATCATTTAGGTAGCGTAAGAAAAAGTACACCTCATCGTGTACTTTTCTTGATTAAGCTTTAAGGAGATGACTACCTCATGGCTGACGAAACTAAATTAAACAAAACAGTTATTCATGTCTTTGACATTTTAGATGCGATTAACGCCGCCGATACCTCAATTGGGGTAAGTGACTTAACACACCTGACCAAATTGCCTAAGACTACGGTTTTCCGCTTACTAACTACCCTAGAAGCAGTTAACGCGGTGGACAAAAATGCAAATCAACAATATAAAATCGGTCCCCGCTTAATTCCCTATGCCAAGAGTGTGGAACACCAAAATCTACTCGTGCAAACGGCAATTCCGTTCATGAAAGACTTTGTTAAGCAAACCAAGGAAGACATTAACCTCGGTGTCCTCTACAAGGATCAGGTCCTTTACCTACATTCTGAACAAGGAGATAAGTTCCGGCTTCAAGTCAACCTATTCCCAGTTGCTCCGCTCTACTGCAGTAGTCTTGGCAAGATATTTCTAAGTGAATTCTCACCGACTGATTTAGATACCTATCTAGCCCAGGAAGAACTTGACGAGCGAACAATCAATACGATTGTCGATCCGGATAAATTAAAGGTGGAAATTGCGGCAGCTAAAAAAGACCAGCTGGCCTATGATAATGAAGAATACGAGTACGGTCTAACCTGCATGGCCGTTCCCCTCTATCAAGACGGTAAAGTGGTCGCTGCCGCCAGTGTTTCCGGTCCAACGTCACGCTTAAGAGTTCGTGGCTGGGATAACGTCAAGGAGAGCATTATCGGCTTTGGGCAAACGCTGGATAAACTCCTGTAAGTCTGCGACGTCAATAAAGCTGACTACTATCCTAAACAAAAAGTGCGCATTCGACAGTTGCCGGATTCGCATTTTTTGATTTCTTATTTCCACATGTTTTTTAGCGTTTCTCGAGCCATTTAAACAATCCCCACTGACTCACGTAAATAGCTAGAACAATTCCACCAAACGAAATATAATTGTCACACACAACAAGATGGCGATATTCAATTGCGTTATTAGTTTGGCCGACAGCTATGTCCAAAATAAATTCCACCGAAAGCCACCTTTCGGCTTGCACTCCCCACCCTCTCTGTAGTTCAATTAAAGAAAGCGGTTTAAAAATATAATTGGAGGCTTTCAGATTGAAAATCTTTTGTTACGGCGTCTTATCCGTCGAAGAACCCTATGCACAAGCGTGGGGCAAAGCAAACCACGTCGAAGTTGGCACCACTAGTTCAGAACTCAGTGCTGACAACGCTGAATTAGCGAAGGGATATAACGGTGTCTCCTCTAAAGGAATCACGCCCGTCACTGAAGGGGCCTATGCAACCTTTGAAAAATTTGGCATTAAACAGCTAGCCATTCGTCAAGTCGGTGTCGACAACCAAGACCTCGTGGCCGCCAGCAAACACGGGATCACACTGACGAACGTGGCCTCCTACTCCCCCCGCGCCATTGCGGAAATGGGCGTGACACAAGCGATGTACCTGCTGCGTCACATCGGCGTCTATCAAGAACGCATGGCCGCCGGCAACTTCGCTTGGGATGGGTCCACCATCAGTACCGAAATCTTCAACTGCACGGTCGGCCTGATTGGCGCCGGTCACATTGGCGGGGCCACCGCACAAATTTATAGCGCATTGGGGGCTAAGGTCTTGACCTACGACCCCTTCTACGATGCGGCCTTAGAACCCTACACGACCTACACCGACTTAGAAACAATCTTAAAGGAAGCCGATATTATCTCGCTGCACACGCCACTCTTACCATCGACCAAGAACATTATCGACGCGGCCGCCTTGAAAAAAATGAAAGCCAACGCGATTCTGATCAACATGGCCCGTGGCGAATTGATTGATACGCAAGCATTGATTGACGCCCTCAAAGCCAAAGAAATTGCTGGTGCCGGTCTGGATACGTTGGCTAATGAAGTCGGCTTCTTCCGTCTCAAGAAACCATACGCCGAGACACCGAAAGACTTCCAAGAACTAAATGCCATGTCAAATGTGGTCATTACACCTCACGTGGCCTTTTTCACCAAGTTAGCCGTTAAGAACGGTCTCGAAATCGCGCTGAACGATGCTAAAACTATCATCACTGGTGGTCGTAGCCGTCACGCAGTTAACTAAATTTCGGTATACAAAAGAGCTGTGCAAATTTTGCACAGCTCTTTTCTACGTCTTTGATTGGGCTAGATGGCCCATGTGCCCAGAGGGAAACAGGTTACGTTTAAACCTGCTCAATACGCCTTGCACATTCTCTGTTTACAATAGTTCCGCAAATACATCTTCATTTTGGTTCAGGTAGTTGTCCCCTGGCCGGATCTCCGTGATAGTAATCCCGTCGAGTGCTTCCTGCATCAGCCCCTCAACGTCAATGTAGCCTTCATACTTCCGTGACTTTTCCAAGTCGGGATGCGTCTTGGGTGCCGGTGGCGTGAAAATCGTGCAGCAATCTTCGTATGGCAAAATCGACAGGTCATAGGTGTCGATATTTTTGGCAACCTTAATGATTTCCGTCTTATCCATCGACAACAATGGCCGCAAAATCGGCATGGACGTAACATCATTAATGGCAGCCATGCTTTCCAACGTTTGTGATGCCACTTGGCCCAAAGATTCTCCGTTGAAGATCCCTTTGGCGTGACGCTTCTCAGCAATCGCTGCCGTCAACCGTAACATCAACCGACGTTGCACCGTCATCAGGTAACCCTCGGGAACTTTTTCCTTGATAGTTTCCTGAATCTTAGTGAACGGTACCTGGATGAATTGGATACCACCAGAGTACCCTGCCAACCGTGCCGTTAATTCCTTTGCTTTAGCCAAGGCTTGTTCGGACGTGTAGGGTGGACTAAAGAAGTGGACCATGTCAATCTTAACGCCCCGCCGTAAAGCGTAGTAGGACGCAACCGGTGAGTCAATCCCACCAGAAAGCATCATCACGGCCTTACCGCCAGTACCCACAGGCAATCCACCGGCACCTTGGACGGTTTCGCCGGATAAGAAGACCCCGTTCATCCGCACTTCGACCCGTAATTCCAGATCAGGGTGCTTCATTTTAACGGTCAATTCGGGAATATTTTCGAGTAGCGTGCTCCCCAGAATTTCGTTCATCTGATAAGTGTCGTACGCGAATTCTTTATCTTGACGTCGCGTATTGATTTTAAAGGTCATACCTGGTTTGAAGGCTTCCTTAACCATGGCCACGGCCGTTTTCTTGATGGCGTCGATATCCTTATCCACCTTGACCGATGGCGAAAAGTTTTCGATACCAAAAACACCCTTCAAACGTTTCATAACGGCCTCTGAATCCGCCCCGTTTAAAGTAACGTGTAGGCGGTCGTGTTGTGCCTTGACTTCAATACCCTCAAAGGTACTGAGCGCCTTGCGGACGTTTTGGCCCAACTGCTTGATGAAGTCTTTTTTGTTCTTTCCCTTCGTCGACAGTTCGCCGTAACGGACCATAATTTCGCTGTATTCCATTGCGCGACCCCTTTCGTTTTGTAGTTGAGCTTAGTTTAATTTTGCAAATTGTGTGTACAAGTCGTCAAACACGCGGTTGAATTCTTCGGCTTCCGCCATGGTGTTGTGTTCATCTAGTGAGATTCGCACCGCACTCGTGGCAATACCATCATCGATCTTCATGGCCTGTAACGTGCTAGATTCTACATGCTTCTTAGAAGAGCAAGCACTGGTTGTTGAGATGTAAATATCGTGTTCCTCAAAAGCATGAACGATGGTTTCGCCCCGGACACCAGCGATGGCAAAGCACAGAATGTGCGGTGCGAAAACGGGTAAATCCTTGGAAAAAATTGTCACGTTCGGGAACTTTTCAACGTGATGCAGAATGGCTAACCGAATCTCGCGTTGCTGTTTGACCTTAGCTGCCTCATTATCAAGTAACAGGCGCAAAGCCTTCGCCATGGCAGCGATAGCCGGTAAATTTTCGGTTCCAGAGCGCAGATTACGTTCCTGCCCCCCACCGGCCATTAACGGTGCCAACTTCCGGCCCTGCCGTTTGTACATGAAACCGATACCGCGTGGTGCGTGAAATTTATGACCAGAAAAGGTAACAAAGTCGACTCGGTCGTTAAAGATCTTGTCAGCCAAACCCTTCCCGATTCCTTGAACAGCATCGATGTGCCAATGAATCCGAGGAAAGTCACGTAGGACCGCTGCAATCTCATCAAGTGGCTGCACGGCCCCAATTTCGTTGTTCACGGCCATCGTGGACACCAAAATCGTCGATGGTTTAATGGCGGCCCGCAAATCTTCTGCGGAAACTCGTCCATTCTCATCAACTGGTAAATAAGTGACTTCAAACCCCAACTGCTTGAGCTGTTCCATGGAATTATGAACCGCTGGATGTTCGACCTCAGTCGTAATCAAGTGGTTCCCAAATTCTCGTTTCGCCATCGCTGTTCCCTTGATGGCCCAGTTATCGCCCTCGGTACCACCACTGGTGAACAGGATTTCACTGAGTTTGACGCCTAACAGATCAGCAATCTGTTGCCGGGATTGTTCAAGCAGGTTAAAAGCTTGTTCCCCAAACTTATGTAAGCTTGAAGGATTACCCCAATAGTTTGCGCTAACCTTTGCATAAGTATCAACGACTTCGGGTGCTGCCTTAGTCGTTGCACTGTTATCAAAATAAATCATTCAGAACCCTCTTATCTCTTTTCTATTGGTTCGACTCCGATAGAAATTCTTTTTCATTATAAACACAAACCTTACGAACCACAAGTGGTGCGGCCTAAATCTCATGGCTTTCTGATGAATTCTAATTCCGAAATATTAGGTGTGCTTGGTCGGACAAGCTGGCGATTTACCCGCTGTCCGGTTTACGTTGAAGCCCTATGACAATTGAGCCAGCATGTTTAGAGGCCGCCCCCAATAAGAACCAAAATTAGGCGTTACCCACAGATTCACGAAGCCATTTAATTCACGTTGAATAAGACCCCTACAATGGCAGCCCCAAATCGGCCATCAGACGTATAACACCCCAGTTTGATAAGCAGTCAAATCACACAACCTGTTAATCAAAAGAAGCGCCACGCCAATTAGACTATCCGCTCATAGTCATCCTGCCGTAACGCCCCTGTTCATTTTAAAATCAACTTATTCTGCGCCCCGCTTAGGTTTAGCCGTTCCCTTACGTTGGTAATAGGCGTCTTCCAAGCGTTTGTACGAGCCAGGTTCCACGTCATCTAATACCGTAGCGATAGTTTCCAAAGCTTGTGCGTATTGGTGGTCCTTTTCAAACAGCTCGGCGGCCTTCTTGCTGGCTTCGGCGACGTTTTCGTGACTCGTCTGGTAGCGGTTAGCGTATTGTAGAAGTTGTTCCGCTAACTGTGCGCTATCGATCAAGTCATCCGTCTTTTCCTGTAGGGTGTCCAGATCCGTTTGGATGATCAACAATTGCTTGGTGATGCGTTCCATGTCGATCTGTGGCTGATCCATATCAGTCGCTAACTGTGCCACTTCATCCCGAACAACGAAGAAATAATCCAAGTAATCCTGAGGAATTCCAGGAAGATTTAAATTCTCCACCTGGCGCCGTAAACTATGTAGATTAAAGTCGAATTGTTGTAAGGTGTCGCGGGCTTGCCGCTCTTCATCGGCCAAACCAGCTACGCTATTTAAAATCTGTGCTTGCTGCTCTTCAATTTGCTTCAAATCTTTTTCTTGTTGTTTTTGATGTTCCAAGACATGTGAATAGGTAGCTGTCTTCCCCGTCAAATCTTGCACATCACGCTGATAAATGCCATCGATGGTCCGCAACTGTTCGTTAAGTTCACGTGCCGTTTCCAATTCTTGATGGTCCAACGTGTAGTTTTGGCTCAACCGGTCCAACTCATTAAGCAGCGTGTGGCTTTGATTTTGGGCGTGGGCGATAAACTTGGCAACGCCGTCCAAATTAGCTTCGACTGGGTCCTTGGCATCAATTTCCGTTTGCATTAAATCATAGAGCTGATCAATCTGGCCTGAAATGCGGTCATTAACGACTTTGGCATCATCCGGTCGTAGCTTACTCAGGGTTTCTAAGTTTTCACTGATGTGGTCAGCAACCTGTTGAATCAGTTCCGAAATATTTTCATCGCCAAATTGATAATGATCGGCCGTCAATTGTTGATAGCCACCCTTTAATTCCTTCACCTGGTCAGGGTAAACGACGGTCAAATCTTTATACAGTGGTGGGATGGCCTTGATGAGGTCTTCAAGGTCTGCCGTATCGTCCTGTAATTGCGTCAATACATCAGCAGCCCGCTCGTGGTCTCCCGATTGGGTCAATCGCGTAAACGTGTCAAAATTATCTTCTAGTTGACTGAGCCGTTCTTCGAGACCATCAATGCTGGGACCAAACGCAAAGTTTTTCGCAAGTAACGTCTTCCGTAAATCCTGATACTTTTGTTCCAGGTCACGAACAGCTTGCCGATGCTGCTTGTCGACTTCTTGTAAAGCCGCCAATTTTGCTTGGACAGATTGAACGAGTTCGTCCGTTTGGTTAACCAACTCAGCAACCTTAGTGAGGTCACGACGAAGGCCCACCAGATTTAGCCCCCGCGAATCTTCGGTCAACTTCGCCAGCTGCTGATCGATTCGGGTAAATCGGTTCTCGGTAATGTCAGTAAAGTCCGCCTGCAACTGTTGGTATTGCGCCAACGACTGTCCAGTCAGACTTAACTGGCCAACGAGATCAACCTCGTCAGCTAGTGGAATTGCCACCATGGTTTCCTTTTTTGCGGTTAACGCCGCCACCTGTTGTCGTATTCGTTGCTGGTAAACGAGTACACCGACGTAGACGATAACCGCCAATACGACGACTCCGATTAGAACACCTAACATTTTGACCCCATCCTTCATCCGCTTTTAAACGTTTAACGAGTTGCAAAATAACTCGGTTCATTTTACAATTTAATCTAATTTCGATTATAGCATAACTCACGCCTACGCTTCACTAGGTTTTCACGATTACCTTAACCTTTTTTCCTATATGCAATTACCAAAATCATCCACAGGAGGTCTTTTTAAATGAGTGACTCAATTAACCCTTTAATCACTGAGCAACTTGACGCGCTTTTGCATGAAGAAACCAACACCATTGCAAACCTGTCTAATGCCTCAGCACTTTTGAAACAAACCCTAGACGATGTCAACTGGACCGGCTTTTATTTGTACCAGCCAGAAACTGACGATCTGATCTTGGGACCCTTCCAAGGCAACGTCGCCTGCATGCACATTGAAAACAATCGTGGTGTGTGCGGGACAGCCTTAGCCACACAAGAGACCCAACGTGTAGCAGATGTCCATCAGTTTGCTGGTCATATTGCGTGTGACTCGGCTAGTAACGCGGAAGTCGTTGTCCCCCTGACCACAGCAACTGGCAAGTTTGGTGTCATGGACATTGACTCCCCCAGTAAGGACCGTTTCTCGACCGCTGACCAAGCTGTTCTTGAGGAATTTGCCCGCGTTTTGTTAAAACACATTGACAAAGACTAGCTATTCTGGTTATACTGGTGTTTGTGTAAAATAATGCAGCGATAAGTGGTAAGCTCGTCAACAGATTGTTGCCGTTCAATTGGTTCAGGAAGTAACCTGCGGCTGCATACGGTGAAACCTGCAAAGCAATCTGCACGAATACTAAACTTATATACAGCTTATTTTACTCCAAATAATATTTTATTGGAGGAACTATCTATGTCTCGTTACACTGGCCCAAGCTGGCGTATTTCCCGTCGTTTAGGGGTATCCCTTTCCGGCACTGGTAAAGAATTAAACCGTCGTCCTTATGCACCTGGTGATCATGGTCAAGGTCGTCAAAAGAAGCTTTCTGAATACGGTACGCAATTGCGTGAAAAGCAAAAGCTCCGGTTCACTTACGGCATGACTGAACGTCAATTCTACAACTTGTTCAAGCGTGCCGGCAAGATCAAGGAAGGTACCCATGGTACTAACTTCATGATCTTACTCGAACGTCGTCTGGACAACGTGGTTTACCGTTTAGGTTTGGCAACGACTCGTCGTCAAGCTCGTCAATTGGTTAACCATGGTCATATCACTGTTGATGGCAAGCGTGTTGACATCCCTTCATACGAAGTCGAAGTTGGCCAAGTTGTCTCAGTTCGTGAAAAGTCCAAGGACATGACCATCATCAAGGGCGCTGTTGAAGCCGTTGTTGGTCGTCCACAATACGTCCAATTCGACGCTGACAAGCTGGAAGGTTCCCTTACCCGCTTACCACAACGTGAAGAATTAGATGCAGAACTCGACGATTCTCTTATCGTTGAATACTACAACCGTTAAGATTAAGGTCTTAATTGGTTTGAAAAAAGCCTTGCCTACTGGCATGGCTTTTTTATTTGCCGTGAAGTTAGACTGATTATCCCCATTTTGTGGGAGATTTATCGGATGTCACCGTGAATTATAGAAACGCACGACTTTAAAAATGGTTCACAAATCATTGCGCACTTTTCTAAACTCGTCAACCTATGATAGGATGTAGAAGATTCAATTTTACGACTTGTAGATTAGGCTTACAATCTGCTGACAGCTACGTGGTCAACAGAAATACATACTGGAGGCTTCATTATGCCTATCCTAAATATTGTCATGAGTGTTTCATTCATTCTAAACATTCTACTCGGTCTGGCCGTTATTGCCCTGCTCATCGTTTTTATTCTGTGGTTACGCGACCGGCACAGCAAAACACCTAAGGTTACTAATAAAACGTTGGCTTATTATGCTGGCCTACTGATTATTTTTATAATTGCCAAGTTACTCGTTCACTAGCTCCGACAAAATAAGCTTAGCATTCCCCGACTCACTTGGGGTGCTGAGCTTATTTTTTTGGACTACTTTTTATCTGCCAGTTCTTCTGATGTAATCCGTTTCGGCTTCAGTTGCACGTCAAAGACATCTAAGAAAAATGCTACCAGGGGTACCCCAACCAGTAATCCCCAGGCGCCAAAGATACGCTCGCTGACGATCAACGTAATAAAGGTCACAAAAATCGGCAGGTTCGTTGCGTTTGCCATTAACCGCGGATGTAAGAAGTACGATTCGAACATGTGAATCAAAATAACCAGTACCAACACAGCCAAGACCCGAATCAGCCCACCCGTGATAAAGGCCACGACGGTGAGTGGAATCAGCGAAATTAACACCCCAGCAACCGGAATCAAACCTAGGAAGAAGACTAGAATTCCTAATATCAGTAAACTTGGCATGCCAATTGCCCACAGCCCTAAAACCATCAGCAAGGTATTGATCGTACAAATCACCAGCTGTGTCTCAATAACCGTTCCGAAGATGTGAACAAATTTTAAAATCAGTTGTCCCATTGGCACGAACAGACCGGCAAACCGACTCCGCGTAAAGGCGTGGGCAAACGTCTTCAACTGATTCTTCGTCAGGTTAAAAATAAAGCTGAAGAAGAAGGCCAAAATAATTGTTTCCACACCCGAGCTTAAACGTGACAGCTTGCCGATACCACTGGAGAATAGCATCTTACCATTGCTGATGACCGACGCATTTTGCGACAGGTTCTTCACTAACTTGGTCACGGACGTCTCCAATTGTGGGTAGGCCTTGATCAACGCGTCTAACGTGTGCGGTAAGCTAGATGCCTCCGACACTAGCGGTGGAATAATCTGACCAAATGCCGCTACCAGAATACCCAGGAACAGGACATAGACCAATAACGTCGACCACAAATGATGCAGGTGCACGTGTCGCTCGATACCCATAATGGCCGCATTCCCCAGATAAATAAATATAATCGTAAAGAGTGCTAACGACAGAAAATCGCGCACCTCCCACGCAATGATGATCAGTATGACCAACGCCAAGTAATACGTTGTTAGCGGGTTTTGCCACCATCGTTTCAGTATCTCAATCACTAAAAATCCCCCTTCGACCCCAGTTACGTTTCAGCCTACACATGTCACGCAGCAATTGCAATCAACTACTAGCCTCCCCAAAAGCCTGAAAACTAACCACCAAACTTTCCTAGCAACACTAAATCCGAATCAACTGATCATACAGCGGTAACAGGGACCGCACGGTGTCTTGAATCACCCGCGTCTGTTCGATGGCCGGCAGCGTAAAGAAGTCGCTGCCCCGCATAAAGTTGCGGCCAACCTGCCATTCAGCGTGCCGGTTTGTCTGTGTCACCATCAACGCCTGATAGTTTTCCCGCGTCAAGGGTACCCCACAGTTCTTATCTGTATGGTCACCGCCGCACGCAAATCCCACTGGCAACTGCATGACCGTATCTTCCTTTAAACTACTCAACAAGGCTTGCCGGTCCTTAGCCTCCTGTAAGACAGCTAACCAAATAAAGAACCGGTCATCCCAAAAGCCAACCTCGATGTGCGGCAACATTTTGTACCCCCGTTTGGATGTGCTAAATGCAACCCAGGTATCCGGTGGTGGATTCTTCGAACGGCGCCGATGCAACGAAACATGGTCGTAAATCGGCAGAGCAAGCGTCGCGAAAACTGGTGCTAGTTCCGTGACCGTTTGTGCAAATTTTGGATCGATCTGCGCCCGAATTTTCCCCAATCGTCCTGGCAATGTCTGGTCGTCCCATACGTGAAAATCTTGGTCCTGATACATCCAAAGCCCCCTTCCTAATCGTCTGTTCAATTCCATGTTATACTAGTAAAACCAACTTGAAAAGAGGGAATCCCATGGCAGAGAAGAGTCAAATGGAACAACATTTACAAAATTCCGTCTACGGCACACCGAAAATCAATCCCGATGAACAGCGCCACTACTTGGGGACGTTTCGTGAACGCGTCTCACTAGCAATGACCATCGCCGAAGTCACAGACCGTGATAATTTGGATCCATTTATCACGGAAATCAGTGCCCACCCAAACTATCAGGTCATCCTAAATGGTCACGTTGACCAAGCCGACCTCGCACCGTATCTCAAGTTGGCGAGTCAACACAACCTGAAATTCACCATTCGTCAAGATACCATTTATGGCGTCAACGGTAGCGACCTTGGTCTAGTTGTGGCTAGTGACCACGCTATCGATCAGAGTCCCATCGCCCTCAGTAGGAAGTATCCCCCCAAGTCACCAACAACTCCCGAGCAACCCGCTAAAAAGGGTTGGCTCGACAAACTGTTGGGGCATTAAGAAAGGAGTCCCCCTTTTTGGCACAACATCCGTTAGCCTACCGCATGCGGCCCCGTCGCCTAGAAGAAGTCGTTGGTCAGCAAGACCTCGTCGGCCCCGGGAAAATCATTGCCCGTATGGTGGCAGCTAAATTGCTTTCGTCCATGATTCTCTACGGACCGCCGGGCACCGGTAAAACCAGTATTGCCAGTGCCATCGCTGGTTCCACCAAGTACGCCTTTCGTAAATTAAACGCTGCAACTGATACCAAAAAAGATCTCCAAGTTGTCGCTGAAGAAGCTAAAATGAGTGGCACCGTCATTCTCCTGCTCGATGAAATTCATCGATTGGACAAAACCAAGCAAGACTTCTTGCTACCCCATTTGGAAAGTGGTCGTATCATCCTAATCGGTGCAACGACCGAAAACCCCTACATCAACATTAATCCTGCCATTCGAAGCCGGACACAGATTTTTGAGGTACATCCGCTCTCATTGGATGCTATCAAGACTGCCTTGCAACGGGCCATGGCGGACGACGAACGGGGACTCGGTAAACTGAATCTAACCGTCGATGATGACGCACTGGGCTTCATGGCCGGTGCCACCAACGGTGATTTGCGGAGTGCTCTGAATGGTCTAGAATTGGCCGCGCAGTCCACACCCCCTGCCGAAGATGGTGAAATTCACGTTACACTGAAGATAGCTGAAGCCTGTTTTCAACGTAAGGCCTTGATGGGTGATAAGAATGGGGACGCCCACTACGACGTGATCTCCGCTTTTCAAAAGTCGATTCGAGGCAGTGATACCGATGCCGCTCTCCACTACCTAGCACAACTAGTTGCCGCTGGCGACCTCCCCTCAATTTGCCGGCGGCTCATGGTGATTGCCTACGAGGACGTGGGCATGGCCAATTTACCAGCTGCTGGCCGAACGGTTCAAGCCGTTCAGGCCGCCCAACAATTAGGGTTACCTGAGGGCCGAATTCCATTAGCCGATGCCGTCATTGAGCTGTGCTTATCACCGAAGTCCAACTCCGGGATTCTAGCAATGGACGCCGCCTTGGCTGATGTCATGAATGGCCATAACGGTGCCGTGCCGGACCGCTTAAAAGATGCCCACTACAGCGGTGCTAAAAAGCTCGGTCATGGTACTGATTATCAGTATCCCCATGACTTCCCAGGCGATTGGGTCAAGCAACAGTACCTGCCCGATGACCTCAAACGCGCCGAATATTACCAGCCCAAAACCAATGGTCGTTTCGAAGCCCAGCTGGCCGAACAATACCGCCGACTCCGGCAAGCCAACCGGTAATGGAAAAATTGTATTTTTATTATTTATATGATAATATACAAGTGGTTCTAAGGTGTACGCGTTGTCTCACTACAAGTTGCCGAACAAGTAATTCTTAAACGGGAACGCCTAACGATATCGTAGCTGACATGCCTTTTCACTTGGAAGTCAAAAACTTTATCAGACGCTCCCCCCTGCATTGTCATCGCGGGTCAACATGACTGGACAATTAACGGCACCACTTAGATCAACCAAAGCCTTGTGCTTTGAAGGCCATTCCATTGAATGGCCTTTTTCTTTTGCCCATTAATCTTTCTTAGGTGCCCTTTGGTGCTATGAGACCTGCTAAAAATAGCTACACTCTGGCTCCGATTGATGCATGAAGCCAGCTAGCCGTGTCGACAATGTGTTGGTGCCCTTGGGCTGACATCGTGGCACAACCTAGCTAGATTCCTGCCCTTTAAAAAGCAGGCGTTTCTATCTACACTAATTTCAACAGCCTACTGCTTTTAGGCTTGGACTCGGGTATACTAAGCAATAGATAATTTAAGGAGGAATCCTCTCTTGGCCATAACGATTTTAATGATTTGCTACACCCTGATTTCCTTTGGCCTTGGCTGGTACTTTTTCAGTCATCGTCAACGTCCCTTTCTCGTCTTCCATCCCGAAGAAAGCCGTGAGTTGCAACGGGTTTTGTCTATCGGTGGAATTCTGATGATGATCATCGGCGTGTTCTCGGCTGCCGCCACTATTATGAATAATACAATTTTTCTGGCCGCCGTTTTACTCGTTGGGGTTATCGCCATCATGGCAATCCAACTCATCTTATTGCACTGGTTTCCTAAGGGGTAACCGGTTACAACTTTCAGTACCTTTTTTACCATTTTGCTTTTTATTTCGCGGTAAATAACGTATGATAAGAGTATAAAGTAATGAGAGGTGAACAATATGTTACAACAATACAAGCACATTTTAGTTCCAGTTGACGGATCCTACGAAGCCGAATTAGCTTTTAAGAAGGCGGTCGCTGTGGCTAAACGTAACGATGCTGATTTACATCTCGTTCACGTTGTTGATACGCGGGCTTTCCAAAACATTTCTAGCTTCGATACCAGCATGGTTGAACAAGTCACGGAAACAGCAAAGAAGACACTCGACAAGTACGTTGCCGATGCAAAGGCTGATGGCCTGCAAAGCATTGACTACGCGATTGAATACGGGGCGCCTAAAACCATTATTGCTCGCGACGTTCCCCGGGATAACGACACCGACCTGATTATGATCGGTGCTACTGGACTGAATGCCGTTGAACGGCTCCTCATCGGTTCTGTGACTGAATACGTGACCCGGACAGCTGTCTGCGACGTTATCGTTGTTCGGACTGATTTGAACAACCAACCAGCCAAGGTTACGAAACCAGAAGGCTAAGTCATTTTGAAACAGCAACACCGCCACCAAATTTGGTAGCGGTGTTTTTTGATTTGTAAATAAAAACCAGCCGAAATAGGTTAATTCGACTGGTTTCCTTATTTATTCAACTTTAATCGGCCACTGCACCTAGTGGCGACGTCATCAGCCGCTCCTGTAGGGCCACATTGTGCGTCACTAAAGCTAACGTCTTGGCAATCGTCAAGCTTCGTTTGGCAGCAACTGTCGCCAACAAGGCTTGCTCGGCCTGTCCCCGTACCTCGTACAACACATCGATCAGATACAAGGACGCTTGCTGCTTCACAGCGATCAATGCTGCTTCAACATTGTCAATGACAAGTTGCGGTTGGTCCAATTCCAAATACATCAGTGCAATCTGGTAACGCGCCCAGACTAACCGTTTAAAATTAGCCTCGTCGTGCCATTCGAAATCGTCCAAGTACCCGGCTGCCTCGTTCAAATAATAGTGGGCCTTATCGAACTCCTTACGCGCAACGTAAGCTGAAGCCATCCCCACATTCCCCACAATTGCGTACAGATCCCATGGCATCCGGTATGACCGGTGTAATAATAAATTAAAATGGAAAATAGCTTCATCCGGCCGGTTGTGCGTATTCAACTCAATAAATCCCCGATAGTAGTGATACCGTTCCCGGTCAAACGAGTTCTGCACATTAGTCATATTGATTTTGGTCAATAACTCTCCCGCAGTTGGGTAATCATCGTGCCGAATTGCCTGAGAAATAGCCTCGAACTGATCATCCATGCTGCTTCCCAGACCAGACAAAATATCTCCTAGTGACACGTTCAACCGCCGACAGATCTGTAAAATGATCTTGATACTAGGCACCTTATTTTTCTTCTCCATCAGACTAACAGTCGCTTGCGTACAGATTCCTTCGGCGAGCTCCTGTTGCGATAAATTCTTTTGCTTACGGTATTGTTTGATCTTATTCCCTAGTAAACGCATCTCATCTCTCCCTCACGAATCGTGATGCTGGGCAACTTACCAATTTATGATAAAAACCGAACATTTGTCTAAGCAATCACCAGTAACCGTTCCCCGACCCGTCACACGATTTACCGGTAATCTTCCCCTGATGATGATTATAACCGTCCGGTCGCTTCATCATTAATTATTATAATAAGCGATTTATAAGGAATTACAAGCAATAAACTAGTTTATGAAGGAACTCTAATCTGTCTATACCATTTTATCATTTTAAAATAAATAAATTTATATTAGCGGTCTCCTACCGTATATAAATTTATTAATGGAACATAATATTCGTCATTAATCTATTCAGTACCTGCCATAAATTTCCACTTCATTTGGGACCGAATTCTTCTTTCCTTGCGAGCCTGGATCAAAACCCTGGACTCCTTTGGTATCTCCGAATTTATATTGCTGAAACGTGGGACGACCTGGGAGACGCCTGATTTTGGCGACTTTCAGGCGAGCTGGAAGCCCGTCCTTTGGCTGGAAGCGTTCCCCACAGCAAGCGGAATCGCTGGCAGCCGGAGTGCGGCTGTTTTCGCTAATTTAGCCGTGATAATGCCTACTGTCGCAAGAGTAACATGAACATTTTGGCTTTCAACCTTTAGCTGATAATCAAATAATCAAAGCCCAGGATTATTCGGTTATCAACCTTAATGCTCGCCAGCTAATCGCCCTCCGTCCCACTCTCACAGTTTTAAATGTAGCTCAAAATAAAGTTCTGAATGACTGCCCACCAATTAGCCGCCGGATTCTGCTGGGTCACCGCTCGTAACCGCGTTAACTCATTGGTAATCTGACCATCGGCCCCTAATGCCCAGACCCGAGTCATCGCTGCATGTGAGTCTGGCGTCCACACGTAGGCCGGCGCCCCCGTACTATGAGCGGCCGCCAAAAATTGTTGGCTCATTGATATCCGTTGAAAAGAATAAAAATCAGCTGGTACCGCATTAGGTGCCACCCAATTGAATGGCGTGATATATCCCACGCTTAACCCTGGCACCGCTTCTCGCAATTGCCGGACGACTCGATAGTCCAATGAATGCACTGACGAGTGATCATGGACTAACCGCTGACCGTATTGTTGGGCGAATCGCCGAGTCATTCCCCGTGAATCTTGTGGCGTCGTTTTGATTTCGACTAGTAAGCGCTGATGCAACCGTTCGGCTGTCCGTAGATAGGCTGGCCATCCCGCTAATTTTGCTTGATGCCCATCCTCACGTAATGTGAGTCGCTGCAATTGATGTAAGGTCAATTGATGCGGTGTGACCCGTTTCTTCGCAAGCACCTGCAGATTTTCATCATGTAAGACCACCCATTGATGATCCTTCGTCTCGTGCAGGTCCATTTCCACGTAAGTCGGGCGTTGCCGATGAATCAACCGCAGCGCCGTTATCGAATTCTGCACGGCCTGATGATGATCGACGCCCCGGTGACTGATCAGAGCAGTGGTCGTAAACTGCGGCGTCTGCGTCACAGTCTGGCCGACGACGGCTAAACCGACAATACTGGTCATGACAACCAGTCGCCAAAGTGGCCGGCGATAATATCTGGCCCGCTGCGGTTGCTGCCCTGTCCAGCTCCAGATGATTGTAATCACCGTCAAGATGGCCACCAAGGTAAAGCCCATTAGAATCAGCCACAGGGACCCACTAGCAACCGCTAAGTGATTCATCTTGCCCAGATGACCGACCCAGACGTTAGCGCCCACCAACAGCTCACTAGCGGTCAACCACAGCAGGGTCAACCCGCCGCCCATCACTAGACCCGTAAGCATTTGCCAAACTGACCCCGGCTGCGTTAATTGCGGTGTAAGTCGCCGAAAGTAATGCGGTCCACGTAACAGGACGACTCCGGCAATTAGAAAATAAATGACCGCCGCAACGACTAAGACCGGCCGCCGGTTGAGACCGACAAAGTTGACCCAACCGGTGGGCACTGGAAGACGTACCAGCAACCGACTGCTTAATCCCCATAACCCCCACGGCACCGTTAAAATGACCACGGCAACTAGGACACCGCACCATGTCATCCAGTGCTGTGTGACTAAACGATAACTGACACGGCGATCACTAACCGGTACGTTGGCTAGAGTCAATGCTAACTGGGTAAGTTGCACAGCACTGGTCACTAATGTTGCCACCAAGACCATCACGAGTGCAACGGACCATCCCGGCCGTGTCGCTAACAACCGTAAGCCATTGAACTCTAGGATCAGTAGCCCCCATCCCCGCAATAAGCCTGGCGATGTTAGCCCACGTCGCCAACTCTGCCGCAGCTGCCGCCATTCTTCACGCATAAAATCCCTCCCATCAAAAAAAGCCGACCAGAACGTTTCCGCTCCCAGCCGACTTGTTGTTTCTGTTAGTTCTTTGGCTTATACGTTGAGGCCGCCGAGTTGTCGCTCAGTGGAATAAAGTCGTAGGCCAGTTGATCTTGCACCTTGAACTCGTCTAAAGCGAGCTGAATCAGGCGGTCAATCAGGTCGGCATAGCTAATCCCCGTTGCTTGCCACAGTTGTGGATACAAGCTGATGTTGGTGAACCCAGGTAAAGTGTTGACCTCACCCACGTATGGCACCCCATCCTTGGAGACTAAGTAATCGATACGAGCCATGCCCTTAAGGCCCAACGCCGCGTAGGTTTGGAGACCCATTTGCGTAATCTCTTGTGTCAGGTCTTCGGGCAATTCGACGGGTACCTCAAAGGTCACGCCACTAGCATCGACAAACTTATTATTGTAGTCGTAGAAGACATCTGACTTTGGTACCCGGATAGCACCCAACTTAGAGGCTTCCTGATGTTCGTTACCCAAAATGGAAATTTCGACTTCCTCAGGACCGTCGATTGTTTGTTCAACCAGCACCTTGTAATCGTACCGGAAAGCATCAGCAATCCCCTCGTTATACTCTTGGGCGTTACCTGCTTTGTGAATCCCAACCGAAGATCCTTGGTTTGCGGGCTTGATGAAGACGTTATCGCCTAATTTAGCTTGAACCGTGGCGTAATCAAATGCGTCGCGGTTATCCGGCGTTAACACCACGTATTTCGTGTTGCGAATGCCATGAGCCGTCAAAACCTGCTTCGTCATATCCTTATCAAAGGACACAGCCGATGCCAAGACGCCACTCCCCACATAAGGCTTTTTCAATAAGCGGAAAAGCCCCTGGATCGTACCGTCTTCACCCAAGTTACCATGAATAATTGGGAAGAAAACATCGATGTCCTTTGCCTGAGATAAATTCCAAATGGGTGCCAATGGGTTGGAAGAGTCTACCTTGGTCTTTTCCTCAGTCGCAACGGTAGCTTCATCTTCGCCATCGAAAACGCGTCGTGAAGCTGCGTCACTTAGTACAAAGCCATCTCGCGTCAGTAAAAACAAACTGACCTCATAGTTGGCTTTATCCATTGCATCGTAGATGTTGTGGGCAGAACGCTTAGACACATCATGCTCCGAGGAATTACCACCGAATAATAGACCTACGTGTAACTTGCTTTTCGTTTCCATGTTGTCACTCATCCTATCGTATATATTTCGGTTAGCCTTCAGTATACCATTTCTCCTAAAAATTGAGAATAAAATCAGCCTAAAAAATCGATAGTTGAGTTCAAGTATTCACGGAGCTTCACTGGCAAATCTTGGTGTAAACGTAACGCATCCACCAATCGTTTACGATTAAAAAACTGATTCCACCCGGCGATAGTATCAGGCCGCCGCTTATAGGCCACTTGCTGACGCCACTGTTTCAGCGTCATCAAGAAGGTCGTCTCGTACAGTGGGTGTCGATTGGCTAATTCAACTAAGTAAGTCGCCATGCGGTCATTTTCACCATAAATTAAGGGCGTGGTCAGTCGCTTCAGGCGTTCCATCAGTGTCACCAATAGAAATAGTTTGTCGGCTCGTGGTAGGTCGCTGTTTCCAGCCAGGACGGCTAACAGGTCCGTAATGGCCGTGTAGGCGTGTGCCCAACCCTGATGATTCACAAATCCCCGCGTATCCGTCTCCAAGCAAATATAGGTCGCTGTGAGAAGTACGATTGGCCGCAAATCCACGTCACGTGAATTGATGGGATCCATAAAGTGAAGCAGGACCGCAAGTAATGCCAACCGTGCAGAACGGCCAAAGACAGCCGCATTAGCCGGTTCGAGAATATGATCAAACAGGTCCTCCTGTTGCGTTAAACGCTCGAATAAGTACTTCATCTGTGCAGAGTCAAACGCATCTTGCTGCAAGGCATCATACACGGAAAAATTGATGCCATTGTAGCGAATCTGAGGGTCAGTTGAAGATAAGTGATCGATCAAAACGCCTAGCTTTTCCCGCGACAAAGTCACAGGAACGTTTTCGCCTAGTTGACGTGTCAGCTCGGTCAGAATGTCCTTCACCCCATCATTGTCGTCTGGGAGTGTGACGGGCGTCCGTCGTTGCCGGTGAATGCCGTCCATTACTTTGCCCAGCCGTGTGCCTAAAGATTGGTAGACCTCACCGCTTCTGACCTGTTCATTTAGCGTCGCAAGTTGCTGCATGACCGCACCTATCTGCTCATCCATCAAAAACCCTCCATCATTTAATTACGATTCGATCTTTCCCGTGTTGATCACCGGTTGCGAACCCCGTTCATTAATTATTGAAACCATCATGTTATTGATCAATTGTAGTTTTTGGTTATCCGTTAATTTCAAATCCGTTTCGGCACCCAACCGGTCGATGGCCCCTTCCGTAATGGAAACGGCCCCCTCGACGATAATCTTCCGGGCAGAGAGGATAGCTTGCGACTGTTGTCGTTGCAACATGGCCGAAGCAATTTCGGTGGCATAGGCCAAATGTGTCAGTCGTGTTTCAATGATTTCAACACCAGCCACATTCAATCGTTCCTGCAGCTCCTCGGTCAACCGATTCGACACATCGGTTGGATTGCTTCGCAGCGTTAACTCCTTGCCATCACCAAAGTTGTCATAAGCGTATTCGGAAGCCACATGTCGAATGGCAGATTCGCTTTGAATCTCCACGAACTGTTCGTAATCTTCAACTGAGAATAACGCCTTACTGGTATCAACCACCTTGAAGACGATGACTGCCGCAATTTCGACGGGGTTTCCTTGAAGATCGTTGACCTTTAAAATTGCACTGTTAAAATTACGAACTCGCAGTGACACCGTCGACTTATTCGTCAGCGGTACCGTCAAGTAAAGACCCGCCTCACGAATCGTCCCAATATAACGGCCAAAAAACGTCAACACTTTAGACTGATTAGGGCTGATAATGGTCAGACTACTGGCAGCTAAAACGGCCACGACAATGATCAGGCCACCCAACACGATCATCGTACCGGTCGCAAGTAAAAAGCCACCCCCGATAATTAATGCCAAAACTATGACTAACCCCAGATACCCGTTGATATGAAAAACATTTTTTTCTTCCATGTCACTCGCTCCATTCCCCTAAATTTAAAAACCGCTGGTTGGCTGACCACTAAAATTCCCAGTCAATAGTATGTATTATCTAAACAATAGCGAAGCGAAAGCTGGCCCGCGCTTCGACTGCGAGACAAAACCTCAGACACCTCGTTCATTCCTACCTAAAACGCATTCACCCATTTTCCAGACCAATAGCAGCTGTTTTAACCAGCGGAACCAACACTTACGAATTTCCAGATGCCATTTAGATGGCTCTAACAAACCATCAAACAGCTAGTTAACCGTCCTTACTGAAGAAGCTCCACTAACTGCTACTATTCTCATTATACCCGACCAACGATAAAAACCCTAAGTATCTACTACAATTATCGTTTCAACCGATTAAGGATATGATCTGAGGTTGAAAGTTTCAAAATACTCATTATGACTGTTATCACAACGATACGAAGACTAAAATTAGGCAATGTCGTCCAGCCATGTCGACGATGTTAGTCAGTGTTCTTCCGGCTTTCAGGCGAACCGGAAACCTATCCTTTGGCTGGAGGTATTCCCCCACAGCAAGCGAAATTTCTAACAACCGGAGTGCGACCAGTACCATTAATTTAGCGGTGACAATTCCTACGGTCACAAGTGTAAGGTAACTATTTTGACTTTCAACCTTCAGATAATCTCAACTTCGCTTCCGTTGCCTTAGTTGTACAACCCAATTAGCAAAATTGTAACTAACAAAAATGTATTTAAAGCCATTGACTTCGTGATTGAAATTAGCCAGCCAGCACAGCAGGTGCAGTCCTGGCCAATCAGACTTAGCGAATTCATGGTGCTAAAAAAGCGTCATCCCCGTAAGGACAACGCCATGCTTCAATTCGTGATTAGTCTTCTTGGACGTCAACGAACCATGCAGCATCTACATCGCTACCGTTTAAAGCATCGAAACCGTTGGCTAATGCTGGATTAACGGCCGCAATCTTACCAGAAACAGGACTAGGAATGTCAGAAACCGCTTTGTCAGCTTCAACGCTCAACAGGTTTTCACCCTTCTTCACGTCGTCACCAACTGCTGGTAGTTTTGCAAACTTAATCGTCCCAAGTTCATCTTGGCCCTCGGTCGTTAAACCAATTCGCGTACCATCGCTAACAGCTTTAGTCCAGAAATACTTTACCATTTCACTCATGTGCAAACAGTCTCCTTCTACTTAAACGATTCGTTACGACTAAACATGTAACTCTTATAATGATACCGCATTGACATGATTAAGCCAATCCCTATCAGGTTCCCAATCAATGCAGATCCCCCTTGACTAACAAACGGCAACGGAATCCCCGTTAATGGCAAGAGTCCAATACTCATTCCAATATTTTCAAACACGTGGAAAAGAATCATCATGATAACGCCGGTTGAAATGTAGGCGTAAAACACGTTTTTTGTATCAAACGTCACGCGAATCATTTGATAGATCAGGAGGAAGTATAGGAAGATCAGGATACAGCCCCCAATAAAACCAAAGTTTTCTCCCACTACGGAAAAGATCATATCGGATTCACGGACTGGGACGTAAACGTGAGACACGTTGAACCCCGTCCCAAAGATACCACCTGAACCAACCGCCTTCATACTTTGCCAGAGTTGATACCCGGAATTTGATGTATCGGATGACGGATGCAGCCAGTTATCGACACGCGAGAATTGGTAAGCCTGGAATCCGACCCGCTCCAAAATTTTACGGCCCCAGTCAGTCGTGACCAAGGTCAATGCGCCACCACCCACGACGGCAACGGTACCGAACGCCGGCGCAATAATTTTCCAGGTGATTCCCGAAACCAGAATAACGCCACCAACGATGGCAAAGAACACCAGCATGGTCCCGAAATCATTTTGCAGTTTCAGCAAAACAGCAATCGGTACCGTCCACAGAATTAATTTCCCAATCAATGCCCAGTCCGTTCGCACCAGGTGAAGTGGATTGGCATTATTGTGTTCCGTTACGACCCGAGCCAACATCAAGATGAAGGCAGGTTTCATGACTTCTGACGGCTGAAAAGTCAGTGAACCAATGGCAAACCAACTTTTCGCCCCCGTATTTTGGTAGTATGGCCGACTATAGAGCACCAACACAGATACCAACAGGAAGATGCCCAACCAGTAAAGCACTGGTGCTACCTTCCACAGTTGCTCTGAATCAAATTGCATAATAATCACGATGGCGACCGTCCCAATGACGTACCACATTATTTGAGAAACTACGGCAGACGTAATACTCGTCGCACTACTGTCATGGGTTGCCGCCACGTAAATTGATGCTAGCCCAATCAGCGCTAACATCAGGACACAGAAGATGATTCCCCAGTCGATTCGGGAATCAGGCTCGCTGCGTTGTTCCGTCGCATTCTTTGCCACAATGATTGCTCCTTAATTCAAAATAGATTGTTTCCTGAGCACCTGCCCGTAATTCGTCCGCCGTGTCTAAACTATGCTAACAACGGACGACCTCAGTCACAGACTCAGTTACCAAGACGACCAGTCCGCCACCCTATCATGCAGCGACCAAACTAGCCTCTTCGGCTATACACAATGTAAGTATAAAGGCCGAAGTGTACGATAACGTCACACTCCGGCCAACTTTACTAAAATTTATTAACCACGATGCAGGTGGTAATCCCGCAACAGGAGTTCGACACCTTCGTCGACCGTCTTAACGCGGTAAACGTCGCCGTCATTCAATTGGGCTTCGAAACGGTCGTCCATTGGCGTAACTGTTCCAATCGTTTCATCGCCAATCTTCAACACGGACATCGTGCCACCATCCGGCAACTTTTGATCGTCAACGGTGACTTCTACTGATTTTTCTCGTTTGCTCATGCCAACTCTCCTTTACTTGATGGGGGGTTCTTGATCCAATTTCATGGCTTCACGGTATTTCTTCTCCGCTGCCACATTACGCTTCAGGGTGAAGTGATCCGGTACTGGATCCACGCCACCCCGAACGAACGGCTGACATCGTAAAATACGTGCGATGCCCATCAGGCTTCCCTTGAACGCGCCATGCTTCTCTAAGGCCTGTAACATATAGGTCGAGCAGGTCGGATAATACCGACAGGTCGGGGGAAACAGTGGTGAAATAAACCGCTGATATCCCCGCACTAAGAAGCTTAGTAGGCGACGCATCGCCAGTCCCCCTTTAATGACTTACTAGTCGTTGTTTTCCTTAGCCGTCTTCGTGTCCATGTGCTCCAGCAGAACGCCGGCACCCTTAGCCACGTTATCCAGTGGGTCTTCAGAAATGATGACAGGCACTGTTAGGCGTTCTGAGAACAACTTATCGATACCGTCTAACAAAGCACCACCACCAGTCAACATAATGCCCCGGTCAATGATATCAGCGGCTAACTCTGGCGGTGTCGTTTCCAAAACAGCCATGGCAGCCGAAACAATTTGTTCAACGGAATCATGAATGGCTTCCTCAACCTCAGCGGCGGTAATCGTCACTTCGGTAGGCATCCCACTAACGGAATCTCGGCCACGGACATCCATTGTCTTGTCGCTGTTACCAGGCTCTGGATACGCTGTCCCAATCTTAATCTTAATGGTTTCAGCGGTCCGTTCTCCAATAACCAAGTTGTGGTTACGCTTAACGTAGTTGACGATTTCAGAGTTCATTCGGTCACCAGCAACACGAATTGAACGGCTAGCCACGATGTCTCCCAGCGAGAGAATCGCAATATCACTAGTTCCCCCACCCATATCGATAACCATGTTACCACTAGGCTTAAAGATATCCATGCCAGCACCCAGAGCGGCTACCTTAGGTTCAGCCTCCAAGTAGACCTTTGCGCCACCAGACTTCTCGGCAGCCTGAACGATGGCTTTACGTTCGATTTCCGTGATGTTCGTGGGTGCACAGATCATAATGTTGGGTTTGGATAAGAAGCCTTTGACACTAAGCTTGTTAATAAAGTAGGAGAGCATAGCTTCGGTAATATCGAAATCAGAAATGACCCCGTCCTTAAGGGGACGAATTGCCCGAATGTTACCTGGTGTCCGTCCAACCATCCGGTAAGCTTCTGAGCCTACCGCTAATACCTTATCCGTCTTGGTATCGATTGCCACAACGGACGGTTCGTTTAATACAATACCCTTACCGACCACGTAGATTAAAACGTTCGCGGTTCCTAGGTCAATTCCAATGTCTTTCGCCATACTTATGCGTCCTCCTGATTTTTAATGCCAATTTTCAACATTTCATTATACCATAATCCTTGCGAACACTAAATGATTTCTCGGAGAATGTTCGGTTAAGCCCCTTTGTTACCGTTTTCTTTACGTAATCTAAGGGTACAGGCCCAACGTTACTCTTGCGCCAGTAAAAATTATCACGGCTAAACTAGTGAAAATAACCGCACGCCGGCTGTCAAGAATCCCGCTTGTTGTGGAACACCTCCAGCCCAAGAACAGGCTTTCTGCTCGCCAGTCAACAGCCCGTTGTTGCCTTTCCATATCTATGGTTCTAAACAAAAAGGCGGCAACCCTGCCACCTCATAAATTACTTAATTATTAACATGTGTATTCTTCAGAACAACGGTATCGTCGTCAGGGACATCGATCCGTTTAACTTCAGCACCTAGCGCGGTCAACTTCTTGTGGAAGTCATAATAACCACGATCTAAGTACTTCAAGTTTGTAACCTGTGTATAACCATCGGCAACCAAGCCAGCGAGAACCAAAGCAGCTGCGGCACGTAAGTCCGTCGCGGCCACTTCAGCGCCGTTAAAATCGGTTGGTCCGTGCATAACTACGGTGCGACCGTTAATTTGGAACTGTGCGTTCATCCGCCGCAATTCTTCCAAATGCATGAAGCGGTTTTCGAATACCGTTTCAGTCATGGTACTCGTTCCTTCAGCGGCCAATTGCAGAATGGTCATCTGTGGCTGCATATCAGTTGGAAATCCAGGATACGGTAACGTTTTAACATCCGTTGGCTTGAGCTTGTCTGGCCCGATAACACGGATACCAGCAGGTTCTTCTGTCACTTGAACGCCCATTTCCTGCAGTTTTGAAATTAAAGGTTTGTTATGTTCAACGATGCCATCCTTAATCAACACGTTCCCGTGAGTCAGGGCAGCGCCAACCATAAACGTCCCAGCCTCGATTCGGTCTTGGACCACACTGTGTTCTGCACCGTGCATCTTTTCGACCCCATTGATCCGTAACGTTTCGGTTCCTGCACCACGTACCCGTGCGCCCATCTTGTTTAGGACGTTTGCCAAGTCCACGATTTCTGGTTCACGGGCAACGTTATCGATCACAGTTGTCCCATTAGCCAAGCAAGCCGCCATCATAATGTTTTGCGTGGCCCCAACGCTTGGAAAATCTAAGTAAATGTGACTACCTTGTAACCGATCAGCAAATGCTTCGATATAACCATCATGCTGTTCAATTCGAGCACCCAAAGCTTCGAGACCCTTCAGATGCAGATCAATTGGTCGCGTGCCAATAGCGCAGCCACCAGGTAAAGCAACCCGTGCGTGACCGAGACGAGCCAACAACGGTCCCATGACGACGATAGAAGCTCGCATCTTGGAGACATATTCAAACGGTGCTTCACTGGAAACCTGCTTCGTAGCATCAATTGTCACTTCTCGTTTGGCTTCGTCAAAATCGACGCGCAAGTTTAAGAAGCGGAGAACTTTATTCATTGTATAAACATCAGACAAAACCGGAACATTTGCTAAACGAGTGAGTCCGTCTTGAGCCAGAATGGACGCTGCTAGGATTGGCAACACGGCATTCTTGGCCCCTTCAATGTGGACCACACCAGATAAGCGGTTCCCACCATGAATAACAATTTTTTCCATGGGATACCTCCAAAGATTTTTATAGGCCAATCACAATAGATAGCCCAGATTACGAACGTTATTAATGAAGTCCAAAAAGAATGAGCTACAGGCGAAGCCGACCGCAACCGCTAACATCACAATCAAGACACGAGATTGCCGCGGATAAAACGTCATTAATCGCTCAATGTGCAATGCCGAAATCGCCCAAAAAGCGAGCGCGATAAAAGACAAGTGACTGATGATCGTTAATATAGCCTGTAGCCCAATGAGTTTCATTACCTCAATCCTTCCTAAACATTCTCACTAACTATAGCATAATTTTTCGTGTGTGTCCTTGCGATTCCTTTAAAAACGGCATTTGTAATATTACAATTATTTTTATTAACCACGTTAACTGAACGAACCTGACATGATGGTACCAAAAAAGCGAGCACTTCGCAATGGAAGCACTCGCCTAAAAGCAAACCAAAAATGGTTTACACAATATTTAATGATTAGCGACGTTAATCCGGTTGATGGCACGTCGCAAAGCAACTTCAGCACGTGCCAAAGTATCTGGATCATGGGACTCTTGTGCCTTCTTGATCGTCGCTTCAGCCCGTTGACGAGCACTTTGCGCCCGGTCAACATCAATATCGTTTTGACGTTCCGCACTGTCTGCAACAATGGTTGCCACGTTGTCGGAGAACTCGATGAAACCACCATTAACGGCAATTTCGTCTTCGTGATCGCCTAATTTCACCCGCGTCTCATCAACCTCTAGTGAAGCGATAAGCGGCACGTGATTCGGCATGATCCCTAATTCACCAATTGTCGTTTTGACAACTAATAAATCACTATCTCCTTCATAGACGCGACCATCAGGGGTAACGATACTAACAGATAACACTGATTGATTATCAGCCAATTAGAATCCCTCCCTACTTGTCGGCAACGGCAGCGTTCATTTTCTTCGCTTTCTCAACGGCGTCTTCGATAGCGCCACAGTTCCGGAAGGCATCTTCTGGTAGGTCGTCATACTTCCCATCAAGAATTTCCTTGAAACTCCGGATCGTATCTTCCAACTTAACGTACTTCCCGTCCATACCCGTAAACTGTGAAGCAACGGAGAATGGTTGTGACAGGAAGAATTGAATCCGCCGAGCACGGTTAACAATCGTCTGTTCTTCATCGGACAGTTCATCCATCCCTAAGATAGAGATGATGTCTTGCAATTCATGGTACCGTTGCAAAACATGTTGAACTTCCGTGGCGACATCGTAGTGTTCTTGGCCGATAATTTCAGGGGCCAGAGCAGTTGACGTTGAAGCCAATGGGTCCACGGCTGGATAAATCCCTTGTTGCGTCAAAGCACGTTCCAAGTTAGTCGTGGCATCCAAATGGGCGAAAGTCGTGGCAGGAGCAGGGTCGGTATAGTCATCGGCAGGCACATAAACGGCTTGAATAGAGGTGATAGACCCCTTCTTCGTTGACGTGATCCGTTCCTGTAATTGACCCATTTCAGTAGCCAACGTTGGTTGGTAACCAACGGCTGAAGGAATCCGCCCTAACAGAGCAGAAACTTCAGAACCGGCTTGCGTGAACCGGAAAATGTTATCGATGAATAACAGAACATCTTGACCCTTAACGTCACGGAAGTATTCCGCAATCGTCAAACCAGTCAAGGCAACCCGCATCCGGGCACCAGGAGGTTCGTTCATTTGACCATAAACCATGGCCGTTTGCTTCAGAACCCCAGACCCCTTCATTTCCCAGTACATATCGTTACCTTCACGAGTCCGTTCACCGACACCGGTGAAGACGGAGATCCCGTTATGGCCTTGGGCAATGTTATGAATTAATTCTTGAATTAAAACGGTCTTACCAACACCGGCACCACCGAACAACCCAATCTTCCCACCACGAACGTAAGGTTCGAGCAAGTCAATAACCTTGATCCCAGTTTCTAGAATTTCAGTCGTAGGGTTTAATTCGTCATACTTAGGTGCATCACGGTGAATTGGCATCCGTTCTGCGTCTGGTCCAAATTCGGCACCGCCGTCAATGGGATTCCCGAGAACGTTAAATACCCGACCAAGTGTGTCGTCACCAACAGGAACAGAAATAGAAGCACCAGTGTTTTCTACTTCCAATCCCCGGCGAAGACCATCGGTACCGTCCATGGCAATGGTCCGCATAACCCCGTCACCTAATTCCAAGGCAACTTCGGTTACAAGGATACTACCATCATCTTTTTTGATGTTAAGGGCAGTGTTGATATCGGGTAATTCATCGTTCAGCGGGAATTCAACGTCAACAACAGGTCCGATAACTTGAACAATTTTACCAGCACTCATTATTCGTTAATTCCTCCCGTCATTAGTTATTTAAGGCTTCCTGCCCACCAGTAATTTCGGTGATTTCAGTCGTGATCGCTGCTTGACGCGCACGGTTATAGTGCAACTGCAGGGTCGCAATTAAATCATCGGCATTATCAGTAGCAGACTGCATCGCGTTAGTACTTGATGCATGTTCGGCCGTCTTAGCGTCCAAAATCGCACCGTAAACTAAGCTTTCTGCGTATTGTGGCAGTACGACCTGTAAGACGCCCTCTTCAGAAGGTTCTGTGTCGTATTCAGCCGTTAGCGGTGTTGTTTTCGTATCGTTTGCCGCATCAGTAGACAGAGCTTCCCCATCGACTGGCAACATTTTTTCAGCCCGAAAACGGGATGAAATCCGGTTAACAAAATGATTGTAGCACACGAAGAGTTCATCGAAGACTTCGTTATTGAACATCGTGGTAACCGTCTTGACAATTTCCCGAACTTCATTAAATTCAGGAACGTCACTGACACCACGATATTCATAAGCTACGTTAACGCCCCGATGCTTATAAAAGTCAGCACCAGTGCCCCCAACGGCTAACACCATGTAGTCGTCAGGATTAGGCGTCCGTTCTTTAATGAACGCATTAGCATCCCGTAAAACGCTGCTATTGTAGCTCCCAACCATTCCACGATCGGAGGTGATCACTAAATATGCGGTTTTCTTTACTGGACGGTTCGACTGCAGGCTACTTGAGGAATTATCCAACAGATGAGACTGCGAAAGATGCATGACGACAGCCTTAACTTTAGAAACATAGTCTTGGTAGCCGACTGCTTGTTTCTGAATCTTATTTAACTTCGCCGTCGAGACCATGTGCATCGCCGCCGTAATTTGACGGGTTGCTTTCGTGGACGTAATTCGACGTTGAACGTCATGAATTGATTCAGCCATTATTTCTCACCATCCTTCCTTCAAGTACTCTTAATCAGCCGAGTTGGTCGCCGTATCATCTGCTTTGGCAGTCGGCTGGAAAGTCGTATCGAATTCAGCGATGGCGTCTTCCAGAGAACTACCTTCAGGTAAGTTCCCGGTCGTCGTGATCGTATCTTCAAGGTCTTGGTGACTAGCATCCATGTAATCAAACAATTCATTTTGGTAACGTAAGACGTCAGACACTTCAAGCTTGTCCAAATGACCATGAGTCAAAGCAAACAAGATAATAACTTCCTTAGCAACGGGAACAGATTCGTGTAAGCCTTGCTTTAAGACTTCAACGGTCCGGGCCCCACGTGCTAAGCGTGCTTGCGTAGCGGCATCCAAATCAGAACCAAATTGCGCGAAGGATTCCAGTTCACGGTAAGCAGATAAGTCCAACCGTAAAGTCCCAGCAACCTTCTTCATGGCCTTGATTTGAGCGTCCCCACCAACCCGAGAAACAGAAGTCCCGGCATCCATGGCTGGTCGAATACCTGAATAGAAGGAATCGCTGTTCAGGAAGATTTGACCATCGGTGATGGAAATAACGTTGGTTGGAATATAAGCAGAAACGTCACCGGCCTTGGTTTCAATGACAGGTAAAGCCGTCATTGAACCGCCACCAAGCTTATCGCTTAACTTAGCTGCCCGTTCCAACAAACGAGAGTGGGTGTAGAAAATGTCACCAGGGTAAGCTTCACGACCTGGCGCACGCCGCAGAATCAAAGAAAGTTCACGGTAAGCATCGGCTTGCTTGGTTAAATCATCATAGACGATCAACACATGCTTGCCGTTATGCATGAACTCTTCACCCATCGCTGCACCGGCATATGGCGCGATGTAGAGCAATGGCGCTGGTTCAGAAGGACTCGCCGTAACGACGATCGTGTAGTCCATTGCGCCGAACTTCTCCAGCGTAGAAACTTGAGCACGAACCGTAGAAGCCTTCTGACCAATGGCGACGTAAATACAGATCATGTCTTGACCCTTTTGGTTAATGATCGTGTCAATGGCAATAGACGACTTCCCAGTCTTCCGGTCACCAATGATCAATTCACGTTGGCCACGACCAATTGGAACCAAAGCATCGATAGCCTTAATCCCGGTCTGTAGAGGTTCATTAACCCCTTGCCGATCCATAACACCAGGTGCTTTATGTTCGATAGGACGCGTCTTGTCTGTGGAAATGTCCCCTTTACCGTCAATTGGTTGACCCAATGGGTTAAGAACCCGGCCAATTAATTGATCGCCAACGGGAACTTCCATGATTCGGCCAGTCCGCTTAACGGTATCGCCTTCAGTGATTCCAGTGAAATCACCCAAGATAACAATACCAACGTCACTGGCTTCGAGGTTTTGGACCATCCCATAAACCCCGTTGTCAAACAACAGTAACTCACCTTGTAAAGCGTTGTTCAGACCGTGGGCCCGAGCGACACCATCACCAACGTAAGTAACCGTACCAGTTTCTTCAACTGAGATTTCATCTTGATAGCTTTCTAATTGTTGTTTAATTAGAGCACTGATTTCCTCAGCTTTAATGCTCATGAAAGTTTCACCTCTTTATCACCGAATTCGTTATGCTAGCAGTTGCTGCCGTAAACGATTAATTTTAGTTCGTAAGCTACCGTCAAGAACCGTATCAGCAGCCTTAACGATGACACCACCAATCACAGCTGGGTCGACCCGGCTGCTCAAAATGACTTTTTCGGCACCCACGCGCTTAGCGTAAGCAGTCTCAATCTGTGACTTTTGATCATCAGATAATGTAACTGCCGTTGTAACCTGTGCATAAACCGTGTGATGTAGGTCATCATATAAGACCTGGAATTGATCGATAATTTCGACCAAATTTTCCACGCGACCGTAGTCGTAGACCATTTGAATCAGGTTCTTGATATACGGTGATGCTTGCTTCAACAGTGGTTGAAGTAACGCTTCGCGATCAGCAACCTGCAGGCTAGCGTCTGAGAGCATCGTGCTCAATTTTGGGTTGTCCTGGAAGATACGCCGAAGTTCTTGTAACTCTGTGTAGCCTGACTCCAGTTGGTCTTTTTCGGACAACAAATCAAATAATGCTTTAGAGTAGCGCTTGGCTACCGTTGCCCTATTAAGACTCATGTTGCTTCCCCAACCCTTCGATATAAGAATCAATTAACGCCTTTTGATCGTCAGCCTTCAATTCTCGTTGAATGATCTTGGAAGCAATCTCAATAGATAAATCCGCCACATCGTTACGGGCATCGGACAGAGCGTCTTGACGTTCTTGTTCAATATCCTTTTGGGCATTTTGCTTCATCGTTTGAACGTCCGCTTGTGCTTGCGTCACGATTTGATCGCGTTGCTGTTGACCATTGGACTTGGCATCGCTCACAATCGTTTGGGCTTCAGAACGAGAATTTGACAAAGCTGCTTGGCGTTTTTCAACCAAACTTGCGGCATCGGTACGGGACTTTTCTGCTGAGTCAATATCATTACTGATTTTGTCAGCCCGGTCCTGCATCATCTTCGTCACTGGACCCCATGCAAAGATCTTAATGATCCACATTAAAAGTACGAAACTAAGAATGTAGAAAAGCGAATCTCCAAAGTAAAGCGTCTGACCAACTACTAAATGTGAGAGCATCTATTGACACCTCCTTTTGCTATCAGATATTTACAAATTTTTACCGGTTGTTCGTTGTAACTACTTGTTCATAACCATCAAAGCAACAACGAAGGAAATGATAGGCATGGCTTCAACCAGCCCAACACCAATAAACATGTTCGTCCGTAATTGACCTGATAATTCAGGCTGACGAACCATACCTTCTAGCATCTTGGAAATAACGATACCATCACCGATACCCCCACCAATGGCGGCACCAAACATAGCAATACCAGCTGCAATAGCTCCCATAATCTGTGTTTCCTCCTTAAATTAGATAAAACTTATTCCTCGAGTTCTAGCTTTTGAGAAATATAAACTGATGACAACGTAACGAAAACGAACGCTTGGATAGCCCCTAAGAACGCGGAGAATCCTTGCCAAGCCATTTCGATTGGCAATGCAATAATCATCGTTACAATACCGTGTGAAACTGCCAGATCCCAGATTACTCCTAATAGCATTTCACCAGAGAAGATAACCCCGAAAATACGAAGACCCAACGTCAAGAAGTTCGTGAATTCCTCAAAAATACTGATTGGAAGCCAGAACACAAAGGGTTTCATGTAGTTTGCAAAGTGCGCCTTGTAACCTAATTTCCAAACTCCTGCGAATTGGGCAATCATCATCGTCATCAACGAGAACGTTAACGTCGCGATAGGATCTGAAGTTGGACTACGCATAATCGTTGCCCCACTTCGGGTCGCCACCTGGATAAACAACCCAATTTCGTTAGAAAGAAAGAGAAACAGGAACAGAGTGAACCCCCACAAACCGAACTTACCGACATCGCCGGCAGGAATGGATCCCTTCAAAATTCCGTTGGTAAAATCAATCAACCATTCCAAGAAGTTTTGCCCCTTGGTCGGCTTCATGGCCAATTTCCTAGAAGTGAAAAAGACGATTGCCACTACCAGTAGGAAAACAACCAAACCGGATACAACGTTAGCAGTACTAAATGTCAGTCCCAAGAACTGGAAGGTTGAAACTGGATCATCACTCACCGAATATCACCTCTTTTCAACACTATGTGGACGCAATTCCTAAGGTGAACCCCCTCATGCAAGCGGTTCTCTCATGAAAAGCGGAATAGCGAACGAAGCGAGTGCTCCATTCAAATACACTGGAAATGATACCACCAATCCTAATAAAAAACAAAACAATTTTTCACAGGCTAAACATTCTCAACTAATGGGGGAAAGCTCAAGCCCTAAAAGGATAGTTAACGCTTTCACAGTCTATTTGCGTGCGCAATTGCCCCGCTAAAAACATGACCCAAATCATTAAAAAACTGACCTTACTGAAATAAAGAAGAGACTCGGCCAAATTAAGCCGAATCTCTTTAAAGTTTACTTCGTCCCAAACAGCCGGTCACCGGCATCGCCGAGACCAGGTACAATGTAGCCGTCTTCGTTCAGGTGGTCGTCAAGTGCCGCCGTGTAAATGTCAACGTCGGGGTGCTTCTCTTGCAAGGCCTTGACCCCTTCAGGAGCGGATACTAAGCAAACAAACTTAATATTGCTAGCACCACGCTTCTTTAAGGCATCAATTGCCATGATTGCAGAGCCACCGGTTGCCAACATTGGGTCCACAACAAAGACTTGTCGCTGATCAATATCGGACGGCAACTTAACAAAATATTCATGAGGCTGGAGTGTTTTTTCGTCCCGGTACATCCCAATGTGACCAACCTTAGCAGCCGGAATCAACTCAAGGATACCATCGACCATCCCAATCCCAGCACGCAGGATCGGAACAATAGCTACTTTCTTACCGGAAAGCTCTTTGGCCGTCATCTTAGCCACTGGCGTCTCGATCTTCTTATCTTGCAGCGGCATATCGCGTGAAACCTCATATGCCATTAAGGTCGAGATTTCGTTGACAACCTCCCGAAAACTGCGGGTCCCACAGTCTTTGTTCCGGATAATCGTCAGTTTGTGTTGAATCAACGGGTGGTCAAGTACTTGAAACTTCCCCATGAATAAACGCTCCTTTATGATTTCTTACAATTGTACCATTATCTACGCTACCAAAACGGACAAATTTTAAATGAAAACGTTTTTTCTAAAACTTTTTTCTAGGGTAAGGCATTTAACGGGTGAGCACGCGTTAATTCATGGACCCGCTGCCGGACATCGACTAAGACTTGTTCGTCGTCAGGGTGCGTAATCGTCTGGACAATCAGACGCGCCACTTCGCGAGATTCATCAGCGTTAAAGCCCCGAGTGGTGATGGCTGGCGTCCCAATTCGGATACCAGATGTCTTGAATGGGCTCAATTTTTCATTGGGAATGGCTTCCTTGTTGGTGGTAATCATGACGCTGTCCAGCAAGTCCTGAGCCTGCTTCCCATTAAGCGTCGTTGCCGATAAATCAAGTGTCATCAAGTGATTATCCGTACCGCCGGAAATAACACGTACGCCTGGTAGCTTCATGAACTCATCGGCCATCGCATGGGCATTCACGATAATCTGCTTGGCGTAATCTTTAAATTCCGGTTGCAGGTCTTCAAAAAATGCCGCCGCTTTTCCAGCAATCACGTGTTCCAACGGTCCGCCCTGTGTTCCTGGGAATACCGCCGAATTGATGCGTTTGGCGTTCTCTTCTTGAGAGAGGATCAGGCCGCCTCGTGGGCCCCGCAACGTCTTATGCGTTGTCGTGGTGACCACATCCGCAATTCCCACTGGACTAGGATGTAGTCCGGTGGCAACTAGCCCCGCAATATGGGCCATATCAACCATCAGGTAGGCACCCACTTCATCCGCGATTTCACGGAAGGCATTCCAGTCAATAAACCGTGAGTACGCAGAAGCCCCGGCAACAATCATCTTCGGCTTCACCTTCTGTGCCACTTCTCGAATCATGTCGTAGTCCAGGAGTTCTGTGTCTGGATTCAATGCATAGCTATAGGCATTGTAGATCTTACCAGAGAAATTAACCTTGGCACCGTGAGTTAGATGTCCTCCAGCATCGAGGCCCATCCCCAGAATCGTATCGCCAGGCTTCAAGAATGCCGCATAGACGGCCTGATTGGCTTGCGACCCGGAGTGGGGTTGGACGTTCGCATATTCGGCGTGAAACAGCTCCTTTGCCCGGTCAATGGCAAGCTGTTCAACCACGTCAATGTACTGGGTACCTCCGTAGTACCGTTTGCCCGGATAGCCTTCAGCATACTTATTCGTCAATACGGACCCTTGTGCTGTCCGTACAGCTTCACTCACAATGTTTTCGGAAGCAATCAATTCAATCGTATTTTCTTGTCGTTGCTCTTCCTTCGCAATGGCGCCCCATAAAGCTGGATCCTTTTCTTTAAAATTCATTGGCGATCCCTCCTGAACTGTAATTGGTTTTATTCTACCAAACTTTCTGGTGCCGTGGGGACACGATGGCTTATTTATCTTTTTATGACAGCTGTTGTGGTATATCCCCTACAAACTGACCTGATTGTTCACCACGTTAGTTGCCTCTTGAACTAAGAAACTCTGAACAACCCTCATGCTCCGACCCAGAAAATCAATCTATGTCGTTGAGCCGATTAGTCGCTGACAACTGGCGTGCGACCATTGCTATTAATAATTTCATCGTCAAAAGAGTAACGTAAATAACTTGACCCTTAACCTTTGGCCAAATCAACTTCTATCTTCGCCGTTCCCACATCAGGCGATGCCCCGGGAAGGCACGTGCAAGCCAATCATCATAGTTTCTTATTGACTGGGACATCACTCAAAAAGTTGCGCCTTTCAGAATTGTTGGATTCTGAAAGGCGCAACCTTTATTTACACCATTATGGTGGCAAAACGTGCATCATAAGGGCAGTTTGTTGCGCTTAACCCGATAGTAAAAGTTATGCCAGAATCAGGTACAATCCCTGCTATCACATTAATGCTCGCAAACTAACCGCCTTATGTCCCACTCTGCCAATTTATTTACTTTTCAAAATGTTGCTGCCCGGCGGATTTATTCAACCGGTTCATATAAGCCGCACCTAGTCCCTTAGCTGCAAACCCCTGCGCAAGGATCCCCGTCACGGGTGACTCCAGATCAAAGTGACGCAGACCCGCGAACAAGCGATGACTAGCACTAGTCATGTCAGCACCCAGTGAGAAAGCTTCTGTATTTACTGGTAACTGGTCAGCCACTAGAATATGGTCTAGCGCCATGACCCCAATCGTGCCATCCTGCTGTGCTGCCCACGCTAGTGCTGCTGGCCAGTCGGTCTCATCGTCAACAATAGTGACCTGTGCATTAGGCGCATAATGTTTGTACTTCATTCCCGGAGCCTTAGGAATCTCACCCTTGCCAACCTTGTGATGGTTCGATTGAACCGTCCCAATCACCGCTTCCAATTGTTCCTCGGTCACACCACCTGGACGCAAGATTGTTGGAATCTCAGTCGACATATCAAGAACAGTCGATTCAACGCCAACCTGAGTTGGTCCGTCATCCAAGATACCAGCAATTTTGCCATTCAAATCATGATAGACGTGCTTGGCCAAGGTCGGACTTGGTTTCCCCGACGTATTCGCCGAGGGACCAACCAACGGTACACCGGCAGCTTTGATCAAGTCCAAGGTCACTTGGTTATCAGGATTACGAAAAGCGGCCGTGTTCAACCCCCCAGTGACAGCTTTAGACAATTTCCCGGGCTGTAAGGTGAAAATCAACGTTAAGGGCCCCGGCCAGAACGCCTTGATTAGTGCCTCAGCCTTATCGGACAGTGGCTGCGCATATTGCTTGACCGTGTCTTCACCCGTGACGTGAACGATCAATGGGTTGTCACTCGGACGGCCCTTAGCCATATACACCTGCTTAACGGCCTGTTCGTTGGTTGCGTCGGCGCCTAAGCCATACACGGTCTCGGTAGGGAAAGCCACCAACTGACCCGCACGAATAGCGGCGGCCGCTTCACCAATTTCATTTGGTTGAAAAATTTTCGTTTCCATTAATTCTCTGATCTCCCATTCTAACTTTTCAATTGCACGCGAACCATGCGATCATGACCGTTAATATCCGTCTTGACCGTCACCGTGGCGGTCGGCAAAGCCAGCGCAAAGATTTCACGTACCGCCGCACCCTGATGGTAGCCAATTTCAGCGAAGAACTGACCACCCGGCCGTAAAACCGCGATCAGCTCAGCTGCAAAGCGTCGATAAAATGCCAGCCCGTGGTCATCCGCAAATAGTGCCGAATCCGGTTCGAAACGTTTAACGGAGTCGTCCATGACAGGCAACTCCGCGCGATCAATATAAGGTGGATTCGACACGACGATGTCAAAGCGCTGACCCCGTACCGGTTTCAACAGGTCTCCCACGGCAAATGTAATCGACGCCTGCAGCTGCTGGGCATTCTGTTGCGCCACGGTGACTGCCGCCGCAGAAATATCCGTCGCGGTGACCGTCCAGTCTGGCCGTTCTGCCTTGAGCGAAATGGCGATAGCGCCACTTCCCGTCCCCACGTCTAAGAGGTCGAGTCCCGGCTTGGCGACGCTTAATACCCACTCGACCAATTCTTCCGTCTCTTGACGGGGAATCAGCGTTGCCGGCGTCACTCGGAATTCTCGCCCGTAAAACGGCGCGCGTCCCAAAATATACTGTGCGGGCTCACCAGCACAGATTCGTGTGATCTGATCCTGATAAGAGGTCGTCAACTCGGTTGGTACGTCCTCACGGTAATGCTGAACCAGCGTGGTAAACGTCCACTGTTGGCCTTCCAGTAAAAGGTACTGGGCCGCACTGGCGTCTTGTCCAGCAGCAGTTAATTGTTGCTCACCTGCTTTTAACAGCTGAAAGAACGTCAACTTAGCCATTGTTCTTCAAGTCTTCAAGCTTAGCGGCTTGGTCTGACAAAATCAAAGCGTCGATGATATCATCCAATTCGCCGTTCATGATGCGGTCAAGCTTATTTAACGTTAACCCAATACGGTGATCGGTCACACGGTTTTGTGGGTAATTGTAAGTCCGAATCCGTTCAGACCGATCCCCAGTCCCCACGGCAGACTTCCGTTCCGCATTGTAGGCACTTTCTTCTTGTTGCTTATAGTAGTCGTAAACCCGCGCCCGTAAAATGGTCATGGCCTTTGCCCGATTTTGCTGTTGTGAACGTTCGTCTTGCATAGCAACGACGATTCCGGTTGGCAAGTGGGTCATCCGAACGGCAGAAGACGTCTTGTTGATATGTTGACCACCGGCACCGGATGACCGGTATACATCGGTCCGAATATCCTTAGGGTCGATGTCGATATCAACATCCTCTTCTTCAGGCATCACCCCAACGGTCGCGGTACTAGTATGTACCCGGCCAGCAGACTCGGTAACGGGTACCCGTTGCACACGGTGCGCCCCATTTTCATATTTTAACTTGGAATAGACTTTATCGCCGGAGATCATCATAACAATTTCCTTGAACCCACCAACTTCGGTAGCATTCTCGTCAACGACTTCAATCGTCCAGCCTTGGCGTTCGGCATATTTGGAATACATACTGAACAGATCGGCAGCAAATAAACTGGCTTCATCCCCACCAGCTGCCCCATGAATTTCCATGATGATGTTCTTGTCATCGTTCGGATCCTTAGGCAATAGCAGAACCTTGATGTCTTCTTCCAACTTAGCCTTTTGGTCGTTAAGATCCTTCAGTTCCTCTTTAACCATAGCATCCATGTCGTCGTCAAGTTTTTCACGCAACATTTCATCGTCGTCAGCAATCTGCTTGGTCACGTCTTGGTACTGGTGGTACTTGTCGACGGTCTCGCGCAATTCCCCTTCTTCTTTGGAGAGTGCCATAAATTTTTGCGTGTCCGCAATCACGTCAGGGTCACTGATCAACTCATTTAATTCGTCATAGCGATCCGCCACGGCTTGGAGCTTGTCAAACATTTCATCCATTCGATTTAACCTCGTTTCAATTTGTGGAACTACATTTTTTGGTGTTTTATTACTTCTTCAATTTAGGTACTGATAACAGGGTGACTTTGGCGACAGGTGTTCCTCACGTCAAAAACGAGGTGAAAGACCTCTCTTCGTCTGGAGATGTTCTCCCACAACAGGTGAACCGCAGTACGGTGAATCTAAACGTACCTGCTCTCAACCGAATACCGCTATATTCAGAAGTGTCAGTTTATCACATTTATCCGGCCAAGCCGAGCCTATTTTCACCGCTAGTCCTTCTTACCGAACTGGTCTAATGGTGGATTGAAGTAATGACGCCGGCAAACCGGGTAGTAGGCCTCGTTACCACCAATTTGAACCTGCTCGCCCTCGTAGACTGGCTTGTTGTCGTGGAAACGTAAGTTCATGATAGCCTTCTTGGTACAGAACCAGCAGATAGTCTTCATTTCTTCTATTTTATCCGCGTACAGCATCAGGTACTTAGAACCCTCGAACAATTCGTTACGGAAATCATTTTTCAGGCCAAAGGTCATCACTGGAATGTGTAAGTCATCAACGACCTTCGCCAACTGTAGCACGTGGTCCTTGGTCAGAAATTGGGCTTCGTCAATCAATACACAGTTAGCTTGCGAGTCGATGCGCTGAATCTCATCGTACAGATTAGTCTCTTTAAAAATTGGGTGCGCCTTGCGCTTGAGCCCAATCCGACTCGTAATGTAACCAACCTCATCACGGGTATCCAGCCCACTCGTCATAATAATGACTCGCTTATCTTGTTCCTCGTAATTGTGAGCGACCTTAAGAATTTCAATGGTCTTCCCACTGTTCATTGCGCCATAACGGAAAAATAGCTGCGCCACGTTACTCCCACCTTTTTGACAGTTTCTATCTATTATAGCTGATTAGCTGGTAAAATTCGACCGTCACGCTAGCAAACTTTCCTTGCGATTTCTCAAAGTTCAAGCAAGGTCCTCCCCTAAACGCTTAAAAAATGCTAAAATTAAGGCTTGAATATTAAGGTACCCGACACTAAAAAATCTTGTCGCGATTAAGGAGCGAAATATCCATGTCATTCAGAAGCGGCGTAGCCACCTTCGCGGGGAAATCCTCTTACTGGTTTCTCCACACGTTTCTTCACGGGGGGAGTTCTCTCCCAGGAAAAATTACATTAAAACTCGACCCCAACATTTTACGAACCTTGGGAGCCAAATACGACGTCATCGTCATTACCGGAACGAATGGGAAGACACTGACAACCGCGTTAACGGTCTCCGTGCTCCACGAAAAATACCCGTCAATTTTGACCAATCCGACTGGGTCCAACATGGAGCAGGGAATCGTAACGACCTTTCTAAATGCCAAAAACCCGAAGACTGGACGACCACTAGCCGTCTTGGAAGTCGATGAAGCTAACGTCATCAAAGTGACGCAGTACATTGAACCCAAGGCCTTCGTGTTCACCAACATTTTTCGCGATCAAATGGATCGCTACGGTGAAATCTACACCACCTATCAAAAAATTTTGGATGGTGTGGCGCTGGCACCGAACGCGACCATCATTGCCAATGGCGACTCACCGATTTTCCACTCGAAAGAACTCCCGAACTCGATTCAATATTACGGTTTCGATAACGAACCCGACAGTGACTTCAAGGCCAAGCCCAACACGGACGGTGTCCTGTGCCCCAACTGTGAGCACATTTTACACTATCACTCCCTGACCTACAGCAACCAAGGTAAGTACTTCTGTCCAAACTGTGGCTTCTCGCGGCCGGAATTGACCTATCGCCTAACTAAGCTGGGAGAACAAACACCGACATCTTCGAAATTCGAGATCGACGGTCATCCCTTCAAGATTCAAGTTGGCGGAACCTATAACATCTATAACGCACTAGCAGCTTATGCCGTCGGTCGTTTTATGAACGTTGACCCCGAACAGATCAGTGACGCGTTTAACGCGAATCAACAGGTCTTCGGTCGGCAAGAAGTCATCGACGTTGCTGGCAAACGCGTCACGATTATCTTGGTCAAGAACCCCGTGGGTCTTGACCAAGTGCTCCACATGATCGGTACGGACACGCATCCATTCTCTCTAGTTGGCCTGTTGAATGCCAATTACGCTGATGGTATCGATACCAGTTGGATCTGGGATGGTGACTTCGAACAGTTAACTGACCGCGAGATTCCTGCTGTCATCACCGGTGGTGAACGCTACAAGGACATCACTTTCCGGTTGAAAGTTGCTGGAATTCCAGATGACAAGCACATTGTCGAACCCAATTTAGAAAAAGTGGTTACTCGTATCACCGAGGTGCCGACCGAACGCGTTTACGTGCTGGCTACTTACACAGCCATGCTGCAACTACGGAAGATTTTAGCGACTAAGGGCTACATCAAGGAGGGTCTTGGCGTATGACTTATGAATTAAACGTCGCCCATCTGTATGGCGACCTCATGAACACTTATGGTGACGTCGGCAATATCTTGGCACTGAACTACTACGCTAAACAAATGGACGTCCACTTAAACGTTAAGGTGGTCAGCCTAGAGGAAGACTTCAAAGCGGCTGACTACGATCTGGCCTTCTTTGGTGGCGGTCAGGACTTCGAACAGACCATCGTGTCCCAAGATATTCAGACCAAGAAAGCCGAACTGACCAAGTTCATCGAATCTGACGGCCCCCTGCTGGCCATTTGTGGTGGCTTCCAGCTCCTCGGTCATTACTACATCGGCGCTGACGGTGAAAAGCTACCCGGCATCGGCGCGTTGGACCATTACACGCTAGCACAGGACCACAACCGATTCATCGGCAACATCATCATTAAAAATCAGGAAACTGGCGAGACGTATCATGGCTTTGAAAACCATCAAGGCCGGACGTTCCTGGGCGCGGACGAACGCCCCCTGGGCAACGTGGTCTCCGGTAAAGGAAACAACGGCGAAGACGGAACGGAAGGCGCCATTTACAAGAACGTCTACTGTTCCTACTTCCACGGTCCGATTCTCACCCGAAATGGCGACATCGCCAAACATCTATTGGTGGCGGCCCTACAACGGAAATATCCGGATACCGATTTCAGCCAACAAGCAGCTTTATCGATTCCAGCAACCTTTTAATCCACAAACAAAGGACGTTATCCCTGCCATTTCTGACGGGACAACGTCCTTTTTCGTATGCTCAACTAAAGGTTGAAAGCCAAAATGTTTGCGTTACTCCTGTGACAGTAGAAATTATCACGGCTAAATTAGTGAAAACAGCCGCACTCCGGCTGCCAGGGATTCCGTTTGCTGTTGGGAATGCCTCCAGCTACTGTCTGATATTTTTAACAGGTCCGAACTTACCTACTTTTTTCAGCCAAGTAAGTCCCAATCACTGCGTTACGTTGGTCCAAATAAGGCAGATTTGGTGCTACCGGGTGGACGCGGTTCGTTAAGAATACCATGGCCTGCTGGCGTTGCTGGTCAATGACCAAGTAAGTGCCCGTGAAACCGGAGTGCCAGATAACCCGATGGGGATGTGGCCACTGACTCGCGGTCAATGCCCAGCCTAGTGAGCGGCCAGCCTGTCCCGTGGGTGTCCAATCTTCGGTCATTCGGTGGAGCCATGTTGGCGGCAACACTGCCGGACAGGTCTCAGGATGTAAATAGGCTTGACAGAACGTCGTCAAGTCTGCCGCCGTACTGAACAGGCCCGCGGAGCCACACCGGCGTTGCAAGACGTAGCCTTTGGGATCGTGAACCTCACCACGAACCAAGCCCCGACCGGCCGTAATGGCCGTAGGTACACACTGCTGTGGGTCAACCGGCGTAAACGTGCTATGGGTCATCCCCAGTGGTTCCAAGACCCGTTGCTTGGCCGCCACCTGAACCGGCACCCCCAGAACCCGTTCAACGATCCAGCCCAAGAAGATGTAATTGACGTCCGCATAGACCATTTGCCGATTAAACGTCGTCCCCACGTGCAAATGGAGCAAGGCATGGGTTAGATCCACTGCATTCAACTGGTTACGATTGGGAATGTAGCCGACAATCCCCGAAGTATGGGTCAACAAGTGCCGCAGCGTGACACGGCTGTCCTGCCATTCTGGTAGCCACTGTGAAACCGAATCTGTCAGTCGAAGGCGACCTTGATCTAAGAGTTGTAGAACCACACTAAGTGTCCCCACAACTTTGGTCAGTGAAGCCACGTCATAGACCATCCCCGGTCGCAGGATTTCTGGCTGGGGCACTAACGCCGCCGCCCCCATTTCTCCAGTTTCCACGCGATCACCGTCAATCAATGCATAGCTCACGCCCGGAACCACCTTTTCAGTCACCAATCGCCGCAACGCCGCCTTTGTTTGTGGATAAGTCATCGCCATCGCCTCTACTTTCTCTAGTTTTCATTGTACCCACAGCGGGACTGCAGACGCAATTTTCCAGTGAGAATAACAGTAAAATCTAAACTTTTTATTTGATTGACCACCACTTATGTAGTCTAAAAAAAGCGTCACATCAAGGATCTTCATCCTCAGTGTGACGTTTTTTCTCAAGTACTAAGCCAAATTATTTCCTGTAAACTGGCTGTTGTACAAATCGGCGTAGAAACCATTTGCAGCTAACAAACTGTCATGATTCCCCGTTTCAACGATATGACCATGGTTCATGACCACAATGTTTTCAGCATTTTGAATTGTGGATAATCTGTGCGCAACCACGAAGCTCGTCCGACCAGCTAAAAGCCGTTCCATGGCGTGCTGGATCAGCATTTCCGTCCGCGTATCGACCGAACTCGTTGCTTCATCCAAGATCAAGATGTCCGGATCAGCCACGAAAGCCCGGGCAATCGTCAACAATTGCCGTTGCCCTTGCGAAATATTCGTCGCCGATTCATTCAAAATCGTATCATAGCCATCTGGCAACTGGCGAATGAAGGTGTCGGCGTGAGCAGCCTTAGCCGCTTTGTAGACCTCGTCATCCGTTGCGTCTTCACGACCATACTTGATGTTGTCGAAGATACTCCCAGTGAATAACCAGGTATCCTGTAGTACCATGGCAAAGTTCCGCCGCAAACCAGCTCGGTCAACATTACCGGTGTTTTGGCCCCGGTACTTGATCTCCCCGGACTTCACATCGTAGAACCGTTCGAGTAGGTTGATAATAGTCGTCTTCCCAGCACCAGTCGGACCAACGATGGCAACCATTTCACCCGGTTTAACCTTCAGATTGAAGTCGGCAATCAATGGATTGTTTTCCACGTATTGGAAAGCCACGTTATCAAATTCGATAACATTTTCCGCCGGCGTCGTTGCTGCTGGAACTTCAGCCGTCGCCGTATCGGGCATATCGTCCTCATCCAAGACAGCGAAAATCCGTTCAGCAGATGCAATCGTCGCCTGAATCGTGTTGGTCAAGTTCGCCATTTGCGTAATGGGTTGTGAGAATTGGTTCGTGTATTGCAGGAAGGCCTGCACGTTCCCCAAACTAACCGTCCCGTTAGCAACCTGAATCCCACCAATAACCGCAACGGCTAAGTAGTCCAGGTTCTTGACGAAGTTCATTAGCGGAAAGATCAAACTAGAAACAAATTGCGCCTTCCACGCTGATTGATAATACTTTTGATTATGCTCTTCAAACTCTTCTTGGGTCGCACCTTCGCGGTTAAAGGTCTTAACAACCGTATGTCCAGCATAGGTTTCTTCAACCGTATTGTTCAGTAGTCCCAAATTCTTCTGTTGACTCGCGAAGAAGCGTTGTGACTTTGGTGCCACGATCATGACCACCAGTAAACTCAGTGGTACGGAGATTAGGGCAACCAACGTCAACCAGCCACTAATGGTTAACATCATGTACAGCACCCCAAAGAAGGTCAGCACACTGGTTACCATTTGTGACAGCGTTTGTTGCAACGTCCCACCAATGTTATCCATATCGTTCGCCATCCGGGACATTAAATCCCCGTTGCTATGCGTGTCGTAATAACTGATTGATAAGCGTTGCATCTTTTGCTTCAAATCGCGTCGTAAGCGGTAAACGACCTTTTGCGAGATCCAACTCATAATTAACTGTTGAACGACCCCAAACAGGGCAGCACCAGCATACATGACGCCGACGACAATCAGAATATGACCGATCTTACTAAAGTCAATTGGAAAACTGTGAATACCGATTCCTGCCTTTAACTCGGCTTGACCCTTCATGACACCCTTAAAGAGTTCCGTTGTGGCTTCTCCTAAAATCTTTGGCGTCTTGATCTGTAAGACTACCGAGATCACGGCAAAGACTAAGACGACGAAAATACCGGGGAGCCAACGCTTCATGTATCGGAACAACCGGAAAGTCGTTCCCCAAAATTTTTGTGGCCGCTGTTTTGTAGCGGCGCCGCGTCCATTACGCATCGACGACGTCCCCCTTTCGGAGTTGTGAATCCAGAATTTCTTGGTACGTTTCGTTGTTGGCTTTCAGTTCATCGTGTGTGCCTTGACCGACGATCTTACCGCCGTCGATAACCAAAATCAGGTCAGCATCGGCCACCGTAGATACCCGTTGGGCCACGATGACAGTCACGCCAGCTTGAACTTGATCGTCCTTACGCAATTCTTGACGCAACAGCGAGTCCGTCTTGAAATCCAAGGCAGAGAAGGAGTCATCAAAAATGTAGACACTCGCACGCTTCAAAATCGTCCGTGCAATGACCAGCCGTTGCCGTTGCCCACCGGAGAAGTTGTCCCCATTTTGTTCAACGGTCGCGTCTAAGCCACCCTCTTCTTTAATAAAATCACTAGCTTGAGCCACATCTAGGGCGTGCCAAATCTGGTCATCAGTTGCATCAGGCATCCCGAAGACCATGTTGCTACGAACCGTTCCCGAGAATAACACAGCTTGTTGCTGCGTGATGGAAATAGCATCGTGCAATCCCTTTTGGCTAACCGCTGTCAGTGGCGTGCCATTCAGCTTGATTTGACCACTCTCCGGATCAAATAGTCGTGGAATCAGATTGACCAGCGTTGATTTCCCAGAGCCAGTCCCCCCGATAATTGCGACCGTCTGACCAGCCGTTGCGTTAAAGTTGACGTCGGCCAGCGCTAATTTCTCAGCACCCGTGTAACGAAAGTTAACGTGATCAAAGGTTAAACTAGCTTGGCCCTGCGCTAAATCAACTGGTGCATCAGCATCGTTGATTTTCGACTTCAAGTCCATGACTTCATTGATCCGCGCAGCAGAAGCTTGTGCCCGGGGAACGAAGACGAAGACCATGGAAACCATCATGAAGCTAATCAAGAGTTGTGTCGCATAAGTCATGAACGCAACCAAATTTCCGACTTCAAGCGCTTGATTCCCAATCAGTTGGCCCCCATACCAGACAATTCCAATGTTGGTCCCACTCACAATCAGCGTAATAATTGGGAACATCAATGAAACAATCATGAAGACTTTAATCCCTGTCTGGGTATAGTCTTGGTTGGCGCCCTCAAAACGGTCCTGTTCAAACTTGTCTTGGTTGAACGCCCGAATAACCCGCACACCAGTCAATCCTTCACGAAAGACTAAGTTAATCCGGTCAATCTTCTTTTGAAGACTCTTGAATAAAGGCACGGCAAAGACCATGATGGCCCCGGTAAAGATTGCCAGTACTGGCAAGGCCACCAAGAAAACCAGCGTTAACCGCGGACTCTTCACGTAAGCCAAGACTCCCGCACCGATTAACATAATAGGTGCCATCAACATCATCCGGAGCATTTGGACCATAACGTTTTGAATCTGAACCACGTCGTTGGTCGTCCGGGTAATCAGTGAGGCGTTCCCCACCGTTTCAAACTCTTCGGTCGAGGAAAATGTTACCTTTTTAAAAAGGTTGGTTCGAATCCGTTGCCCCATCTTTTGCGACTGTGTTGACGCATAGTAAACGTTACCTGCCGCACCTAACACACCGATAAAGCTCAAGAGAAGCATCTGACCACCGGTACGCCAGATGTAGCCAATGTCATTGTTCGCAATCCCTTTATCAATGATATTAGAGGTTAGTGTTGGCAACGATAAATCACAGGCAACCTGAATAATCATAAAACCCACCGCAAGGGCTACTGCCCACCAGTCCAAGTGTTTACGGGCAAGTCGCATCATTGAATTTTGGCCTTCTTTCTATACTGTACACTCTGTAAAAGTTTCAAAACTGCATATGCGATAATTATACTCTGCTCAAGTCGGTTTGCAATAAAGGATTACTCGTAAAAAGTGAAACCTAATTTAGGGACAATGGCCGTACACTGGCTTCGACTGTGCACACCCACCTTGAGTGCCGAATTCCAGGTGATTGTTAGAATTTAGCATGGGCGCAATAGCCTTCCTTATGAGCCTAATCCATGCTACCTCAGACCGGCTTATCAGTGATTTTTCTCTATGGGACGTTTCAGCACTAGGCTGTGTTATACATTATTAATCCGCCAAAGAGCCTGTATCATACGCCTGTGAGCACTGACTACTTTCACTCCTTCAAGAATAAATTTTCAGCTAGGCCACTGGCTTGTTATCTCAATCTCGTCACCGGGAAATCACCAATCCGACGGTTATTTTTATCCCTGTTTCACTCCTCGCTGCTCCTCGACCAACTCCTGAAGACAGTTAATTGACTAAACATCCCACTGGTAAAGCTAAAAATATTTGTTACAATAGTAGACACCGAAGGGAGACAGAAAACTGTGGCGAGCAACTCTGATTCAATCTATAATGTCTTAACCTACATCCACCGCCATCCACAACAGGTCCGATTCATTCGACAACGCAACAGTAACGTCATCACTATTGGCGTCCCCGATACGGTACCGGTCGCTAACGCTGATATTTACTTTCCAGCGGGCCACCTGTTGGTCAATCGGATGGATGAAAACTTTTTAGCTAAAAACGGGGACCTCCTCAATACGTTCTTTGACCAGACACGCACTTCCAAACTGGACTATCGCGACGTCTGGATCACCACTGGCTACGTGCCAGATGAACAGACCTATTTGGTCGAGCTCTCATTTGAATAACCGTCTATCCAGTGTAAACTAAAGGGACCATGGAAGTTTTTTATCACTTCTGCGGTCCCTTTTCTTATGCATTAATTAAATAGTGCGCGTGACGCCCATAGTCCCCCGACGACCAGAACAGCAATCAGAAAGAACCGAAATAGGGCGGCAAAGGCAACTAAGACGATGGCCCCGATAATCACCGTCCCGACAATCCCCAATAACCAGCCGGCTAAACCAAAGACTAACCGGAGAATTGGGAATAACAATAAGAGTAACAGTAAAAGTAACACCACGATAATCGCTCCAATCCGTCGTCGATACTCCCACGACTAGCAGCTATTTTACACTAAAATTAGCCATTTGGCACGAATCTTCGTTCAAATTATTTTATACTTAACCAGCCGTAATCTGCATGCGACCATTCTTCTTTGAATGGTAAAGGTTCGCATCGACCCGCTTGTAAAAGTCCAACGGGTTATGATCACTAGCACTTAGGACGGAGACGCCAACGGAAATAGTCACATTTAAGACCACATCATTGTAAGGAATCTTAAGGCCTTTAACCGCGTCAAAGACCCGTTCGGCCACTTTTGGTTCTACAATATCTGTTGTTGGTAATAGATTTTTATCTATTAATGATGACAGATTTTTTGTTTATCATTAGAATAA
>NZ_RHNX01000040.1 GCF_003946335.1 Levilactobacillus fujinensis
TCATTCTCACTTTCAATTAGTTTTGGTCGACGATGTTGATGTGGGGCAGTGTGCCCCTTTTATTATACAGAAAATGGTGTCGACAGATTTCTCTATCAACACCAAATATCATAGAACCCTTTTTTTATAAATTATCCCATAATTCCTAATGAGGAAATAGCCCCAAAAACTAGGGAGCCAACCGTAGCGATAATCATAATCCAAACAAAGACGTTCGTAATCTTTTGAAATGTTGACTTTTTCTTCTTTTCCATGCGGGCTTAGCCACCTCTTTAATCCAATTTACTCAATTAGTTTACCGTGAGAACAGCGGAATTGCAACCGTCAGGGGTAAGTTGTCAACTGCTTGTTACAAAACGCGAATTGCAAGTCCCCTGAGAAATCTTTATAATGGGACGGAAAACATTAGTAGGGGGGAGTAAAATGGCGTTTTGGGCATCACCTGCGGGACAACTAGCGATTCTGGTAATTGGCTGGCTCGTCATTCGCGCCAGTAAGCGGGTTTTAAAGCGTCATTGGCCAACGGGACTGAGTACGTGGGACTTGATGGCGCCGCTGCTGATCTTGTGTTCCGTGATTCTGGTGCCAGCTGGTGCGGGGGTCATTCTGCCGTGGTTGGTAATGGGCTGGATGGGTGTAGGTATCTTAGTGACGGTGATTCAGGCCGTCCACAACCAGGAGCTACTTTATAGTACTTTTTTCAAGACGTTTTGGCGGCTGACGGATCTTTTTTGGGCGTTAGGATTCATTGCTTGTTTTTTACTTGTTATTAGTTAGTTTATGCATAAATATAAATCATTTTGATTAATGACTCATTTTTTAATGGGCGAAATAATCGCTTAAAGCCACGGTGAACAGGTGTTCGCCGTGGCTTTTTGTGTCATGGGTGGGAAATTTATAAAAATTCGGAAACGTTGTGGTAGAAAGTGGGGGGGTGTGGTAAACTTGGAAATAGTTACAAACGGGGGGTAATGGCTATGTTCATGGGCGAATTCGAACATTCGATCGACACCAAAGGCCGGCTAATTATCCCCGCTAAGTTTCGGGAACAGTTAGGCGACAATTTTGTTGTTACCCGGGGTATGGATGGTTGTTTATTCGGGTATGCAATGCCCGAGTGGTCGGCGTTGCAGGATAAATTGAAAGCCTTGCCAGTCAACCGAAAAGATGCCCGTGCCTTCGTCCGCTTCTTCTACTCCGCAGCAACGGCGTGTGAACTGGATAAGCAAGGTCGCATCAATATCCCTAAGCCACTTCGGGACCACGCTGCGTTAACTAAGCAGTGTGTGATTGTTGGGGTTGCTGATCGTTTTGAAATTTGGAGTTCGGATCGGTGGCAGGACTTCTCTGACACTGCTGAAGAAAACTTCGATGACATTGCCGAAAATTTAATTGATTTCGGCATGTAGATTTAAGAAAGGAGAGTGTTTATGGAAGACTTTCATCACGTAACCGTATTACTTAAAGAAGCAGTGGCGGGGTTAGCCATCAAGCCGACGGGCATCTACGTTGACTGCACTCTCGGCGGCGGTGGCCACAGCGAGCGCATCCTCGAGCAATTGACAACGGGGCATCTCTACGCATTCGATCAAGATCAGACCGCTATTACCTACAACCAACAACATTTAAAGCAATACGTAGACGAAGGTAAATTAACCTTTATAAAAAGTAATTTTCGTGACATTAAAGAAGAACTTAATCAGCGTGGCATTACGGCTGTGGACGGCATCCTTTATGATTTGGGTGTTTCTTCCCCCCAATTTGATGAGGCTGACCGTGGTTTTAGCTATCAACACGATGCACCACTGGACATGCGAATGGACCAGAGTCAGAAATTGACCGCGTGGATTGTGGTCAACGAATGGGAATTCAACGATTTGATGCGAATTTTCCATCGATATGGCGAAGAAAAATTTGCTAAGCCAATCGCACGAGCTATCGAACGCCACCGAGCAACTGCCCCGATTGATACCACCGGCCAACTGGTGGAAATTATCAAAGAGGGAATTCCAGCGGCGGCACGTCGACATGGGGGACATCCCGCGAAAAAGGTGTTCCAAGCGATTCGCATTGCTGTCAACGACGAGTTGGGGGCCTTAGAAGATTCGCTTGAACAGGCTGTCTCCCTGCTGGATTTAAATGGGCGCATCAGTGCTATCACTTTCCAATCCTTGGAAGACCGGCTAGTCAAAACTATGTTCCGGGAACACTCTTCGTTACCTGAATTGCCACATGGCATTCCAGTTATTCCGGATAACTTACAACCCGACTATCAACTGGTAAATCGTAAACCGATTTTGCCTTCCCCGGCTGAATTGGAAGCGAACCACCGCGCACACAGCGCTAAGTTACGAATTTTAGAAAAAATTAAGTAGTCTAACCAAATACGAAAACTCGACATAGGAAGATGATTATTTATGGCGCAGAATAGTTTAGCTGAAGCGGTTCCCCTTTCGCCGGAACCCCAACAACGCCCAAACATAGAACAGCCGCAACGTCAGGCTCGCCCGCAAAGTAATCCGCAACGGAATCCTCAGAGCCAGAAGTTACCGGTTTCTAAATTCGAAAAATGTTTAATGACCGTCTGTGGCCTTATTTTGGCGACACTCATGGTCTTTGTTGTTTCATCCAAGATTGCAATGAGTAACTCGCAACACGAACTCCAGAGCGTGAATAGTCGTGTGACAACCATTCAGAATGGTAATACAAACGCGCAACAAGAGATTAATGAGTTGCAGAGTCGGACGCGACTTGATAGAATTGCCAAAAAGCAAGGGCTCACTTTACAAAATGATAGAATAAGGAATGTAAACAAATAACATGAAAGATTCCCAAAAGCGACAAATGATGAATAAGCAACCACGCAGAAACCGGAAATATTTTGGCCAGTTTCTGTTTTTCCTTTTCCTCGTGGTATTTGCGATTATCGTCGGTCGCTTTTCGTATATCTCCATCGGTAAGAAGGTTCAAAACGTTAACCTAAGTGCCTCGGCCCAGAAACTCTATACGGCTAATGAGACCATCAAGGCGAAGCGGGGGACTATTTACGATGCGAACGGCCAAGCGATTGCCGAAGATACCAGTGTGTACTCCCTGTACGTGGTACTTGATAAGCGGCAGGTGAGTTTGAATGGGAAAAAAATGTATGCTACCAATAAGGAGAAGATTGCGACCGTTTTGGCAAAGTATTTGCCGCTGACGCGCAAGCAGGCGCTTAAGGCACTTTATCCGAGCAAGTCCAACACATTTCAAGTGGAATTTGGAACGGCTGGGCAAAATATTTCGTTAACAACCAAGCAGAAAATTCAGTCGTATCATTTGTCCGGAATCAACTTTGTACAGCAGGAAGCCCGGCTATATCCTAACGGAATCTTTGCCTCCCATCTAATTGGTCTGGCACAGTCGCAAACGACAAAGAATGGTCAAACAACGCTGACGGGAACCATGGGGATCGAACAGGCCTTCAACAAGCAATTGACAGGGACTGATGGGTCACAGAAAATTAAGAAGGATATGTATGGTTACCAGTTGCCGGGAACCAAGCAGAAGTCTAAGAAAGCTAAGAACGGCGATAATGTTTATACGACGTTAGATACCCGGCTCCAGACACTACTTGAAACTGAAATGGGCAATGTTCAGAATCAGGTCAAGGCAAATTCAATGAACGCCGTCTTGATGAACGCCAAGACGGGAGCCATTTTAGCCGCAACACAACGACCAACGTTTAATGCAACGACTAAGGCGGGGCTAGGCCAAATTTGGCGTGATACGCTGGTTCAAGATGCTTATGAACCGGGGTCGACGATGAAGGTCTTCACGTTGGCTGCCTCTATCGATAGTGGAAACTATAACGGTAATGCCACGTACCAATCTGGTCGGTATACCATTGGGACGCAAACGGTACCTGACTGGAACACGGCTGGGTGGGGGACGATTACCTACAATAAGGGATTTGCCCTCTCTAGTAACGTTGCCATGGCCCATCTGGAACAACAGATGGGTGCTAAGACCTGGAAAAAATACATTAATCGCTTCCACTTCCTGAAGAGTACGAATTCAGGATTGCCAGGTGAAATGGCTGGAGACATTGCCTTTCAACGGCCGATTGAACAGGCCGATACATCATTTGGCCAAGGGATTCAGGTCACTGTTTTCCAGATGTTGCAGGCGCTGAGCGCAGTCAGCAACGATGGCAAAATGATGAAGCCTTATGTAATCAGCAAGGTCACGGATTCCAATACCAATAAGACGGTGAAGAAGTATTCGCCAACCGTAGTGGGAAATCCAATTTCGGCACAAACGGCACAGGCTGTTCGAAAGCACATGGAAGACGTGGTTTACAAGAGTTACGGGATTGGTGCTGATTATAAGATGAGCGGCTATAAAGTTGCTGTGAAGACCGGGACGGCGCAGGTCAGCAACGGAAAGGGTTACCTGTCTGGCGATGACAATTATCTGTATTCGGTTGCCGCCATGGTCCCTGCTAGCAATCCGAAATACGTGATGTATATTACGATGAAACAGCCCCATCTGGGAAGCACGACCGCGACCAAACTGCTGGCTTCGATCATGAGGCCGGTGATGGCTCGAGCCTTGCAAGAAGATACTGGATCGGCTACGACGAAGACGAACAAGATGCCCAATGTCGCTGGCAAATCCGTGACAACAGCCATCAAGGACTTAACTAAGGCTGGTGCTACGGTGACGCAGTTAGGGACGGGGACAAGGGTCTTGAAACAGTCTGTCACGGCCGGAACGGCACTCTACCAAGATCAGCGGGTGTTTATTACCACTGGTGGAACGGTGGCTTTGCCAAGTTTAATCGGCTGGTCAAAGGGCGATGTGGTAAAATTAGCTCAGTTGGAAGGCTTAAAGTTAACTGTAACGGGTGACGGCTACGTGACGAAGCAAAGCATTAAGGCGGGAACCACCGTTGGGGCCAACTCGACACTGACCGTTACTCTGAAACAAAATAAATAAAAGAGAATGAGGATTGAGAGAGACAATGATGAATGTGATTGTGCCCCTGTTGGGCGGATTTATAATTACGGCGGCGTTTATGCCGTCACTGATTCGGTACTTCCGAGCCCGGCATGAGGGGCAAATGATTCGTGAAGAAGGCCCAACGTGGCACGAGAAGAAGTCAGGGACCCCAACTATGGGTGGCCTGCTGTTCATCGTTGCAATTTTAGTGATGACATTGGCTAGTAGCTGGCTGTTAGCCCCACACCACACGCTATCCACAACTTGGATCTTGTTATTTATCCTGGTTCTGTATGGTGGCCTGGGCGCCTGGGACGATAGTATCAAGCTCTTTCATCGTCAAAATGAGGGCTTAAAGGCCTGGCAAAAATTGTTGGGCCAAATCGTGGGGGCGTTGATCCTCTTTTGGGTCTACACCCACGAACGGCTTCCAATGGCGCTGCATATCCCGGGGATGGGTAACTGGCACATGAGTGGTTGGTATGCCATCTTTGTCATTATTTGGTTAGTTGGCTTTAGTAACGCTGTCAACTTGTCGGATGGTTTGGACGGTTTAGTCAGCGGGTTAGCAAGCATTTCCTTTGCGACCTATGGTGTGATTGCCTGGCACCAGATGCAAATGAATATTGCCATTTTCTGTTTTGCCGTAGTTGGTAGTCTGCTCGGCTTTCTCATCTTTAATCACAAACCAGCCAAGATTTTCATGGGCGATACTGGCTCTTTGGCACTGGGTGGTGCCTTAGCGGCGGTTTCAATTCTGTTGCACCATGAGTTGTCACTGCTATGGATTGGACTAGTCTTTGTGATTGAGACGGCGAGTGTTATTTTACAAGTTGCTTCGTTTAAGTTGACGGGCAAGCGTATTTTCCTAATGAGTCCCATTCACCATCACTTCGAAATGAAGGGCTGGAGCGAATGGAAGATTGACTTTACATTCTGGGGAATCGGCTTGATTACCGCGTTAACTGGATTGTGGGCTATCTTGCCAAGATAAGGGACGACTGACTAATGGGCTAGCTTGCTCGTTAGGGTCAAGCTAGCTTTTTTTAGTGGAATTGCATGTGAACAAATAGTGGAGCAGTCACGGTTTATCGCTGTATAATTAAAGTGTCCGTTGTCGGTTAAAAGAAGCTGCTTTCTGGCTGAGGTGAATGACGACTGTGACAGCGGCTTAATGACGTTAGCAGCTACGACTAATTTGGTGGCGCTCCGGTGGTCAGAGTTAGGACGGTTAGTCGCTTCTGCTGGGTCGTTAGCAACGGGTTGTCGCAGTCTATCGCTGGAAGCTGATCTCTTAGGCTGATAAGTGCGCCCTATGGCGGGTGGAATTCCTGATAGTTATGGGAATTTGTGCAAGACAACAATTTTGGAATCAAAATACTAAAAGCATAAGTGAATGAATGGAGAGCGAAAGGTAATTATGAAGCAGATCACGACGTATACGGGGAAGAGAGTGCTGGTCTTAGGATTAGCGAAGAGTGGGGTCAACGCGGCTCGCTTGTTGAGAAAATTAGGGGCTAAGGTTACCGTCAGCGACGTGAAGCCACTGGCTGAAAATCAAGATGCTCGTGATTTACAAGCGGACGGGTTTACTGTGATTACCGGTGAACAAACGGCTGATCTGCTGGACCCGGGTTACGACTTGATCGTAAAGAATCCTGGTATTTTCTACGACGTGCCGGTCGTTAAGCGAGCTTTAGCAGAAAACATTCCGGTGATTGGTGAAATGGAATTAGTCGGTGAAGTTGCCGATGCTGAATTGATTGCTGTCACCGGGAGTAACGGGAAGACGACGACCACGACTATGATTCAGAAGATGGTCGACCACGATCGGAAAGCCGGACGAGCTGTTTATGCCGGTAATATTGGGATTCCCGCTAGTAAGGTCGTTCAAGAAGTAACCCCGGATGACACGCTAGTCTTGGAAGTTTCTAGCTTCATGTTGGCCGAAACAACTGAATTTCGTCCCCACATCGCCGTACTCACGAACATTTTCTCCAATCACCTGGATTACCACAAGACACGGGCTAATTACGTGGCAGCCAAGATGAAAATCACCGCGAACCAAACGGCAGATGATTACTTTGTGGTTAACTTCGACAATTCCGAATGGCGGGAGCTCAGCAAGCAGTCGGCCGCACAGGTCGTTCCGTTCTCTCGGCTGGATCAGTCGGAAGATGGTGCGTACGAGACCGATGGGGAACTGTACTTTAAGGGTGAACATATCATGGCCGCCAGCGAGATCAAGGTACCTGGGGACCATAACGTTGAGAATGCCTTAGCTGCTATTGCGGTGGCTAAGATCAAGGGCGTCAGCACACAAGCCATTGTCGCTGTTTTGCGGAGCTTTGGTGGGGTTCGTCACCGGACACAGTACGTTTTAGAGGCCGGGGGTCGCCAATACTACAACGATTCGAAGGCAACGGACATGGAAGCTACTGAAATGGCTTTAAAGGGGTTCAAAGCACCAGTTGTCCTGCTAGCTGGGGGCTTAGACCGTGGCTATACCTTTGAAAAAATGATTCCGTCCTTCAAGGATCACGTCAAAGCCATCATTCTCTTTGGCCAGACGGCAGATCTCTTGGCGGAGACCGCACAACAGGCGGGAATCAAAGTGATTAAGAAGACAGAAAACGTTGAAACTGCTGTACCGTTAGCTTACCAACTGAGTGCCGTTGGAGACATCATCCTATTGTCACCAGCCAACGCCAGTTGGGATCAGTATCCAAACTTTGAGGTCCGTGGTGATCGGTTTATCAAGGCCGTTGAGCAGTTAACGGGTAAACAGGAGGAAATTTAAATGCGATTAATGGTATCAGGTGGTGGTACCGGGGGTCATATTTACCCGGCATTAGCCCTCATCAAAGCACTCAAGAAGCGTGATCCCGATGCAGAGGTCATGTATGTTGGGTCCGAACGGGGCCTAGAGAGTACGATTGTCCCAGCCAAAGGAATTCCGTTCAAGTCTACCCGAATCCAAGGGTTTAAGCGGTCCCTGTCCCTGGAAAACTTCAAAACAATCTACCTGTTTTTGAAGAGCGTCCACGAGACGAAAAAGATGATCAAAGAGTTCAAACCAGACGTGGTCGTCGGTACTGGTGGTTATGTGTCTGGTGCGGTGGTCTATGCGGCTGCGCACTTACACGTGCCTACGCTGATTCACGAACAAAATAGTGTTGTTGGCATTACTAATCGGTTCTTGAGTCGATACGTTGACCGTATCGCGTACGTTTTTGACGCCGCGCTCGATCAACTGCCAGCTAACAAGATGGTTAAGACTGGAAATCCACGGGCTCAGGAAGCCGCTGAGGTCGTTAGTCACTTTAGTTGGCAGACATACCAGCTGAAGGACGATGTGCCCACACTGCTGATTTTTGGGGGCTCACAGGGGGCACCGAAAATCAATCTTGCGACAATTGCTGCCATTCCTGAGTTTAATCAGCGTGATTATCAAGTGGTCTTTGTAACGGGACAGAAGCGTTATGATAACGTGATGGACCGACTTAAGGACGTCACGGTGGCTGAAAATGTGGTTATTAAGCCGTATATCAGTAATATGCCTGAGGTGTTGCCAAAGGTGGCTGCAATTGTTGGACGGGCCGGTGCCACAAGTATTGCCGAGATTACGGCCGATGGTATTCCTTCAATCTTGATTCCTAGTCCGTACGTCACGGCGGATCACCAGACCAAAAATGCGCAGTCATTGGCAACGGTTGGTGCTGCAGAAATTATCAAAGAAGCTGATTTGACCGGAGAAACCTTGATTGCTAAGGCGGATCAATTAATGAACGACGATGCGTTACGCCAGGATATGGCCGCGGCTTCTAAACAGCTCGGGGTTCCTGATGCTGCCGACCGGGTTCTCGACGTGGTCCTGTCACTAAAGAAAGATTAAAACCAGATCAGTGAATGGAAGGTGAGCGACCGTGAAGTTTCGTTTAAACCGTAACGATCCGAAACAACAGCGATCACTAACACCGTGGGAGAAGTATCAGGCACAAGCCCAACAGAAACGTGAGCGCGCCAAGACACCGAGTTGGATTCACAAGGCGAAACGAATCGGTGATAAACTTCCCCGGCTGAAGCATGAGCGAACCCGGAAGTTAGTTCGGCGACTGAGCATACTGTTGGGAAGTTTTACCGCCGTTATTTTAGTCATGGTGTACTTGGTTTCGCCACTGAGTCATTTTGAAACGGTGCGGGTGACGGGCAATGTTGCACTCTCCGCAACGCAGGTCCAACGGGCGGCGCAGGTCCAGCCGGGAAATTCAATTTTCCAGCTATTGGGGCATACGCAGCAGTTGGAAAAGCAGGCCATTAAACGTAATACAAGGGTCAAACGCGTGACAATTCATTTTAAGCGGCCCAATCACGCGACGATTCATGTGACAGAGTTTATGACGGCCGGTTATGTGCTGAAGCAAAATCGTTACTATGAAGTCTTAGAAAATGGTATTGTTAGTGAACAGTCAGTAACGCAACCGAAGAGTGGAACGCCGGTCTATGGTAGCTTTAAACACGCTAAGACTTTGCACCGTATGATTCTCCAGTATGCGCAGCTCAGTCCGACGATTAAGCGTAGCATCAGTGAGATCCAGGAGTCACCGACTAAAGCCAATCCTGATCGGGTTCACCTCTTCATGAACGACGGCAATGAAGTCTATGCCAGCATCTCCAGTTTCGCGAAGAAAATGGTCTATTATCCTAGCATTGCAGCGAAGATGAAGGCCAAAGGTGTGGTCAATTTGGAAGTGGGAGCATACTCATACCCCTTCAGTAAATAATTTCATTTTGATTTCAGCGTTAAAAAGCGTCAATAAGGCTTTTTCAACCCCTAGTAAGTGTGGTAAACTGAAAAATAATTAGGAGAAAAAGCGAATTCATGCAGTGTTGATATTAGATTAACTTAGGAGGTTCCTTTTTCTATGGATAATTCAGGGATGTACGTTGGTCTCGATATAGGAACCACCTCAATAAAAGTCATTGTTGCTGAGAATGTTAAGGGGCAAATGAACGTTATTGGTGTGGGAAATGAACGTTCGAATGGTGTCAGCCGCGGCGTGATCGTGGATATTGACAAAGCAGCGGAAGCGATTCAGCGCGCCGTTCGACAAGCCGAAGAGAAGGCCAGCATTGAAATTCACGATGTAATTGTGGGAATTCCCGCAAATATGCTAAAGATTGAACCTTGTAGCGGTATGATCGCCATTGATGATCAATCCCGCGAAATTACCGGTCGCGACGTGCGGAGTGTTTCAGCGGCGGCTTTGATTCAGAGCTTGCCACCAGAACGTGAAGTCGTCGACATTTTAGCCGATGAGTTCGTTGTGGATGGGTTTGATGGCATCAAGGATCCTCGGGGGATGGTTGGCGTGCGGCTTGAATTGCACGGGACCTTGTTTACGGGACCCAAGACCATTATGCATAATACCCGTAAAGCCGTTGAACAAGCCGGATTGCATCTGCGAGGAACAGTCATTAATCCAATGGCACAAGGCATGATGGTAATGAATGACGGCGAACAAGACTTTGGGACCATCCTAATCGATCTGGGTGGGGGTCAAGCCACAGCAGCCGTTATCCATGATCACCAACTGAAGTACATTGATGTTGATCAAGAGGGTGGGCAGTTTATCACCAAAGATATCTCGGTGGTGCTCAACACCTCTCTGGATAGTGCAGAGAAACTGAAACGAGATTATGGCTATGCCGATTCTGCGCAAGCTAGTGATGAAGATGAATTCCCAGTTGACGTGGTTGGTCAAAGTCAGCCCACGCCAATTTCAGAAAAATACTTAGCAGAGATTATTGAAGCGCGGCTTGATCAAATTTTCCAGCGGTTGCAGGCAAATCTGAATAAGGTCCAAGCCTTAGAGTTGCCGGGGGGGATCGTTTTGACGGGTGGTGTTGCGGCACTACCAGGCATTACCGACTTGGCAACCGCTGAATTTGGCACGAATGTTCGTGTTTACGTTCCAGATCAAATGGGGTTACGGCACCCATCGTTTACCCTGGCTTTAGCTTTGGTAAACTATTTTGGGGGACTGAGCGAGATTGATCTGCTCATTAAGAGTGCATTGACCGGCTCCACCCAATTAGCCGATGAAACCGACGAGATTCGTCAACGTGAGCAACCAGTCGACAACGACTCAGTAGATGCTCCCGCACAATCTCACCAGAAGAGTAAGGCGACACCAAAACCGAAGAAGAAGCGAACCGAAGGAATCAAGAAGTTCTTCAGCGATTTCTTTGATTAACGCGAGATGGAGGAATATAGAATGGAATACTCACTAGATTCTGCGCAGAATAACGGCGCAATCATTAAGGTGATCGGCGTTGGTGGCGGTGGGAACAACGCCGTTAACCGAATGATCACAGAAGACGTTAAGGGCGTTGAATTCATCGTGGCGAACACGGATGTTCAAGCCTTGGAAGCTTCAAAGGCTGAAACCAAGATTCAACTTGGACCGAAATTGACCAAGGGATTAGGCGCTGGTGCCAACCCAGAGGTCGGTGCGAAGGCTGCTGAAGAAAGTGAAGAACAGATTACCGAAGCCCTTGAAGGTGCCGATATGGTCTTCGTCACTGCTGGTATGGGTGGTGGGACCGGTAATGGTGCTGCACCTATCGTGGCAAAAATCGCCAAAGAGGGCGGTGCACTGACAGTTGGGGTTGTTACCCGGCCATTTAGTTTTGAAGGCCCACGGCGGGCACGGTTTGCCGCTGAAGGGGTTGCCGCAATGAAGGAAAACGTGGATACGTTGATCGTTATTGCCAACAACCGTTTGTTAGAGATCGTTGACAAGAAGACACCAATGATGGAGGCCTTCCAAGAAGCAGACAACGTCTTGCGCCAAGGCGTTCAAGGCATCTCTGACTTAATCACTAGTCCTGGCTACGTCAACTTGGACTTCGCCGATGTAAAGACGGTTATGAAAGACCAAGGTGCTGCTTTAATGGGTATCGGTTCCGCTAATGGTGAAAACCGAACGGAAGATGCAACCAAGAAGGCTATCTCTTCGCCGTTACTGGAAGTATCTATCGATGGTGCCGAACAAGTGCTGTTGAACATTACCGGTGGTCCAGACTTGTCCTTGTTTGAAGCCCAAGCAGCCTCTCAAATTGTTTCCGATGCCGCAACGAGTGACGTTAACATCATCTTTGGAACGTCAATCGATGAAGATCTTGGCGATGAAGTTCGTGTGACCGTAATTGCTACTGGAATCGACAAGAAGAAGGAAGAACGGGAAGCAGCGCACAGTCGAGTTGCGCGTCGTGCCGAAAGCCAACAACGAACGACCTCTACTGATGCTACTGCCCAAGAGAATGCACCCAAGGAAACGGACCAAGATCCGTTTGGTAATTGGGATATTCGGGAACCAGCGCACCGCCCAGAACCACAAGTCCGTTCGAACAACTCGCACGATGAGTTTGCGGGTGTTGATAAACCAGACTTTAACATTTTTAACCCGAGCTCAAACGATAGCTCAGCAGCTGATGATAATAGCAACAAGGGTGAAGATACGCCACCATTCTTTAAACGGCGGCGAAAGTAATCACCTGCGAACTGTAGAATTCGTTATGAGAGGAGTGGCCAACCATGGCGGAGAAGTTTAGTCTTAGCAAATTTTTCGGAACGAACGATGATTATGACGAAGACTATCAAGAGGATTCAACTCCGGTAGCGACTCCCAAGCCAGCTACCCCCAGTCAGCCGGTTGATAGGCGGAAGGTGGTTGCCATGCGGTCTGCAAAACCCAATTCAAGTCACATTGCGATTTGTGAGCCACGAATTTACTCGGATGCGAAATCAATCGCAAAACAAATTACGGGCGGGGATGCCGTCATTGTAAACTTTGCCCGGGTTGATGAAGCACAAGCCCAACGCATCGTGGATTTCTTAAATGGAACTGCATTTGCTGTGGGTGGTGAAATTAAGCGGATTGGTGAGCAGATTTTTCTGTGCACGCCACATAATTTCGAAGTTAGTGGTGACGTCGCTGTCAATTTAGGAACGCAATTCACGCAATAAAGGAGCGACGCCGTGATATATTTAGTTAGTTTGATCTTTAGAGCTTTGAACTGGCTGGTAAGTGCCTACATCCTGTTGATCGTGGTGTATGCTTTACTAAGCTGGTTACCAGGTGGCTATGAATCTAAGTTCGGTCGGATTGTTGGCCGCTTAGTGGAGCCATTTTTGGGCTACTTCAATTTTATTTCATTGGGACCAATTGGTTTTGGTCCAGTTGTTGCCATCGTGGTCCTGTCATTAGTGCAGTACGGAATTCAATACTTGGGAATGCTAGTTCTGCAGCTCATGGTATGACGGCGATTATCGATTGGTTTCAAATTAATAATAGTAGCAACGCCATAATCAACTTGAGGGGAGAAAAGACTCGTGGATGAGAACATTACGCAGCATTTTCGCCCGGATGAGGCGTCGTTTATTGATGCCATTACTGGCTGGCTCCAGCAGGTTCAAGATGAATATCGGCCAGTTCTCACTCACTTCTTGAATCCTCGTCAGGTATACATCGCAACAACGTTAGCGCGGCATGCAGATATTCCAGTCCGTTTTAGCGGTGGGCACGAGCATGCTGAAATGCAGCGGGCGTTATTCTATCCGGAGTACTATACACCGGAAGCCAAGGATTTTGAATTAACCCTGATGCAGGTCGACTATCCAGTGAAATTTGCAACGCTGCATCACAGTCAGATCCTGGGGACTTTATTGGGTTCCGGTATCGAACGAGAAATCTTGGGCGATATTTTGACCGATGGTGAGGTTTGGCAGGTTGTGACGGAGACGTCAATGGTTGATTATTTGACCAGCCAAGTTGACCACATTGGACGAGTCAAAGCTCGTTTGAAATTAGGTGACTGGACGCAATTGGTGCAGCCGTTGAACGAGTGGGAGAGCGAAAGTGCGACCTTATCGTCACTGCGGTTGGACAGTATTGTGGGGACCGGTTTTCACTTATCCCGGCACCGGGCAAAAGAATTGATCGAAGGCGGCCACGTTCGTTTGAACTGGGCAGATACACTCAAACCAGACTATGAGCTTGATGTCGCGGATATTGTTTCCGTTCGTGGCTTTGGTCGAATTCGGTTGGACGAGGTCGTTGGTCGAACGAAAAAGGAAAAGATTCGGGTCACCCTAGCGGTGTTGAAGAAATAGATGCGGAGGGAACAGTGTAATGGTATTAAGTCCATTAGATATTCATAATAAAGAGTTTGGCACGAAGATGCGTGGGTATAACGTTGATGAGGTCAATGACTTTTTGGACCAAGTCATCAAGGATTACCAAATCACGTTGAACCACAACAAGGAATTGGAAGAACAGTTAGATGCAGCCAACGAAAAGTTGAAGTACTTTAACGACTTGAAGGATTCCTTGAATCAATCCATTTTAGTTGCACAAGAGGCTGCCGATAAGGTCAAAGCTAATTCGCAAAAAGAATCGGAAATTATTATTCGCGAAGCCCAAAAACAAAGCTCTGATATCGTTTCTGAAGCAACGAACAAAGGAAATCAAATTATGGATGAAGCTTCTCAGCGGGCCAAAAAGCTCGCAGTGGAAACCGATGATTTGAAGAAGAGTACCCGCGTTTTCCGGCAACGTCTGCAAGTTATGCTGGAGAGTCAGCTTGAAGTGGTTAAGTCCAACGATTGGGATAGCCTGCTGAAGGAAGGGTCAATGTCAAGTTACGAAGAAATCAAGAAGGTCGTTGGTGACCGGCTTGACAATGACGCTGCACAAGGCGTAAACTCGGAATCATCATCTGAGGAAGATGATCAGGTGGAAGAAGCTCCCGTGACCGATTCAGCGCCAGATGATGGCGAAACGGTTGTTATTTTCCCAGATAATGATGATCCCCATTTTGACCAAAAATAACAAATAACAGTGGCACAGAGAAACTAGTCACTTAAAAAGACGGAACTAGCGAGTTAGCGATGGTGGAAGGCTAACACCCACTCTTTTTAGGCGGTATCATTCTCCCGAGCCCCACGGCTGAATTTAGTAAGCGGTGGCGGTGCACCCCGATACGGTGCTTGAGGGTAAGAACTGGGTAACCAGTCCTTACTAAAATTGGGTGGTACCACGAACGACTTCGTCCCTTGCGACGGGTCGTTTTTTATATGGTTGAGAGTGTGACGAAGGCCAGTTTGTTCATATTTGGCTGCCAATGAGGCGAATACATGATGCAACGGTTAATTCTAATCTTCAAGACGGTTTCGGTTGACCGGTGAGCTGAGGCCAGTGATGGTTTGAGCTCACCGGTTCACCAACCGAGTTACAACAATCTAAGGAGGAAACACGGTATGCGAGTGAAAGACACGCTTAACCTGGGTAAGACCAAGTTTAAAATGCGCGGGAATTTACCAGTCAAGGAAGTTGACCGGCAAAAGGCCTGGGCTGAAAACAAGGTCTATGAAGCCCGACAAAAATTAAACGAAGGAAAGCCTAGCTTTATTCTTCATGATGGGCCACCATACGCCAACGGTCCTATTCACATGGGTCACGCGATGAACAAGATTTCTAAGGACATCATTGTGCGTTACAAGTCCATGAGCGGATTCCGTGCCCCATATGTTCCCGGCTGGGATACACATGGCCTACCAATCGAGCAGCAGTTGACGAAGGCTGGTTACGACCGGAAGAAGATGTCGACCGCTGAATTCCGTGATCTCTGTCGTGATTATGCTTTGAAGCAAGTTGACCTTCAACGTGATGGGTTCAAACGACTCGGCGTTGCTGCTGACTGGGATAATCCTTACCTGACATTGAAGCCAGAATTTGAAGCCGCTGAAGTGCGGGTCTTTGGTGAGTTTGCTAAGCGTGGGTTGATTTACAAGGGGAAGAAGCCTGTTTACTGGTCATGGTCATCCGAATCAGCCATGGCTGAAGCCGAAGTTGAATACCACGATGTTACTTCTCCATCTGCTTTTTACGGCGAAAAGGTCGTTGATGGCAAAGGTGTCTTAGACGACGACACTTACTTGGTTGTCTGGACCACGACACCTTGGACGATTCCTGGTTCTGAAGGAATCACTATCGATGCTGGTATCGAATATGCCGTGGTTCAACCCGCTGGGGAAGACCGGAAATTCGTTTTAGCTAGTGACTTGGTAGCGGAAAATGCCGAACGTTTCGGTTGGGAAAACGTTAAGGTTTTGAAGACCGTGATGGGTCAAGATATGGATAACATCATTGCCCAACACCCATTCATCGCCGATCGGAAGCTGGTTGTGATGTTAGGTGACTTCGTGACGACTGAAACTGGTACCGGTCTAGTTCATACCGCACCAGGTTTAGGGGAAGACGACTTTAACGTAGGTAAGTTGTACAACCTACCCGTTTTAGTTCCCGTTAACGACCAAGGGTACATGACCGCCGAAGCCGGTGAAGACTTTGATGGTGTATTCTATGAGGATGCCAACAAGATTGCCCTGGATAAGTTAAAAGCTAACAATGCTTTGCTGAAATATATGCCATATGAACACAGTTATCCATTTGACTGGCGGACCAAGAAACCCGTTATCTTCCGGGCAACGCCACAGTGGTTTGCTTCCGTGGATAAGATTCGCGATGAAATTTTGGACAGCTTAAAGGACGTTAAGTTCCAACCGGATTGGGGCAAGCGTCGTTTGGAAAACATGATCAAGGACCGTGGTGACTGGGTTATCTCCCGTCAACGGGTCTGGGGTGTACCACTGCCAATCTTCTATGGTGAAGACGGGGAAGCCATCATCACGCCAGAAACGGTCAATCATGTAGCCGATCTCTTTGGCAAATATGGGTCGAACATCTGGTTCAAGCGTGAAGCTAAGGACCTCTTACCAGAGGGCTTTACTAGCGAACATTCACCGAATGGCGAATTTACGAAGGAAAACGACATCATGGATGTTTGGTTTGATTCCGGTTCGTCTCATCAGGGTGTGCTGGCTGAACGTGACTATCTGGATTTTCCAGCTGACCTTTACCTGGAAGGTTCCGATCAATACCGCGGCTGGTTCAACTCTAGCTTGATCACGAGTGTCGCCGCTACTGGTAAGTCACCATACAAGCAGGTTGTTTCACAAGGATTCACGTTAGACAAAGACGGGCACAAGATGTCTAAGTCCATCGGTAACACGATTGCGCCTGATGAAATCATCCAGAAGATGGGTGCCGACATTGTTCGTCTCTGGGTAACCTCTGTGGATACCTCGGCCGACGTACGGGTTTCAACTGAGTCCTTCGTGAAGATTTCCGATAGCTACAAGAAGTTACGGAACACGATGCGCTACTTATTGGCTAACACGAGCGACTTTGATCCCGAAAAGGATGCCGTTTCGTTTGACCAACTGACTGCTGTTGATCGGCACATGTTGTATCAACTGAATGCGTTCACTAAGAGCGTTGAAGGCCATTACGAAAACTATGACTTCCTGAATATTTACAAGGAACTCATCAACTTTGTTGTTAGTGACCTGTCTGCGTTCTACCTCGACTTTGCTAAGGATGTTCTGTACATCGAAGCCGAAGATAGTGCCGCCCGGCGTTCAATGCAAACGGTCTTCTATCAGATTGCCGTAACCTTGACGAAGCTGATTACGCCAATTTTACCGCACACCGCTGAAGAAATCTGGAACTTTTTGAAGGAACCAGAAGATTTCGTTCAACTAGCAGAAATGCCAGTTGTGATGGATATGGACGATGCAGTTGAAGCCGAAGATGACGAACACAAGTCAGTTTGGGATCACTTCATGACCTTGCGGAGTCACGTCTTGAAGGCGTTGGAAGAAGCACGGGATGAAAAGCTGATTGGGAAGTCTGCTGAGGCCCATCTTGATTTATATGTTGACGATGACACGCAATCCATGTTGTCTAAGTTGACCGTCGATGTGCAGCAAATCTTGCTGGTCTCTGGCTTAGACGTTGCTAAGTTGGCTCAAGCACCAGCCGACGCGTTGACCTTCGACCACATGGCCGTTAAGGTGACGCCAGCTGCCGGTGAGGTCTGCGAACGTTGTCGTTTGACCAAAGAAGACGTTGGTAGTGATTCTGACTACCCACACTTCTGTGCCCGTTGTGCCGCTATTGTTCGGGAAAACTACCCAGAAACGGCCACCGAAGGCTTTGAAGAAAAGTAAGTGTTGATCGAAATGAAAGCTCGTAACCGTTGCAGGTTGCGGGCTTTTTTAGGTTGGCATTGCGGATTGCATGCCACCTCAGGCGACGATGCTGTAAGTCAGGAAAGAATGGACAGCGATGACAAGGGAGGTTATTTCACAGTTGCTCAACTAACTAAGCTATTTAACGGGTAATTGAAGTGAAAATGGTTAAAATTAGTGATAATTCAGTCGAGCTGATTTGCTAGAACTTGTATTTGTCGGGAGAGAATTTTCGCGTAAGGTAGGCCCTGAGATTAAGGCTATCTGCCGAGGGAACGTTTTTAGCTGACAATCAGGTTAAGGTTAGTAAAGACCTCAACTGAAAAGGCGCATGCATCTGTAGAGTAAACGATGGCTCTGACAGAAATTAGATAGAGCTGGGGTGCGGCTATTTTTAAGACCGATAACCAGTCGTTAAAACCATTGAGAGCTTAAGAATTAGCCAAGCTGGACGGTCTAGGGAACCATTGTTTGCGGTCGACCGCCCAAGCGAGTATAATTTGTGCTATGTATGGGAGGGAATACCATGTTAACCGGAAAAGTAAAAAGTTATAGTGAACAACGCGGCTTTGGGTTTATTACCACGCCCGCTGATGGTGATATCTTTGTGTATTACACGGCCATTGTTGGTGAAGGATTCAAGAAGCTCGAAGTCGGTCAGACCGTCCAATTCGTGGTTGTTCAAGGGATGCGTGGCCTCCAAGCGGCTAAAGTGACACCCGTGATCACGGGGACGACTGAGGAGGTTTAACATGGACTTAGAAGAACACGTTGAATCGACCGAAACGTTGTACGATGGGGTCATTGTTAAGTTAGAACGGCAACAAGTTCGGCTGCCAAATGGCGATACAGCGACGCGAGAAATCGTGCGCCACACCGGGGCAGTGGGAATCTTGGCTTTGACCAATGATAATAAAATGTTTTTGGAACGCCAGTGGCGTGCGCCGATTCATGCAGCCACATTGGAAATTCCAGCTGGTAAGTTAGATAGCAGAGACGCCGATAATGCCGAGCATGCTGTCATTCGAGAGTTGAACGAAGAGATTCGTTACCAACCGGGTCAGTTAAAACGGATTACCGGTTTTTATTCCAGCGTTGGCTTTTCTGACGAATACATGACGCTCTTTTTAGCAACTGATTTAAAGCCGGTAACGACTGAATTACCACGAGATCAGGGTGAAAATCTTGAGCTTTTAACGGTAACGAAGGACGAAGCCAAGGCCATGATTGAAAATGGTAAGATTGAAGACGCCAAGACGGTTACGGCCATCTATTACTGGTTATTACAGAAGTAGGTGACAGCATGCAACAGGATGATCAACCAAAAACGAGAGCTGATTACCGTAAGGAGCAGGAACGCGCTGAGAAAGAGTTTCAGGAGCGCGACCGCAAACGGGTGCAGGTCGAAAAGGAATATGCCCGGACTCACGGTGATCCACTTCCAAAAGATGAAGCAGAATCGAATCAACGCGTTAATCCCACGGAGGGCAAACAGCACCGTTTGGGTCGACGACTCAACTGGGCGATTGGTTGGCTCTTCGTGCTGATTATTGCGGTTTATTTGATTTTATTTTTCGTTGAGTTTTAAATGGCGGCTAGGCGTGGTAACCACGTTCTAGCTGCTTCATTGATTAATTAAATGAATAAACACAAAAAGGAGTTGGCGACACAACATGACATTTGGAATTCTCTGCGCCATGGAAGAAGAAATTAAGGAACTACACGACGCCCTCGAGAACGGAACAACGACCGTCGTTCATGGGTTGAAATTTTATCAAGGCACTATTCACGGTCAATCTGTTGTTCTGGTACAATCCGGAATTGGTAAGGTGGAGGCTGGCTTAACGACCGCACTATTGATCACTCAATTTAACGTTGACGTGATGATCAACTCTGGTTCTGCCGGAGCCTTGGCACCCGACTTAAACATTGGCGACGTGGTCGTTTCCACCGAAACGGCTTACCATGACGCTGATGCACGGGCCTTTGGCTACGAGTATGGGCAATTACCACAACAACCAGCACGGTTTACTGCTTCTAAGGAATGGGGCGAAAGAATCGTGGCAGCTGCTGCAGCAACCGGTTTGAAGACTAAGCTTGGTCTCATCGTAACCGGTGACCAGTTTTTAAACAGTCCAACGACGATTAAGACCATTATGGGTCACTTCCCAGATGCTTTATCCGGTGAAATGGAAGGGGCCGCGGTTGGTCAAGTTGCGCATCAATTTGACGTGCCATACGTTGTTGTTCGGGCGATGTCCGACAACGCCGATAATGATTCCGGTGTTAACTTCGATGACTTTATTATTGATGCGGGTCACCGTTCTGCACAAATGTTACTAGCCTTGTTAGCTGCACAAAACTAGCAAAGCTTTTCAGGAGGTTTTTTGAGGATGCAAGAGATTCATATTGATAATAGTAATGCGGTCCGGGAAATCTATCTGGATAACGCAGCAACGACCCCAATGGCCCCAGAGGTCTTAAATGAAATGGTCGACAAGATGGCTAACGTATACGGTAATGCGTCGACGTTGTATGGCCTTGGTCGTCAAGCCCACACGGTCATGGAAAATAGTCGACAGGTGATTGCCAAGAGTATCAACGCCGCTCACGATGAGGAAATCATCTTCACTAGTGGTGGGAGCGAAAGTGATAATACGGCGATTACTCAGACGGCGCTGGCGCGACAGTCGTTGGGTAAGCACATCATTACCACGGAAATCGAACATGAAGCGGTGCTGAAGCCGTTACACGCCCTAGAGGATCAAGGTTTCGACGTGACCTATTTGCCAGTTGATGCGCATGGTCGTATCAGTTTGGACGATTTTAAGGCGGCGCTTCGTGAGGACACTATTCTGGTAACAATCATGATGGGTAACAACGAGGTTGGCAGTCGGATGCCGATTCATGAGATCGGTGAGATTTTGAAGGACCACCAAGCTTGGTTGCATACGGATGCGGTTCAAGCTTACGGGTCATTGGACATTGACGTGCAGCGTGATCATATTGACATGTTGTCGACGTCTGCCCATAAGATCAACGGACCCAAGATGATCGGTTTTCTGTACAAACGGGAAGGTGTGAACTTTCCCAGCTTGATCAAGGGTGGCGACCAAGAAGAAAAGCGGCGGGCCGGAACGGAAAACGTTCCCGCAATTGCTGGAATGGCGGTTGCTGCTAAGTTGCTCACGCCAGAGGTCAAGGCTGATAAGCGAGCCCGGTTTCACGGCTATAAGGAGCAAGTGATTCAAGGCCTAACCGCCAACGGCGTCGACTTTGAGATCAATGGCTCCTTAGAGGGTGAAAACCTCGAGCACGTCTTGAACATTTGGATCAAGGGAATCTCAACTTACGTCATGCAAACCAATCTGGATTTGGCAGGAATCGCCGTTTCCGGTGGCTCGGCTTGTACGGCTGGTTCGATTGAACCATCACATGTGTTGACCGCAATGTTTGGTGCCGAAAGTCCGCGGATTGCGGAGTCCATTCGGCTTTCATTTGGTCAACAGACGACTAGCGCTGATATTGACGCTTTCGTGAAGAACGTCAGTGCCATTGTTAAGCGACTTTCTCACAGCGAGGTGAAGTAACATGCTATTTGCTAAAGAAATGAAAATTGAGGGTGACACGGATGTTTACGTACTCCATCCAAACGTGAAGTCCTACGCGTTGAAGGACGTGGGGTTCCAAATATCCCATGCTGGAAACTATACGTTAGAACGGTCAGTCGATCCGACGTCCCCCTACAATAAGAATCAAATGTTACGGGTGACCGTTGCCAAGGACCTAAGTGGGTTCAAGATGGCAACGACCAATGCTTCTGGTAATAGTCGCGTTAACATCTTTAAGGGGACGCACGCAGAAGGCAACGTGGAGCAATACCACTTTATTCTGCAAAACCTGATTGATCGTGAAATTCTACAAAAGAAGCAGTAACCGCTTTTAATCACAAACTACCTTATGGCGCGCGTTTCGGCATCATAGTGGTGTAAATAAAAGGGCTCTTTGTCAACCGGTGTTGATGGAGGGAATTTCGGAGGTTCAATTCATTTACGAATTGGGCCTCTTTTTTGTAC
>NZ_RHNX01000041.1 GCF_003946335.1 Levilactobacillus fujinensis
GCTTGAATAGCTCATCGATTGTTGTTACATTTTTTAAAGCGAATTGACTTCGCAAATAAATATTTTGGGTTTGATACTAAGTATCAAACCGCCCTACACATATTTGGTTTGTCGAAACAATGTTCAGTTTTCAAAGGTCTACCAATTTATCAGAGAAGCAAACGCTCCGTGACAACTTTTAAAGTATATCATGTCGCCAAAACCTTGTCAACAACTTTTTAATTGCTTTTGAATATATATTCAACATCCAAGAAACAACTACTTTTGCCAATGTCGGTAACAGACAACATAAATCATTGTATCAGTTACCATTTAACTCGTCAAGCACAAATTTCAATTTGTATGGCTATCCATAAATTCGATTTTTATGCATTTAAGTTGGCTTGATGACAACAAAGAATATCTTATCAATTTTCTCATGTAAGGTCAAGCAAATTTATCAAAAAAGTCTAAAAAGCCAAGGTTACATTAGTTTTACCATCTGATGTAACCACAATCAATCACCATTACCGCCGACACGTTTCAGCCAAGTACTCCCCTGCGTCCCCCTTTGCGGCTTCGATTGTGGCGTCACATCACCATGCCCATGCAGTACCTTATCCCCGTAGCGTCTCGAAAACCACTACGCTACCATTTCCCCAGATTCCCCAATAATTTCCTTAAATATAGCTTGGTAACTAAAAAAGGCGCAACACCACCTAGAGGAAGAAACATTCCCTCTTCTCAATGGATTGCGCGCTACTCATGACTCTCTTTTATTGTGGGTTGGTAAAACGTCGGATCGGTGTTTCTTGGCTGCGTGCCTTCCGGTTAGCCAAAAAACCATCCAGAATATCGACCATAATAGCTTCTTCGCTCGCATCGGTCAATGCCACTTTCGTCCGGGCAGCATGGGGAATCCCCTTTAGGTAGTAAGCCACTTGATTTCGAAAATCACGGGGACCTTCAACCGCTCCCTTAGCTGTACACAGCTGGTGCAAGTGTTCTTTCGCAATGGTCACCTTTTCTACAGCCGTTGGTTCCGGCAGAAGCTCTCCCGTTGCTAGGTAGCAGTTAACCCGTTTCAGTAACCAGGGATTCCCCATCACGGCACGACCGATCATAACCGCATCGGCGCCGACTTCATCTAACATTCGTTTAGCATCTTCTGGCGTTCGCACATCCCCATTTCCCATAAACGGAATCGTCAGGTGCTGTGCCACATCATGAAGGATATCCCAGTCAGCGTGTCCCTGATACATCTGCTTACGAGTACGTCCATGCATGGCAATGGCACTCGCCCCAGCATGCTCAGCGGCCAATGCATTTTCGACAGCAAACACGTGATGTGCATCCCAGCCGGTTCGCATCTTCACGGTAACTGGCTTATTCACGCTAGCAACGACCGCTGCTACCATATCATAGACTTTATCCGGATTCAGTAACCATTTTGCACCGGCATCCGTGTTCACAACCTTATTGACCGGACATCCCATATTGATATCAATAATATCTGCCGGCGTATGTTGATCAACAAACTGAGCTGCCTGCACTAGGGTCTCCTTGGTGCCACCAAAAATCTGAATGCTCATTGGATGCTCCTGAGGATCAACCGTCATCATATCGAGCGTTCGCTGATTATGGTAATGAATTCCCTGACCCGAGATCATTTCGCAAACGACCAACCCAGCACCGAACTCCTTACAGATTACACGAAATGCCACGTTGGTCACGCCCGCCATCGGAGCAACAACGACACGATTAGGAATTTCAACATCACCAATCTTCCAGGTCATGTCATCCCCCCCTACTTGGCTTGGGCCTGCGCGAGAATATCACGTAGTTCATCTTCTGAGAATTGGTACTTGTTGCCACAGAAATGACAAACGGCTTCCGCACCATGATCCTCATCAATCATTTCCTGAATCGCCTTTGGTTGAATGGCTGCTAAAGACTTCGCAAACCGGTCCTTCGAGCAGTCACACTTAAAGGCAACCGGCATCTTCTGTAAAATTTTGACCTGCTCATCCTTAAACAACAACTTCAAGATATCTTCTGGCGTTTGACCATCCAACAGAAGTTCAGAAACCATTGGCATTTCTTTAATTCGTTGCTCCAAACGTGCAATTGCTTCGTCTGTGGCACCGGGCATCACCTGAATCATGAACCCACCGGCCACCTTAACGGTATTGTTGGGTTGAACAAATACCGAAACTCCAACGGAACTTGGAATCTGCTCAGATTTGGCTAAATAATACGTGAAGTCTTCACCCAATTCGCCAGATATCAACGGCACTTGCCCCGTATACGGTTGGCCTAAGCCCTGATCCTTGGTGACTGTTAGCATGCCATTGACGCCAACGGCTTTCTTCACATCAATCTTATGCTTCTCGTTCAACGGTAAGCTGACGTGTGGGTATTGGAGATATCCCTTAACCGTGCCATCCGCATTACCGTCAACCACAATTGCGCCAACCGGTCCATGACCATTAACCTTGACCGTAAGCTTTTCCTTCCCTTTCAATAGAGAAGTCGAAAGCAGCATTGTGCCAATCAACGTCCGCCCAAGTGCTGCGGTTGCGGCACTCCAGGTGTCATGGCGCTTTTGTGCTTCGGCAACCGTATCTGTGGCATCCACCACGTAGGCCCGAAACATGCCACCGTCAATCAAACTTTTTACTAAATAATCTGCCATTATAAAATAAGTCCTTTCGTTACGTTAGTCATGCCTTACCTTACCAGAAACCGTCTCATTTGCAAATACTGTTCCTTGAAAACTTCGCTGCCACATCCCAATTTTCAGCCGTCGATATCATATATCGTGTCCTATTTCTCATATCAAGCCAAACAAAAAAGGGGCAAGATTGACATCTTACGCCCTTTCAGTAATCTATTCAGAATCACTTGAGTTATTGTTATTTGCATCGGATGACGCATTTGAATCGGCTGAACTGTCTGTATCATCTGCAGCTGAACTTGTTGCAGATTCAGCTTCACTGGCTGAATCGCTAGCAGCTGACGAAGCGAGCTTAGCTTCCGTAGAAGCCTGGCGTTCGGCTTCGCGCCGTTCAAGTTCACGCTTAGATTCTTCAAACGTTGCGGCCTTTTCACTTGGAAATTCGGCATTGCTGTCCTTCTCCGGCATCTTCCCAGTATTAAACAGGCTGAGGATTTGCTTTTCGTCCAGCGTTTCGTATTTCAACAAGGCTTCCGCAATAATCTTGTGTTCCGCTTTGTGTTCCTCAAGAATCTTCCGGGCAGTATCATGTGCTTCCCCGATGATTCGACGAACTTCACTATCGATTAAGTTAGCGGTGTGTTCAGAGTAAGTTGGCTGACCCGGATAACCGGCCCCAGCAAATGGTTGGCCGCCGGCACTTTCCAGTGCGACAGTTCCCAACGCGTCACTCATCCCATATTGCGTAACCATGGAACGGGCAATTTGTGTTGCCTGTTCGAAGTCATTGGAGGCCCCAGATGATTCGGAATGGAAGATTAACTCTTCAGCCGTCCGACCACCCATTAAACCAGCAATCTGTTCCATGGCGTCCTTCTTGGACATCAGCATTTGGTCTTCACGTGGGAGCATAATTGCGTACCCACCTGCGCGGCCACGCGGCACGATGGTAACCTTGTGAACGACCCGCGCATCGTTTAAGACTAACCCAACGATGGTATGACCCGCTTCATGGTATGCCACAGTGTTGCGCTCTTGCGCGCTGACGACTCGGTCCTTCTTAGCAGGCCCAGCGATGACCCGGTCTTCGGCTTCATCCAAATCAGAAGCGTCAATCTGCGTCTTATTCCGCCGTGCTGCTAAGAGGGCAGCTTCGTTCAAGAGGTTTTCCAAATCGGCACCCACGAAACCAGGTGTTTGCTTGGAAATTTCCTTTAAGTCAACATCATTCGCTAATGGCTTATTCTTCGCGTGAACCTTCAGAATCGCTTCACGACCCTTAACGTCTGGACGACCCACTAAGATCTTCCGGTCAAACCGACCTGGCCGCAGTAAAGCGGGGTCCAAAACGTCGGAACGGTTAGTGGCGGCCATCACAATGACCCCTTCACTCCCCGTAAACCCGTCCATTTCAACCAGCAATTGGTTCAACGTTTGTTCACGTTCATCATGGCCACCACCCATGCCGGCACCCCGTTGACGACCAACCGCATCAATTTCATCAATGAAGATGATTGATGGTGCGGCCTTTTTGGCCTGATCAAACAGATCCCGAACACGGCTAGCCCCAACACCCACAAACATTTCTACGAAATCTGAACCAGAAATCGAGAAGAATGGGACCGCGGCTTCACCGGCAACAGCCTTAGCCAGTAACGTTTTACCAGTTCCTGGCGGGCCCTCCAGCAAGACCCCAGATGGTATCCGGGCGCCCAAAGCAACAAACTTACGTGGATTCTTCAAGAACTCAACAACTTCAACAAGTTCTTGCTTTTCCTCCTCTTCACCAGCGACGTCGGCAAAGCGAACCTTGTTCTCTTTGCTATCAGCCGGCTTGGCTTTACTCTTCCCAAAGTTCATGACACGGCCGTTGCCGCCGCCTTGGCCGGCTTGACCCATCATCATGTAGAAGAAGAAGAAGAAAATAACCAGCGGCGCTACGTAGACTAACAGGTTAATCCAGAAGCCGCTTGACTCTTCCGCTTTGGTATTCATCTTTACGTTGTGGTTCTTGGCAGTCTGCGCAATCTCGGAAACCGTCGAGTTATTCGTCAAGACCTGAGTCGTAAAGGTGGTCACTGCGGTGCTTTGTGAACCGCCGAGACTAAAACCGGTGTTGGTCGTCCGTTTCTGGGCGTTCCGGTATTCCCCGGTAATCTTGTAAACTCCTCCGGAAGGTTGAATGGAGAAGTTCTTGACCTTGTTCGAATTCAAGTCCTTAACGAACTCGCTCGATTGGATTTCTTGGGATTGTGAGCTGGTGTTGTTCCCATTAAACAGGTAAACAACGCCAATGATCAACAAGAAGATCACAATGTAAAACAGGCTGTTACGGAACAGTCCATTTCGTCGATTATTCAATGTCGTGCCTCCTTACTCACAGTTCCCAGCATTAAGATAGGAACAAATTTTAGAGCTTATGCCCTTTAACTAAATAAGATGTTATCACAATTGACTATCATTGACTAATTATTTATCTGAATAAACGGATGGCTTCAAAACACCAACGTACGGGAGATTCCGATATTTTTCTTCGTAGTCTAGACCGTACCCAACCACAAACTCGCTGGGGACGTTAAACCCGACGTAATCGGCCTTAGCTTCAACCACGCGACCACTGGGCTTGTCCATTAACGTGCAGACCTTGATTGACTTGGCATTCCGATCCTTTAAGAGGTCTTCCAGGTACTTCAATGTCCGCCCCGTATCGATGATATCTTCAACTAACAAAATATCACGTCCTGAAACGTCCGTATCCAAATCCTTTAATAACCGGATAGTTCCAGAAGACGCCGTGCCCCCGTTATAGCTAGAGACATCGATGAAGTCAATCGTCGCATAAATGTCCATGTCACGAATCACATCGGTCATAAACAGGATGGCGCCCTTTAAGACACAAATAATTAAAGGCGTCTTGTCCTTGTAGTCCTCTGCGAGTTGTGTCCCTAAACGTTTGCAGGCTTCGGCAATGTCTTCCTCACTATAAAGGACCTTCAAAATATCGTTATTCATGCTGTTCCCCTTTCGCCTATTCATACTTCAAGACAATGTGATAGTTTTTTGTGTGCGGCCGTGGCGGCCAAACGGCCCATTTTACGCCCAAAACTGCCAAAACATCTCCCTGTGCTGTGACCAATACGGGTGTCTGTGTGCGGCGGTCCCGAGGAACCTTCGCGTTGATCAATACCCGTCGAACTGCTTGATGATGGCCATCAGCCAACCGCAAGCGATCCGTTGCTCTGAACGAACGAATTTCCAAAGGAAGTTGTGCCGTTGATAAAGCAATCGTCTCATGCTCAGAATATTCTGTTACAGTTTCAGCCGGGAAAAAGCCGAGTTGCCAACCATTACCGACCGGTTGCCATTGGTTCAAGTCTACCATAAAACTAAAATGTTCCACGGATTTTTCTACGAAAATTTTCGGTTGCCAAAACCGAAAGCTGTCATAGCGTTTCGTTAATTGCCACCCCTGGCCAAAACCAACCGTTCCAGTCGGGTGTTCGCGGCTATTTAACAGTCGTAAGCACGCCGCTAAATGGGATGCACTTGCTGTAATTGCCGGCGCTGTTTGCTTAATTAACCGAGCCAACAAAAGTTGCTGGTCGGCCGTGGAAAGCGTCAGTAAGCGTTGAACATCCCCCGTCACGGGTGCCCATTGACTGACGATCTGTGCGAGCCGATCATCCACGGCCTGATCAGCAACCACTAGTGTCGCCTGCAGTTGCTGGGCATACTCACGTAAATGCTGGTCGACTTGCGGATTTTCCTGGCGTAGCGCCGGCAAGATCACGTGACGGATGCGATTTCGACTCGCAATCAGCTCCTGATTCGTCGCATCTTCATACCAAGGAATCTGGTGGGTGACTGCATAGTCTTGCAACATCTGCTTGGTAAAAGGGAGCAATGGGTGAATCACCCGACCGCTACCCAGTGGTCGTTGCGGTGCCATTCCCGTTAGTTGGGACAGCTGACCGCCACGAATCAGCTTAAGCAAAATTGTTTCGGCTTGTTCATCGGCCTGATGCGCCGTTGCTACCCAGTCGGCATGTTGGGCCGCAAGTTGCTGCATGAAGAACGCATAGCGAAATTTCCGGGCGGCTGCCTCTGTACCATGTGTCGGTTGTTGGTCACGTGGCCAGACCGTCGCAACTAGTGGCAACTGATGATCGTAACACCACTGCTCTAAGAAAGCCGCTTCCGTTTTACTCTGCTCACGTAACTGGTGATTGACGTGAACAACGGTCAACTGCGGCCGCACTGCCACCGGCAGCTGGCAAAACAACGCCAGCAGCACCATGGAGTCAACGCCGGTCGAGACCGCAATCAATCCACGTTGCCGCGGATCGTTCCAGCCATAGCGCTGACAATTCCGTCGAAAGTCCGTCTCTAACGTCACGTCCTTCCCCCCTCTGATCCACCTGATATGAAAAAGGGCCGCAACAAGTGCGGTCCTCTTAACTTCGGGCACTAGTCGAAAAACTAGCTGCGCCGACCACCACGGCCGCCACGTTTACCTTCAGTATTACGCTTAATCGTTGCCAAACGGTCCTCACTTTGTTTCAAGAACCCTGACATTAAATCGTCAAAACTTTCTTCATGTTGGGCTGCGTGATGGCCAGAGAAGCGACCATTCGCTGAACTCCGGTGTGGCCGTGGTCCGTTACTGTTACCACCATTGCCTTCAAACCGCCGGCCGTGACTGCCATGATTCTCGCCACTATTATGATTGCCACCGTTACCGTGGAAATCGTGACTACCACCATGATTGTTGCCTTCATGGTTGTTATCCCGATGTTCGTTGTGGCTGTGTGGCCGTTCTGATGCCGGATGATCGGTGGCTTTCCGAATGGATAACCCAATCTTACCGTCATTGCCAACGGTCAAGACTTTAACCGTTACTTCATCACCAACGGATAAGACGTCGTGGATGTCCTTCACGTACCCGTCAGAAATTTCACTAATGTGGACCAAACCGGTCTTGTGGTCACCTAAATCAACAAATGCACCAAAGTTCGTAATTCCAGAGACCTTTCCGGAAACTTTAGCTCCAACCTCGATTGCCATAAACAAGAAGTTCCTCCTTAAAATAAGTGCTTTCAGTATAACACAATTTTAACCAATCCCAAACGACTAAAGTCAAAAACAACGAGCTCTAAACAACTTTTTTGACCGTGGTTAAACCCCGTTAGATTAACTTTCTACCTGACTCCTTGATTTTCAAAGGTCTTTCGTTAACACCTTAAAACGTCTCGCTATTTTCAGAAAGCGTTAATATTATTTTAATCACGCAATCCATTCGCGAGTCCGCACCTAAATTAGCGAAAATGGTTGCACTGCGCCAATCAATTTACACCACTGCCTTCTCTTTAAGTGTACCCCTAATCTTGTACCAATGACGCACAAAAAAACGACTCCGAAATAAATTCTCCGAAATCGCTTATTTTGCTTACTTAGCTGTCACGTCGTTAGCGTGGTCATCTGGCAAACTATAAATGGTCTCGCCAGATTTAGAATAATAGTACTTTGACCGAATCAACTGTCCCAAGTAATCTTTATTATTTAACTGTTTGATTTGTAATTTAAGATCTTGACTATCCGCTTTGGTCTGCTTTAGTTGCCGTTCACTTGTCGCCACCTGTTGATTGACCGTGTGTAAGCTCGCATTGGTGCGCACAAGTTGAATACCAAGGATGATTGCGAACACCGCAAAAACAGCGCCAATTCGCAATGCCCGCCGGATGCGACGATGACGCAACCACCCCGTGTGGTGGGCTGCGGCGTGCTGCCGATTCAACCGTCGCGTATAGTCATTATCAAGCCGTTCAATTTTCGCCGGTTTCGGCTGTGTATCAGCCATCCCACTCACTCCTCAGTTTTCACCAGATAGATTAACTTGAGTATAGCAAGTTTCAAATTGCACGTCCAGACAGTTAAGCATATTGTAAAACATTCGTCACATTTGGTGCGTTATTCTTGCCGAAAGTCCTGTGCATACTCTTCTTTGACGATCGTGTACATCCGTTCTGCATCGTCCTTTTTTGTAGTCTCCAACAATTCATTAACTTTGACCGTTAACGTTTTGTTACCAAACTTAATAACTAGTTCATCATTCGTTGCCACGTCCGTCGATGATTTGGCAACCTTACCGTTAATTTCGATACGGCCCTTATCAGCAATTTCCTTAGCCACTGAACGCCGTTTAATGATCCGTGAAACTTTCAAGTATTTATCTAAACGCATCTTATTTTCCTCCGTGTTGACTTATTTTTTGCCATAAACGTAAGACCGCTTTGGCGTGGGGTACCGCTAGCCACTCCCGAACCGTCAGGAGTTGCCAGCTTAGCGCTAAGCCCAAGAAGAGCAGCACACCTACTGGAATTGTGACCAGAAGTGCACCCCCAGCAGCTAATCTACCAGTCATTGTCGCCGGCCACCAGAATGCCAGGAGCATCGCCGTGAACCGCACGCCCGCGACCATTAAAATAGTACAGCCAAGAAGCTTGCGTATAAACGGCCGTGACCAAATGCCATCTCGTAGTTCATTGGCCGACCCGTACCAGATGATGAGAAACATCACCACCAGGCTCAAAACCGTCAGCCAACTCGCACCACTGGCACCAAAATTACGCACGGCCCAGTGATTACCAACAGCCTTGACTAGCAGGCCGACCGTCAGTGCCACCACCGTCAGCCGGTACGCATTTTTACTCTGAAGCACGCTATTATACGTTTGAATCAGGGTTGCCAAGATAATGCTGAGCATATAGACCCCGAGCATCCCAGACCCCTGTTCGTCACCAAACAGTAATCGGTTGATCCACGGCATCAGACTGATCAGACCGGCCGCTGCGGCCGTGGCAATGACCAATGCAATGTGCATCATGGTCGTCGTCAGCTGTTTGAAGGCCTTGGGTCGCTGCTGATGCTGGGCTTCGGCTAAAGCCGGTAGTAGCGACGTGGCAAAGGCTACCGCCACCACTAAACCCAATTGCACCAATGGCTGCGCCCGGTCATAGACCCCCTTTAAGCTCTTCGCCGCCAGATCACCCATGCCACCGGCTACCAATCCGTTTTTCACCGTAAACGAATCCACGAGCTGAAGTAAGACCATCATGGCCGTTAGTAGACACAAAGTCCCACCTTCGACCAGTAATCGCCGGCCCACGTGGGCAACCCGTTTCCCAGTCGCCACTGACTTCTGTCGCCACCCTGGTAACACAACGAGTGCCGCCACTGCAGCAATCGTCCCGCCACTCAGCGCCCAGGTGCCCATCCGGTAAACCGACCATTGATGGTGGGTCGCCCAAGCAGCGGCTACTAAGATGACCACTACGCGGACCAGTTGTTCAACCACTTGGGAACGCGCGGTCGGTAACATTTGAAACTGTCCCTGATGGTACCCGCGGCTCACAGATAGGTCTGGCATGAATAGAAACATCCACGCCACCATCTGAATCAGGGGGGCCAACTGATGATCGCCCATTCCTCGGGCAATTACGTTTGCCCCCAGCATCAGACCACCAAAGATCACGAGGGCGAGTGCCCAAACCCACCGATAAACCTGGTGAGCAACCTGCTGTTGACTCGGCAAATCGGGTGCTTCGGCAATCAGTTTGGAAATAAAAACGGGCAAGCCACTGAGGGCAAAGGTCATCCCGATGCCGTACAACGGGTAGACCTGTTGATAGACGTAAAACCCGGTGTTGCCGACCATGTTTTGAAAGGGAACCCGGTAGACCGCGCTCAGTAACTTAGCAATAAACGCCGCTACCGAGAGAATCAGGGCCCCCTGCAAGGTCTTATTCACGTTGCGGTTGCCCATGGACTCCCTCCTTAATCTTCAGCCGTCGGTGCATCGTCCTTAGGCTTCGTGGTAACTTCCACGATATCTCTGAGGGCCGCCATGAACTGTTGAACCTGTGGCAGCCAGTCATTGACCGTCATGTTCGGTTGGAGGACCAACTTCACGTGTAGTCGGTCGTCGTTGATACCTACAGTCGCTTTTAACTCGGTTGCGGCCAAGGCCTTAAAGACGTCCTCGCCGCCAAGAATATTCGTGCCCCGCTTAGAAATTGTGACAAAGACATCCCCATTGACCCGGCGAATCTTATCGACTAACGCCAAATCGGCTGCTAACTTCAGCTGACCAATCGTCAACAGCTGACTGACCGCATCCGGGTACTCCCCAAACCGGTCGATCAGGTCCGCCTGAATCTCACTGATTTCATCGTCACTTTCCAGTTGGCGAATCCGCTTGTACATTTCAATCTTTTGTTGTTCATCTTCAATATAGTCGCTTGGCAGGTAGGCTTCTACACCCAATTCGACGGTCGTGTCCGTCTTCGGTTGCGTCTGTCTCCCCCGCTTCTTGGCGACTGCTTCACTTAACATTTGCGTATAGAGATCATACCCCACGGAATTAATGAAACCGTGTTGTTGTTTACCCAACAAGTTACCGGCTCCCCGAATCGACAAGTCCCGCATGGCAATCTTAAAACCTGACCCCAGCTCGGTAAAGTCTTTGATGGCCTCCAACCGTTTCTCACTGACTTCAGTCAACACCTTGTTTGGCTTGTAAGTGAAGTAAGCGTAAGCGACCCGGTTGCTTCGCCCGATACGTCCCCGCAGTTGATACAGCTGTGATAGCCCCATTCGGTCGGCATTTTCCACAAACAACGTGTTGGCATTAGGAATATCGATTCCCGTTTCGATAATGGTCGTGGTGACCAGGACATCATAATCCCCGCGTAAGAAGTCAAAGAGGACCCCTTCGAGTTGGGATTCCGTCATCTGCCCGTGAATGTAGCCGACCCGTGCCTCAGGAACTAGCGCTTGAATCTGACTGACGGTCTTTTCAATGTCACCAACGCGGTTGTGGAGGTAGAAGACCTGGCCCCCCCGCTGCATTTCCCGGCGAATCCCATCTTGAATTGCCCCAGCATTTTGTTCCATCACGTAGGTTTGAATTGGGAACCGGTTAGCGGGTGGTGTCTCAATCACGGAAAGGTCCCGCACACCCAACATCGACATGTGAAGTGTTCGTGGAATTGGCGTTGCCGTCAAAGTCAGAACGTCCACATTTGCCTTTAACTGCTTCAGCCGCTCCTTATGCTTGACCCCAAACCGTTGTTCCTCATCGACCAGTACCAGCCCAAGGTTCTTAAATTTCACGTCCTGTGATAGGAGTCGGTGAGTCCCCACCACGATATCCAGTTGCCCGCTCTCCAGGTCCTTAATGGACTGATGGATCTGCTTGGTCGTCCGAAACCGTGAGAACATCTCAACGTTGATGGGATAGCCCTCAAACCGATTGATCATGGTGTCGTAGTGTTGTTGTGCCAAAATAGTCGTTGGGACTAAGAATGCCACCTGTTTGCCCGCTTCAACGGCTTTAAAGGCCGCTCGCAACGCAACTTCAGTCTTACCATAGCCCACGTCACCGACCAGTAATCGGTCCATTGGCCGTGACTTCTCCATATCGTGTTTGACTTCGTCGATTGTCCGTAGTTGATCGGGCGTCTCGGCGTACGGGAAGTCATTTTCAAAGTCTGTCTGCAAGCTATCGTCTACTGGAAAGGCAAACCCCTTCTCAGCAGCCCGTTTGGCGTACAAATCAACCAGTTCATCGGCAATGTCTTCGATTTTAGCAGCGACCTTGCTCTTGGTCTTTGCCCACTCGGAACCGCCTAGCTTGTTGATTCGTGGTTTCTTATCCTCGGATGACACGTACTTTTGAATCAGATTTAACTGGGTCACCGGGATAAAAAGCTGTGCGTTATCCTGATAGTCGATGGTCATGTAGTCTTGGTGAACACCATCGACAGTCAGTGTCTGCATGCCGATAAATTTCCCAATACCATGGTTAACGTGCACCACGTAGTCCCCAGGCTTCAAGTCGGTGTAGCTCTTCAACCGTTCGGCGTTGGCCATTGTCTGGCGCCGAGGCCGCTTCTTAGTGACCTTTTGGAACATTTCAGCTTCGGTGATGACGACTAACGACGCTTCCGGAAGTTCAAATCCAGTTCGCAAACGTTCTGGCACCAACTGTGTCAAGCCGGCTTGTAGATTGGCAGACTTGGTCATGACGACCTTAATTTCAAAGTCATCCAATGTCTGCTCGATTTTTGCCAGGCGCTCCTCATCCTGAACGAGCAACACGATGGTCTGCTTTTGCTTGTGCCACCGGTCAATTTCCGTTTTCATCACGGGCATCTGACTAAAGAATTGTTGCATGGCACGCGTCGTCACATTCGTCACGGCTTGGAACCGCAGACTTCCCATTCCCTTTTGGAAAAGCGCCAACATGATTTGGGCGTGACCGTCATCCTTCACGATGGGCCGTAACTCACCGCCAAAGACTTGTTGCGTAAAAATTTGATGATGCGCGAGCTTATCGGTTGCCCAGTTGGCCTCATCCTCTAAGAGCTGCCGTTCAGCGTCCTGTAGACGCGAATAATCCCCGAACAACGCCACCCCATTAGCCGGCAAATAGTCCAACAATTGGTGATGTTCTGGGAACAAATAATCAGCAAACTCCATTAATTGGGGATCGACCGACCCCTTCTTCAAGCCATCGATCAACGGCTGCACTTGGTCGTTTAACGTGGTCGTCGCATCAGCGTCCAACTTAGTAACCTGTTGTTTCAGTTCAGCCGTCAATGCTGCTGCCCCAGCTGTTCGTTCAGCGGCCGTTAAAATAAAATCGGTCGCTGGCAAAATCTCAACCTGGTCAACGTTCTCAATACTACGTTGCGTAGCGGGATCAAAGTAGCGTAGTGAATCAATCTCCGTATCGAAGAAGTCTAATCGTACCGGATAATCTGCCGCTAACGGATAGATATCCACAATTGATCCTCGCACGGCGAAATCGCCAGGACCCGCTACCAACTTCTGATGGACGTAGCCCATGGCAAACAATCGCTGTTGTAAGTCCTCTAGGTCGAAGTCATCCCCGACCTTAACGGTGAACCGGGCCGCCGCAAAATTATCTGGTGCTGGTAAGAAACGCCGTAGGCCAGACAACGCTGTCACAATAACGACTGGCCGTTCACTCTGCAGGGCTCGCAAGGCATCGATTCGTGCCGAACGATACTCGGGGGAGCTAGTTGCGACCTCGGCCGCTAATAATTCCTCTACTGGAAACTCAAAGAGCTCGTCATCGGCCAGCAGGTTCGCTAGGTCGTCGACGAGTTGTCCAGCATGGTAAAGCGTATCCGTGACGTAGATCAGGGACCGCTGTTGTTCGTGGAGCAGACTGGCAATGAATAGCGTTTCCGCTGAGCCGTTAAGCCCCGTTACCAACTGACGTTGACCGGGCGCTAACGTTTGGCGAATCGTTTGATACCCCGCCGTCTGCGTCATAAATCCTTCTAAATTCACGCGATAACTTCCTATTCTTAGTTGAGATCGTATTGGTTCGTCTATAGTGGTCAGGTGTGCCACCCCACGAGGCGACCTTGAAGCCGACAAAAGTTACCGATCTTCAAGGGAACACGAACTCCATACGGGCCACCTACGACTACGATTACATTAAAAACCGCCAACTTATGCATCCGTTAATCCAGCCGTTTACTTTCTAAAATGCAACGACATCTTAGCGAGCACGGCTGCTAATCGAATAACGTTCTTAACGTTTTAATTAAATATTTTAGTTGTATTGATTCATTAATTTGGGGAACTCGCTACCGGCTATCCAGTCTTCTAGGGCCGCTACCGCATTGTCCTTGGCTTGATTGAATAGAGGTGCTTGTTCAGTTGTAAATTTGCCTAAAACGTAATCGACCACCGTATGTTGTTGCGGATGAGCAATTCCGACCTTAATGCGCTTGAAATCTTGGCTGGAAACGTGGGCGATGATACTCTTGATGCCGTTGTGGCCACCCGCTGAGCCATGGTCACGTAGACGAATCCGCCCCAATGGGAGGTCCATATCATCATGAACCACCATGATGTCATCCAGATCAATCTTAAAGTAGGTCATCAGGGGGTGCACGGCACGACCTGATTCGTTCATGAAAGTCGTTGGCTTAACCACCAGCACCTTTTCACCGTTAACCATCCCGGTACCATAGCGAGCATCCAGTTTGCGCGTCGTCAAATCGATGCCGTGTTTTTGGGCAAAAGCGTCGACGACCATAAATCCTGTATTGTGACGTGTTTCATTATATTGCGGTCCAATATTCCCTAAACCAACGATCATTTTCATGTTGTTAAGTTCTCCCTCAATGCAGAGTCCTAAGCTAGAAACAAAATAGCCGGACGGGACCGTTTCTCCCCGTTCAGCCGGCTCAGGTTATCTTCTTAATTTCAAATTCATCGTTTATAAGTATAGCATAGTCCCCTTGTAACTTCACGAATGAGGTCCTTAAGTGAAAGAGATTTCAAAGATAGCGTTTCCATTAGATAAGTTTTGATTCGGAGTCGTGGTCGCTTGTCTGGTTACATGTTATACTAGGAAGCGGGTATTAATGCGACCCTAACGTCAAAATTTTATAGGAGATGAAGAATTTGACTACTAAGAATCATCAAAAAGTTGTTTTAGTCGGTGACGGTGCTGTCGGCTCATCATATGCTTATGCAATGATGAACCAAGGGTTAGCCGAAGAATTCGTAATTGTGGATGTTATTAAGGAACGTACTGAAGGAGACGCCTTGGACCTTGAAGACGCCCAAGCCTTCACTGCCCCTAAGAAGGTTTACTCCGGTGACTACGCTGACTGCAAGGATGCAGACGTTGTTGTTATCACCGCTGGTGCCCCACAAAAACCCGGCGAAACTCGTTTAGACTTGGTTAACAAGAACTTGAAGATTTTGTCTTCTATTGTTAAACCAGTCGTTGATTCTGGTTTCGACGGTATCTTCGTTATCGCTGCTAACCCAGTTGACATCTTAACCTACGCAACTTGGAAGTTCTCTGGTTTCCCCAAGGAACGCATTATCGGTTCCGGTACTTCTTTGGACACTTCACGTCTGCGTGTGGCCTTGGCTAAGAAGCTTGGTGGCATCGACCCTCGTAACGTTGAAGCCTACATCATGGGTGAACATGGTGACTCCGAATTCGCTGCTTACGATGAAGCAACGATCGGTTCGCGTCCATTGAAGGACGTTGCCAAGGAACACGGCCTAACTGATGACGATTTAGCCAAAATCGAAGACGAAACGCGGAACAAAGCTTACGAAATCATCAACCGTAAAGGCGCAACCTTCTATGGTGTTGCAACTTGCCTGATGCGCATCACTAAGGCTATCCTGCGTGACGAAAACGCCATCTTACCAGTCGGTGCTGCGTTGAACGGTGAATATGGCTTGAACGATATCTTTATTGGTACGCCAGCCGTTATCAACGGTAGCGGTTTAGCTAGCGTTGTCGAAGTTCCTCTCTCCGACAAAGAAAAAGAATTAATGGCTAAGTCAGCTGAAACCTTGAAGAAGGTTACGAAGGACGGTTTAGCAGCCCTTTAATCAGTTAACTCAGTTCTAAAATGAATCGTCGTTGCCTTCGGGTGATGACGATTTTTTTGCGGTCATAGATTGGCTAGACGCCAGTTGCCAGGTTTATGACCGTTGGGGGCCTGTTTCCAGCTAAGACGTAATCGTTCGCCTCGCTTGGTGCACGCTCTAGTCTCCTCTAACTGTAACTGAACCCTACTGCTTTATTGGGCCACAGAATGATTGGTTACCATTTGCTATTTTTTCCCTCTCAATGTCTGGTTAGGCATTTAGCCTACGTTTTCAACTATCTGCCCTTGAAATATAGTCAGCTCGCTAATTATTTCAAATTAAATTAATTACCAGCATCATCTCCCGTAACCAGTCCTTTATTCACCCCGCAAATAGCCATTTTTGAAATTTATATTTTTTTTATTTGGCCAATCTTTTAACGTGTAATATCATCATTTCAATAGTCCCACCAGCGACCACGGATGGTAGCCTAACAGCTAAACCAGCAAAAAGCTAAAATTTCTTTGAGACCTGACCAAATAAGTAATGTAATCGTTAACACTGGTGCATCCAGATTGTCATTTAAGGTTGTTTGAAGTAAGCTTGAGTTATGCTATGAAGTGATAGTTAAGAATGACGACTTTTCCTCCACTGGCTATTTTTAGGAGGTCTCATAATGAAGAAACGAAAAGCCTTTGTGATTGGTCTTGCTACCGCCATCGTCGCGGTCGGCGCCATTTACGTTGGACAAGCTTTACATTACTCTTCGGCGCAGGTCTTCTTTAAGGATACTGAAATCGCCGGAGTTAACGTTGGTGGAAGTACTGCCAGCCAAGCCGCTACAAAATTGAAATCAGCTTTGAAGAACCAAGAGTTGACGCTTAAAGATGGCAGCGAAACGGTCTCTACTTTTAAGACGCAGCAAGTTAACTTAAAAGTTACTTCGCAATCTGCACTGAAACAATTAATTGCCAAGCAAAACGTTTGGAGCTGGCCCGTTCATGTTACTACGGCGACTGCGGACAGTATTGAGCTCAACGCTAGCAATGAAAATCAGCAAAGTGTTCAGGCCCTCGCCAAGCAGATCTCAACGACCGCCAATAAGACCAGAACTGCACCCACGGATGCTACCTTTACTTACCACGACGGCGAGTACGTGACCACTAAGGCGCACACCGGTAATCAGCTTGACGCCACCAAGGTTGCCAAGTCGATTACGCTGGCCATTGAAAAGGGGAACACCACGGTCGACGTTTCTAAAGACTACTTGAAACCCGATGTCACGACCAAGTCTACAACGTTCAAGGCTGCCGAGAAGACGGCTGAGAACATCACCAAGCAGACTTACACTTACAAGCTGAGTGGTCACAAGATTACGATTCCGGCCGCTACTCTGGCCAGTTGGTTGACGTTTAAAAACGGTAAGCTGACGACTAAGACGACCACGGTTAAGGCTTATCTGACCAAGCTCAGCAGTAAGTATGGAACCATCAACAAGACACGGACCTTCAAGTCAACCAAGCGTGGCACGGTCAAAGTCAAAGCGGGCCTCTACGGTTGGAGCATTAAGGTCAAGTCTGAAACACCGATCCTTAGTAAATTGGTTCTTGCCGGTAAAGGCATGGACCGGACGCCAACGATTCAAGGTAGCGGTTACCACAGTAATGGTACCGATATCGGTAATTCGTACGTCGAAGTTGATAAACAGAACCAACACATGTGGGTTTATAAAAACGGAAAAGTCGTCGTTTCTACCGACATTGTGACTGGCCTGCCAACTACGGCACACCACACGCCAACTGGTGTCTGGGTCATCTGGAGTAAGCAACGGAACACCACCCTTCGTGGTAAAAACGATAATGGCTCCAGTTATGCTTCGAAAGTGAAGTACTGGATGCCAATCGATGATACCGGTGTTGGGATTCACGATTCCTCATGGCAGCCAGAATATGGGGGCACGTGGTACAAGAAACACGGGTCACATGGCTGTGTCAACACACCACCTTCGAAAATCAAGGCGGTCTACGAAAACGTTAGCGTCGGCACACCAGTTATCGTCTTCTAATAGAAATCTAAAAAAGCTGCGGTTGTCCCTGGTGGGGACCGCAGCTTTTTGCTTGATTTATTTTAAAGCTAGTCCAATTGCCAACAACACAATGATTGCCACGAATGCGGCAACCGTCCAGTACAGCCATTTTTTTGTAATGATCGGCTTATCCTGCGGGTCATGCGGTGTCTTCACGTGACCACCCTCCTTGCCTAAATATTTCTCTCATTTTAACACGCTTTTACTGGAAAATGACTACCAGCGAACCAGGAAATATGGTATTATTAGGAAAGATTATTAGAAGTTTCTAATTTTAGGAGGTCGTCAGCTATGCTGCTAAAATCCCTAGTGAAACCGAAAGAACGTTTAGTTACGGTTCGCGAGGACGTTACCTTGGAACAAGCCTTAAAGGTCTTGGAAGATTCTGGTTATCGGTGTGTACCGATCCTAGATGAAACCGGCCAGATTTTCCGGGGGAACATCTATAAAATGCACATTTATCGCCATAAATCCCGGGGCGGCGATATGCAGCTCCCGGTGACGTCATTACTGAAGAACGCCACGAAGTTTATTTCCGTTAACGCGGCTTTCTTCAACGTTTTCTTCTCCATCAAAGATTTACCTTACATTGCCGTGTTAGACGACAAAAATGCCTTCTACGGTATCTTGACGCACACCCGCTTGATGGATATGCTTTCTCAATCTTGGAACGTCAACATTGGGAGTTACGTCATCACAGTGGTCTCCGCAGGTGAACGCGGTGACTTAGCCGGTATGGCCAAGATCATTACCAAGTATACGTCGATTGCCAGTGTCATCAGCCTAGACGCTCAGGAAGGCGAACTGGTTCACCGGACCATGTTCACCCTCCCCGCTGAAGTCGACGAAGAAAAATTGGATCGCATCGTGAAGGCCCTCGAACGCAAGGAATTCCATGTTCCCGAAATCGAAGACCTACGCCACGAAAACTAGGTCACGAACTAAGCGTTGCTGCATCTGCGGTGGCGCTTTTTGTTTTGGAAAAAAGTGTTTAGGATTGACGCGCACAATCAAAGCCGGAGGCGGCCCGGGATGCAGCTGGCGGCCCGAGTGCAACCCGTACCACTAATTTAGCGGTGACAATTCCTACGGTTGCAAGAGTAGAATAAGCATTTTGACTTTCAGCCTTCCGCTTATAACTAAAAAAGTCCGGCACAAAATTGCCAGACTTCCCAGTTATAATTTAGATTTACTCGTCAAAACAACCGCCATCTTCATACCGGTCATTTCAAAGTTACTGCTATGTACGTGGTGTCTTTTTCTTTTTTGACTTTTCCACCAACCCGATGCTAGTTGCGAGTGCGGCGTCAACCGCCGCCATGGTCTTAACGTCCAAATGGGTCACTTGATCCTTTAACCGTTGCTTGTCGATCGTCCGGATCTGTTCAAGCAAAATGACGGAATCCCGCTCAATTCCGGTTCGTGCCGCTGAAATGCCCACATGTGTCGGCATCTTTGGCTTCTCGATCCGGGCGGTGATTGCCGCCACAATTACGGTTGGACTATAGTGATTTCCCACGTTGTTCTGGATAATTAAAACGGGGCGCATACCACCCTGCTCCGAACCAACGACTGGTGAGAGGTCGGCAAAGAAAACGTCACCGCGTTTGACTTCAACACGGGCCATGGGCCGCCATCCCCTATCTATAAATGTTTGCGTTTAAACTTAGCGTTGCGCACGCCGATACTGCGTTAAACACCGTTCTGCTTCTTCCTCACACGGTGTAAACGCACGGGCAATATCTTGATTAATGAGGGCCATCGCCTGATATCCGACAATTAAATCTAGTTTGCGGGCTGCTGCCGACCGCAGAGGCACTAAAGCTTGAACTCGGTCCCTGCGAGGGATGTGTAACCGTAAATGTGGACGTTCTAATTGTTGAGAACGGATCATGATAACCCTCCTAAAATATTAATTACTCTCGACTAATATACAGTTTACCACGAAACGCGCATTCCGAACACATTAACTGGTGTAAATTAATTGAGATAGTAACGAGGTAGGCGGCTTGTGAAACCACAAGCAATTTCATAATGAATCGTCCCGCAATAATCTGCAATATCTTGTAAGCTAATCGTAGCATCACCGTCTTGGCCGACTAGTGTGACCTTAGTTCCCCGATGATACTCTTTTGGTAAACGAACCATCAATTGGTCCATACATACGCGACCGATAATTTCACAAGCTTGACCATCCACTAACACGTGGAATCCCTGTAAACGGCGTTCATAGCCGTCTGCATAACCAATCGGAACAGTTCCTACCCATTCTGCTTGTTGGGCGGTATAGGTCGCCCCATAGCTCACGGAATCGCCAGGTTGTAACTCTTTACAATGGACCAGTTCACTGGTCAAACTCATAGCCGGTTGTAAGCGATAGGGTTCCGCAATGGCTGTTCCAGAAGGATTCAAGCCGTACCCCGCAACGCCAAAGCGCACTAAATTGTCGTTGCAGGCTGCATGCCACAGGCTCGTCGCGGAATTCGACACGTGCACATAGCGCGGTCGTTTTGTCAGTGAGCCAACTAACTTTTGCCAATTAGCCAGTTGTTTTTTGAAATAAGTGTCGTCAGGATCATCCGCCGTCGAAAAATGCGTGAAGATTCCTTCAAACAAAAAATGATCAGCATTGGATCCCATAAAATCGATTCCCGCCTGCAAACTGGTTGGTGTTCGAAATCCGATTCGTCCCATTCCAGTGTCTAATCCCAGGTGAACGCGCAGTGGCTGGCCCTCTTTTGCCAGAGCCAAGTACCGGTCGGCATCAATCAACCAGTCGGTAGCCGCAACCGTGGCCGAAATTTTCTCCCGTGCCATTAACGGTGCGTCAGCAGGCGCCGTAACGCCTAAAATTAAAATAGGTTCATTAAAGCCCGCCGCCCGTAATTCCAACGCTTCATCTAGAATGGCAACGCAAAACCCACTGGCACCAGCGTCCTTAGCCGCCTGTGCCACCTGAACGGCGCCGTGGCCGTAACCATTTGCCTTAACCACCATAAATAACTCACAGCCATCATCTAACCGATTGACTTCTGCCTGAATATTTTCCCGTAACGCCTGACGATCAATTACCAATTGCGTCGGCCGGTGTACCCCAACTACCATTACGATTTCCCTCTTTCTAGGATGACCTGCGTCATGACCAGCGTGGCCGTATGTGAAATGGACACGTGGGCAATTCCCCCAAATGGCTGACGAAGCACCACCGGTCTACCGGCATCATTGTCGCGAATCTCGACGTCTTGAAAGCTCACCGTTTTACCGATTCCTGTTCCCATGGCTTTCCCGTAAGACTCTTTCGCCGACCATCGACCAGCAATGAATTCAACCGCCCGCTGACCGCTTAAACGATGATAATCTGCCAATTCTCCTGACGTTAAAACCTTCGTCAAAAATAGAGGTTGCCGTTCGACTACCTCGGCTACGCGCGCGAGATCCGTAATATCAATACCGGTTCCATAGATCATGGTGTTCACCTCTCCTATAATGTCTAGCTAATATTTTAGCACAGCAAACGTCCTTACAGTTGACGAACTTACCGGTTACGGCAAAACATAACCTAAACTAAAACAATCGGTTGTCGCTGACTTTACCGACCAACTGAGACGGCAATATTCTTGTTCAACCACTGCCCACAAAAAACTCTCTGAGGGTGTCGCTTCGCTCTGCCCTCGTAACCATATGGTGAAATGAACCGCCTTTCCCGGTATA
>NZ_RHNX01000042.1 GCF_003946335.1 Levilactobacillus fujinensis
CAACCAGCTTCAATCCCCTGAGAATCCCTTGGTATCAGTATTCAGTCCTAGTGACTAATTTGTTCTTGCAATTTGCGACTAATTTTGGACGATGATTCGAACGCTAAACAAGTCGACAAAAATAGTTTTACTCTAAGGATATCAAAGCCATCTCATGGCAAATGATTGACTATAAGTGACTAATCAGTTATTATTAATCCATGCGAAAAATTGATGAACAAAAGAAAATAAAAATTACTGAGGCGGTCATCACCCTAGTAGAGCGGGATGGGCTGACTAATCTGACTACGGCCAAGGTGGCTAAGACGGCTGGTGTTAGTCCGGCGACGTTGTACATTTATTACCAGGACAAGACGGATATGCTCAGTCGTATCTATGAGTTGGTTAAGGATGAGTTGCATGTAGGGCTGTTGGAACGGTTGGCCGGAGATGCCGGGCAGACTGGGCAACAACTTAAGACAATTATGGCTTTTTCTGTGGCACAGTACCGACGTTATCCACGACGGGCCCAGTTTATTCAGACACTATGGACCAATCCAGAGGTTCTGGATGAACGGGCGCGTCAGCATGGGACGGAGTTGACCACGGCCCTGGGACAGCTATTTCAGGAAGTCAGTCAGTCATCGGACTATGCGGCGCTGTCTCAGCCCGCTCTGGAGCTGTTGTTGGCGACGCCTGGACAGTTACTATTGCGGCAACCGCAAGTCAGTGACAAGGAATTGACAACCCTATATCTAGGAATTATAAGAGCGGTTCAGAGATGAATCCTTTTATTTTTCATCATAAATAACTGACTAATCAGTTAGCTAAAGGAGCCTTTTATTTTGAAAAAGATTAGTTTAATTACTGGAGCCACGGATGGCATTGGCAAGATGACAGCATTAGCGTTGGCCCGAGCCGGACAACATGTTGTTATTCACGGGCGTAATCAGGCCAAGGCCCAGCAGGTGGTTCACGAGGTTATTACAGCAACTGGGAATCCTGACGTGGATTATCTGATTGCGGATCTCTTTTCGTTGGCAGCGATTCAGCAGATGGCGACTCAGTTTAACCAACGCTACGATCACCTGGATACCTTGATTAACAATGCTGGTGCCGTATTTGATAATCAACGAGTTGAAACAGCTGATGGGATTGAAAAGACCATGGCACTGAACGTTTTGGCACCATTTCTTTTAACTCGACTATTACTGCCCAGTCTCCTTAAAAGCCAGGACGGACGAATTATCAATATGTCTTCTGCATCCCACCGAGCTAGTGGGCGACCGGATTTGGACGACCTGAATTTGAGTGGCAATTATTCGGGACAACGACGGTATTCGCTATCTAAGCTCTTTGTGATTTGGAATACGCAGCATCAAGCGGTGCTACTACAGCAACGGGGAATCACTCATGTAACGGTCAATGCTTCCCATCCGGGGGCAGTCGCAACTAATTTTGGCCAAGCTAGCAATAAGGGATGGCTCGTTAATAGCATTTATAAGATAGCTTTGGCGCTGTCCAAACATGGTCCTTTCCACGCTATGGCAGCGCCGGAACGGGGAGCAGCTACGAACGTTTACCTAGCGACAAGTCCGGCCGTTCAAGGCATCAGTGGTGCCTTCTGGGGAAAGTCTAAGCAACAACAGCCAGCTACCCGGTATTATTCTGCGGCTGATGAACAACGTGTTTGGGATTACTGTCTGCGGGTCGTGCAACCGTACTTATAGGCGGCTTGCTGTGTTGTGAAAAGTTTACGGAAAGTACTTCCTTAATTTTGCTGCCTATCTTTTCATACTGCGGTCTAAAGAAAAAACTAAGCTCGACTAGAAAATTCCCACTAACCCGATTTTTTTGGTATAATACAACAGACTAAGCCCGGTTCGCTAACGGGCCGTATAGGTAACGTTAATAATTGAGTTAGGAAGTTTAATTCATGGATAATTCTTACAAAATTAAGGTTCAAAACGTCACGAAGGAATATGATCTGTATAAGAGCCAAGCTGAAAAACTCCGGGCCTTCTTTTCGTTGCGTAATTCTAAGGTGCCACACTTCTGGTCACTGATGGGAATCTCGCTGGAAGTTAAGCCCGGTGAGACACTGGGTTTAATTGGGGTCAACGGTTCTGGCAAGTCGACGCTGTCCAACATCATTTCTGGCATCATTCCGCAAACGACAGGTGTGGTTGATGTTAAGGGGGATACTTCAATTATCGCCATTGGTGCTGGCCTGCGGGGAAATTTGACCGGTCTAGAAAATATTCGGTTAAAGGCCTTGATGCAGGGGCTAACTAATTCAGAAATTGATGGTTTGATGGATGATATCGTTTCTTTTGCAGATATTGGTGACTTCCTGTACCAACCCGTTAAGAGCTATTCATCAGGGATGAAGTCACGGCTAGGTTTCTCCATTGCCGTGCACGTTAATCCAGACATTTTGATCATCGATGAAGCCTTGTCCGTTGGGGACGATACCTTCTATCAAAAGTGTGTAGACAAGATTTCTGAATTTAAGGATGAAGGCAAGACCATCGTCTTTGTTAGTCATTCTTTGAAGCAAGTTGAAATTCTATGTGACCGGGTTGCCTGGATTCACTATGGAACTTTGAAAGAGATCGGTTTGACCAGTGACGTAGTTAAACACTATCGTGAATTCACGAAGTGGTTTAAGATTCAGACTAAGAAGGAAAAGAAACACTTTCAACGACAAATGAAGACGAATCAAAAGTCTTTTGATATTGATGCCTACCAAAAGCAGGTCATAGCAGAGCGCCAAGCGGCAGAACCCAACGATGGCAACGTGGCGGCGGAAGTCAAAAAGGAATTCTACGGTTCAGTCATCAGTGAAAAAATGAGCTGGGGGAACCGTTTCTTAACGCTGGCTGTTGGGGTGCTCTTTGTCCTGTCATGCTTGGTCAACGTTTCGGGCCGCTCATTAAGTGATGTTGTGCAGCACCCAAGTAACTTGATTCATCCAGAAACGGTTTTACATGATAACAATGCAACGGCAAACGTGAAGTAAATTAGAAAATAATGATAAAACAGATAGATTTTTATCATGTGGCGTGGTATCTTTAAGTTACCATTTATTTACCCCTTTATTTGATTTCCCAATGAATTGAATAGAGGTTTTATCTCTCATTTGGTGAAGACTAAATGGCGGGGCCGGGAAGGGTGATTTCCTGGCCTCTTTTTTTGTAAAATTAGGAGCAATCTAGCGGTTCTAATGGAATTGAACGTAGCCTTTCAAGCAGTCGCGAAAAATGGAAATCTTTTTTGGTTCCCACTATTCCCCTGTCTGGCAGCAGTGAAGTCTAGGTAGGGGTAGGGGATAAGTGGTGAGCACCCAAACTGATAACCCTAAATAACAATCAAAAATAGTAACTATTTTCAGAAACCTATTGACAGCGCTTACAAAAATGGGTATATTATTACTTGTAAGGTATTAATAATTACCTTCTAATCAATTCTCTTTCTCTCTTATGCCGACCACTGCCATTCCCTGGTAGTGGTTTTGTTTTGCCCAAAATCACGGTATACTAAAACTATTGGGCTGTGGATTGGGGAGCTAACAAGCGAGCAGCGATTAGTTGCAAAATCCACGAGAAGGTTAAATATTGTGCGGAGGTAAGTTGAAATGAAAAGTCACGAAACGTTTACATTGATCGAAGAAATTACACGATTAGACGGTAGCAAGTATATGGAAATCAGTAACATGGTTCAAAATGGCCGAGCAGAGTTAGCTGTTGAACGGAAATTGATCAAGCAAGTTCGGATTCTCCAGCTAAACATTGCCCATACGCCGCACGTTCAAGCCTATGAGGACTACGTGAATGAAAACTATGAGATGCCTGCCGAAGATTTCACAGAATTCCAAGAGTGGGCGAAACCCGAAGAACAGCAGAAGGAAGTTAATGCGATTCTTCACGAAAATCATATTGGGTAGATACTGCTCAGAGGTTGTTTATTTTCTCAGAATTGTGATGTATAAATATAGATTTGGCAAATTGGAGACGTGTTTTCACTTATCATGTGATTCCTATAAATCGGCCGATAGGTGACTGCTGGCTTAAAAATTTAGTTTGATTACTTACTTGGAAAACGGTTAAATATCCGTTTTCCATTTTTAATAATTTGAGCGCTAAATTGTGGTGCTCATTGATTAATCGTGCTAATATGAAACCGGATTCACAAATAAGTTTACTATCTATCACTTTGGAGGGGTTTATCGTGAAAAAATCACTGACTGTGATGAGTACTTTATTAATGTTGTCTGGTGTGGGAGCTGGGATTCCGCTGAGTCAAGTCGCAATACCAACGCAGCGTGTTCAGGCGGCTGCTTTGAACCCGGCAAAGTTAGCCAATGGGACGTACAGTGTTAGTTTCAACATCTTCAAGACCGGAACAACGACGGCGTCCGAAGCGGCTGGTTACTTCAATTCCGAAGCTAAAGTTACCGTGAAGGACCAAAAAGCAACGGTGACGTTAACGGCGACCGCTGCAGCGGCAAACTACATAGATGGTCTCACCTTGGGCAAGAAGGAAGCTAAGGTCACTAAAGCAGCGACTGGTAACACGTACACATTTAGTGACGTTGACCTCCAGAAGGATCAAGCCCTGGACTTTAAGTTAACGGTACCGATGAATGGGAAAGACGTTATCATGCAAGAGTCCGCAACGTTAGCCTTCAAGACCAATACCTTAAAGGCTACGTCCAAGACGTCAACGACCAAGACTAAAACTAAGGTAAAGTTGACGACGAAGGCTGTTAAGAATCAGGCGAAGAAGGTCAGTGGGACCACAAACAAGGGGGCCAAGGTTACGGTTAAGCGCGGCAAGACCACTTTAGGTAAAGTTACGACTAAGAAGCAGGCTTACACGGTTAAACTCAAGAAGGCCGTCAAGAAGAGTTGGAAATTAAAAGTTACGGCAACTAAAGCCGGGTACAAGACCGTTACCGAGACGGTGACTGTCAAGTAAATACTAAAATCACTGCCGGAACGGGTAGTGATTTTTTTCTAAACGTAGGTTTTTAAAAAATTATAGCCGCAAACGACAATTTATGTGGATAATGGCCAATGCTCTTGCAGGTCAATACTGATATACTTTAGATGGGTGATCAATTTTACCATAAATAAAGTATAAGTTCGTAGCTGGCGTTCGCGATAGCTACGTACATAAAGCATCAAGTGGTCTGTTGTTATCAGTCATAGTTTACGGACAATAGGCAGGCATAACGATAATGAACGGGGGAGCAATGATGAAACGGGTTAAATGGGTTTTACAACTACTAGGACTCATGATTGCTGGTATTCTGGCAGTTAATTGGGGTCAGAGCGTTACTGCACAGGCCGCGGTCAGCGGCAACGGTATCTATCAGGTCCCAGTTAAAATTATTAAGGAAGCGTCCAAGACAACGTCATCGGCAAATCAGTTTTTTGGTGATCAAGCGGTCGTACGGGTCAGCGGTAATCACTATACGGTGTTGCTCACGTCCAACGGAGAACAATACATGAAGTCGATGAAGGTTAGTGGACAGATGGTCACGCTGGTAAAAAAGGTCGATTCACAGGCCATCTACCAATTCAATTTGACCAAGCAGACTACGCCACTCGCCACGTTCTTTCAGTTGACCACACCCATGGGTGCTATGAATGAAAAGGCACGCTTGACGTTAGGGTGGTCAGCTGCTAAGAAGGTAACTGACAGTACGGCAACGACCGACCTCTTGATCCAGGCGTCGACACTAGCACAAGCAGCAATTACGACTAGTAGTTCGTCATCAGCAACTAGTAGTTCGTCAACGACGACGAGTCCAGCTGTGACCACCGAAGAAAGCACCAGCACGGCGACGAGTTCAGCTAAGACTACTACGGGAACCACAGCGCAGACGAAATATTGGAAATACCAAGTTTTGAAGAGTGATCGGATGACTCTGTCGGACGCTAACCAATACTACACGGGTATAGCGCGCGTCACCCCAACTGATGGTGGCTATCGAGTTACGCTCATGGTTAGCTATGCTAAGTCATTGAAATTGGGATCGGAAGCCGTGGTGCCAAAGTCGATTGATGGGCAAACAATGACAGATAGTCAGGTGACCTATAGCCAAATTGGCAAGAACTACACGATGGTTTACGGGTTCCACATTGACCGAACCAGTGATCTCACTCGGAGCCTGATCCCTGGAAAAATCCACGTCACGGTGCCTGTCATGCACATAAGCGAGACGTTCCCGATTCGGTTCCAATTTGCGGCCAGTGGTGCGAAGACCCAGCAGCAGGCTGCGGCCGTTGCAGCGTTGCCTAAGAAAAGAGCGACACAACAGACGGCTGATACAGCAGCGACACCCACAGCACACACGGACAGTACAACGCCTAAGAAGCAACTACCGGCGACTGGTGAGCGCGACTCTTCAGCGACGGTCTACGGTGTGGTCGGTTTACTGACAGGAATTCTGTTGATTTGGGGAGGCAAGCGGCATGTCTAAACTGATCAAGTGGTGTTTAGGTGTGGCCCTATTCGTGTTCAGTGGGCTGCTACCCGTCACGGGACATGCCCAAGCCATCTCGTATTCGGCATTAAAGTATGGCACGGCCCAGACGTCAATGGCGAGTGGATACTTTGTCCGGCCCGCTCAAGTGGTTGTGAAAAATCACGCGTACGTGGTCACCATGGATATTAAGACTGCGAAGAAGTTAACGAGCTGGCCAGTTAAGGTGCTGGCGGTCAATGGCAGTGCGCCGGAAAATGTTCGCAAGACCAAGGACAGTGCGGGCAATTCTCATTTATACTATTCATTCGTCACGACTGATCTGAAGCGCGACATCAACGCGAAATTGTATATCTATGTACCCAAGGTCTACAAGGCGACGCACAACATCTCGTTTAAATTTAAAACGGCCGGATTGCCGGCATTAACAGCCACGAAGACGGTCAAGGCGGCTGCCCGTCACCAGTCCAGTGTAGTCAAGCAGGCGTCGCGCACACACATCGTTAGGCAGACGCCAGAGGCCAAGAAGCAGGCTAATGAATCACGACAAGCGGCGGCTAAGCCATCTACGACTAAAGCGCGTGCAAACGCTAAAAATAACAGTTCCAGCAACAAGCGTAGTAGTCAGCCACAACCGACATCATCGTCGTCGAGCAAGTCAGTGCAAGTAACGCGTGCTGCCGACCAAGTCCCTATGCAAAAGACACATTGGGGTGGTCTGATCGGTGGGGCCATTGCGATCGTGGTTCTCGTCGGTGGGGGTAGTTGGTGGTACTTCGGTCGACACTAGGGGGCGACAACGTGAAAAATCCAAGAAAAGTGGGGCTTATTTCGCTAATGGTGCTGATTGTGATTGCTCTGATTGGCGGCGGTATCGCCTGGCAACGACAGCAACAGCGGCGCAATCAGTCGCGAATCGTCGCGACGACCTATGCCATCGTTCAGATTGCCGATAAGCTCAATTTACCCCTAGTCGGTGTGCCAACGACCAGCAACACCTTGCCTCAGCGATATCGTAAGCTGACAAAGGTCGGTAGCCCAATGAACCCTAGTGTGGAAAAGATTGCGGCTTTAAGACCGACGGCCGTGTACGCGGTGACAACGCTGGATGATCAATTTGGTAAGGCGTTTAAGGCCCAACACGTCGCGCCGCACTTCCTTGACTTGACGAGTGTGGCCCATCTTGAGCGGACATTAACGCAACTGGGTAAGCGGTATGACCGTCAAGCTGCAGCGAAGAAACAGGTTTACTTGATCAATCAGGCTAAGCAGCGGGCGAAAAAGCGGGCTCAGAATCGGCAAAAACCACGGGTCTTGGTCCTGATGGGCTTACCCGGGGCTAGTTATATGATTGCAACTAACCACGCTTACGTGGGCGATCTGGTCCATTTAGCGGGTGGTCAGAATGTCTTTACAAGCCAATCACAGGAATACATGGATCCCAACGATGAGGCCATTCAAAAGGCCAATCCACAGGTGATTCTACGGTTGGAGCATGCCATGCCAACGATGGTGACGAAACAATTCAATCAGGAATTCAAGCAGAATGCCATGTGGTCACGAACATCGGCGGTCAAACACCATCGAGTTTATGATCTGCAGGAACCGACCTTTGATGCGACCGCCAATATGGGGGTCGTGACGGCGCTGAATCAGGTCAGTCACTGGCTGTATCCGAAGGAGGCAGCCACATGAAACAGTACGCCAATTGGTGGTACGGTGGGGTCATCAGCCTCTTACTGGTGACCGTTGTGATTGCTCTGATGGCTGGGACAGTGTGGCTCGGTCCACAGCAACTGAGCGTAGCACTTAACGATCACGGTAGCCAAGCCTTTGTCACAATCTTTTCGTTACGGTTGCCCCGAATTTTAAGTAGTCTAATTTGTGGGGGAAGTCTGGCCGTAGCCGGTGCTTTATTTCAGGCCGTCTTTCGGAATCCAATTGCCGATCCCAGCATCTTAGGAATTAGCTCGGCAGCCGATTTCTTCAAACTAGGTGGGGCAATGTTACTCCCGTGGCTTCCCGGGCGCGCATGGCTCATGGCACTACTGGGAGGCTTTGTGGCCCTCGTTGTTTTAACCAGTGGCCGGGCATTGGCCGATCCTTATCGGCTGATCATTGTTGGGGTCGCGCTGGATGCGACCTTTGTTGGGTTACAACAGCTTCTGAGTAGTGGGGCAACGCAGGTCAGTCACAGTACATTCAACGGATCGACATGGCTAGATGCCACAACGCTCCTGGTCTTAGGCGTTATAGGCCTATTCGTGGCACTGCTACTGGCGCCCTGGGCGAACTATTTAAAGTTAACGGATGCCGCCCTGAAAAATGTGGGAGTGCCGGTCAAAGTGATTCGCTGGAGCCTCTTGCTACTGGGGATGTACCTGGCGACTAGCGTAACGGCGGTCGTTGGTGCGATTCCATTTGTCGGTATCGTGGTCCCAAATGTGGCACGGCGGTTAGTGGGCCATGACTATCAAACGGTGATGCCATTTAGTATGTTGGCCGGTGCCTGGCTTATGCTGGCTGCGGATACGCTGGGGCGGACGATCATCGTCCCCAGTGAAATTTCGGCAGCGACCATGATGGCTGTCATCGGGGGACCATTTGTCATTATTCTCTTACAACGGGGGCGGGGACTTCATGGAATGTCAACACGTTAGCTATCAGTACCCGCACCAAGCTGCGGGAATCACAGATGTCACGGGGACGTTCCCAGCTGGACAAGTAACGACCGTCATTGGGCCAAATGGAGCGGGAAAGTCGACAGTGTTAAGATTATTGGCGCGACAACTCCCTGTAGCCGCTGGCCAAATTACGTTAGCCGGAAAATCGTTGGGCCAGTATACGACTAAAGAATTAGCCCAACAGGTCGCCATGGTGGCGCAACGCCACCAGTTGTATGATGACATGACGGTTGGTGAGATCGTGGGGACCGGTCGACTCCCCTATCATAGCCTGTTACAAACGGTCCCGGCAGAAGAGGTCGCTCCTTATCTGGCGACGACGGGGCTGACACAGCTAGTGGATGAGCACATTCAGAACCTATCGGGTGGCCAGCAGCAACGTGTTTGGTTGGCTGCGGCACTCGCACAGGAACCAGCGGTCTTGCTACTTGACGAACCGACGACCTATCTGGATGTCCACTACCAGCAGAAGCTGATGCAGCAGCTTCGTCAACTTGCAACCACGGGGATCACGGTGATTCAAGTGCTTCACGACATTAATCAGGCGTTTCGCTTCAGCGACTGGCTCTGGCTCATCAGAAAGGGCCAACTCGTGACGCAAGGCCGACCGGACGATCTTCGACAAGCAGACCTGTTAGCGCAAACTTTCCAGACGCCGATTGAAATCGTCAGTGTACCACGGCTGGGGCCTTACATCGTGCAGGTACCAGGCGATTAGAAAAAAGAACGGAACCGACTGCCGATTGGATGTACGTTTCGGTCATATAAGCTTGAATAACTGAAGGTTGAAAGTTCCGAAACACACGTTATGACCGTTGTCACAACGATACTGGGTCTAAAATTAGGCAACGTTGTCCAACTATCGCCTTACCGGCCGGCAGATATGGGCTGGATCGGTGCGAACACAACTTGAAGCCTCGAAAAGACCGAGTCTACAAGCTTGGTTTTCTACTAAGCCAGCAAGGAACCCACCTACCGACTAAGTAGAACGACGCGCCTGAGCCCATATCTGCCGACCTCTCGGCTGACGTAGTTGGTTTGAGGCAACATGGATCATGCCGTTTGAAGCGCTATTGAATTATGCTTAAACTTTAGCGACCACTTGGGATTCAGTGATTGGAATTGACATGTACAATCAGAGCCGGAGTGCGGCTGTTTTCACTAATTTAGCCGTGATAATCCTTACTTTCGCAAGAGTAACGCAAACATTTTGGCTTTCAACCTTTAGTTGAATAACAAAAGAGCCTGAGATTTCGTCTCTCAGGCTCTTTGCATTCTAAATTTATAATGGTGAAACGTGGGACACTGAGTCCAGTCATTGCCTTACCGGTCACAAGATAGGAGCCGGAACGGTGCCAACACAACTTATTCTGGCTGGCTCTTGATTTCGTTGATACGATCGAAGAGAATACCGTCCCGCAAGCCGGCGTTGGAGAACGTGATTTGCTGCGAATCCAGTAGGCGCATCAGCAGGGCGACCGGAATCAGCCCACCGATGATGATGTCGGCACGATCCTTAGACAAGCCGGGGACCTTTTTTCGGCCTGCTAAATCGAGGCCCAACAGTTGGGTCAATGTGGCGTAAACGTCGGTCGCCGTCAACTTGTAACCGTGAACGTCTTCAAAGTTAAGAAAATTCTTCTTGCGTCGGTTGATTTTGGCTAACGTCCGGTTAGCACCACCTAGACCAATGACGGGGAGATTGGCAGCCTCTCTGAGCCACCAAACGTCGTTGAACACGTTGTTTACGAAGGTCATGGCGGAGAACAATGAGTCAGCTTGAACGCGGTCGCTTTCCAGGTAGGCTTGCGACAGGGTCACGGAACCCAGTGGAATGGAGACGACCTGTTTCATTTGCCGATTTTGGACCAAAATCAATTCAGATGACGCGCCACCGGTGTCGACCAATAAGCCATTAACAATGGGCAGGGTATTGATCACGCCCAAGTAGTCGTAGCGAGCTTCATTGGCACCAGAGATGACGGTAAATGTGAGGTCAAGTTGTTCTTTAACTTGCCTGAGAAACTGTTTCTGATTACTAGCCTGCCGCACTGCGGCCGTGGCGACGGCCTTGATCTGTTTGTGTTCAAGCCGATCATAGATAGTTTTGAAGTCAGTCAACGCGGCCAATGTTCGTTCGATGGCAGCGGGTTGAAGGAGTTGCTCAGCCCCCATATTTTCCGACAGCCGGACGTAACGTTTGACCTGGTTTACAGTTTTGTAGTTGCCAGCATCGTCGATCTCACTAATGGTCATTCGGACCGAGTTGGATCCCAGATCAATGACGACTAAATTTTCCATATTATTCAGGACTCCGATCAATGGGGGATTTTGGTTGGTTCTTAGGGCTCAACATCGGCTTAAACTGCCGCGGGGCGTTGGTGGCCTTCTCGTGATGCGTAATGGCGGCCTTGATGCGTGCTGCCGCCTGGTTCATGAAGTCTTCCTGTGCGTCTAGCTGTTCCAGACCACGCCGGTCGACGCGAGTGTAAGTCCGGTCGGCTAGTAGCACCCGGGTCTTGACGTTATCATGCCAGAGGGTTGCGAAAATGTCAAAGACCTCTTGACGGAGATCGGATTGTAAAATTGGAAAGAGCAGTTCGACCCGCCGGTTTAAGTTCCGTGTCATGAGGTCGGCACTGGACAAGTAAACTTGGGGATCACCAGCATTAGCAAAGCCATAGATACGACTATGTTCCAGGTAACGACCGACGATGGAGTGAACCTCGATGTTTTCACTGAGTTCGGGAATGCCAACGTTTAAGCAGCAGATTCCCCGCACGATTAATTTTACGTGAACGCCTGCGTGTGAAGCCTCGTAGAGCTTGGCGATCATCGCGGAGTCAGACAGGGAGTTCATCTTCATTTCAATCCAGGCGGGTTGGTTGGCTTTGGCATTGACGATCTCTTGGTCGATCTTGGCCGTAATAAAGTCACGAATGCCATCTGGAGACATGTGCAACTGGTGGAAGTACGGCGGCTCCGAGTAGCCCGAAAGCATATTGAAGATGTTGGAGGCGTCAATCCCCATATCGGTGTTGGTGGTCATCAACCCGAGATCGGTGTAGAAGTGGGCGGTCACATCGTTATAGTTCCCGGTTCCCATGTGCATGTAACGCCGAATACCATCTGGTTCCCGCCGAACAATCAGGGTCAGCTTACAGTGTGTCTTCAAACCGATCAATCCATAGATGACGTGGCAGCCCATCTTTTCCAACTGTTGAGCCCAGTGAACATTGTTCTCTTCGTCGAACCGCGCCTTGACTTCGACCAGTACAGTAACCTGCTTGCCGTTTTGGGCGGCATTGCCGAGGTATTTAATAATGGGTGAGTTCGAAGAGACCCGATATAAGGTCATCTTGATGGCCAGCACCCCGTCGTCACAGGCGGCTTGCCGAATCAATTCGGTCACGGCTGCGAAGGTGTCATAGGGGTGATGGACGAGAACGTCGTGTTGGCGAATGGTCTTGAAAACGTCATCATCGGGTTGGAGACCAGGCGTCCGTGCGGCAGTGAACTTCGAGTAGCTTTCATCATCGTGTCCGGTGATTTGCTTGGTCAATTTACTGAGAAAGGTCAGATCAATGGGACCGCCGATTTCGTAAACGGCATACTCGGAGACCTTGATGGATGAGGTCAAGCGTTGACGCAGGGACTGGCTGATGCCAGCTTCGACCTCTAGCCGGACAGCACCACCATGTTCCCGCTTCTTCAGCTGCTGTTCGACTTCCTTTAACAGGTCAGACGTATCTTCTTCGGCAACGTCCAAGTCCATGTCCCGAATGACCCGGTAATTGGCCGCTTCCTTGACCTGGTAGCCAATGAAGAGGTTACCAATGAAGGTCTTGATGATGTCTTCAAGTAAAATGAAATCGTTGTCGGCACCCGGTAGATTGATCGTCCGCGGGAAAATTTCCGGAACTTGAACCGTGGCAAAACGCTTGTCCTTCTTGTCGCCATTCTTGTAGAGTCGTAGCGCAATGTTCAACGTGTTGTTGCCGATGAATGGAAACGGTCGCGAACTATCAACGGCCATCGGCGTGAGGGCCGGAGAGATTTCATCATTGAAGTATTTTTCAATAAACTTGTGCTGTTGTGGCGTTAACTCTCGTGGTGTGCGTAAGTGAATATTCAAATTAGCTAGTAGGGGCAGAAGCATCCGGTTGAGCGTTGAGTATTGTTTGACGACTTGGTCGTGGGCTTTCGCGTTCACGGCTAGTAGTTGTGCTTCAGCGGTCATGCCAGAAGCGTCTGGCTTTGGATAGTTAACGGCAGCTAACTTAGAAAGTGATGCCACGCGGACCATAAAGAATTCGTCGACATTGCTTTGGGTAATGCCCAAGAAGCGGACCCGCTCGAGCAGCGGAATTCCTTTATCCCGAGCTTCTTCTAAGACACGGTCATTGAAGTCGAGCCAGCTGAGTTCCCGGTTAGTATAGTATTTAGATTTTGTAAAATCCAACGTCATTTGTGTAACCTCCTTTGTTTCAATACGGGTTGGAGACCGAAGACGTCAGTGAAGAACTGCGCCTTGTAGTTAAAGGCCCAGCGAATCAAAGACAACTCGTCGTCGCTGAAGACGGTGATGATGACCTTATTAGTACGGACGGAGACGGATATTTTTTGGATGGTCTGTTGATGCGCATCATCCAGGGCATCCGCCATCCGTAAAATAGCGGATAATTTAGCAATCGTCAGACGTTTCTCAGGGTCCAATTGACGAAAGTGAGCTAGATCTTCAGCTGGCGTTCGCGTGCTGTGGTAGCGAGAAACGGCTGCAATGATTTGAGTTTCATCAGCGGATAAGCCCAACATTTCGGACTGCTTTAGCACGTAATCCGAGTGTAGATAATGCTCATGGGTATCGATAAAGCCGCCGATATCATGGACAATGGCGGCCACTTGTAATAACAAGCGATCGCGTGCCGTAAGGTGGTGTAAAGTGCGTAATTGATCAAATAAATGTAGAGAAAATTTACGGACCAAGTCCATATGATGAGGTTCGACTCGGTAGCGATGGGCAAGGTCATTAGCCGCGGCCAAAATTTGATCCTCAAAGTGATACTTGTGATAGCCAGCTTCAATCGCTTGATTGGTAGTCAACCCGTCTAACACATTTAGATTGACTAAGTGGAGCTTGTCGGCGTGGACGACTGTCAATAACTTTTGAATCAGTAAGACTTCTGGCAGGACCAGTTCGACGTTTTCTTCGGTCAAATGTAGACGTTCCATCAAATACTGGTTGGAAGCGCCCGCCACTTCGTTTGTAAACTTAGTAAATTGTTTACGTGATAAGGTGTGGCTAATTTGGTCGTTCGGAATAAAATAGTTATTTATGGGGGCCGCCCCAATCAAGATGACTTGGTTTGACGAGGTTCGTAGGTTGTGTGGCAAAAACCGGTAGAAGTCGTCAACCTGACTATTGATGTAGTCGTCCAAGACGTCAACTGGATTTGGAGCTGTGGCCCGCAAATTTTGGAGGACTTCCTTGATTCGAATGGGACCAAGCTTCATGTTATGTGAAGCGACGAGGTTGCCATCCCCGAAGAACGACAGGGTCGTGCTTCCAGAGTTCAACCCGATAATGGCGGCGTGATCCTGAACGAGCTCGGCATAGTTGTTGAGATCCAAGGCAATGGCTTCGTTGCGGACGAAGGACTCCTCCCCTAAGGAGAGCCATTCGATGTGCAACCCGGTACGAACAAAAAGTTGATCGCGAATAAATTCGGCGTTGGGTGCCGTGGAGAGGGCCTGGGACCCCCAGATCCGGTAATTAGTCACGCCGTCGTCCTTGATAACTTGCAGAAACCCTCGGAGGGCCTCCACGGCATCGGCAACGGTTTCAAAATCGATTTCTTCATGGTTGTAAATATTTTCCCCAATGGCAACGGTCGATTTTACGCGTTCAACCTGGGTTCCCGTTTTCAGATTAACAATCGATAATTCCATACTAGAAACATTTACTAGGATAGCGCCAAAATAATCATCAGCCATAAACTCATCTACTTTCCCTAAAATTTTAGTCGGTAAAGACTTGGTTATCCATGATCACCCGTTCCAAGTGTTTTTCGGTCCGTTGATTTTCTGGCGGAAGGGCCATGTAGTCGCCATACATACGCGTCAAAATGATAGCATATGTTGCGGGGACCTGAACCGTTAAATGCTCAAAGGCAGCGGGGGTTAGGTCACTTAACTCCGCAACGGGGAAGACTTCCTTCATATAGCTATACTGTGATGCCAGATTTTTGACCTGTAGCAGCGACGAGTCGTCTTGGTACTGGGTCATGACGGCGTCACGTTCGGCCTTTAAACTGTGGGTCTCGGCAAGTTGTTCCGGTGACAACGGACTCTGTAATTTACGTAGCGGATTATCAACCAGGTGGTAGCGTAGCTGGAAGAGGATCCGTGTGTTGAGCAATTGAAATTTAGCCATCTGTTCGCGCTGAAGACTGGTGTCTAATGGAATCCGGTCTAACGGAAAAATGTCGATGAAAATGCCCTTACGCGCGTTGTTGACATTGTTTTTTTCTTCAATATAAGTGTTGCGGTCGAGTAGCTTGGCATAACTGAGACCGTAATTTTCGTCGCTAGTGGGCGTCTGTAAGAAGTAGTGGGTGTCAGTCAATAGCTGGGGCGCCTGAGCTAACAGGCGGTCGTAATCGGCTCGTAGCAACCCCACATCGACATCGTCGTCCCAAGGGATGAATCCCTGATGACGAATGGCTCCCAGTAGTGAACCACCCATGAGAAAATAAGGGAGGTCAAGCTTCTGACAGAGTTGAATGAATTGCGCGAGATTGCCCAATTCGACTTGATGAATGCGATCGATTAAACGCGGCATAGGCGAGTCCTTTCCTGAAACACTAATTGAGTGGGTAGTGACTGACATGAACGATTTGGTGATGGGTATCCTTGAAGGTGACCGTCACGGCTTGCATCGTCTTAGGCTCAAATGTTGCCAGTCCGGTGACTGATTTGCCAGCCTTGACGGGCATGACGGTACGATTCAATTTGTTATTATCCGTGGTCTGACTGGTCGTGAAGGCGAGGTTCCCGGTCCCCAGCGTCTTACCATTCTGTGTAGCACTAACGGCGGCCTGCCAGATGTCGGCGGGGATGATCTCCTTGGTTTGATTGTTGGTCACGGTATAATAGAGAACGAATAAATTCCGGTTGGCCGTGGCACTGGCCGTGACCTTCTCACCGGTTAACTTGAACGTGACGTGATTAATGGTAAACTGCTGATGACTAAAGGCCGCGGTCTTCGCCTGTGAAGAAGTGTTGGTGCTGGATTTAGACGACGTTGCCTGACTGGAACTAGACCGTGAGCTCTTGGCAGTGGACGAAGACTGCTGATGGCTACTGGTTTCGGGCTCTTGTTGACTAGGCGAGCCGCACCCCGCTAGCAGAAGTAGCAGGCTCCCCAGAGCGGCAAGATTTTTAACATGTGACATGGATACTTCCCCCTTGAAATAGATACAATTAATTTAGATTGCTGGCTTAAGCGCTATCATCTTTATCCGCTATGAGAAGAGCGTCTCTACTCTGTGGTGTGTCCACCTGAAAGCCGCGGAAACTAGAGTGTTCAACGATATAGGCTGACAGCGTTGCCCCGGCCGACTCCCATAGCTACCGGCCGTTAAGACGATGACTTGACGATGTTATCCAATTTTAGGTTCACTATCGTTGTGACAACGGCCATAATGAGTATTTTGAAACTTTCAACCGTTGGCATTGGCATACTAGTAAGGGCAATGAATACTTAAGAATTTTCAATATTTAGTGAACATCCGTGGCTAGGACTGCAGATGAATGGCAGTTAGGCCAGTAATCGGGTACTATTACGGATAGACAGCTAAATGCTGAGATTGGATGTGACCATTACCTGTGGTCAATTTCACTATACGGGTTACCTAGTAGCTATCAGAAATTCGGTCAAATGACCACGCTTTCTGATTAAATGACTGACAAACTTAAAAGTATGAGCTAATGCTGTCATAGGATCACAATGCGATTCGAGTGGCTAGTAGATAGAGACTCGGGCTAGCCAGCCACTGACTAAGTAGAAAACCAGCTCGTTAACTTGAAATTTTCACGGCTTTAAGCTCGGCTTACACCGTTCAAACCTATTTTTGACGTTTGATAAGATGATGGGACTGCCAACGTGATTACGACTTAAGCCCAGTCAAAACAAGCTGTGTAGTTACTTCCATTTTAGCATAGGTCGGTCCAGACCACTGCAGATTGGGCAGGAAAAAGGCTGGTATTTAGTAAGCGTAAATGCTAAGATAAAAATCGTATTTTGAGAAATGTAGGTGGGGTAGTATGGCTGAACGAGAAGAATCATTACTAGACGCTTTTATCGACGTCTACATGAGTTCACTCAAGTATTTGGATGAGTTTGTTTCCGAGCCCGCTAAGGAGTTTCATCTTTCGTTCGAGCAGTATTTGATTTTGCGTGATATTACGCAGAATAAGGACGTCACGCTAATGGACATTGCTAGTAAGCGGCAAGTTACGCGGAGCGCCATCTCGCGCCAAATCAAAGTATTGTTGAAGCAAGGTTATTTGCGGCAACAGCCTGATGAGAATGATCGCCGACGTCTTTACCTGTTGGCAACACCAACGGGCACGAAGGCGGAACGGGTCATTCGGCAGCGAATCAATAGTCGTTTTCAGGGCTGGGTTGACGTTTATGGCGATGACCGGGCACATGAGATTTTGAACTTCATTCGGGAGTTCAGCCAGATTACCCGCATGAAGAAATAGCTTACGGCTACAGAGAGCCCAGCGGACTAGCGTTGGGGAAAAAGGAGATTGAAGTCAATGAGCAAAAAGCGCATGAGTGACGAAGAGGCCAAGCGCTGGCGCAAGATTGTCTTCATGGACGATGGTCACGATGACAAGCGGTCACCACGAAAATCACGGTCGTTTGTGTACGGGGAACCGGCACAGCGGTCGTTGTGGGAACGGGTTAAGGACCGGTTGAACCGGCGTTAAAAGAAGAGGGCCACACTATCCCATTGCGGGAGGTGTGGCCTTTTTACTAGGCACTTAGCCCGCGTCGATGGTGGTAATTGGCGTAAACTCTTGGACGAGCTTCACTTGGACATTATCGCTACCACTTAATAACTTAGCAACGGGACAGCGACGTTCAGCGAGGTCAACCATCGCAGTAGCCGTTTCTAAGTCAACACCGGGAATCTTGACCTCGGCTGTGAGATAGAATTGAAAGCCGCGCCGGTCCCGGGCCATTTCCACGATGGTATGGACCTGCGACGTGTGGGTGAGTGCCCGTTTCTTCTCGATGGCTTCAAGGGTGGCGTTGAGACAGGTGCTGAGTGCCAGACCGATAAATTGTTCGGGATTGGCTCCGGGCGCGTCTTCCAAAGGGTGACTTGTCAGAACATCTAGTCCACCGGGAACGTAAGAGTGGCTCTCAAGACCATCGTCATTGTTGGCGACGGTGCGGTAGAGGGGCGGGAATTTTTCTCGATCAATTGCCATCAGCGTCAACTTCTTTCTTATTGTCTAGCTTAAGGTTACGCTGGTTAGCCGAAAAAAACAATGAATTTAATGGGCGAATGTAAGGGCTTACTGATAGAGTGAACCAATGACCGTTTATTCATTAAACAGTTGTGTCAAACTAAGGTTTAGCATTATGACAAGCGGTTGCGCTTATAAGGTATACCAATTGCAATTTATCCGATTAGTTTAGTAATAAACGGGCACAATTAATCCGGACAAATCTCACTGATTTCACCTGTGCTGGGGTTAAAGGGTTTATGTAAATATTTTGTAATAAATGGCTTATAGGGGTAGACCGCTTGGTGGAATATGCTTATAATGTAGGAGACAAGCAGTAGAACACTGGCGATTCGTATTTGGGGGGAGCCATATGTTAACAGAAAAGCTGTCAGAAGAAAAAAAGAAGTTTCAAATGATCACTTGGCGGGCTAAACAGCATGGTGCTCAAGTGGTCGAGCGGGATCTGATGCGGCAGTTCACCGCGACCATTGCTGAACAGGAGGCCATTATGGCCGCTGCACGACGACGTGAAGTTGCACCGGTTGGTTAAGCCACTGGCGTTACGGAAAGCCGTTTAACTGACTTTGAACCGTCCCATGGTAAGCTTATAAGCGTTACAAAGGGGGCGACAAGGATGAAGCATCCAGCAGTGTATTATGTCTATTACCTTGGTGGCGTGGCGTTTTTGGGTGTGATGGTTGATGTTATCTATCACATGATCAGCCTCTGGCTAGTAGCAAGTAGTCTCTAGATAAACAGTGAAGGCGCTCCTCGATTGCCGGGGAGCGCCTTTTTGTATAAATTTTGGCAATAAAAAAGCTAGTTACGTAAGGACGCAACCAGCAGAATAGAAGTATGTGTACGGCTTCAACGGTGTTAATAATGGCTAAATGTCAATTAACTCCTCCAACGATTGAAGACCCGTGGCAGGCTCTCACCTGAATATGTAAATTCATTATAACGTGGCGAGCCGGGTCTGTAAACCACAAAATTAAAGATTCGGTTAAACTAGTTGAGTTAGTAAAACGAGAAACGTCACTAACGCCGGCATTCCTTGGAGCCAAAAAATTTGTTTTTTTACGGTCAAACTTCCGAAAATTGCGACAATAATCACAAATAATAGAAGCAATGCCGTCATAATTAGCAGGTTATGACCGGTGAGAAAGAGTGGTGTCAGTCCAAGTGTGAGGCCGAGCATACCATTGTAAATACCCATATTGGCGAGAGCGGCTTTGGCCTGTGGTTGTTTGACAAAGCTCAGGGGCATGCCAAACAATTCGGCCTGCTTAGCTGATTTGCCAAAGATTTCAAGTCCCATGATACCGAGATGTTCAATTGCAACGAAATAGATTAAGATGGTTAAAATTATGGTCATGATAATTGCCTTCCCTTTATAAAATCTAGTATAGTAGAGTAAAGAATCGTTGGATAAGCGGTTGAGACTAGAAATGTTTCTTACTTTAAGCTAATTTTTAGTTTGGCGTGTAGAATAATTAAGTAAGGATATTTATGTCAGGGGAGCTTGGGTCATTCGCGGGGAGAATGGCGTCACAACAGACCTTATGAAATTTTGAATGGAGGAATTACCCATGAGACTCCTAGACTTAAGTGGACAACAATTCGGCAGACTGACGGTTATTCGTCGAGACGGCACCGCAAAGAATGGTAATGCCACGTGGTTATGCAAATGTAGCTGTGGAAATTTAGTTACAGTGGATAGTTATCGGCTACGCCACGGGATCACGGTGAGTTGTGGATGCTACCGTCGTGACATCAGTAAGGCACGATTGACCAAAGATCCACGGACGCGTAAGCAGATTGGTAACGCCATGAACTTACCATTAGTGAATGGCTCTAACGTTGCTGCACTTACAAAGATTAGTTCCCGTAACATTTCAGGCGTTATTGGTGTCAGTTTCGACAAACGCTCCGGTAAGTGGGCAGCACGTCTATTCTACCATGGTCGGTATATTTTAAACCAGACTTTTACAGAATTTTATGATGCGGTTGCTGCGCGTAAGGAAGCGGAGCAACAATTGGCAAAACAAAATGACTTGCAGTTAAAGGCCTCGGCTGAAGGCTAAATTCAGCGGATTCACCAGCAAATATAGAAGCCAAATCGAGTCGGTCCTGTTGGGGGCCGACTTTTTTGGGCTCTTTGTCAACCGGTGTTGATGGAGGGAATTTCGGAGGTTCAATTCATTTACGAATTGGGCCTCTTTTTTGTAC
>NZ_RHNX01000043.1 GCF_003946335.1 Levilactobacillus fujinensis
TCATACAAAAAGAGCCCTAATCACCAAGTGATTAGAACTCCAATATTTTGTTCACCAACAACAGTTGACGAAGAACCTTTTTATTTAACTTAGCTAATAGCTAATTCGATTTAGAATCGAATTAAGCAATCCAGCTGCTGTCTGAAGAAGTGTTCGTAGGAGCACCCTTAGTCAATACAGCTGAGAAGCTAGCAGTCAACGTGTCGCCGTAAGTTGCAAGACGGTTGTCGTTGTTGAAGTTAGTTGGTTCGTAGGTGAATTCGTAGTGGTAAGCGTCACCGTTAGATGCGTAGTAAGTCTTTGCACCAGTGATTTCGGCAGTACCGAATGCACTAGAGATAGTAGCAAGGTTGTCACCAATAGTAGCACCCTTAGTACCAGTCAAAGCCTTGATACCAGCAGCAGACAAGGTAGCTGATAAGTCACTAGTAGATAACTTAGCACCCTTTGCTAAAGTAGAAGCAACAGTGGTGTCAGCAGAGTTGTCAACGTTGTCAGCAACTAATTGTACCTTTGAAGTTGCAGCAGCAGTTACGTCAACGTATACAGTGTTGCCGTAAGTAGCTGAGGCAGTAGTTACAGTACCAGAAGTCGTGTAACCAGTTGGCAATGAGTTAGTAACGAAGTCAGCTAACTTAGTACCAGCAGCGTTGGTAGCAGCAGCATCAACAGCTGCGCCGGCCTTGGTGCCAGAAGCGTTAGTGATCCAAGTGGCAGTACCAACTTGAGTCTTGCTAGTAGCATCACGGTAAACGACCTTAACACTGTTGTCGTTAGTAGCAGCAGCGTCAGACATAGTCAATGAAAGGCCACCAAGGTCTTGGCTAGTAGCGTTAGCAACATAGCCCTTACCTGCGTAGATCCAGCCAGAGATTGAGGCGTTGTTGTTGTCGGTTACGTGGTAGTATAATGAACCTTCAGCGGTCTTAGTAGCAGCTTGGTCTACCTTGAACGTGTCGGTCGTCTTAGCACCGTAAAGGCTAACTTTGCTTGCCTTGTATTGGGTGTAGTGAGGGGCAGTCCAAAGAGTGTTCTTTGAAACATCCTTCAAGTAGTAACCAGTAGTCCGAGTTGGGTTAGTAGCAGTCGTAGTAGTTTCAGCAGACTTGATACCACCAGCAAAGGCAGTGTCAGAAGTACCACCGTAAATGTAACCACGGTACTTGCCATCCATCGTAACTACACGGTAGTAAACTGAACCACGGTTAGTGGTCTTAACACCGTAAGCACGGAAGTAGTTAGCTGACTTCTTTGATGAAGCCAACGTAGCCATAGTTGCTTTTGAAGCAACAACCTTAGCACCCTTAACAGTACCAGGCTTAGTGTACAGAGCGTTTGTACCAGTAGCTTGAACGTTACGCTTAGTAGCGTCAGTGGTTAACGTGGTATAGGCACCGGCAGTAGCATATGACTTAGCTGAGGCAGTAGTTGAAACTGCAGCAACTGAGGCAAAGCTTAAAGCAGCCAGACCCAAGTAAAGAGATTTCTTTAAACTTGATTGCATAATTTTTCTTCCTCCAAACATAATATATGTAATTTATCAAGCAAGAATAGTATAACCGAAGTTAGCGCTTTTGTTAAGAATTTTATTCCAACTAGACACCAACTCATTAAAGCCATTCCTTAACTACAAGTCTGATTATAGCCGGGAAAGCGTTTAGAAACAAGGAATATGACCTTTTTGTCGTTGGAATGAAATAATCAGGTGGGTTCTGTAATATTTCTGTCATTTATACGCTTTATGTATTTCTTAATTAAGGGGCTTAGCTTCTATAATAGCTCATCGATTTACGTTTCTTTGGTTATGTATAAGATTAATGCACCGTTAAGGTAAGGCAACTTACTTGCAAAACATCTCCCGACGGTCCATACTGCAAGTATCAAATGAAAGGGGGTGATGCTTTTTGGCAACAGGAAATTGTTACCTTAAAGTAATCGCTTCCGCGGAGAACGGAAACGACTAACTTCTTTAAGGTAAAGGCCCGGCGAAATGTTATTCGCCGGGCCTTTTTGTCTGCTTTTTTCTAGAACACCGGGCGCGTCTCTCGCACCGCTGCCTTCACCTGATCACCCAATCGCTTCATCCCCACTGCAATCTCATCCGGTGTCATACCCGTGAAGCACAGGCGTAAGCCATTGTGGATGTCGCGACTTGGATAGAAGTTGGTTCCCGGCACGTAACTCACGTGCGCCTGTGGAATAATCTGATCCGTCAAGAGTTTCCCCGCATCCATATCCGCCGGTAACGTGACCCAGTCGAAGAAGCCCCCTTGAGGCGTCGTGAAATCAACCTCGTCGGGGAAGTCCGTCTGTAACGCCGTAATCATCGTCGCGCACTGGTCACGATAGTGGTTTCTAAGGACATTGACGTGCGCATCCAAATCGTTTTCTTCCATAAATACATTAATTGCTGCATGGGTCACGTTGGTCGCTTCCAAGTCGCTACCGAAACGGACCTTCATAATGGCCGCTAATAACTCACCATCGGCGACCAACCAGCCTGTCCGCAATGCCGGCATTAATATTTTCGACATGCTCGACACGAAGACCACTCTACCCTGCGTGTCGAAACTCTTGATAGCCGGTAGCGGCAACTCGGTATAACCCAAGTCCCGGTACGGCGAATCCTCTAAGATCACGAAGTCATACCGGTTTGCCAAATCGACCAACTGCCGCCGTTTAGCCACGCTCATCGTAATCCCGGTTGGGTTGTGGTAGTCCGGCACCGTGTACAGGAGCTTGATGCCTGGGTGCTGCCGCAACGTTTCCTCCAACTGGTCTAAGTCGAGCCCATCCGCCTGCAAGCCCACCGCGTGATACGTTGGTTGATACAGGTCAAATGCCGCCAACGCCCCCACGTACGTTGGCACCTCCACGGCTACCTCGTCGCCTGGGTCCAGTAAGGCCTTGGCCACCAGTTCAATGGCCTGTTGCCCGCCGACCGTCAAGACAACGTTGTCTGCCGTGGTCGTCACTTGACCCCATTTACCAATTCGTGTCGCCAATTTTGCTCGTAGATCCAGGTTCCCCTGCGATGTTTGGTATTGGAATAGGTGGGCCCCCTGCTGATCAATGGCGTCGCGAAACGCCCGCTGCATCTCTTTGACCGGGAATAAGCTTTCCTTGGGGCTACCCGCCGCAAAGGAAATGGCGTCCGGATGCGAATCAGTTGGAAACAGACCACTCAGGGCCGAAGTCACATCTGGGTTGGCGCGTTGTGCTAACAAATTTTTCATAAAAGAGTCCACCTTTCTGGTGAATCCAGCCCCCAGCCAGACTCACCGGCACTATCGTCATCATTCACTATCGGTATCACATTTAGCCGTTACCTTACCGACCGGCCAAACTACCGACTGAGGCTTCCTGCTAACCTGAGAGTATGATAGAATACCTGTGAACGAAAAGCTATTTCAACCATCTTGAAATAGCGTGAATGTTATTCATCTTTACCAAGGAGGTGTTCCCGATGTTACCCTTTGCCTACCGCGTCTTCCAAGCTATCGTCCAAGAACAAACCTTTTACCGGGCCGCGCAAACGCTGAACGTGACGCCCTCAGCCATTAGCCATTCCGTCAATCAACTGGAAAAAGAACTCGGGTTTCCCCTCTTCATCCGTAACCGAACTGGTGTGGAACTCACCCCGGATGGCAAGACCATCCTGCCCCTGATTCAGGGCGTCATCAACGCCGAAGATCGCCTCCAACAGGCTGCCGCCAACATTAACGGCATGAACGCCGGTTCTGTCCGGATGGGCGCCTTCTCGTCCGTGTGCATTTCCTGGTTGCCACCGATCATCCGCCAGTTCAAACAGGACTTTCCGCAAATTGACATTACCCTTGAACAAGCCGGCTTTGGTGAAATTGCCTCGGCCGTGAAAACGGGCCGGCTGGACCTTGGCCTGTCCGCACTACCGGTCGCCGAAAAGTTGACCGTGCTCCCACTGATCAAGGACGAAATCTACTGCATCACACCCAGCGACTTCATCCCCGCCAACCGGACAACGGTCACGGCCGCGGACCTGGTCGATCAGAACTTTATTCTGCAACGCGGCGATTACGACAAGGACACGAAATCCGCGCTGGACCATTACCGGATTCGACCGAACGCCCTGCGCTACTCCATCGACGATCAATCGATCCTTGCCATGGTCGAAGCTGGCATGGGAATGGGCATTCTCCCTGAACTCGCGTTAGAACGGGTCAGTGGCAACGTTAACGTCTATCCCTTCGACACACGCTTCTACCGAACCATCTGCCTAGTCGTCAATTCCGAGCAGGCTAAGGCGCCCTCGACGGCGAAGATGATTGCTGCCATTACACGGTATGTGGTGGAGACTTATCCGGATAAGGTGCTGGAACATCCGCATGTGGGGTGAAGTTTGGCTAGTGGTAAACTGGTCGCACTGCGGATGATTGGAACCTAGCACCTATTCCAACTTGAAAGTGATTTTATAACGAGAGTGGGATAAAAGGCGATTAGCCGGCGAGCATTAAGGCGGATAATCGAATAACCCCGGGCTTGGGTTATTTGGTTATCTGTTTTAAGCGGAGTCAGCTGCCTTTTGTCCCACGTTTCAGCAACGTAAATTCGGAGATAGCAAAGGAGTCTGGGGTTTGTCCCAGACTCCTTTGCTATCCCCATTATCGTCGACACCTCTACTACAATACTAATTTTTGCCGAATACTTTGATACTGTCTTTCTGGGACTACCGCTACTTTAGATTGGACTAACCTTGTAAATGCCTGTGAGCTCTCGGACATTCGAAAGAGACTTTCTTGCTCATCGGACTGTAAAACGAGCCCATTTTCAATTTCAGATAGTGTGCTGTAACTTATCCCCAAGACTAAAGCATATTGTCTTAGGCTCAAATGATAGCCTTGACGTATCTCTTTAATTTGATTGGGCGTTAAAACACCAAATTGCTTACGATACTCACGAAAATCCAGTTGTAAATTATAATCTGGATTATCGATTGGTTCTAAATAGTTATTGTCATCTCGTAAGTTTTCTCCCTTTTGTACCCAATAAGTATGCACAACTGTAATCACCCGTCGTCTTACTTTAACCTCCTCAGTCACAGAAATAACTGAGAATTCTTCAATTTCACCAGTTAAGGCTCGCTTTCTCTCAATATCTTTTAGCCACTTATAACTTTGTCCCATTTGCGTACACCTCACTTGAATTTCGTAAACGTTTGATCTGGACTTTTCTCACTGGGATGCAGTGAACGTAGCTCTGCCCCTTGCGTAGAAACGTAAAATTTCACATACAGCTGTTCTTTGTACAAGGCCACTAAAAACTCATAGACATGTAAATTATGATTATTCTCCTGATGATGAACAGCAGACGGACCACGAAAATACTGACTCTTGCTTAAAACCATTAGAGCTTCACGAACCATTCTCTTATAAGAGATCCCCATCTCATCTAAGAATAGTCGTGACTTTTTATTTAGTCTGACATCCAGCTTTCCCTGCTCATAAAACTCTATCAGCCGAAAAATTGTTAGTTCAACATTAGCTTTATCATCCTTCAAAGATTCTCCCCCAAGCGTAATTATGTTACTTGTAGGTAACATAATATGCTCTTTTCACCAGCATAGCAATTCTTTTGTCTTACAATGATTTTTATAATCAATCATCCGATTTTGAATGTAAACGTACACTACTAGTCGAGGTTTAGCAAACCTCAGCTGACAAAATGGCCTCATTCCTGAAAGACTTAAAGTTCTGCATTCTAAAATCAATTAACAAAACAACACGCTCCTTTCGAGTAGGCGGTGTGATTATAGAACGAAAACGAAATTAAACTGTGATTTTTCTCTTTGAAACTAGTCTATAACTGTATATGCGTGTCTAAATCATAATATTACGCTTTTCGTTCCATAATCACTAAATATTTTCTAGTTCAAACTAACTACTCTGATTTAATTCAACTATCCCCGTTCAGTCACCTAATTATCAAACGTCCTTCACGCATCCCTACACTCACTTCAGCCCTAAAGTATCTTAAACCCTCATCAATGGGCGATAGATTGGACTGATCACAATGTTACTTCCCCACTACACGCCTGCGAAAACGCGGCTGTTTTTGCTTGGCAATGCGCTCCTCTTACTCCTGAATTGGCTGGCACAGCTTACCCAGTTCAAAGCGGGTTACCTCCGACCCGTTCGTTCTAGTGTCGACTTATTGGCTTTTACCGTCATTTTTCTATTGCTCCTGGTCGCCAGCTTTATAAATAAGCCGATCACCTTTGCCAAAATGTTGCTAGATTTCAACTTGGTTTTTACCATTTATGCGTTGATTTTACTGTTCTTCCCCCAAGTGCTCCAAACTGCGACGTTGAACCGCAACCTCGGTGGTATTGCCCTCACTGTTTCCCTTCTTGCGCTGACCCTTCCCTACGTCTCGCGCAACCATCTCGTCGGTATCCGGCTCCCTTGGACTTATAATTCCCCCGTCGTTTGGCAAAAGACCAATCTACTCGGTGCCCACCTGCTACTCGCCAACGGCATCCTCAGTGGCTTTTTCGCCCAGCTGAGTGCCGACTGGCTGACGCGCGCCCTCATCACGGGAGTCATCGTCATGGCTGCGGTGACGACTGTTTACTCCTATCGCTTGTCAAAAAAAGTTTGACGTGTAACTTCTCTATGTAAATCCAAAACAACCGCCACCCCGTTACGGATGGCGGTTGTTTTAGGTTGCGTTACGTTGGTGACTACTGGATCAGGCCGTTAGACGGCGGGGACTGCGGGCTTAGCGCTAACCAAAGCCGTCTTAGTCGTTTCCACGATATTGGCGGCATGTGGTTCGGCGTAGAGCGTCACCCCATCCTTGGCGAACAACTTGGCGGTGGCGATCTGCTTCATGAGGCTCTCGACCTCAGCTGGCGTCAATTCCGCGTTGACGTACTTCAGACGCAGATGCTTGATGCGCGTATCGGAGCCTTTAAAACTCAATTCTAATGCTTTCATTAAATGACTTCCCTTCTATTAGTAGGCGTTAGGCAACAGCATTTTGTGTGGCGATGACGGCGTTGTGAAATGGTAAGCCCGTCAAACCGGAAAGGTAGCCGCCGAAATCCTCGACTTGTTTGGCTGCCGGATCGGCAATCGCGTTTTGTAACACGATTTTCACCGGGTGGTCAACGTCGATCCCGAGGATAAAGGTAATGGTCGTTTTCTTCCAATTCGTTTGCATGGTGGTGCTCCCTTCGTGGTGCGATTTTGGTAAGTGTTGGCCAACCCCTACACTCTTACTAACGAAATCCGACCTGATTTTGTAACGCAGTTTTCGAAATTAATTTAAAAAATCGTGATCTGCCGTCAAATGGTGAATCAGTCGTTGGGTCAACAACCTGCGCCAGCGATAGACCGTGTTGCGGCTCACCTGATGTTTCGCAGCGATTTCATCGACCGTCAGCTGATCGACCAGCGTCCCCACTAGAAAGTGCCATTCACCAGCTTTACCAGACGCCCCAATTAATTTCAGCAGGTATTTACGATAATCGGCGAGGCCAATTGCGGCCAGAACGTCATCATCGTCAGGTAGCCCACTCAGTAACGTGTCGCCATCCCCACTCTCCTGATGACTGTTGTCGCGAAAGTCGTGACGGCGTTGATCCATCAGTGTCCAGTACAGCTTCTGCTGCGCATAGGCTAAGAACTGATGGGGCTTCTCCTCGGGATCTTCCGGGAAGGCGTGATAAATATCAGGAAATAAAACGCGTGCTTCTTGAAAATAATCCTCGTAGTCCGGATGACCAGGTTTCAGATTGAGTTTCTTTAACACGCCATACAGCATGGTTTCGTGATCGCCGGTAAACAGGAACTTATACGCGGCGGCGTTATCGATGGTCATTTTATGAATCATCCTCTCCATTGTGATGATCCATAGCGCTATGGACAGGCACCAACCTACCAGCTATTGGAAAAATAATCGAACTGCTAAAAACGGGTCCGCGTTGCGATAAATTCAATTATGTTCTTGTTTGCTTAAGCCCTAAGAGATCAACCGGCGGGAAAATCTCGGCGTTGTATGACTTATTAATCTATTCATTTTTTGCACCTTTTTACGGGTAAAAGGCCGAGATATTGCCAAACTTTTTCGTGTTATCCAGTAAGGGGATTAGCCCCACGAATGATTGACGCTGGTTATCGGTCACAAATTCGATTACGGGTGAGAACAGGTTACTGACAGACTGCTGGTTGCGGGTGACACGACAGCGTTTATATGGCTGACGGTCGACGAGCATTAATAGATAGCTGCAAATCGTACGACTAGCGTTATTTTGTATAAAGACTACAGCCATCACGCGATCGGCTATTGGGAGTATTAGTTGTTCAGGTGACAGATAATTGCTCCCGTTACCGCACACAAAAAAGCGGTAAATCTCACATGGCTCGTGAGATTTACCGCCTAAGCGTTTTCTATCTGAAGGTTGAAAACCAAGCTTGGAGACTCGGTACTTTCGAGGCTTCAAGTTGTGTTCGCACCGATCCAGCCCATATCTGCCGGCCGGTAAGGCGATGGTTGGACAACGTTGCCTAATTTTAGACCCAGTATCGTTGTGATAACGGTCATAACGTGTGTTTCGGAACTTTAAACCTTCAGTTTTCTATTTAAATGCCACATTCATCGGCTGGATCAACACCGTCAACAGATGGTCGGTAGTTGCCTTAGTCGTAAAGACGACTCGGTCGGCGAACAACGTGGCATTCTGTTGCGAACGGTACATGACCTGCTGTTTAGCGCCCGTCGTTGTGTCCGTAACCGTGGCCTGAGCGACTGGTTCCCCCGCATCCACGGTACCGGACGATAATTGGGTCGGCGTTAGTTTCGTCTGGACCTTAGTCGTCAAATTAGCCGACTGGTTGAGGTACCACACACCGGCCTGACTCACGATGGGGGCAGCCGTCACCGTTGTGATTCCATTGGCCAGTGAGATTTGCTTGCTGGTCAGCGGTGTCGTTTCCAGTTGATACTTCTTCTTCAGCTGCTTGATCAGTTTGTTCATGGCCGAGAACGTGGTGTCCCCACCCAGAATCGTGGCGATCATTCGCTGACCATTGACCGTGTACGTTGCGGTAAAACACAACTTGGCATTTTCCGTATAACCTGTCTTGAGCCCATCAATCTGGCTCTCCTTCTTATACTGTGCCTGCCCTGGCAAGCAACTATTTTCATTAAAAATTTGCGTCCCGTTAATGCTGGCCGCCGTCTTGCTGGAGATGGTCGTAATTTCCGGATCAGCCGTGAGCAGATGTTGGGCCACGGTCGTAATCGCCTTAGCCGAGACCAAGTTCTCTTCCTTTTCACCGGTATCCGGCAAGACCAAGTTGTAGTCCTTCAAGTCGGTATTGTCCAAACCGGACGAACTAATAAAGTGGGCTTCGATTCCCCAGTCTGCACTCTGCTGATTCATGAGCTGGATAAACTTGGCGTTACTACCAGCCACGTACTCACCGAGTGCGGTCGCCGCACTGTTGGACGAAGCAATCATGGCCGCTGCCACCAACTGCCGGACCGTAAAGGTGTCACTGCTCTTCATCCGTAGTGAGGAGTAAGCGTAACTGTGACTAAGTTTAAGCAGATTCTTACTGATTGGCACTGGATCATTCCAACTAATTTGGCCATCATTGATAGCCTTGACCGTTAAATACACCGTTAATAACTTTGACAGCGAGGCAATCGGATACTCCTTGTCCGCATTTTGCTGGTAAAGGACCTGGCCACTCGTTGCGTCCATGACAAAGGCCGCGCGTGCGGGAACTTTGGTCACGGTGGCAGCTTTCGCAGTCACCCCAATACCTCCTAAGAAAGTCACGACGAGAGCCAACAATGCCCCACGCCACAACCAGCGTTTTATTCTAACCACAAGCGCGAACGCTCCTTTCACCCTAACTTTCATCTGCGCAGACCACATTGGCTCTGCACAGCACCGCTTTAACTCTTTTAAATTTAGTCGTTCCCGGCAATCAGCGACTGGCTATCGTCAATTCACCACCGGACTTATAAAAATAGACTATTTCCAGCGGGTTGACAAGGCTTAATTGCGTGACTACATTTCTGTAAAGATTGCCACCAATCCGCTGTCCGTTACCGTTTGCCGCCAAGAATCCCAACAAACTAACGGCGACCGTTAATATAGTCTAACTTTGATTATACAAAGTGTACCAAGAGATGGTATGAATATGGTGATTCTTGCCAAAATTTTAACTTCTAATTGATTAATTTGTGAAACCGCTACAGCCTACTTTCTATTAACGCCAATGATAGCTTGGACAAGTCACTGACCAAACATTTTAATCTGACGTCGTCCACAGACAACTTACACGGCCCACTCGCTACAATGATTACTGTTAGATGCTTTCACGACAACGTCTAATCGCTAACCACGAGCCGATAACGCGGGTTCACGCAAGTAGCGGGCTACTCGTCAGGCATGGCAGGGTCAGGCCAGCGGGCTACACTGTGGGTGTACTTTTCGAAGCTTGCAGTCAAGCTCGTCGTCCGTATCTCAGGCCGCAAGTAGTCCGCCACAAGCAGGCTTACCTGACCATCGTAGCGGTTAAGAAATAGCCAAAAGATAATCCCCCAATATATTCTGCTTGACAGGGGCACTAGGAGGCGGTAGACTAAAGTCATCAATTAAGATTACATTTGTAAACGAAGGGAGCTGTTAAGATGGCCACCACAGAATTAGCGATAACCATCTCCGACGCAGAATGGCGCGTCATGCGCATCGTTTGGACGTTGGGACAAGCAGATAGCCGTACCATCATTGAATTACTAGAACAACAACACGACTGGAAGGCGCCAACTATCAAAACGTTGATTGGTCGTCTGGTGAAAAAAGGGGCCTTGGGGACCACCAAAAACGGCCGCCAATTCATTTACACCCCGCTCATCGCGGAACAGGCTGCCATGGACGGCGCCCTTCTGAATGAACTCGACCAGATGTGTGCGATGCACCGTGGCACAGCACTGGTCCACGTGATGGAACAGACCGAATTAAGTAAAACTGACATTCAAAGTTTAATCGATTGTTTAGCACAGAAGTTACCGACGGCCCCCGATATGGTCGACTGTGATTGCCTGCCAGACGGTTGCGAAGGGAGTTGTGAACCATGAAAGAACGCGAAAATGTAGGCATGTCACACATGAACATGCAGGCAGATATGAAGGGCATGAAGATGCCAGATGACAGTAAACAAGCACCCCACGATGACATGGGTCATACCGACATGAGCAATATGGATATGACGCACATGGATATGGACATGGGTGACGGTCACATGATGCACATGGGAAATCTGAAGCGAAAGTTCTGGGTCTCTCTCATCCTGACTATCCCCGTCGTCTTAATGTCACCCATGATGGGCATGAAATTACCCTTTCAACTGATTTTCCCAGGCAGCGACTGGGTTGTGGCCATTCTTGGGTCCATCTTCTTCTTCTACGGTGGCGCGCCCTTCTTCAGCGGCGCCAAGGCTGAGTTACAGATGAAGCAGCCGGCGATGATGACCCTGATCACCATGGGGATCGGCGTCGCTTACGTCTACAGTATCTACGCTGTCATTGCCAACGACTTATTACACGTGACGCCAACCGTCAACAATTTCTTCTGGGAGTTGTCGACTCTGATCGTCATCATGTTACTGGGCCACTGGATCGAAATGAATACTGTTATGAACGCCGGCTCTGCGGTCGACGCGCTGGGTAAATTATTGCCACAGACTGCGCACGTTATCGATGACCAGGGCAACAGTACCGATGTACAATTGAGTGACCTCCAACTCGGCCAAACATTGGCTGTGCGTGCTGGTGAACAAATCCCAGCCGATGCGGTCATCCTCACCGGGACTTCCGACGTCAACGAATCTCTGGTTACTGGAGAATCCAAGGCCGTTAAAAAGATGGCTGGTGACAAGGTCATTGGTGGTTCGGTCAACGGTACCGGGACCTTCACCGCAAAAGTTACGGGGACCGGGGACTCTGGGTACCTCGCGCAGGTAATGGACCTGATTCAAAACGCCAAAAGTGCAAAGTCCAAATCAGAAAACTTAGCAAGTCGCGTGGCCGGTTGGTTATTCTACGCCGCCATGTTCGCCGGAATTTTAGCCTTCATCGTTTGGCTGACCGTGGCTAACTTAGCGGTCGCCTTACCCGTGGCCGTCGCAGTCTTTGTTATTGCCTGCCCCCATGCTTTGGGGTTGGCCGTTCCTTTGGTCGTTTCCCGAAGCACAGCGCTCGCAGCGCAAAACGGGTTGCTGATCCGTAACCGGGATGCTATGGAACAGGTTAATCACTTAAAATTTGCCTTGATGGATAAAACTGGGACGTTAACGATGGGGAAATTTAAGGTCAACCATCTGGTTAGTTTGGATAGTCAGTTCAGTGAAGCCGATGTCCTTCGTCTGATGGGCGGTCTCGAAAGTGGCTCTAGTCATCCCCTTGCAACCGGGATCCTAGCCGCCGCCAAGGAACAAAAGTTGACGGTGACCGCCGCAACCGATACGCATCAAGAAACTGGCTTGGGTCAATTTGGAACGCTGGATAATACCACGTACGGTGTCGTTTCCGTAGCTTACTTGGACCAACACAAGCTAGACTACGATCACGACCAATTCACCACTTTTGCCGCCGAAGGAAACTCCATCAGCTTCTTAGTTGCCGGCGAAAAGGTTCTGGGTCTCGTGGCCGAAGGTGACCAGATCAAACCCAACGCTAAGAAGTTGATCACGTCACTCAAGGCCCAGGGAATCACGCCAGTCATGTTGACCGGTGATAACCAGGAAACGGCCAACAAAGTCGCAACCAGCATTGGTATTGACGATGTCCAGGCCCGCCTGTTGCCAGAAGACAAGGAACGACTGGTCCAGAAATACCAGCAATCCGGTAAAGTACTCTTCATCGGTGATGGTGTCAACGACGCGCCTAGTCTGGCACGGGCTGACGTTGGCATGGCGATTGGTTCCGGGACCGACGTGGCGATTGAATCCGCCGACATCATCCTGGTCGCCAGCGATCCAGCCGATGTCATTCAGTTCTTAGACCTAGCACGCGCAACAAACCGGAAGATGACCGAAAACCTCTGGTGGGGTGCTGGCTACAACATAATTGCCATCCCACTGGCCGCCGGTGTCTTAGCGCCAATCGGCTTCATGCTCAACCCAATGGCCGGTGCCATCGTGATGTCCTTGAGTACGGTGATTGTAGCCATCAACGCGATGACCCTGAAGATTAAACGAATTGCAGACTAAACAACAGAATAGAAACGTGTTAAAAAAGCTTCGGTAGTGTGACTCAACTATCGAAGTTTTTTTTTCGTATTCTAAGTAGAAAACAAAGGGTGAAAACCATAGCGGCTCGACAGTTTCGAGTCTTCAAGTTGTGTTCGCACCGCTCCAGTCCAAATCTGTCGGCCAGCAAGGCAATGACTGGACTAGGTTGCCCAGTCTGAGTTCCAGTACTCCTGTCCTAGCAGTCACAATAGCTGTTTTGAAACTTCCTTTAGTAAATTAGCTAAAACATAGAGTCTGGGACATAACTCAAAAAGTTACTCCTTTTAGAATCATTAGATTCTGAAAGGAGCAACTTTTGTTTATGCCACTATGGTACCGAAACGTGCGCCATAAGGCAGTTTGTTGCGCTTAACCTGATAGCAAGAATCAAGCATAATGTCTGCTATCACGTTAATGATCGCAAACTAATCGCCTTATGTCCCACTCTCAAGTCGTTTCTATATGCTATTTTAATAACGCAGCGCTGGCCTTAGCGTTGTATTTCAAGTGGACAGCCTTGGCCGTAACTTGCTTGAAAGGCTTGCCCAGCTTACGTTTGCCGTATTCCTGTAAGGTCATTTTCTTCCCGTGACGGGTAATTTTCGTATAGTTCCAGGTCTTCTCCGGACCGGCGTAGTCCCGTAAGTCATACGTCCCCCGATTGAAACGATACGCTAGGTGCTTGCCACCATACGTTTGGCCGCCAAAATCAGTCATAATCAGTACCGAACTCTTAGCCAACATCATGGCATTTGCCGAAATATCGGTATCCTCCCCGATATGCTTGACTCGTAGCTGGACCCAAGCCCCCCTGAGTTGTTTGGGCGATCCCGTCGTCCACTTTGTCTTGGCCTGTGCAGTGGTTCCCCAACCGAGACTGCCAACCATGCCAAGGACAACGACGGCACCTGTTACAAATTTATTCATAAAATCCCCTCCGATGATAATTAGTATACCACTACCAGAACTGAGAAAAAGGAGAGCGGGCCAAAAGGCGATTAGCTGGCGAGCCTTAAGGCTGAAAGCCAAAATGTTTGCGTTACTCTTGTGACAGTAGGAATTATCACAGCTAAATTAGCGAAAACAACCGCATTCCGACCGCCAGGGATTCCACTTGCTGCGGGGCCGGCTCGCCTGAAAGCCGCCAAGTTCAGGCATCTCCCAGGCTTCCCCATTTTAATCTACTTTTCGGCGCAGGATAAACCGCAACATCTTGTGACCATTCAACGATAACGCCATGACTGCCAAGATGATCAACAGGCCGCCAAACAGGTCGAAACTGGTCAGCTGGACGCTCAGAAAAATCACCGAAAACACCGTGGCTGACAAGGGTTCGAACGCATCTAACAGGCTGGCCGTCGTCGGTAAAATATACGCCAGGCTGTGCGCAAACATCAAGAACGGGAAGATGGTTCCCAGAATGATGATCAGTGCCATCAATCCCCATTCGCCCAGGGTTAAGGTAATCGTCGCATGCCACAGCGGCCCGAACACGTTCAGACAGATGCCGGCAATGAACAAGCCCCAACCGGTGACCGAAATTGCGCCAAACCGCGGCAAGAGCGGCCGGGGAATCAACGTGTTAGTCGCCACCCCGATGGCCGACAAGCCGCCCCAGAACAGGACAACTGGTGAAATGGCCAGACTATTTAAATGCCCATGGGTCACAATCAGCAGCGTCCCAATGAACGCCATCACCATCCCGATGGCTTCCGGCCGCGTCGGCGTGAGGTGCTTGAACAAGAAATAATAAATGCTAATGATGAACGGTCCCAAAAACTGCAGGATTGTCGCAATCGGTGCGTTCCCAAATTTAACAGCTTCGAAATAGAACAACTGCACCGGCACCAACCCCAACAGGCCGTAGCTGACTACCCGGATACTGGCCCGTTTATCATGCCAAATTTGAAAGGGCTGGACGCCGACGACTTGACCCATGACCAACAACAAAAATCCTGCTGTGATCATCCGAACTTGTGTCAGCCATAACGCCGTCACGTGGGGATTTAGCGTGAACAGTGTGCTCGCCGCGACCCCCGAAATTCCCCATAAAATACACGCCGCGCTGGCCAAAAGGACCCCGCGCAAATGATGTTGTCGTTGTATCACTACTGCCACTTCCTACTTCTTAATCAGATTATGTATCCTAATCAGCAACGCCGTTCCATCAGGACGACCATTGTTTTTTACGTAATACCGCCATTTTGGCCCTAGTCTGTTACCCGACCGGACGTTAAGTGCAAGAATCAAGTATAACAAACGTCTCACTCTTACCGGCCAACTCTGAGTGATTCATCATCGAATTATTAGTTTAAAGCGGTTTCATTCTTAGACAATACCAAAAAGAATGGGACATAACTCAAAAAGTTGCTCCTTTCAGAATCTAATAATTCTGAAAGGAGCAACTTTTATTTACGCCACTATGGTGTCGAAAAGTGAGACATCAGGCAGTTTGTTGCGCTTAATCCGATAGCAAAAAACAGGCCAGAGTCAGGCATAGTTCCTGCTATCACGTTAATACTCGCAAACTAACCGCCTTATATCCCACTCTCCCTCATTAAATTTAACGTTTTGGTCGCACCACCGTGAGAAAATCGGTGAGTGCTTGTGGCTCAGTCAACTGCCGGTTACACTGCGCACTATCTCGGCAAATATAATTACCGTTACGTGTGTACGTCCCTAGACCCGACGTTTTCGTCGTGGAAACGAAGAGCGAGACGTTGCCGATCGTATGGCAAATCGCACAAAGGCCCTTGATGGTGTCGGGGTTAAATTGGCCCTGAATCCCAATCAAACGACCGTCATACGGGCCAACCAGATATTTCTTCTGGTTGCCGCCGTCGTTCCAGCCCAGATAGGTCAGTTGATGTAAGTTCAAGCCGGCCCATTCCGGCTGCTTGAGCTTCTTCACCTTTCGAAATAGCTTACTCAGTTGCTTCGTCGTTAGCCGTGGGAATGGGATGACCAAGGGTTCGATCATGCCGATCAATTTTGCGGCGGCTTCACGCGTCAACTTGTCCGGTTGGAGTCCGTGCACGAAGGCTTGGGCTAACGGTTCATCTACTGGCAACAGAGGCACGATGCGTTCCAGCGTTGTGGCGCGAACCACCCCGCGCATCCTGACATCGTTGACAGACAGATAGGCGCTGACCAGGTTGTTGACCTGCTGGGTAATATAACTATATTCGTAAGTGGTAAGTGTTGGTTCCATAATTTTTGTGACGTCCTTTCAGATTTCAAACCTGACACTTCTCCGAAAGGTCCACCAGGAAAAGTGTCGCTAACAGACAGCACTCTTCCGTACTAATAACGATCCAAGTTGTGGCATCGTATCATCATCTCCTCATCCTCAGCCAATCTGGCTAAAGTAACTGGTAGTATACCTGAAAACTTGGGGACTGACAAGAATTGTGTAAAGTCGTCACGTGCCGACTGGCAGAAATTCTACCGGTTGGGAGAACACACCTCCTATCTGACGACCAATAAGCCGCGGACAACTTCACCCGAAAAAAGAGAGTCTGGAATCTCTCCCAAACTCTCCCAGCGAACCAGCATTAGACTCATGTCAGTCACTCTTGATGGTAGTCGTCTGACATCATCCAAAATTTACTGCTAGCTGAGCACAAGTCGCGCCGACCGGTCTGCGTGGCTCAAGTTTATTCTAACAACTAGCCAGCCAATTGTTGTCGAAAGCCCACTGGTTCGCTCGGCCAGTAAATTAAAGGGTCTCACTGCTTAACGCCCAAACAATTATCACTGCGGCCATGATAGCTGTTATTGAATGAATCTACTTTAAAATAATTAATCCGTATAAATTAAGCGCTTTCTATGCTAAAATACGGGTAAACAAACTCTGGAGGTAACCTGACACATGAAGACCGAAAAGGAAAAATTTTTAGCTGGTGAGCCCTACAATATCATGGACCCCGAACTGGCGGCCGACGAAACCAAGGCGCGGCGGCTCTGTAAACTGATGAATGAACTGGACGATACAGCCACCGCGGAAAAGGATAGCCTCGTTCGTCAGCTCTTTGGCTCCGTTGGTAAGAGTCCTTGGGTGCAACCCAACTTCCGCTGTGATTTTGGGTACAACATCCACGTCGGCGACTACTTCATGTGTAACTACGACAATGTCATTTTGGACATCGCCCCCGTAACCATCGGTGACCACTGCATGATGGCCCCACACGTTCAAATTTACTCGGCCTACCATCCGCTTGACCCAGCTGGCCGTGACGCTTTCATCGGCCTCGGCAAACCCGTCACAATTGGTGACCACGTCTGGATCGGTGGCGGTTCCGTCATTCTTCCCGGTGTCACGCTAGGCAATAACGTCGTGGTCGGCGCCAACTCCACCGTCACCAAGTCCTTCGGCGACAACGTGGTCATCGCCGGCAGTCCCGCCCGCGTGATTCGCGAGAACGTTCCCGCAAACAACTAAATTTAAACGCGTTGCGAGCGGCTCTACTTGTTAGTAGAAGTTGCTGGCGACGCTTTTTTTACGATGGCAACCGCTTCAATTAGAGAACACCTATTTTAGTCTCTGTATCGTTGTGACAACAGTCATAATGGCTATTTTGGAACCTTCAACCCTCAGTAATCCAACTAAAAAAGGCTGTGTCGACCACCCATTCATCGGGTAATTGACACAACCTTTTAGCATTAATTTTTCAATTTAAGCGATCCAACCACCCGTACTCAGCACACTCACACTACCAGTCGGCGTTACCTTGACCGTGTAGCGGTACCCTTGAATATCAAAGTCGGCATGGGCCTTGATATTCAGGTTCTTTGTACTCTGCGTAAATGCTTGACTGCTGACGACTTTACCGTGTGCGTTTCGGGTCGTTAATTTGACCGCCTTGCCCGCTTGAAAATCGTAAACGGCCGTTTGGCTGTCCTGTTGTAGTAAAACGACTCGTTGCACGTCGCCATTTACCTTGGCAACCCCGACCTTGACGTGACCAGCTTCATCGACCGTCGTGGTAGCCGTCGTTGCGGCTAGTCCCCGCGTCAATTCACGGTGCAACAGGTTCGGGTAAGTCCCCTTGATAACGGCGCTCACGGGTAACCAGCCAATCGCCTTCCCCGCCGCAGTTTCGAAGTAGAGATACCGCTTCTTACTAGTCGTCGTCAACGACTGAATCGCGTACAACGTTCGGTAGCCGTAGGAGTGACCGTAATGGTTAGCCGTCGTCGTTCCCAATGACTTCTTTGGCATACTCCAGAAATCATTGTTCGTCGTTGGTGCCCAGTAGGCGGTCTTCTTGACACTTATCATTTTACTGATTTGCTGATGGAACTTTAATTGGCTCAGGGCCACATAGCCTCCCACCAAGGTCGTATTGGCCTTGCTAGGACCTGGTACAGCCGTCCCATGGGGTAAAGCCTTGGTGGTCACCTTGGCTAACCGCACGTAACGCTTGCCATTAACTTTGATGACCTTATCGACTGTCCATTGTTTCGTGGTGCTCTTGTCGGTTCCCAAGACCGTGCTCTTCGCGTAAGCTGCGCGCGGATAACTGTAAACCTTAGTTCCTTTGGTCTTAAATGTAAAAATCCGCTGTTGCGGATACGCTGGTAATGTGACCCGTTTGGCCGCCTGTGCAGAAGTTGCACCACCCCATAAAATCAGTCCCAGACTCCCTGCCATTGCTAACTTGATCCAGTTCTTCATGTGTGCTCCTCCTCAGAAATTACTTGCCAACAACTCTTCCTCAACTCATTCTTTATTTTCACGAAACGGGTCGTCCTAGTCACAGACCGTTCCATTAATTCATTCAAAAAATATTAAAGCAACTTTACTGAAGTATACACCAAAAGACAATTAATTGTGCGCGATAATTGATATCCGTAACAACTAATTGCCTTTTAGGGTTCTATGATATTTGGTGTTGATAGAGAAATCTGTCGACGCCATTTTCTGTATAATAAAAGGGGCACACTGCCCCACATCAACATCGTCGACCAAAACTAATTGAAAGTGAGAATGA
>NZ_RHNX01000044.1 GCF_003946335.1 Levilactobacillus fujinensis
ACAAGTATACTAGAATTTTTTCGCAGATTCGAGCGTTATGTTTTAGTGCGCCCAAATATTCTTTATTTCATATAAAAGCACTGATCAAATTCTGATCAGTGCTTACCGTAAATTCTGATGCGGCCAAGAAGATTCGAACTTCCACCCGGATTACCCGGACAAGATCCTTAATCTTGCGCGTCTGCCAATTCCGCCATGGCCGCATTAACTCACAAGAAATAGTATAACAAATGATTCGTCACCTGACAATATTTTTTGCAAGTTAATTCAAAATAATTTAAATTTATGCATCCGTGAGAACGGTGGCGCCGTCCTGATCAAGGTCTAAAATCCGTAAACTTCCCGGTAGATCAGCCTTTGCCAATTTAGCCCGTAATAAAGTCAATTGCGCAGAAGTTCCAAAAGTCACAACGGTTGGACCTGCCCCACTTAAATAAGTTCCGGTAATTCCCAGGTCGTGAGCCGCATCCCGAATCTGATTCAGTTCAGGAACCAGCTGAGAACGCGCCTGTTCATGAAATTCGTCGCGTTCAATCATTTGCGAAGCTAAATCCCAGTCCTTAGTCATTAACGCTGCGACCAAGACGTTGGCGACACTGCTTGCATGGACTGCCGTTTCCAGTGAGACCTTCTTGGGGAGCGCTTCACGACTCTTTTGCGCCAATAACGTCTGTCCTGGAATGAAGACCAGAACACGCAAGTCGGGTAAGGGCAACTTGATTGCATTGGCCTGATCACCGTCAACCGTTGCCACGGCCGCCTGCCCCATCAAAGCCGGAGCGACATTGTCCAGTTCACCACCTAATTTTACAGCCCAGTTCAACTGTTCCGGAATCGTCAAGTTCAACTCACCTAATTCATTGGCAATCTTGATGCCGGCAATCACAGCACTTGTGGAGCTCCCTAGCCCCCGGGAGACTGGGATATCTGACATGACGGTCAGCTGGTGAGGTTGTAAGTCCGGCTTGATCTGTAAGGCCGTTTGCACCATCAAATTGTGCTCATCACGTGGGATCTCCGTGCCTAAAGCATGATTGACTCGCCACTCTTCCGTCTTTTCTTCGATGATGACAGTCAAATATAGGTGTAGCGCTGCACCAATCGAATCGATACCTGGTCCCAAATTTGCTGAGGTCGCTGGGACCCGAATGATTGTTTTACCCATTCTACTTACCTCCTAGTTGTTACTGGTCGCGTCGCTGCAATCACGGTTTTCTGCCATTTCAGTCGACCGTGACAGTGACCACACACCATTTTAGAAACGTCGATTCGCCGGGCCCGGTAATATTGCTGATGACAACGCGTGCAGACGTAGAGTTGCCACTGGCGCACCCTGGGCTTAGCTTTCACAGGTGCCGGCGCATAACGTAACCCGCCGACCTGTTGTAACAAAACTTTAAATGCTGCCGTTCGATGCTGACCAGATTGACCCGCCAAGTGTAAGTGGTAGTGACACAGTTCATGTTTAATAACTCCCACCAATATCGACAAATCGTGTTCCGTCAACATTTTCGGATTAATTTCAATGTTGTGGTCTGTCAATCGATACCGACCACCCGTAGTTCGCAGCCGTGCGTTAAACGTAGCTTGATGTCGAAACGGTACACCAAAACTCTCTTTTGAGATTTTTTCAACGAGTCGCTGTAACTCTTGATCAGTCATGATGGTCAGTTCGCATCGTCAGTTGAATACGTTGGCGATTCTCATCAACACGCAACACCCAAACCGTCACGACGTCGCCGATGGTCACAACTGTGCTGGGATCTCCAACGTAATGGTCGGCCAACTGCGAAATGTGAACCAGACCGTCTTGCTTTACGCCAATATCCACAAACGCCCCGAAATCGACCACGTTACGGACCGTACCTTGTAATTCCATCCCCGGCTTTAAATCCGCCATCGTCAACACATCTTGACGTAGCAATGGTGCCGGCATGGTCTCCCGCAGATCACGACCAGGCTTCTTCAGTCCATCGAGAATATCTGCTAAGGTAGCGGTCCCCACCTGTAAACGTTCAGCCCATTGCTGCTGATTAAACTGTGCCAGTTGCTGTTGTAATTTAGGCGTCCCGATACCCGTTTGCTCATCCAGCGCACCCAAGAGTTTCCTTGCCACTGGATAGCTTTCGGGATGAATGTCCGTATTATCCAATGGTTCGGTTCCACCGATGATTCGCAAGAACCCAACGGCCTGTTGATAAGCCTTAGGTCCCAGTCGGGGCACGTGCTGCAAGTCTCTGCGGCTGCTAAAGGATCCATTCTCATTGCGATAGGCCACAATATTTTGTGCCGTCGTCGCCGTCAATCCAGAGATATGTGTTAGCAGTTCTGGACTAGCCGTGTTGACGTTAACCCCAACTTGATTGACCGCCGTTTCAACAACTCGGTCTAACTGACCATCTAACGCCTTTTGGGGCACGTCATGTTGATATTGCCCGACGCCCACGGCTTTAGGATCGATTTTGATCAGCTCGGCAAGTGGGTCCTGCAACCGCCGGCCGATGCTGACCGCAGATCGCTCCTCAACGTGAAAATCGGCAAATTCGGCGCGCGCATTCGCACTCGCAGAATAGACGGAGGCACCGGCTTCATTGACCAGCACATAATAAACGGGGTGATCAAGTGTCTTCAAAATGCCACTGACAAATTCCTCAGATTCCCGACTAGCGGTCCCATTCCCGATAGCAATCATTTCAACGTGATATTTCTCGAGTAATTGCTTGAACTCGGGTGCCGCTGCAGCCCGTTTCTGCGCGTTGGCTGGCTTGTGTGGATAAATAACTTGCTTGGCTAAGAAACGGCCATTAGGATCCATAATCGCTAGCTTACAGCCGGTCCGATACGCCGGGTCGAAGCCCATCACGACTTTGCCCTTTAATGGCGCCTGCATCAAGAGGTGGTAGAGGTTGTTCCCAAAAACCTGAATGGCATGCGCACTGGCTTTGTCCGTCAGTTGCCGCCGCAATTCCCGCTCGATAGCCGGTCCTAGAAACCGCTTATAGGCATCGGCAAACGCAGCTTCCAGCTTAGCAACGGCGGGCCCATGATGCTGACCAACTAGCCGAAAATGCCCGTACTGTAAAATAGAGGCCGAATCAACAGTTAGACTAACGGTCAGAATTTTTTCTCGCTCACCACGGTTCAACGCAAGCACGCGGTAAGGTGGTAACTGTTTCAAGGCCTGCTGAAAATCGTAATAAGTCGCGTAGACTTGCTGCTCATCATTGTCGGCAGCACCACGCTTTAACTTACTGGTCAACTCACCATGCTGCCAAGTGTAGTGTCGAATCCACTCACGAAACGCCGCTTGCTCACTAAACGTTTCGGCAAGGATCTCGTGAACACCCGCCCACACAGCCGCCACATCGGGTAGTTCCTTAGCTGAATTAACAAAGGTCTGTGCCTTAGCCGTTAAACCGTCCGCTGGAAAATGCAACAACCAGTTGGCTAAGGGAGCCAGCCCCTTTTCACGGGCAATCGTGGCCTTTGTACGCCGCTTTTGCTTATAAGGAAGGTAGAGGTCTTCCACCTGCTGAAGCACCGCAGCGTGAGCCAGATTCTGCTGTAGTGCTGGTGTAAGCTTGCCTTGCTCTTGAATGATTTTTAAAACCTCTGCTCGCCGTTGATTCAGTTTTGTCAGTCGATGCGCCTCGTCTTCAATATCACGAATAGCAACTTCATCTAACGACCCGGTACGCTCCTTACGGTAACGGGCGATAAACGGCACCGTATTGCCTTCATCTAATAGGGTCAACACAGCTTGAATCTGTTGCACACGGTACTGGCTTAGACTTTGATGCACTGGTTGTGCTAAGTCACTCATTTTCGTTTCACTCTGGATTGCCATGCAACCCCTCCATTATCAAATATATTATCGGTGAGCCGGTCACATAGTCGGTCTGACCGGTCGCTTTGACGACTTCAATCGTCAGCTTTAACCCACTTCACTTTCAGCACTTTTAACAAACCTCGTTCATCAATTAAGCCTAACTCATACGTGCATTATACCATGATAGGCATTGTAACCGTTGACGGTACGCTGAAGTCCAATTCGATTTTTCACATGACTTGAGGTCCAAAGAAGCCATGCGACCAGCACCGATTGGGACTAGTTGCACAGCTTCTTAATGATACTAGTAATCACGATTACAGTGGGCTGTTCATAATCCGCTGCGTGTTGGCAGTTACTTTTTCCATCGCGTTTTCTTGTGTTTTTTCTGCAGTATCGAACACCGCTTGGTTAACAGCTTGGTGTTCAACATCGATGCTATCAGTCATCGACTGACAAGCCTCCACGTAGATTCGGTACGCGGCCACTAACGACTTGTGTTTGCCCAGTACCCGAACTGGTGCATCGGCCTGTTCCAGCTTATTCAAATTCGTTTCATAAGCATCCGTGCCCCGTTGGAAATTGTCCGCAATCTTTTGTAAATCTACTTGAGAAAGTTCGTTCACTTTTTGATCATCAATAGCCTGCCGTAAGGTTTCAAAATCGGCATTCATCTGACCGGCACCCTCCTCTGTTCCCTGTAAAACGCTGGAGAGGATCTGAATGTAACCGGTCATATTGTTTTTTTGCGTTTTATTCTTCCGTACATGATTTTTCTGCATATTTGCTTCCTCCAAACCTTATTTTCGCCAGAAAGTATCGTAAACATTGACTGGCAGGTGCCGCTTATGTGCCGTTTTGCGGTACCACCCTTCAATGACTTCCGCAGCGTGATCACTAACGGTCTGTCCCTCTAAGTAGTTATCGATGTCATCGTAATGCACACCTAAGGCTGCTTCATCAGGTAAGGCTGGTCGATCATCTTCCAAATCAGCTGTTGGTACTTTCTTATACAGATGTTCTGGCGCACCGAGTAAGGACAACATTGCCGCACCTTGGCGCTTATCTAACCGCCAAATTGGGCAAATATCAGTCGCACCATCCCCATACTTGGTGTAAAAGCCGGTAACCGCCTCGGCCGCATGGTCGGTCCCCACTACAGCCCCATTGCGGGCGCCCGCGATAGCATACTGAGCAATCATCCGCTGGCGAGCTTTGATGTTGCCCTTGTTGAAATCACTAACGGTTTCATCGTTAGCACTCACCGCCGCTACCATCGCATCCGTTGCCGGTTGAATGTTAACGCGCTTTACCTCGTCAGCACCCATAAAATCGATTGCCATCATGGCATCGTCTTCATCGGCTTGCTCACCATAAGGCAACCGAACAGCAATGAACCGGTAATCGTTGTCACCGGTCTCCTGCCGAAGTTCGGTCACAGCCTTTTCACACAGAATCCCACTCAGCGTGGAGTCCTGGCCACCAGAAATCCCCAACACCAACGTCTTCATAAAGTCATAGCGTTTCAAATAATCCTTGAGGAAGTCGACACTTCGCCGAACTTCAGTTGCGGGATCAATGGATGGTTGCACCTTTAAAGCTTCAATAATCTCTTTTTGCATCGCACGCATGTTACCTGCCCCCTAATATTTTTGCTCGACTATTCGGGCATCTTTTGCACGTAAGCATGAATATCTTTGATGATGGCCATCTTGTGGTCCCAGCAATCTTGTGACAGATCAACTGGATACTTTTGCGGATTTAGGTCTCGTTTGTACTCTGGCCATAGATTTGCCAGCGCCCCACGCGCACGGTCTCGTACAGCGGACAGCGTTGGTAACTTATAAACCAACTGACCCTCTTCAAAGATAGATTGTAAAATTGGTCGTGCATTAAAGTCATTGACCGTCTTATTAATGTAGGTATAACTCGGGTGGAACATAAAGATAGACTCTTCATTACGCGGATCTTCATCGATCAGTGTAACGTAATCGCCTTCGGTCTTGCCATCAGCCTTTTTAGTGATTCGCCAAACTTGCTTTTTCCCTGGCGTCGTTACCTTTTCGGCATTGTTCGACAGCTTGATGGTTCCCTGCATCTTACCCGCGTTATTTTCAATGGCGACCATCTTGTAAACGGCGCCTAAAGCTGGTTGATCAAAAGCCGTAATCAGCTTGGTTCCAATCCCCCAGACGTCAATTTTGGCATCTTGCATCTTCAAACTTTGAATCGTTTTTTCATCCAAGTCGTTTGACGCATAAATCTTAGCGTTTGGGAAACCTGCTTCATCTAGCTTTTGCCGAACCCGTTTGGATAAGTAAGCCATATCACCAGAATCGATTCGAACCCCTTGGAAGTTGATCTTATCGCCGAGTTCCTTAGCTACCTTAATGGCATTTGGCACCCCACTACGTAAAGTGTCGTAGGTATCCACTAAGAACACACAATCATGGTGGGTTTCCGCATAAGCCTTGAAGGCCTGGTAATCATCGCCGTACGCCTGAACAAGTGCATGGGCATGGGTTCCACTGATGGGAATCCCAAAAACCTTACCAGCACGGACATTAGAAGTGGCGTCAAATCCACCAATATATGCTGCTCTGGTCCCCCAGATAGCGGCATCAAACTCTTGTGCTCGCCGTGTGCCAAATTCCATGAGTGCGTCATCCCCAGCAACGGAACGAATTCGAGCTGCCTTGGTCGCAATCAAGGTTTGATAGTTAATAATATTTAAAATGGCCGTTTCAACCAGTTGGCAGTCAGCCAATGGCCCTTCGACTTGTAAGAGGGGCTCGTGTGCGTAGACCAGTTCCCCTTCAACCGCAGAACGAATCGAGCCACGGAATTTGAAGTTGGCTAAGTAATCTAAGAAATCTTCCGAATAATCTTCAGCTTCTCGTAAATATTCAATATCGGTTTGGGAAAAATGAAGATTTTGGATATAATGAACAATGTGCTCCAAACCAGCAAAAACTGCATAGCCGTTATGAAATGGCATGTTGCGGAAAAACACTTCGAAAACAGCGTGCTTATCCGCAATTTTTTCTTCAAAATAGGTTTGAATCATATTGATCTGGTACGCATCCGTGTGCAGAGTGAAACTGTCATCAGGATACAAATTAGTCATAATGAGTTACTCCCTTAGCTGGTTTTCAAATCAAACTTTGGTGACGGTGACTATCCAATGGTCTCGTCATCAAACAAGTTCTAAAAAAGTTGGTAGTTCTAATCAGTTACTAAACGTAAACATTAGGCAGTCTTGTCATCCATGGCTAACAGGGACGTTTCTAGCCGCCATCATTAGCTTAATGGACCATCAGCTGAATGCCAATAGACTTATTTTAGCATGAAACGCGTAGAGCGTCATAGATTATTCACACCGTCGCGCTGGCTTAATTAGTCTGCGTGACTATCTTGAAAGGAGTCACCTATGCAATCCACATTTCCGACCGTTACGATCCTGGGCATCCCCTTCGTCAAAACGACGGCGACCAACTTCACTGCCACCTTACAACAACGAATTACACAAGGTCAGTCAACGTTCGTCGTTACCGCCAACCCAGAAATCGTCATGTACGCGCACAATCACGCTGACTATCATGAGTTATTACAGAACGCCGATTTCATCACGCCAGATGGCATTGGAATTCTCGACGGCGCTAAAATTTTAAAACAGCCCCTCCCAGAGCGAATCACGGGTTTTGACACCTTAGAAGCCCTTTTAAAATGGGGCAGTGATCAGCACCGTTCCGCTTACTTTGTTGGTGCTAAACCAGCAGTGATCGATCAGCTACGAACATTACTCCCACAGCAATATCCAGGATTGAACATCGTCGGCTTACATGACGGCTATTTTCAAGACGATACCGCGGTGATCAGCGATATTCAACGCACGCAACCAGACATGGTCTTTGCGGCATTGGGATTTCCTAAACAAGAACAGTTTATCCAAACACATCATCACGTCACGAAAGGACTCTGGATGGGTGTCGGCGGCAGTTTTGACGTGCTTGCCGGTGCCGTCGACCGAGCTCCTCAATTCTGGCAGGACCATCATTTGGAATGGTTCTACCGTACCGTGAAGGAACCCAAACGACTCAAACGGATTGCCGTCATTCCTCACTATCTGCAACTCGTTCGTCAGCAGGCCAAACGTACGCAATCTCGTGGATGATACCCTGTGACTTCTGGACCATCGTTTTTCGAAAACCCAGGTGCTGGTAAAATTGCTGGGCCGGTGTGTTTTGGGCTAAGACCCACAAGACGACCTTATGAAATCCCGCTTGCTGCAGCGTCGCACGGGCCTGAGTGACCAAATTACGACCCACACCCTGATGCTGGGCACTGGCCAAGAGATAAATTGACCGAAGTTCACCCCACCCAGTGAATTTCGTATCACGTGCAGGACCAAACGCACAGACGCCGACCAGTTGTTGGTCCTCAAAAGCTAACAATGTCCGGCGCCAACTCCGTTCGGGGTGCCAGCTTGCCGTCGTCATTCTGGCTAACCAGGTAGCTGGTAACCATGGCCGGTATGTTTCCCGCCATGTCGTTAAGTAAAGCTGAGCAACGGCCGTAAAGTCATCATCCGGTCGCGCAAATCTAATTTGAAACATCTCTCTATCACCACATTTACAAGAAGTGCCTCACAGCTGGAATCTTGATTCCACACGTGAGGCACTTTTTAGCTATTTTTCCAGGTAGAACTCGAAACGTTCCCCCACGTATTGGGTTCGAACGTATTCAAACGGCGTTCCATCCTGTAACGCTGTCACCTGTCGCAACCGTAAAATGGCATCGCCACGCTTAATGTTTAAGTACTCAGCGATCCGTTCGGATGCAGACATGGCAGAAACCGTTTGTTGTGCCTTACCAGGTGTCAACTTCTTTTTATCTTCCAAAGCACGGTACAGTGAGCTCGTAACTTCCTTCTTGCTCAAACCATCGACCAAGCTTTCCGGAACCGTGGCCACTTCAAAACAAATCGGCACGTCGTCGCCATAACGAATCCGTTCCATTCGTAATACTTGGTCGTCTTCTTTCAATTTTAGCTTTTCGGCCTCACTCAAAGAAGGACTCATGACATGATATGAAATGGTCTTACTGGTCGGCACCTTACCCTGATTCAGCATCAATTCGGTAAAACTGGTGACACCAGACATCTTTTCCTGGACCTTCTGGTTGGCAACGTAAGTCCCAGAACCCACTTGGCGTTCCAGAATCCCTTCGTCAACCAAGGTTTGAATGGCTTGCCGCAACGTCATCCGACTCACATCAAAATCTCGCGACAGTTCTCGTTCAGACGGAATTCGGTCGCCAACCGCCCACTTTCCAGCCTCAATTGCGCGTTTAATGTCATTATGAATTTGAATATAAATCGGTGAGCTCACAGCACCCAACGTCCCTTCTCAAAATAACTTCTAATTTTCTACTTCACTAATTTCTGCATGTTCCGACCCACACTGTAGGTCGTATCCACGTGTAAGTCCCGCGTCAACAAGTTCAAGTCGGCATCACGACCCACCACTAACTTACCTTTTTGAGTCAACCCAAATTCTTCGGCTTGATTGACCGCACTCATCTGCACAGCATCATTAACGTCACATCCTGTAAAGTCGATCACGTTTCTAAAGGCCTCGTCATAACGTAACACAGACCCAGCTAAGTTACCGCTCTCCAGTCGTGCTTGCCGATCCTTAACAATTACCTTTTGACCACCAAGTTCGCTGACACCTTCTGGCATTCCCTTAGCTCGCATGGAATCTGTCACTAGTTCCAGTCGATGAGAACCTTTTTGTTCGTAAGCTAGCTTAATCATGTCTGGCACGATGTGAAATCCGTCACAGATCAATTCACAGTATAAGTTGTCCTCCAGCATTGCATGCCCGGTGACCCCTGGTTCGCGGTGCCGCAATCCCCGTTGTGCATTGTACAAATGCGTCACGTGGGTTGCCCGACTCTCTAGTAACTGTTCACGGGTCGCATTCGAGTGTCCCACGGATGGCACAATGTTATTGGCTAAACAATAGCCTTCAAACGCCTTGGCACCAGCATCTTCTGGTGCATACGTGATTAATTTGACCCGCTTGCCTGAGAGTTGATTCCAATGATCCAGCAGTTTAACATCTGGATCCTTAATATACTTCTCCGGCTGAGCGCCCTTAAAGATTGCCGCGATGAATGGTCCTTCCAAGTGAATACCTTGGATCAAAGGATTCCGTTCAGCTGCGACGGCGATTCCTTGCATAGCATGAGAAATTGCATCGTTAGACTGGGTCATCGTCGTTGGAAAAATCGACGTGATTCCTTCTAACGACATTAGATTGACCATTTTATCAATCTGATCAGCATCCCCATCCATACTATCATATCCGTAGCCACCATGGCTATGAACATCGATGAACCCAGGGACAATGGTCCGGCCCGTTACCACGTGAATTTCATCGGCAGGCAATGGTTGAAAATCAGCCACGGGGCCCACTGCTTCAATTTGACGGTCGAATCGAATGTAACCGTCAGGGATAACCTCATCCCCGGTGTAAATTTTAGCGTGCTTTAAGACAATACTCATGAGTCTCCTCCTCATCAAGATGCAGCTTCTAAGTCAACATACTCATTATAATCGGTATAGACCAAAAAGGCAACTGACGCGGTCATTTTTATGCTGGATCACCGGCGTCACGTTTGATTGTGGCGTCAATCCCCTTTACAACAGCCGTCATGAGTCCTGCTTCTTCCATAGCAAGCAAACCGGCCACAGTACTCCCACCTGGCGAAGCCACCTGGTCAATCAGGGCAAAGGGAATCTTGTCACTCTCGAGAACCATCTTAGCTGACCCCAACGTAGCCTGAGCAGCAATCTGTGTGGCTTGGGTCTTAGTCAGGCCATACTTCACGCCAGCCCGACTGAGACTATCAATAAAGAAATCAATGTAAGCCGGTGAACTCCCAGCCAGCGCACTGAACACGCCAAACTGATTCTCGGCCAGCTCCGTGGTAGAACCGATCGTATTGAAGACCCGTAGTGCAGCGGCCAACCGGTCCCCCGTTAGGTTATCATTAGCAATTACCGCAGTCATCCCCGCCTGAACCTCGACATTAACATTGGGTAACGTCCGTAAAATCGGGACTTTCTTGCCCACAATCTCAGCCATCTCTTTCAGAGATAATCCAGCAACAATCGAAATCAAGGTCTTCTCACCGGTTGCTAAGACATCCGCAATCTCCCGTAGAACGTCCTTAGCCACGTTAGGGGTCACGGCTAAAACCACCAAGTCGCTCGCCGTTGCTACCGCGACGTTGCTGTCAGCGGCAACTAGATCATGCGCCGTTGCGTAAGGCTGATAACTCGTTTGGCGGTGACTGTGCACGACTACATCGGTTGATGCAAACGTCTTTGCCGTCAGCAACCCGCCAATAATCGCTTGGGCCATGCCACCGACTCCAATAAATCCAATTTTCATAATCAAATACCCTATGCAAATCGCTGAACAACGCTATAGTCGCTAGCCGACTGCATATTACCTTCCCTTAGTTTCAGCTTCACTATCAGTCTAATTCATACCGTTTATTCAGTATAGCATAGCAGTACGAACAAACGTTCTTGTTTACGTAAACAATATAACCTTTACAAAGATCATACAAAGTCTAATGTCATTTCTGATCTATCACTGGTAAATGCGCCTTAAACCACTGATTGATCCGTTTCAAGCGCTCAATCCGTAAGTTGGGCAAACCAGAACGTGATAACTCATGATTCGACTGTGGGAATAAGACCAGTTGTGTCTCAACGCCTGCTTCTTTTAAACCCACGAAGAATTCCTTTCCCTGCGTCGTTGGACAGCGTAAGTCCTCTTCACCATGCAAAATCAAAATCGGCGTCGTTGCCTGTTGAACGTACGCTAACGGTGAAAAATGCCAAAGTGTGCTGATATCTTGCATATTCTGCTTAAGTTCCCACGGTGTGAAGAAGTAGCCGATATCACTAGTTCCGTAGAAACTGATCCAGTTTGAAATTGACCGCTGCGTCACCGCGGCTACAAACCGTGACGTGTGTGTCTCAATCCAGTTAGTCATAAAGCCACCATAAGAGCCACCCGTCACGCAGAGTTGCGTCGGATCAATCGTTGCATCCAATTTAAGTGCCGCGTCGGTTCCCCGCATCAGGTCCTCAAAATCCCCCTCACCATAGTGACCGATAACTGCTTCTTCAAAAGTCTGGCCATAACTGTTCCCACCACGAGGATTAATCGTAATGACACCGTAACCCTGACCCGCAAGGTACTGTAACTCGTGATAGAACCCGTAGCCAAAGTCGACTTGTGGCCCACCGTGAACGTACAAAACGGCAGGATGCTTAGCCGCTGGCGTTACGGGTGGAAAATACCAACCTTCGATATCCCAATTATCGGCGCCTTTAAACGTGAAGCGTTGTCCGGCCACCAGTGCGTGTTTGGCCTCATACGTCGCATTGGGATTGACTAACTCTTGTTCGTCGCCACTGACCACGTCAAGGGCCTTTAAATGGCTCACACTGGTCATGGTCGACTCCGTAAAGACGATGGTCTGGTCATCAACCACACTGAAGTCACAGATAGCCCGATCACCACTCAGGAGCGGTTTGACGGTATCTGTCCTCAGATCTTGACTGATTAAGTTTAACCGACCATGTTCATTTTCAAGTAAAATAACGGTCTGATCATCTAACCAGGCGACCCACTGCCCCGAAAGCCGCTGTTGACTGTCGATAGCCAACATGTCGCCAACTTCCACATCACGTGGCGCCGTCAGATCAATCAGGTTGCCGGTTGTAATCTCGGCGACCCAGGCATGCGACTGGGAAACGTTAGGAATGTGATTATCCTGTCCCCACATCAAAACCCGTTGGCCATCTGGCGATAGCTTACCGAGACCAAACGCCCCCATGGCAACCGCCTGGTTCAACAAACGCTCAACAGAACCATCAAAGGGGTGCCAAAAGACACCCGTACTGAAATCATGCTCATCGTCTGGCATGCGATCGCAATCAAAGACAAGTCCCTTTTGATTAGCATCGGTGATATGAAAGGGATGCTCGCGTTCAAGCACAACGACCTGGTCATGCGTCGTCCATTCGTACCGGATTGCCTGGTAAGTCAATCCGGTCGGCAAAACGCCTTGCCCATTTGCTTGATACTGTAGCCGGTCAATCACTTGGACCGTCGGCTGGTCGCTCGGCTTAGCGGTACCAGTCGTCGTTTGAAAGTAGAGGTACTGACCATCCGTAGTCCAAACGGGCGTAGTCACGTCTGCATCGCCGTGGGTAATCTGTTCGGGAGCACCACCATCCAAGGGCACTAGAAATAGTTGCACGTGGTCCCCCACCACACCCGTAAAGGCTAAGCGCTGCTTGTCAGGGCTTAGCGCTAGCTCATTGACACTGACATCGTTTGGACTCCATTGTCGATGATCACTGCCGTCTACTAAGTTCACGCTGTCAATCGTGGCGCAGCTCAAATTCTTTTGTTGGTCTAGTTGACTCTCTAAGTAGTACACCCGTTGTCCGTCGCTCACTGGCTGTGCCAGTGGACGCAAGGCGAACAGGTCCTCAGGTTGCACGCATGTTGCCATTCATAGAACCCCACTTTCTATGTCAAATACACAAATGGTCTGGAGCAATTATTAATTTGACTTTAGCGAAGTTCCCTTGAATTGTCAATTTTTTGACCGCACGAATTTGGTAGCGAATACATAATTACCCTCGCCAATCACCTAAACGATCCCTAACGTTGCTTAGACACCCATTAGCAGCTCTTTGAGCGCATAAAAAAACCAGTCACACACCGTGACTGGTTCTTAGTTGGGCTAACTGGGTTCGAACCAGTGCATCACGGGATCAAAACCCGTTGCCTTACCACTTGGCTATAGCCCAATAATAAAAATGGTGGGGAGTGGATTCGAACCACCGAACCCGAAGGAGCGGATTTACAGTCCGCCGCGTTTAGCCAGACTTCGCTACCCCACCAAAATGTGAATCGCCGTAACGAATCAACTTCATTATCATACAAAATTCTGCATAAACCGTCAAGTCTTTTTTAGCAGTTTTTTTATTTTAGGTCAATAATTCTTAATCTTTGCTGCCATTCCGTCATAAAATTTGTCCCCTGCCACTCATTGATTCGCCGATTATGGTAGCCTAACGTCTGATTATAGTACCAGGTCACTCCAAATTGTTGTGGTGCAAAATGCCGGTGAACGTGGCCAAACTGCACGATTTCAACTTGATAGCGGGCTAACAGTTCGCCCAACCGCGGACTGCCCATCATGGCATTGGCCATGTTCCAAAACCGATCATCATCCGTATAACGAATGTAGTCGCGGCGAGGAACAAAATGGGTCATGAATAAAACGTGTTTCTTCGCAATGTGCGCAGCCTGCAGTTGCTCTTCGACAACCGTCAGCACGTGATCCATGCGTTCACTATCACTTATTGGCTGAATAATCGTACTGTCGATCCAAAAGGCCCGTTTCCACGCTAAAAAATTGCGTCCCTGCAGGTTATCCGCAAACTGATAGTCATACCAGCCATTATTGCCGATTATCCGCCAGTCAGTACCAGCAATGTCTAAATACCCCGCATGAAGATAAGTCGGCGCTAACGGCGATTCTAGGGCCGCATACGTCACATCATGAAGCATGTCATGATTACCCGCAATAAACCGAACCTTGGCAGGTGCCAGTTCGCGCTGTATCGCTGTCGCATAAGCTAGTGACTGGTCAAAATGATTGGTGATATCTCCTGCAATCAGATAGACACCCACGCGTTGTTGCCGCAAATAGGTTGCTTGTTGGGACAGAATGTCCGCCACAGACTGTTTGTTGACGTCAAAATGTAAATCGCTGATTATCGCGACCCTAACCATCAGCAAATCCTCCTCCATTTATTGCACTAAAAAATGCCACTCCGTTTAACCAGAGTAGCACTTTTTGTCTTATAACGTGATTTATTTGATACCGGCCATCAAGTTCTTGATTGGCTTGACCAAGGCAAACATAATCAACCCGGCCACGATAGCCACAATAGCAACCCCCATAAAGTAGGCAGCTTCGTTTTCTGGCGTATACAGCTTAACAATCTGTGCGTTAACGGCCTGACCAGCAGCATCGGCTAAGAACCACATACTCATCATTTGTGATTGGAAGGCCTTTGGTGCCAACTTTGTCGTTACGGACAGCCCAATCGGTGAAATCAGCAGTTCGGCAATTTCAACAACTGCCCAGCTACCAACTAACCAAAGTGGACTAACCTTAGCACTCGTCCCAAATAAGACAACTGGGATAACCATGATCAGGTAAGATGCTCCGGCAAACAACATACCAGTTGCAAACTTAGCTGGTGAGCTTGGTTGCTTCTTCCCCCAACGGTTCCACATGGCGGCGAAGAATGGCGTGTAAATCAGAATGAACAGTGGATTCAACATTTGGTACCAAGATGGCAAAATATGAACACCTAAGAAGTGGTTGTTCGTCTGGTTGGCAGCAAATAACGCCAGAACAGATGAACCTTGTTCTTCAATTGCCCAGAAGATCATTGCGGCAATGAAGAGACCTAAGTAAGCCCAAACATGCTTCCGTTCAGTCGTTGTAACCTTTTTACTTGTCAAGAAGATCACGAAGTAAACAACTGGTGCAGCAATCGCAATCACGGAAAGTAACAGCACGAAGTTATTTAAGTTCAATGAACCCAGGAGGTACATCAGAACCAACACTAAGGCAAAGGCGACTAAACCAATGCCTGAACGTACAGTCAGTTTCTTCATGTCACCAGGTTCCAATGGATCAGTTGGGTATAGGCTGTCCTTGCTCAGGTACTTCTTACCACCGATCCAATATTGAACCAGTCCTAAGAACATCCCGATAGCAGCTAAGGAGAACCCTAAGTGGAAGTTATACTTCAGACCCAACCAACCAACAATCAGTGGTGCGACTAAGGACCCTAAATTAATCCCGAAAACGAAGATGGTGAATCCGGAATCCCGGCGCGTATCACCCTCGTCATACAGACCGCCGACCATTTCAGAAACGTTAGGCTTTAATAGCCCAGTCCCCAATACGATTAAGAGGATGGAGATGAACAGGGCCATTGACCCAGCAGGAATGGACAACGCAATGTGCCCAAACATGATCAAGACACCACCGATGAAGACAGTCTTTCGACTTCCCCAAACACGGTCACTCATGTACCCCCCAAGAACTGAGGATAAGTAAACCATAGACCCGTAAATGGACATTACGGAAGCAGCGGTTGCTTGGCTAAATCCTAGACCACCCTTAGTAATCGAGTAGTACATGTAGTAGATCAGGATGGCCCGCATGCCGTAGTAACTGAACCGTTCCCACATTTCTGTAAAGAACAGAGTCGATAATCCACGCGGTTGACCGAAGAAGGTTCGATCTTGGCTGGTTGATTCTGGTTTGTTATTCAAAACTATAATACCTCCAGTGCTTTTTTCAAAATGAATATTTTTATCTTTCGCAGTCGCCAGTAGAAATTTCAATGGCGCTGATGTCTCATAGCTCTCTAATAAAACATAGTAGTTATTATACTGCATGAAGTCGTGTTACGCAACGGTTTCCTTAATAAAAGCGTCTCCATCCCCCGGTATCACGCGAAAAAACAATGATGGAATTATTAGCTATCTCATGCAATCTTCTTATTTTTTATTCATTTCGGGGTAACACTCATTATTAATTTTTTTATGAATAATATAAAAAAAGTGATTCGACCTTAACCTGGTCGAATCACATAATCAATTTTGGGGAGAGGTTGCCAATCTTTAAGTCAGTCGAATGAAGGCAATTCTGACAGCTACTTCCGCGTTAACTTAAGCGACAACGGCTTTTTGATCCAGCTGACGGCAAGCAAACTTAACCAGAGCTTCCCCATTCAGCCAACCATAAATATCGTTAGGAATCTCAACAACTGGAGCAACGGAACTAATCTGCAAGCTTTCCCCGTCTTGTGGCACCAGCAAAACTAAATCTTGTTCGGCAACTAACTCCGACGTCACATCATCGCTGCTGACCGCGCTAAACCTCAAGGGTACTTTACGCGTTTCCGCAATTCGCTTTGCTTCTCCTAAAAATAAGTGTCCACAGTTCCCTTTGCCAGATACTAACAATACATTCTTCATAATGACATCTCCCGATTTCTTTTTCATTCGTTAGTTACAGGATAGCACTCGTGAAGGTATACCACAATAGAAAAAATGCAAAAATCAATTTTATTTTTATTTGATTTTTTGCCGTAAGATAGGCGTTTTAGTTATCTATACCAATTATTTTGTAATGACTATACCAATATTAGAACTTTGTGAAAACGCTATCATTTTCTAATCGTATCGGTAGTTTGTAACCGTCCGACCCTCACCCTAATCAGCTACCCGGTAATACAGCTTCTAATTTCGCAATGTCCGTTTAGCATTTACAATGTAGAAATTATCACAAATTTTCGAACAATTATCAAACTTGCTATCTAGTCGGACGCAATTCAGTTGCGGCGTCGACCGATTTCTGAGGTTCCCTGAGTCTTCACCCTCATGGCAACAGTCAATGAGCCAGCATGTCCCGCTGCATGCCTTTGTCTGCCTTCATAGGGTACTTGTACTTATAAGGCCCTTCCGTCAGCGGCATTCGTTATAGTTATTACGCCCAGTCCAGTTATCGCCAGTCGGCCCAATGGCTGGTTAATAACTGATTTTACGGTACCTTGCCACATCCTCAGGATCATCTTAATTATTTATTTTTATGGCCACAAAAAAAGCCGCTAGTCCCAACGACTAACGACTGTTCTGATGCCGGCTGAGGAATTCGAATCCCCGACCCTCGGTTTACGATACCGATGCTCTACCAGCTGAGCTAAGCCGGCATATAACTAACTGGCTAACCAGGTTAACCCGACTCCGGCAGGCGGGCTCGAACCGTCGACAACCTGATTAACAGTCAGGTGCTCTACCAACTGAGCTATGCCGGAATAATCGCGTGGCAACGTCCTATCCTCGCAGGGGGCGATCCCCCAACTACTATCGGCGTGCTAAAGCTTAACTTCCGTGTTCGGCATGGGAACGGGTGTATCCTTTAGGCTATCGCCACCACACTATAAGAGAACTTCTTCCCTCAAAACTAGATATTAGTCAATTATTTTCTCTTTGAGAACACCACGTTTTACAACTTGGTTAAGTCCTCGACCGATTAGTACTGGTCCGCTCCACGCCTCACGGCGCT
>NZ_RHNX01000045.1 GCF_003946335.1 Levilactobacillus fujinensis
GAATCCGTTTCATCGGCCGAAAGTGAATCGACCTCGGTCTTAGAAAGCGAATCTGTATCGACGAGCGAGTCTGAAAGTGAATACCTTTCCGAAAACGAGTCAACCTCCGAGAGTGAATCTGCTTCGACGAGCGAGTCCGAAAGTGAATATCTTTCCGAAAGTGAGTCAACATCTGAGAGTCAGTCTGAGTCCGAGAGTGAATCTACATCTGATAGCCAGTCCGAGTCTGAATCTGAGTCCGAGAGTGAATCTGAATCAGAGAGTGCGTCAGAATCAGAGTCGCTCTCATCAGTGGAAAGTGAATCGACCTCGGTCTTAGAAAGCGAATCTGTATCGACGAACGAGTCTGAAAGTGCATATCTTTCCGAGAGTGAATCTACATCTGATAGTCAGTCTGAGTCTGAGTCCGAGAGTGAATCAGAGTCACTTGCGGCTAGCGAGTCAGAATCCGTTTCATCGACCGAAGGTGAATCGGATTCAGAAAGCAACTCAGAATCATCTGAACTAGTTAATGGTTCATCAGACGATACGGTTGACACAGAAACTAGTAGCTCAGCCGGGGGATTAGATGCAGGGCCTAACCTTCGAAATGATGCGGCCGGTGAGGATGAGTCGCTTCATACCGGTAGCGATGGTGATCGTGTCGCTGGCACTGAAAACCAGAACAATATGGGAATGACGACGAACCGAATTACTGGCAACGGGTCAACCAATGATAAAGTTAAAGGTCGGTTGTCTAGCGTGCCTGGCAACCACACTGAAAATGTGGTAGGCGGTTTAGACGCCAACAAGAACGGCACTGATAACAGTCACAATGCAAACCATGACTTACCTCAAACTGGTGAAAAAGATGCTGGTAAAGCAACCTCGATAGTGGGTTCAATTTTGCTAGGATTCCTGGGATTATTTGGAATTAAGCCAAGACGGAAGCATGACGACTAAGTTGAAAGTAGCATGACGATAATGGCTTTTTCACCCAAAAAATAGGTGAGAAAGCCATTATTGATTTCAAAACATGAAGGGGGTTAAGCATGTGATAAACTGGTGATATGATTGTATTTTGAAACTTTGTAAGTAACCAATAAAGTACGTAATGAAGAATGAAAGTGGGTAATTCTGGCATGAATTATTTTGTTGACATAGATTTAGGCGGTGCCATTACTGGCATTGAAAAGGCTGAGTTTAACCGATTGCACTTGTTTCAGCAGGCCGGGTTACCAGCTAGAATCATCTATTTAACGTATAAAACGCGACTGCATGAATTTGCCAAAAAATTTGGTGTGCAGGGTGTCAGCTTTTCTATGTATGACTATTTTCAACGAGCAGAAGCATACGCCGACTTCGGTCACTTTGACTGGCGCCGCTATTGGACGGAAACCTGTCATTACCAACTTCAATTTATTGAGGGAGTTGCTGATATTCGGATTACAAATGAAAATGGATTATTTATTATGTATGCTAGTTTTTATGACCAGGATTATTCACGGTTAAATTACGTCAACTACTTTGACAAAACTCACGTTAAGATACGGCGTGATCTTTATGACAGTCGTGGCTTCTTGAGTTGCACGTGTCTCCTAGCCGAAAATGATTTAATCAACACAGAGCTTTACTATGATCAGGAAGGTAAGGTCCGTATTGTTAAGCAGTATCTTATTGCAAGTGGCAAGGCTTTTTTGCGAGAGATTACGCTGAAAGATTTTCACCACCACGACTACTATTTTGGCAACGAAGATGAGTTTCGCACATTCTTCTTCAATTCGCTTTATCAAGCAGGAGACACCTTTTTTGCTGATCGCAATAGTAAAATGGGTGTTGCATTCAGTCATACTAAGCCAGAGGTTCGCGTGGTGGCCGTCTTTCACAGTACACATGTTCGTGCGGATGAGAACCCATTAACCGGGTCACTGAAATCTGGTGGGTACGGATATACATTGGACCACGCTGCTAAGATTTCTCGAATCGTGGTGTCGACCGAGCAGCAGCGTTTAGATCTCGAACAACGCTTGCCCGATTTGCCGCCAGTAGTCAGTATTCCAGTAGGATTTGCAGTTCCCCAACCGGTGGACGACGTCGATTTCACACAGCGTAATCCGCACCGTATTATTTGCGTTGCCCGGTACTCGCCCGAAAAACAGTTGTTACACCAATTACGGGCAGTTGAGCGGCTTATTCCAGAATTTCCGGACATTGAATTACATTTACTCGGGTATGGGGGTCGAGTTAGAGTCCAGCTACAGCAATACATCGATGCCCATCAGTTAAAAGAGCACGTCTTCCTCCGGGGATTTCAGAAGGACTTAACGGCTGATTACCGGCAGGGTGCACTCGCCCTAATGACCAGTAAGGAAGAGGGCTTTTCATTGGCAACGCTGGAGTCTTTGAGTTATAGCGTTCCGGTGATCAGCTACGACATCAACTACGGGCCACGCGAGATGATTGTGAATGGTCAGAATGGCTTCCTGATTCCGGCTGATGACCAAGAAGCACTGTACCAAGCAATGCGGTTATATCTTGGCGATCGCAATCTGCAGTTACAAATGATGCGTAATTGTCGGGCACTACTCAAGTGTTATTCACCAGTTCAAGTTATGCAAAAATGGCAAAGCCTCGTTAAGAATTTAAAATAAAAATTATCCAAAAGTAGCAGTCTGTGGGGCACAAAGTGTGTCTAACAGCTGCTATTTTTAGTAGCGATGGTTAGCAAGAAAGACAGAAAGCAGTTGCACGTAAGCAAAAATTGGAAAGCTAAACGGTATCACCATAATCCAAAATGTGTGTATGGCCCTTCACTTGGCTGGGAATGCTGATTTAGCAGCATTTTGAGTCCTTTAAAATAAAATAAATAATTTTATAGGAATACCTGTAAACGACATTAAAAGTGTTGTATAATAAATACAAGCAAGATAATTAGATTTGAACGGAGGTGCTATCTTATGTCAGTCTTAACTATGATTTTCGCACAACACGGGGTTCAATTTTTTATAAGGTTAATGATTTATTTGGTTCTTTGGAGCTTGGTTTTGATTTTCCGAGTCATTAATCGCAAGAAGACGCAAAAGCGTATGGCTGCGCAGACGGAATATATGATGGCACATACCGAAAAAAGTGCTGACGGTAAGTATCCGTGGGAAATGTAATTCCGTTATTTGAAATTTAACTTTGAAAAAGTGTGATCGCTAGATTCTTGCGGTCACCTTTTTAGTAACCGGAGAAAATAATTGATGGTAGAATAAAAGCAAGGGTAATATTGAATTTGTCATCTTTTAGAACACGTTTTGAGCATTTTAATCAGCAACTAACATAACCTAGTAAACGCAGAGTAAAGAGCGTATGAAGAAGGACAAAGAAATGAACTATTTCGTAGACATTAGTGTTGGTCCCACCATTTCTGGTATTGAGGAAGCCGAGTTCAACCGACTGCAACTATTTCGACGGGCTAACTTACCAGCGACAATTTTGTATCTAAGTTATCAGTCACGGTTACATGAATACACTAAAAAATTTGGCATTCAAGATCACAGCTTCTCGATGTATGATTATTTCCAGAAGGCGCAGCAGGACACCGAAACTGCCCATAAAGATTGGCGTCGTTACTGGGAGATTACGTGCCATTACCATCTACAAGTAATTCCAGGGACCTTCGATATTCGCATTACAAATGAAGACAACGTGTTGATTATGTACGCACATTTTCTCGATAAGGATTACACGCGAGTTGACTATATCAACTACTTCAACCCCAATCGAGCAAAGATTCGACGTGACGTTTACGATATCCGAGGCTTTTTAAGTCGGACAAGTTTACTAGCGGAGCAGGATACGATCAACTCCGAACTCTACTTTGATCACCAACAACGCGTGCGCATTATTAAGCAGTACAAACGTGTGGATACGAAATCTATTCTCCGTAAGATTACACTGAAGGACTACCATCAGCGGGATTACTTTTTTGATACCGAGGGTGAATTTCGAACATTTTTTTTGAATGAACTCTATCAGGACGGTGATGTCTATTATTGTGATCGCAACAGTGCGATGGCGGAAACCTTTCACAATCTGCGGCCAGAGATTGTAACGTGTGCTGTCTTTCATAGTACGCATGTGCGCGTGGGGCAGGATGTCTTGACGGGAGCCTTAAAGGCAAATATTTATGATTATACGCTAGCCCATCCCGAGAAACTCAGTCGAATTGTGGTGTCGACGGACCAACAGCGCCGTGACCTGTTGGCACGATACCCGGCATTGCCACCCGTGGTGACCATTCCGGTGGGATTTGCGAGTCCCCAACCAGTTGACTTCACGACGCGTAAGCCACGGCGAATTATCAGTGTCGCCCGATATTCACCTGAGAAACAGTTACTTCATCAAGTGAAGGCGGTTGAACGCTTAGTGGCTGAATTTCCTGACGTTGAGCTCCATTTACTGGGATCCGGTGCTAAAATCGAAAAAATTCTGCGCGACTATATCAATGTACATCACCTGACCACCCACGTTTTTCTGCGGGGATTTCAAACGGATCTGACTGCTGATTACCAGCAGGGATCATTGGCGCTGATGACTAGTAAGGAAGAAGGTTTTTCCCTAGCGACATTGGAGGCGTTGAGCTTCAGTGTGCCGGTGATCGCTTATAACATCAACTACGGTCCGCGCGAAATGATTAGGGATGGCGAGAATGGTTTCCTAGTTCCGGCGGACGATCAAGAAGCCTTGTATCAGAAGATGCGTGAGTATCTGGGGAACCACGACTTGCAACTGGAAATGATGGCCAACTGTCAGCGATTATTGGAACCTTACGCGCCTGCAGTTGTTCAACGGAAATGGCAAGATTTTGTACAACACATCGCGCAAGACTAGATTGGAAATCGGTCGAGATTAATGACTCGCTGTAAAAAATTTGGGGGAATAAATATGTTCAAGGCGCTTCGACGAATTCTGTATCTAGTTGTTCTGGCAGTCGTAGTTTTTTTCGTGGTCAAAGGCATGACTAAAGTGAACGTTTCACTATTTGGCAATCACAATTACTATCAGCGGTCTAAAGGAACCAGTACCAATGATGGGTTGGTCAATCGGAAGACCTATTCACAGGCTAAGCTTAAACAGCTAACTACGATTACCCATGGTTCTAAGTACTCTGGAAATACCAGCTTGGATAAGGTTGCTACGTCCTATTCCTATAAGATGGCAGGTCGAACAATCAATAATTTTATGGGACGCGATGGTGTCCTCCAACTCTACAATGAGTCATCCTTTATGTCGGATAAGATGGTCAAAGATGCTGCTGAGTACTGGAATAATTTAGCTGGGGCACAAATCGTTGAGGTCGTGAAGACGGCTAAGGCCAGCGACGAAGTCATTCATGACAGTCAGGAGCAGAACAAGTACGGTATTGGAGGCCAAACCTACAATAATATGGGGATGCTCTTCTACCCGCGCAATTGGGCTGTGACCGGGTTAACGACTCGTGGCAAGAACAATTGGAAAGAGGCCATTTTGCTGCGTGAAATTGGACATGCACTAGGCATTCCCAATCTAGGCGGGGGTGCAGCGGGGAATAATGACCGGGTTGCGAATGAGAAGTCCGTGGATTTCATGGGAAACTGGGGTGTTGAATTGGCCAATGCACCGATTGAAAATCAACATGGTATCACGAGTACACCAGTGGATGCTGCGGCATTGACCATTGCTGGTATCGCGTGGCTGCGGCCACAAAAGCTAGCGAACTGGGTGTTCACAACGCCCAAGGCTACTGTTAAGTACAACAACGGTAAGATTGTGTCAACAATTCCTAAATCATAAATTACGTAGGACTGAGAAAAAATCTCTCAGTTCTATTTTTGTTTATGATGACGTTACACTTTCCCTTATTTGTAAGCTAAGTTACTTAACTATAAGTTCTCACTGCTGAGCCAATTTTACTAAAATGAAGGAATCAGCTAGTTAGTATTTACACATTCTATAAACTGTTGTATCCTTGACTATACGCAAATGGCAGCGCTTAATGCCTTGGTGGCTAATTGACTAAACTGGCTGATTTGGTTTCGCTGCTGGATGATGTGAAAAAAGAACCATTGATAATGGCAATTAGTTTTATTAATAAAACTAATTAGGTATACTTAGATTAGTTTAAACTTTGTTGATTGGGCCCTCAGTTGGCTAACCGATGGGTGAAGGTCCTTCATGATGAGGATGGGAGTGTGATATCGTGTATTATTTTATTAATGAGTACCTCTTACAAAAGAATTCGAGTGTTGAGCATACGGCAATGAATCGGGTGAAACTGTTCACCCATTACAAAACACCAGCAAAGATCGTGACAAAGATTTATGATCGGCTCTTGCATCAGACCATTGGTAAATTTGGTGTTGCAGATAATCAAGTGATGAACATGTTTGATTACTTTCAAGGGCTGACTAATTTAGGAACGCCACGATTTATTACCACTGATAAGTTGAACTTACCAATTGAATATGAAGTCAATGTTGGTGCTAACTTTAGTGGGGTTTTTGATGGTGACCGGCTAATCGCTAACGTCGGTTTTATTCCCGCTACCATTGGTCGCGTCTTCTATCAGGAGTTTTTTGACCAGTTAGGCAACCGTGTTGGAACCGACCTTTGGGACTGGCGTGGATTTCGATCGGCGACCCAGTACTTTGGACAAAATGGTCAATTGATTTCGCAGCGCTATTATCGAGCCGACGGTCAAACGGCGATTGAGGAATACTTTACCCAAGATACTGAGGGTAAGTCCTTGCCATCCCGGATGATTTTGAAGGATTATCAGGGTGAAGGTGACCGGTTCTTCCAGAATTCGGATGATTTGTTTACCTTTTTCCTTAATGAGCTGAGTAAACAAGATTCGGAACAAACGACCTTTATTGTTGACCGTCCGGGCACGGGAGTTACGCCACTACTGGCTTTAAATGACAATTCACGCAAGTATGTCTACGTGCCGATCAACCATACAGTTAGTCCCAACGATCCGATCCATGCGGATTTGGATGGCTTCTTGGCACCAGCGTTTGAGCACTTCAGTCACTTCGATGGTTTTATCACGGGGACCCCACAACAGGCTACTAACTTGCGCACGCGTTTTCCTAAGGCACCGATTTTCTCAATTCCAGCTGTCACGACGCTACCGACTTCTAAGGAAGAAACAGTGGAAATGGCGCCCAGCAAACGGCTGCCACACAGTGTTATCTATGTCGGTCGAATCGCCAAGGACAAGCAGATTGAGCAACAGCTGCGAATGTTTGCGTTGGTTAAGGACCGGGTTCCAGATGCGACCTTTACGTTGTTTGGCTATGGAAGTGCTAAGTACGTTGAAGAGATGCAGAAATTAACGGAGGAATTGAAGCTCACGTCGAGTGTGACTTTTAAGGATTACGTTCCTGATCTTGCTGACCAATACGATCACTATCAGGTCATGACCAATATGTCACTAGCTGATGGGGGGCCATTAGCGATGTTGGAGGCCATGATTCATGGGATTCCAGCAGTCAGCTATCGGTTCAACTACGGACCAACTGATTTCATTGCGGATGGCAAAGATGGTTATTTGATTGCACCCGGTCAGGCTTTGACCATGGCAGATAAGGTCGTTGACCTGTTGTTAGATGATCAGAAATTGGCAATGTTTAGTCATGCGGCGTATGTGAAGGCCCATGATCAGTGGACGCGCCGAAAAGTTTGGAACCGGTGGCAGAAGGAATTAAAGAGCGAATAGTAGGATTGCTAAGGGAGGTCCGAGTAGATGTATTACTTTTTGAACGATAACATGCAGTATTCAAAATCAGGGATTGAACATGCGGAAATTAACCGGCTTCACTTGTTTAATCAACACCACGTGCCAGCGAAAATCGTGACGCGAATTTTCTCCATGGATTTGACGAATATCCTACGACAATCCGGGATTCAACGTGAGAATTTTGTGAATCTCTTTGAATTTTTCTGTGGTAGTATGCAGGTGGCAAGTCAGTCGTTCACGATGAATGATTTCTCCTTACCAGCCAATACGACCACGACGCGCAAGGACGACCAGTTACAAGTCTTTGCCCAGGGGAAAATGTTGATGATCATTTATTTCCGAAAACAATCGACGGAAATCAGTAACGTTCAGTACTTCGACGTCAATGGTCGGACCGTGTCGATGGTTTGGTGGGATGCCCGTGGTTTTAAGTGTCTTGAACAGTTTTTTGACTTAGAAGGCAAGATTTCTCAGGAACAATACTATGGTCCCGACGGTCGTGTTCACTTGGAAAAGAATCATTACCTCAATCGCGGGGGCAAAGAATGTCTATCTTGGCGTGTCCTGAACTACCGTGACAGCAGCTGGGTCTTCAGTGGAATGAATGAATTGACACGTTTCTTCTATGATGAACTGAATGGGCGCAATCAGCACAACGTCTTCATTTGTGACCGAACCGTTGAATGCGATTGGGGTCTATTCCACATGCAAACACCAGCGTTCAAGGTACTTCATTTACACAATGATCATGTGAGTGATTCAAGTGACATGTTGCATTCGCCGCTGAACAATAATTACACAAACGCGTTGAATAATTGGGCAAAGTGGGATGCGGTCATTTCGGCCACACCTGAACAGTCAGAAGACGTGGCGAATCGATTTGGCAGCGACATTCCAGCATTTACGATTCCGGTTGGCTATGTTTCGGATGAAGAGATTGCGGCGCCACACCAAGACTTTGCTAGTCGGCAAAAGAACCTCATCGTTCACGTGGCTCGGTTAGCACCTGAAAAACAGCAGAATCATTCGATTGCAGCCTTTGCGCAGGTCCATCAAAAGTTCCCGGATGCTCGGCTCGAACTCTGGGGGTATGCGAACGGCGATATTGAAAAGCGATTTAAGCAGCAGGTCGTTGATGCCGGTTTATCGGACGTGGTCGCCTTTAAGGGTTATACAAATGATATTGACGCTGTCTATGACCGCGCGCAGATTGGAGTTTTGCCGAGTCGTGCAGAAGGATTCTCACTGACTTTACTTGAAGCCCAGTCACATGGTGTGCCAATGGTGGCAAATGACGTGAAATATGGACCAAGTGACATCATTCAGGACGGTATCACTGGAATTTTGACGGAAGATGGACAACCGCAACAATTGGCGGATGCCCTGATCAAGTTGCTGGGTGATCAGAAGCTTCTGAAGGCATATAGTGTGGCTGCGTACGAAAATGCGAAACGCTACTCAGAAGACGCCGTTTTTGAGAAGTGGCAACAGTTACTGGATTATTTTGATAGCTTAGCACACGAAAAGACCGCCGTTTAAGCGGTTAATGCGAGATGCCGCCAAGAACTTATCTGAAGTTGTTGGCGGCTTTTGGTAAAGAGGTGTGGCAGAGTAATGTGGAAACGGGTGATTCAGGTCAGTTTGGTAGTTGTAACCTTTGCCTTAGTCATATTGGGGATGACGCAATTAACTGTGCGTGAGAATCCGCAACCGGCTGTGAAGCAGTCTGTGAAACAAGGCTATCAGCGAACAGCAACTTATAGTCCGCCGGGTGGTCGGATTGACCGGCATATCTATTCTCAAAAACAGTTGCGGATCTTAACGGCAATCACACATGGCAATCAGTATCGGGGGAATACGAGCCTGGATGCCGTAGCAACTCGGCACGCCTATCAATTGGATGGCCGAAGTCTATCAAATATTGTGGGTGCTGATGGTATCTTGCAGTTGTACAATGAGTCACATTTTATGACGACCCGAATGGTGAAGGATGCCGCGAAATTTTGGAACCAAGTGGCCGGAACAACCATTGTTGAGGTGGTCTTTCGCCCGGAACAAAGCGACGAAATCATTCACGACGGCCAGAACGCACGGTCAGTACTCGGTGGTCAGACATACAATGGCCGGGGTATTCTATTTTATCCGGCAAATTGGCGAATTCAAAACTTGTCGCAGCGTAACCAGTTGAACTGGAAAGAAGCGGCGCTGATCCACGAGATTGGTCATGCCTTGGGGGTGCCACATTTGGGCGGCGGCCCCTTAGGTAATAATGCGGCTAAAGCGGGTGTGCAGACCGTGGAGTTTATGGCAGTCTGGTCCGTTGGTCGTGTGGGGTCACCGCCTGAAAATGAACTAGGTGTTAAGAGTACGTCCATGGATGCTGCGACACTGGCTTTAGCGGGATTGAGCTGGCAGCACTCCCGGCGATTAGCGAGTGGGGTGTTACAGAAGTCGCATCGTGTCGTTTTGTATGACAATGGTCGGATCACAACGACCGTTAATCCAGATTAAAATGAAACAGGGCTCTAGTTAGATAACTTAGACTATCTAGGTGTCGTTATATGATTTTAACCGATGAAATGGGTATTCTGAAGAGTAATGGTGCAGATACAACTATAGATGGGGTGGCGAATGTGAATTATTTTGTCAATCAGAACTTGGGAATAAACTTAACGGGAATTGAAAAGGCGCAACTGAACCGCTTAGTATTATTCAAAGCGGGGGGAATGGACGCTAGAATTTTGACGGTGGGTTTTAATACCCGACTGCATGAGAACGCGCGTCGTTTTGACGTGAGTGGTCGCTGTTTCTCGATGTACGATTACTTTCAAGGTGTTATGGACGATGAAACAATCACGACGTTTGACTGGATTACGTATTGGGAACAGACTTGTGGTTTTAGTCTGAAATATATTCCGGAGACCAAGGATGTTCGTGTATTTGCGGCGAACGGTCAGTTTTTGATGTATGCGCGGTTTTATGATCAAGACTATCAGTCGATTGAATACTTGAATTACTTTGATCAGCGGCATCTTAAGATTAAACGGGAGTTGTTCGATCAACGGGGATTCTGTAGTCAGGTCATTTATTTGGCAGCTATGCAGAAGGTTCAGGCAAAGGTTTACTTGAATCGCCAGGGACGAGCTTGTCTGGAGGAATTGTATGACTCTGATCAAAAGTTAGAGTCAACACTACGACAGATTATTGTTCATGGTCACGATGGTCGTGACTACTTTTTCAATACGCAAGAAGAGTTGCAGACGTTCTTCTTTGATACGCTTTATAAGGCCGGGGATGTCTACATCAGTGACCGGAATTTAAAATTGGCTGAGGCTCTCAGTAAAACGGATTCAGCCGTTAAAGTCTGTGTCGTTTTCCATAGTACACATACCCAGAGTCAAACGGATGTCTTGGGATCGCGTATCAAGAGCCACTACCGGTTCATGTTAGAACATATAACAGATTTTGATCGGTTTATTTGTTCAACCGAATATCAAAAGCGGGATCTCTTGGAACGCTTTCCAGATCTGCCAGTTGTGGCGATTCCTGTGGGCTTTACACGACCGCAAGTCTTAGCACCGGAAAAGCGACAACCTAATCGAATTATTGGGGTTGCACGCTATGCACCGGAAAAACAGGTCATGCATCAGGCTGTGGCCGTATCTAAGCTGGTTGCAGAATTTCCAGACGTCCAACTCCATCTGTTTGGTTATGGTAGTCAGGAGAAGGAGTTGCGTGATTTTATTGAGACGCATCATTTGGAAAAGAACATTTTTTTACGTGGCTTCTATCCGGATCTGACGACGGAGTATCAGATGGCGTCTTTGGCTCTGCTGACGAGTCGCGAAGAAGGGTTTTCGCTAGCAACACTGGAAGCTCAGAACTTTGGTGTGCCCGTTATCAGTTACGACGTACGTTATGGGCCGAGTGAATTGATTCAAGATGGCGAAAATGGTTTTTTGGTGACCGCCAACGATCAGAATGAGTTGTACGAAAAAATTCGAGATTATTTACGTCAGCCAGACTTACAAGAACATTTTCGTCGTGAAAGTTTAGCGACAGCAGAAAAGTTTTCCGTAACAGCTGTAACGAAGAAATGGCAAGATTTGATTCGCGATGTGTTAGCTAACTAAGTTAATCTAGCGACCTAAAGAACCCATCACACCTAATTTTGGTGTGATGGGTTCTTTTTTGAGCAGTGAAAATAGTCATTAAATTGCTGGCTTGGTGTCATGTTCCGGGTGCCATGTAGGTCGTGGATTGTTGGTGTGGCACACGAACAGCAGGGGTGAAACGGTAATGCTACGATGAATGACGTGAAGAATCGTCAAAATAGCTAAACATATCTAGGTTACACATCTTCAAAAGTGAGGTAGAAAATAAAATTTACTAACTAATTTTGCGAAAATAAGGGGAGATATTAGTTGCAATGACTCTTTAAATATGGCCAAATAATCATTCTCCAATTTGTAAAGAGTGGACAGATTTTCTAATCAAAAAATAATGTTAAAGCTTTTATAAAGATAAAAATAAATGGTCTACTGTTAATAATATTGGGCTATAACTGCAGTGAAATGGCTCTATTTTGGCCGTTATCAGCTGATAAAAGGTTAGTAACTTAAAATTGTTAATCATGTGAATCCTTTAATTTAAAAATACGTTTATATCTAATACCACCTATACCAATTTATATTGAGAGATATGAATAGTCTCATCATGAAAATTATGATAAACTCGTAAGCGAAATGAGATTGTTTTACACTACTCACGTTTTACTAATACAACGTGTATAGACCGCTTAGACTTTGGACTAGAACTATTTCTAGGATAATAGTCGGGGGAGTACAGTGCATTTTTAGTCAGTCATTCATACAAGGAGGACATTAAAAGTGAAATTTATGCGGAACAAAGCTTTTAATGGCGATCCTAAATTACGTTATAAGATGTTCAAGGCAGGCAAGACTTGGGTCTTCACCGCCATTGCATCTTTTTCGTTATTAGGTGCCGGGAATCTAACAGCCAAAGCAGATACTACTAGCCAGGCCGATAGTTCCTCTAGCGCAGCGGTCGCCTCAGCTACCAATTCATCGAATACAGTCACGTTAAAATCAAGTTCGGCGGCGTCTAGTGCGGCTACCGAAAGTAGTACAACGTCAACTGCTACGGCGGAGACAGAAACAACTACGGAAACAAGCTCAGAAGCCAACAGCAGTGCAGCTTCCAGTGAAAGCGCTTCATCTACTACTACCGAATCCTCAAGCAGCGCAACTAGTGCGGCCGTGACAAGTGCAGAGGCAACCAGTGCTGAAGTTACGAGTGCTGATGCCACTAGTGATGCCACGACATCCGCTAGCTTAGCCGCAGAAAGAATTGCCGCGAGTGCTAGCACCGACGTGACCTTGACCACTAACGTCACTAAGGCCGTGACTAAAACGGCGACAACCAAGAAGGCGGCTGCAACGAATGATGTTGTGACGTCAGCTGCTAACAGTAGTGCGGCTAGTACAGCTTCGTCCGCAGCCGACGCAGCCTCAGCCGCAGCTAGTGCAGCATCCAGCTACGCAATGTTAGTACCAACAACGGATACGCAGTCGGCAACGAGTACGGCCAATAGTGCTTATCAAGAAACTTTACAAGCCTATGACTACGCAAAACATTACAATAGTTTAGCTAACATGTACCTAGCAGCAACAGATGTTTCTAGCGATGCACCAGGAATGGCCCAATCCTATGCCGCTGCAAATTCGATGGCAAATTCCTACGCTGAAGACGCGAAGTCCTATGCTGACATGACATCTGGTGCCGCAGATGCAGCACGAATTGCGGCTGCTCAGGGTGCCAAGGACATGGTGAGTTCTTATGCCAAGGATGCTCATAAATTGGCTAACTCAGCTGCAGTTGCAGTTGAAGAAGCATCATCAGCTGCTAGTAGCGCCTACCTGGCAACTCAGTATTCCAAGGATAACTCTGCAGCCTTAGCAGCAGCCACGGCAGCCAATTCAGCGTTTTCTTCAGCGAGTTCAGCTGCTGCAGAAGCACTTAGCCTGGCAAATCAAGCGGATAAACTTTACGAGACTGCAAGTAGTGCTGCTACTTCTGGTGACTACGATGCAGCTAGCACCGCTTTAGCTTCCGTCATTCAGATAGCAACTGTGGACGCCGTTACGGCGAACCAAGCAGCCAGCGATTTCCGTGACCAAGCAGTTGCCGCTGCCAAGCAAGCTGTTGATCTGTCCATCACGGATGCAGTCAGCGATGCAAACAGTAGCGCCAACAAGGCAAGTAATGCAGCCAGTGCGGCAGCCAGTGCGGCAACCGCTGCTAGTGGCTACAACGGGGATCAATCAGCGCAATATGCAGCAGATGCTTCAAGTTACGCCGCAATTGCTTCGGAGGCCGCTGCAACGGCAAGTACAGCAGCAGTCAATGCTGCAACAGCTGCAACGCCTAAGGAAGCACACACCCTTGCTTTAACTGCTGATTCAGCTGCAGTAGTGGCAAGCAGTGCTGCAGTCGAAGCTGCAACCGCAGCAAGTTTGGCTGCACAGTTCGATACCAATGTTGAAACGCCTAACAAGGACAATGAAGGTAACGTTACCGCAACGTTAAGCGCCGATAAGACGTTGGCTAACTTGGGCGATTCGATTACCCTGACCACGAACCTGGGAATCAGCGGTGCGTACAGTCTTAGTGGGAAGGTAACTTACACGTGGTACGTTTCTACCGATGGTAAGACGTGGTCGGCCTTGAATGATCCAACAACTTCTAGCAATGAAAAGCCGACGACTAACGTTACCATGCCAGCCGCTGGCGGAACCTACTATTACCAAATGGTCGCAACTGGGAAGAAGTCAATTACATTAGTGATTGGTTCAAGTGTTAACTTCGCTCAAGCAAGTAACATCATTACAGTTGTGGTAACGGACTCTAACGGGACATATACGGACCAAGCTAGCGCAGCCGCAAGTTTAGCTGCCAGCTATGCAGCTAAGGCAGCGTCCAACGCAACGGCGGCTAGTACTGCGGTTACGAATATGGATAAGCTGGTTACCTTTAACGAGCAAGAACTTTTAACGGCCTCATCCTACGCGACTAAGGGACGGGAATATAGTTCTGACGCTGCATCTTATGCCGCTAATGCTAAGACGGCTGCAACCGCCGCTAGTACGGCGCAAAGCAACGCTGCGGTAGCTGAAGGGATTGGCGATTACGTTAATGCTAGTTCTTATGCCACCACCGCAAGTGATAGTGCGAATGACGCTAACTCTTATGGCATTTTGGCAAATTCGGCAGCATCCAGTGCACAGGATGCTATTAACCAGGCACTGCTTAAAGCCGCTGGGGTGACAGGGGATAAAGATACTGGTAATTACCTGTCTAACAGTTACGCTCAAGCCGCGGCAGATGCAGCAAGTGCCGCCGATAGCGCGTACAACTTAGCCAACTCACACGCCCAAGATGCAAATAATGCCTACTTGGCAGCCGGTGGAGACTTTAACACCGGTGCGTCAACGGCAAATTCCATTGCAACCTCGGCTGCCGCAGCAGCTAAGTCCTATGCACAAGCAGCGAGTTCGGCAGCAAGCAACGCCGCAGTAGCAGAAACGTATGATGATGCCGCAACCGCAGCTGATGCAGCGAATACAAATCTGACATTTGCTAACTCCGCCGCCGCAGTTGCAGGTAGTGCTGCCGCAGCTGCAACTTCGAACATTATCGATGCACAATCTGCTTATGCGGCCTCCGTCGCCGCTGCTATTATACTTCAAGATTCGACAGCGGCATCTAATGCGGCATTAGCAGCCTCAACGGCAAATTCCTTGGTGAGTGCGAATAAAACAAACACTACTTTGGGTTCTTCCTACGTGACCGAAACCCTGGATTACGCCCAAGCAGCGCAATTCGCCGCTGCTTCCGGAGACATTGCTGCTTCCGAAGCGAACAGCTACATGGCACAAGCTTCCTCAGCAGTTGCTTCTGGAGACTTCATCGCCGCCAGCTCCTATGTTTCATTGAGTAACTCGGCCGCTGCCAGCGGAAACTCCTACGCAACGGCCGCAACATCAGCCGCTGCAGCCGCAGCTGATGCAGCAATTGAAGCTGGAAATTATTCAAACAACACATCGAAGTATGAAGGTAAGCCAAGTGGGAATGCATCGATTGTTTGGGGAATTGCCCTGACTAATGGTTATACACAACAGCCAGCACCAAAGCAGTCGGCGATGCAAAATAGCACGTTTACGCTAACTGGAACGACTAAGTTAGGACTGGTAAATATTCCAGCCATCACGACTTCTGTAACCTGGTACGTTCAGGTTAACGGAACCTGGATGAAAGTTAGCAAAGCAGTTGATCAGGGATATCTGAAGTCAGTAGATGTGCAGAGTAATAATGGATTGGGAGTTAAAACATCAACATCGAGTACGTTGACGGTTGAAACGAATGATACGTATAAAGGAAACTTACGGTTCCAAATGGTTTCTGACTATGGGGTACTGATTGGTGCTACGCTGAACAGTGACGTTGCTGAAGTTAATGTTTTCGATCAGGAAATCGTCGCAACTGGGATCACAGTTTCTGGGGATGACTACCTGCTGAATTCGTCGCCGGGTACTTATGTGGCAACGACGAATCCAAGCGAGGCAACGGGAACGGTCACATGGAAGAGTAGTAATACTAGCATCGCGACGGTCAATGGTGCTGGGGTGGTCACACCGGTTTCAACTGATAGTAAGGGTAAAGTTACTATCACTGCAACTGTTACCAATAGTGATGGGTCATCATATTCCGATTCTAAAGAGATTATGATTGGCAATGGATTATTGGATCAGACAGCTAATGCTGGTGATACCGTCTACTTCACGCCACAAACGAATTCCGGTGTATCTGATAGCACAGTTAGCTACCAATGGTACAAATCGGATTCTGCTACGGGAACAGGACAAGCTATTAGTGGGGCAACTGACGCAACGTTAACGATTGAAGATGTGACGTTAGGTGGCGCAGGATACTACTATCTGGTTATTACAGGAAGTGGTAGTTCAGTCACACTTGGAAGTGCTTACCTGACTGTGTTGAGTTCACAGGGTGTGGCGGCATCAGATGCAGCGAGTGCAGCAGCTTCAGCAGCAGCAGATGCAGGTGTGTACGCAGACCTCGCAAACTCCTATGCAAATGTAGCTGATCAGTATGCAGGTGAAAAATATGTAGAATCTACTTCTTACGCAGCGCAAGCATCAGAGGCTGCAGTCATTGCAACAGAAGCAGCACAGGCCGCATCAAATGCAGCAAGCTCAGCTGTAGAAGCGCAATCAAATGCAGATTCAGCTGAAGCTTCTGGCGACAATTCAGCAGCAGCCGAATACGCGGCACAAGCTAAAGAAGCTGCCTCTGCAGCACAAGATGCTAAAGAAAAAGCATCTAGTGCAGCAAATGATGCTTCTGCATACGCAAGTATGGCGGTAGAAGCGCATCAAGACTCGGATAGTGATTCAGATTCCGACTCTGATAGCGATTCTGACAGTGGATCTGACTCCGACAGTGACTCGGATAGTGACAGTGATTCGGACAGTGACTCCGACAGCGACAGTGGATCTGACTCCGACAGTGATTCTGACAGCGACAGTGACTCCGACAGTGACTCCGACAGCGACAGTGATTCGGATAGCGACAGCGATTCGGATTCCGACAGTGATTCTGACAGCGACAGCGATTCCGACAGCGACAGTGATTCGGATAGCGACAGCGATTCGGATTCCGACAGTGACTCGGACAGCGACAGCGACTCCGATTCCGACAGTGATTCCGACTCCGACAGCGATTCTGACAGCGACAGTGATTCGGATAGCGACAGTGATTCCGATAGTGACTCCGATAGTGACTCTGACTCCGACAGTGATTCCGACTCAGATAGCGATAGCGATTCCGATTCCGACAGCGATTCGGACTCCGACAGTGATTCAGATAGCGATAGTGATTCGGACTCCGACA
>NZ_RHNX01000046.1 GCF_003946335.1 Levilactobacillus fujinensis
GCTTGAATAGCTCATCGATTGTTGTTACATTTTTTAAAGCGAATTGACTTCGCAAATAAATATTTTGGGTTTGATACCAAGTATCAAACCGCCCTACACATATTTGGTTTGTCGAAACAATGTTCAGTTTTCAAAGGTCTACCAGTTGATTACTCTCGTAAACAACTTAATCATCATATCATTTAATCAATATGATGTCAATAAGAAGTTTGATTTAACAACGTTTCTCGTTGATGTGCTGTCGAAACGCGACAACTTAATTAATATAACATTTTGTTATCATGACTGTCAACAACTAATTTCAATCTTTCGAATTGGTCTAGCTGATGAATCGCCGTGACAACATAAATAACTATACCAAGCACTGGTGCTACCGTCAACTAAAAACATGAAAATAAACGAATCTTTTTTCAAAGACATATCTTATAGTTGAAAACGTCAAAATAGTTACCCGACGGCCGTGTGTTTCTTATTTTTTCAATTGCGACCGTTCGTCTTTATTTTGACTAGCAAAAAGCCCAAACGTCTCATAACGATCGTTTGGGCTTTCTAATTTAACCTTTAATCTGCAACACGAGCTAAGAAATAACGCTTCTTCCCGCGACGAATAATAACAAACTTGCCTTCAAAGGCACTTGCTGGGTCGATTTCAGCATCCGTATCCGTAACTTTCTCGCCGTTGACCCGGATGGCACCATTCGATAAATCTTCGCGCGCTTGACGCCGTGAAGATTCAATCTTAGTGTCATCAACTAACCATTCGACAATGTTCTTCTTGGCCGCACTGACCGTCACTGCCGGCATCTTCTTGAAGCCTTGTTCAATTTCACTGGCCGTCAACTCAGCAACATCCCCGGAGAACAATGCCTTCGTAATGTGTTGCGCTTCTACAACCGCGTCGTGCCCATGAACAAATTCTGTCACTTCTTCTGCTAAACGTGTCTGTGCTTCTCGCTTCTCTGGGTGAGTTGCGACAGCATCGGCTAACTTCTGAATTTCGCCTTGGCTTAAGAACGTAAAGTACTTCAAGAATTTCACAACATCGCGGTCATCCGTGTTGATCCAAAATTGGTAGAACTCGTATGGTGACGTCTTTTCAGGGTCCAACCAGATGTTACCACCCTCGGATTTCCCAAATTTCGTGCCATCGGCCTTCAATAAGAGGGGAATCGTCAATCCGTAAGCACGCGCATCGGCACCCTCTTGCTTATGGATCAAATCAATTCCAGCCGTGATGTTGCCCCATTGGTCGGCCCCACCAATTTGTACCTGCACGTCTTCTGCTTTGAATAAATGAAGAAAATCAATCGATTGCAGAATCTGATACGTGAATTCCGTGAATGAAATGCCGACTTCCAACCGCGAAGCGACAACTTCCTTATTCAACATATTATTGATGTTAAAGAGTTTCCCATAATCCCGCAGGAAGTCGAGTAAAGACAGCTTGGATAGCCAGTCGTAGTTATTTACGATTCGAAATGAACCATCTTGACCAAAAAGATGTTCCATTTGCGCCGTCAAGCAGTCTTGGTTATGTCGAACTTGGTCCATGGATTGTAAAACCCGTTCCGCCTTTTTACCGGATGGATCACCAATGGACCCCGTTGCCCCACCGATCACAATAACGGGCTTGTGCCCAGCTAATTGAAACCGTTTAAGAATCATAAATGGAATCAAATGACCAATGTGCATGGAATCTCCGGTTGGATCGATTCCTGCGTACAGACCAACCGCCTTTTCGTTAACTAACTTGCCCAGGCCCTCTTCATCAGTTTGCTGATTGACGGCGCCGCGCCACTTTAACTCATCAATAATTGACATTTCTTTTCCTCCTATACTCATTACCAAATAAAAAGTCCCCAATGGCTACTGCCATCAGGGACGAATTGAACTCCGCGTTACCACCCAAGTTGTTGTCATTTAGACAACCTCTCGTCATTTTTAACGGAATGACCCGCCGGAAAACCGGCTGCTCCTCAGCGTAATTCGTGGTTACGGACGTCCTGACTCTCAGCACCGTCAGGTCTCTTGACCGGAGCCGTTTCCACTACTCGACTGATTCATCGCTTATGAAACGATAATACGCAGATAGCGACTAAATGTCAATACGTGAGCCATCACCCACCGGACACGGACAGTGACCTTTAGTTGCATGGAAAACAACTAGAACAGCCCCGTCACGCTCCCCCAAATGATTTGAATGTTCAGTATCGTCAAGACGATCGTACACGTCCATGCAAGTACCGTGACCCATCGTTTATTGACCCATCGTTCCCCCATGACTTTCTTAGATGAAGTGAAAATGGTCAACGGAATCATGGAAAATGGCAACGCAATTGATAGAAAGACCTGCGAATTGATCAACAGGTTATCCAAAGCTGCTTCGTTCCCGCCATAAAGGACGGTACAAATAATTACTGGTACTACGGAAATCAGTCGTGTCACTAACCGTCGGACCCAAAGTGGCATCTTCAGATTGACAAAACCTTCCATAATGACCTGACCCGTCAGTGTTCCCGTAATCGTCGAGTTCTGTCCAGAGGCCAACAAAGCGACCGCGAACAGTGTCGATAAGACTGGTGACGCCACCGCACCTGCTAAATGGTTATCCTGCAGTGCTGCGTATAAGTTACCAAACGTTCCCAGTTGACTAGCATCCTTACCAAAGAACATCGCTGCCCCCAACAGGAGTAACAGACAATTGATGATAAATGCGCCAAATAACTGAATGTTAGAATCCCACGTCGTAAATTTAACGGCCCGCGCCATTTCCTTAGGATCGGTTCGGTCAAACTTTCGTGTCTGTGAAATGGACGAGTGTAGGTACAGGTTATGTGGCATCACGGTCGCCCCAACGATTCCTAACGCCATCGTTAGTTGGCCTGGATGCATAATTTCCGTTCGCGGAATGAAGTTAGCCACTGCAGCCCCCATGTTGGGTTGGGCAATAATCACTTCATAGGCAAAGACCACTAAAATCACCGTAATCAGACACAGCACAATAGCTTCAATTTTTCGGAAACCGAGCTTCGTTAATAATAATAGTAATAACACGTCGAAAACTGTCAGTGAGACACCCAAAATCAGGGGTACTCCAAACAGTAGTTGTAGGGCAATCGCGCCCCCAATAACTTCCGCAATATCTGTTGCCATAATTGCTAACTCGGTGACGACCCAGAGAACCGCCCCGATACGTTTCGTCGTATGGGCCCGCGTGGCTTGAGCCAAATCCATCTGCGTCACAATCCCCAGTTTAGCCGCCATATATTGGAGCAACATCGCGATTAAACTCGAAATCAAGATAACAGACATCAGCAGGTAACCATACTTGGCTCCCCCACCGATCGACGTCACCCAGTTTCCGGGATCCATGTACCCCACGGCTACTAGTGCACCTGGCCCCGAAAAGGCAATTAGATTCTTGAGAAATCCCTTTTCCTTCGGTACGTCAACGGTACCATTAACTTCTTCTAATGACGGGCCGTTGGCGTAGCCAGTCAGTTTGCTGGTTTTCGTTGAAACGTTGTCGGTCATATTTTCCACTCCTTTTTCCTCTTTGCTTCTCACCATTATACGGATAGGAATGGCCATGTAAAGGCTTATTTTCGACGACCCTAACTTAAATTTTATGTTATCCAGCAACCCATTATCAGCCACAACATTTATTTCCGGTGCTAACTCACGAAATCACCTCGATTTAAAAGTGGTAGCTGCCATTTGCAGAAAAATTCACTGACGCAAATAAAAAACGGTAAGCTACGAAATTTGACCGCGCTTACCGTCCCTTCTATTGTGCCGCTGACCCTAATTCAGCCAGCGTTGTATGTAAAATGTCTGGCAACTGTTGCTGAATCAATAGTAACTTTGCCTGCCCCAGTGCCGTTAACGCCAAATAGCGACGGCGCCGGTCATTAGGGGCAACGTGTTGCTTCAAATACCCCCGCTTACATAAATCTACGACCAAATTTGATGTCCGTGTTGCCGAGAACCCCAACCGGTTGGCAACCTGAGCAACTGACAGCCGCTCCACCGCGACATCGTTCATCAATTGACACTGTGGTAGATTCAGCGCGAGGCCCGCAACTGGCTGATTGTAGCATCGCGTCACCATTGTATAGATCTGGGTTAACTTCTGTAATTGCTTTTGCTCGACCATCCATCCTCACTCCAATCAACAAACGTTCCCTAAGTGGCTAAGTCAACATTGGTTAACAAAATGGGCTCCCGGTCTAGACGCCAAAATAGTGCCGACTACACATTCGTCCATAATGTATCCGCTTACATTATACCACGAGCCCCCACAGCTGCGGGGTGACACCTTAGGTCAAACGGTAGGCCACAAACGCATCATAATCCTTTTGAACCTGTTTTGCATATGCCCAGGCAAAATCTGCAATGGCCGTATCAAATTCTTTGTTACTCCCAACATAGCCACGAATCATGGCAGCCGTTGGACTTTGGCAATGGGCGATTGCCAGGGTCCACGCGCAAGTCTGCGCATACGTTTTAAATTGGTCCCAGTCCAGTTGCGTTAAGTCGATTGATTCCTTCATGTCCCGGAATTGCCGCACATAAAAACTCTGTTTACGGCCCGCGAAATATCCTAGAAATGGGTCAGACGAAGACTGCAAAATCTTCTGACAATCGACGATTCGTTGGCCTTCCGTCTTTTCCAAAGCCACCGTGATGTCTGATGCCAGCTGGCTCCCTTGCCGTCTAGTCGGAAGCGCTTCTTTCACCTGCAAGACCAGATGTGACCCATCGATACTGGTCAATAAAATCAGGTAGCAGCGTGACCCGAAGCTACCAACACCGACACTGTGCCGGACAATATCCGTGATGTGGTACTGCGACAAGAGTAGGTTCACGTCTGGCCGGACCGTTTGCCGATAAGCCGCAAAATAAGCATCAACGTTGCTGGTCACGTCATCATCCACGTGCGTCGTCCGCGGCGCGTTCTCGCGGAAGCACAGATTACCCCGAACATCGAGTGTCGTAAACTTCCGCACAACTTGTTCGGAATCCCGTTTATTGGCGCGATTAACGATTGCGGTCAACAAGTCTGAGCTATCCTCATCCAGCGCACTCGCGGCCACCAGTTTGCCGACTTCATTTAACGGGTAAAACCGAGAGAGTGTCGTCTGATCAAACATCTGCTTGATGCTTTTACGGTAACTCTCAGCGACTTTCGGCAGGAGCTGTCTGAGTTTCTTTTCCTTAAAGCCGTTAACCTGACCTGCCAGTAATACGCTGACCAATAACCGCTTTAGGTCCCATTCCCAAGGATTGATGCCCGCTTCATCGAAGTCATTCAAGTCAAATAACAGGCGTCGTTCAGCCGACGCGTAGAACCCGAAGTTTCCAATGTGTGCATCGCCACAGGTGAAGGTGCTGATCGTCGAGCTTGGTTGGTGACCCAAGTCTGCTTCCATTAATTCCGCCGTACCCCGGAAAAAGGAAAAAGCCGAAGCTCCCATTCGCTGCGTGCGCTCCGGCAAAAGTTCTGGAATCAATAATTTACGGATCTTGTCCATCATGTGATTGCTATTTCGTTTCACAGGTTGGTAAGTTCCCAAGACCTCATAGGGAACCTTATCCCGTGCATTCTTACCCAACTGTCGAAGCTCCGCAATGGTCTTATTGACCTGAACTCGGCCCGTACTAAATGCTGCTGGCGTCATGGGCGCCACCTCCCGCTACGTTTTGCCCTTATTCTACCGCAAACGCTTGCTGGCCTCCAGTTTGGTCTCTTTGGCACCGCTATTTCTGGTACGATTTATTAGGTATTACCGTGCCCGACTGTCAGGCGTGTACTTTATCGTGGGGAAACGTCCCAACCTAAAAACGGGTCACCAACTCGCACAGAGCATGTGTCTCTCAGCTCGTCTCACAATGTCAGCCCCGATATCGGCGACACGCCCCACCGCTATCCCGGCCAATCCCCTACTCGTCCGTTCGCTGCAACTTATTATTAAAGTCCAACGCAAACAGTGAGAGTTCGTGGTGCCGGAGCGTCTTGATCAACCGGTCGATGTTTTCTCCGTAGTCAAGTTCTTTGATCCAGTGAAAGACCTCCAACTGATTTTCCTTAGCAAACTGTAGGGCTAACGTGTCCGTCCCACAGAGAACCAAATAGTTCGATCGGTGTTGTGCGTCGATAACCGTCTGATCTGTCAGTAGGCTAAGGTGCACGATACCACTGAGGAGCCGGTTGAAGATATCCGTCGTGACTCCCATCATATCGTAGGTGACTAGAATTTCAACTCTGGCTGCGGTCAACGTCAACCCGTTCGTGTATTTGCTCAAATACTTCTGGACAAGACGCAAGTCCGCCGCACCAATTTTCCCCGGATACAGGCGACTCATGCTCTGAGCAATCGCTAATGCCGGAACCGTTGAGGCGGCTGTGGGCTGATAGAGCGACGTAATTTCTGGCCGCAGGAGTGGGTCAACCCGGAACAACAACATGAATTGACACAACGCAAATAGCCAATTGGCAAACCAATTCTTCCCGGTCGCGTAGTCCTGTAACTCCGCCACGCCGGGTGCCAGTGTGTATTCGCCCACGCGTTGTTTCAGTCCAACGTAGAGCCGTTGCATCCCCGTCGGTTGTAAGGCCCGCACAAAATATGGCGAGCTCGTCAGCAAATAATCCAACGTAGCCAACTCATTGAGCGCCTGTTGCGGCGTATCTCCCAATGCCGCCATCTGCCCGGCTAATGCCCGTAGATCCGTCAAATGGGCCAATGGAAACCGCAGTGGGGCGTACCGATAACCCTGTTCCAAACGTAAGAGCGCTAATCTGATCAGTAAATCCTTACGTTCCTGCAGGCTGACCGAATCCTGATACAATTTATCATTCGCATACGTCTTTAACATTGCCTGGTGCAGCCCGCACAAACGTTGCGGCAATGCGGGTAGCTCTTCCGGGGTCGTTAACGTCGTACTGAAGAGCATAAAGTAGAGTAATTGAATCAGCGTTTCGTTTCCCGTTACGCGTAATGGATTAGCTACCAATTGAAGATTGTACTGACCCAGCTGGGCTTTCATTGCCCGTAAGCGTCGATTAAACGTCGACAAACTGATTTCATGATCCGCACAAAATTCGCTGGTCTGTTGATAGCTCTGCTTCAGCGTCGCCACCATCACCTGATAGGGAATGCTGTTCACATACAGCCAGTGACGATACTGGTCAATGGTCACGGCCGTCACCAATTTGTCCTTTGTCAAATTAGTGGTCCCCAATTGCTGTAAGTCCGTACGCAAGCCCAATAAAACATGATAGGCCCGTGAATAACTGACGGCCGCTTCCGCTGCAAATTCGGCCAGATTAAACTGACCACCGTGATCGTTAATAAACGTCATCAGCCGTACCTTCAGAACATCCTTAGGTGTTAACATGGCAAAATCAATTTTCACGATCCCTCACTCCCCCTTTTAGATAGCGAAGCCCCCTGAGCCTTGGCTTCTCACCAATAACCCAGGGGGTCGCTGCTGTAACGGCACACTTAGTCGATACTAGTTATGGTCACACCCTGCGCATCGAATTCTGCCAATGTTTCCTTTAAGATAATTCGCGGATCGTCGTAGCGAATCCCTGGTAAAATCGTGCTAATGAAGTTACCAGTCAGCTTGCCCGCAGTCACTTCTGGCGAAATACGAACATCCTGGCCGTCCTCGGTTGAAAGGGTCACACTCTGCCCCTCAGTCAGCCGATCAATCAAGGGTAAAATTGGCATCTGTTGCATCATTTTGCTCACCCTCCTATAGTTATACTGTCACAAGAGCAACGTGAATACTTTAGCTTTCAATCTTTAGGACAACCCTCCCAAAGATTACCTGTAAAGCCTATCTTGATAATGACCTAGTACCAGTTAAGAGGTGTCCCTGGTTCCTTAATTCTTGCAAGCAGCCAGCACCGACTTCATTTCAAGCTAAACTAGCTTCACATTTCCCCTATATTCTACCACGGTACTTGTAAATACCCGCGTGAACCCGCTCGAAGATCGTCAGAATCTCGACAAAAAATAATCAAAGTTTAGGAATTTACCACGTTTTCTACAGTCAGTTTCTTCATAATGCCGGTTATGCTATGCTTAAACGAATGCTAGTTTATGCTATTAACGTTTTATTTTAGGGGAGAAAGATAAGTTATGTGGGTTAACAATCTAATTTCAGCCTTCGTGGTGGGGTATCCCATCTTCGTATCCATCATTTGGATCGTGGGCTGTTTATTCTCGGGATTGCTGCGAAAACGGCAACCCCGAACACTATTAAACACCGCAACCGAGCCATTTGTCTCAATTTTAGTTCCAGCTCACAATGAGACCGAAACGCTCGATTCAGTCGTCCAGTCTTTAGCTGAGTTAGACTATCAGCACTATGAAGTCGTTCTAATCGATGACTGTAGCGACGATGATACTAAGGCCATCATGACCCGTCTGAAAGCTGACTGGGCGGACCATCTCGCCATTACTGTGGTTGCACTGCCGGTGAATCAGGGGAAAGCCAGTGCACTCAACCAAGGTTTACGCGTTGCCAAGGGCGACTATATCATTGCTATTGACGCTGATAGTCTCCTCGCACCAAACGCCGTTACCCAACTAATGACCACGCTACTTGCCCGGCCAGATTACGGCGCCGTCACGGGTAAACCGGTCGTGCGTAATCGGTCGACACTACTGGGGCGACTGCAACTTCTGGAATACATTGGGGTGATCGACCTGATTAAAAAGGCACAAGCCTATTTGACGGGCAGCATTACCACCGTCTCCGGTGTCATCGTTGCTTTTCGCCGAGAAGCTTTGCTGGATGTTGACGGCTGGAATCCTGCTGTCATGACCGAAGACATTGACATCACCTGGCGACTATACCGCCATCATTGGCGTGTTGCCTATGAACCACGCGCGATCTGTTGGATTCTGGTTCCCGAACGTTTGGGTGGGTTACTCACCCAACGCCAACGCTGGTCACGCGGTGGTCTTGAAGTCCTAATCATTAATTGGCGTGGCCTCTACCGGAATCCTTTGGGCCAGCGCTTCTTACTCTTGGAAACCGTTGTCAGCAATCTTTGGGCCGTCGTGACCGCCTTTAGCCTGCTCGCTTACATGGTGAAATTGCTCTTTCTACATGGGCTTTCGCTTGATGGCAACCTACTCTTGATCCTATTGATTTTGAGTGGCATTCAGTTTACAGTGGGCTTTTTAGCTTCGCAACTAACTGCCAGATTGGCCGGACCGGAGCTCCTCTTAGTCCCCATCTACGTCCTATACTACTGGATGATCAATCTGATTAGTTGCTTATCTGCCATCGCTTCATACTTTATCAGTCCACAACGTAAGGGAACTTGGCACAGTCCAGATCGGGGAATATAAATGAAAAAGACACCATTTAATCCAGTCATTCGCCATAAAACAAGTCGCTTGAGCCGCTACATGCGGGGTCTCATTCTGATTATGCTTTGGCTTTTTGTTGGGCTCATTGTCGTGGCTAATATCAGTTTTTCACTGGGTCTCTATAGCGACGACTTAGTCAGCCTCTACCTGCTTCTCAATCTACAACCACACGCTGCACATCACATTCTGGCCTTGATCGGTTGGTTGCTGGTCATCGTCCCCCTCTACTGTGGGTGGCGCTGGCTACGACTCAGGAAGGAGGATGTTCAATGAACTCGCGTCGTCTACGTCAGTGGCTTTTAATTGGCCTCCTACTCACCTTGGTCTTTAGTCTCGGTTGGACCTATCACCATCAGGCAGATCAACAGGTCCATGCTCAGGAAAGCTACGCCCTGCCTGCCCGTTACCGGCAACTAAAGGATGGCATTATGGTTTTCTGCTACCACCGTGTCTTGGCCGATACGGTATCGACTAAACTTGCTCAGGGCCTGTCCACCAACTCACAGCTCCACGAGTTCAACGTTCCGGTCGACAAATTTGCCGAGCAGATGAAATTTCTCCACGATCACCACGTCAAGGTGATTTCCAGCCAGCAAATGACTCAGATGGTCCATTCTTCCCGTCCGATTCGGGGAAAGTACGTCGTGTTGTCCTTCGACGACATCGACCGCAGTGTTAGTGACAATGCCATTCCAATCATGCAAAAGTATGGTTTCCCCTTCACGGCCTTTGTGATTACCGGCAATACCGGTGAGTACCGAGAAGGCAGTCAAATGGCAACTTGGCGGGAAATTCAGCGGGCTAAAGCAATTGCCGGTGACCGAATGACATTAGGTCTACACACCCATAACCTGCACCATTTAAACGCAAAGTTCCAGCCGATCTTCACCCAACCCCATTACACGGGGAAGTTTGAACGCGACTTTAACCGCTCACGCAACGAGCTACGTGCACACACCGGAGTCACGGCCAATTCTTTTGCCTACCCTTACGGTAGTGGCACTCCCGCTATCAGCCACTTTCTCAACCAGCAAAATCTCAGCTGGGTCGCCACCTTGAATTCAGGAATTGTCACGGACGACACCGACCTTAACGAGACCCCCCGGCTTATCGTGAACCAAGAAAGCTGGCCGTCCATTCGAACATGGTTACAGTAGAACGACCTGGGAGACGCCTGAACTTGACGGCTTTCAGGCGAGTCGGAAGCCCGCCTTTTGGCTGAAGACGTTCCCCACAGCCAGCGGAATCCCTGGCAGCCGGAGTGTGGGTAGTACCACTAGTTTGGTGGTAACAATTCCCACTGTCGCAAAAGTAATGTGAACATTTTAGAATTTTCAATCTTCAGTTCTATCGACCAATCTAAAAATCAGGCACTGGGCAAAGGTCCCAGTACCTGATTTTTTAATTTCTACTATTGAATTGAAAGTTATTTTCGGTGGCTTGTCAGAAAACTATCTTTGTAGTTTCAGCGTTTTCGCCGCCTCAAAGCGTACTTCCAGCCGTTAGTGGTCGACAAGACGATGACCAGACTACGTTTCGTGCTTATAGCGTTGGCCCAATTAGGGTTTTACCACTTTCAGCCCTTACTTCACTGCCTGTGCAGACTTAGGTTGCACCAACCGCATGCCGATCCAGTAGATAATAGCTGTAATCGCCATGGCGATGAAGGTCGCACCAATCGTGGTCGCAATCGCCGGCACCTGTTTGAGGGCCCAGTAGGCAACCACACCCAACGCCCAGCTGGCAACGGCAACCCAATTGATTCCGTGCGTGTACCAGTAAGCGCCGTGAATTTTAGTAAATTCGCTCAGGCGGTACTGTTTCCCCTTTAAGAAGAAGTAGTCCACCAAGAAGATGGCGATTTCGGGTCCCAAGAACATTCCGATACCGTCCAAAAAAGTTTCGAAAACGTCCAGAAAGCTTGCCAGATAGACTGGAATGAAGGTGACCAACGTGGCGGCAATCGTCACGATCCAGAGACTGACTCGCAACGATAACCGGTGTGTCATGTTAGTTAGCGCTGATCCAGCCGACATCAGGTTGACCGCATTCGCCGTGGTACTGGTCAAGACGATGACGAGCAGCGCAATCACACCCAGGCCTAACTTAGCAGCGACCGTACTAGGGTCGGAATTATTCGGGTCAAAATGGTTCAGCGAAACGGCCGTTCCAATCGTGGCGAATAAGCCGATGAACGCGAACCAGAATAAGCCGAAGTTTGCGCCCAGAAATGACGAGGTCGTCGCTGCCGACTTCTTCGCCGTAAACCGGCTGAAGTCTGACGCCGCCGTGACCCAGGCCAGGTTGAAGGCAGCCAACGTGTCGGCCGCGACCCCCGAGGACATCCGCATGTTGTGCGGCGGCTGCCAGGTCACGATGTCATGGAAGGAGACCGTCTTGAAGACCACGATGGATTCCCACATCACAAAGATAACGACCAAAACAATGCCCACCCGTTCGATCATCTGAACGGATTTTTCTCCCACCGAAATACTCAATAAATGCAGGACACTCATAATCAAAACACCGATGATCAGGCCAAACGTACCACCTGGTTTGCCGTAAAGTGGCCAGCCAAACAATTCCCCAAAAATATAGCTGATCGACGTGGCGGCGATGAACGTATTAACGGCCGCCCATCCGATGAACTGGATCACGTTAATGACCGACGGAATGAAGCTTCCCCGCAAGCCAAATGAGGCCCGTGTTAATGCCATGGCTGGTAGTCCCGTTTGGTAGCCCATGTAGCTCGCTACCGCTAATAAAACATAAGAGACTAGCCCAACAATCACCAACGTGGTCGAGGCGGTCAGAAACCCGCAGGCCGCAATCACCCCACCAATGTACCACGTGCCGTTGTTCGCGTTCGCACCGACCCAAGTCGCAAAGAGATCCCACCTGGACATTCGTCGATGCTTACGCGGAATCGATTCAACGCGACCAAATTCTCGCGGTGTCGGTTGTGGCGTCTCAGACTTGCTAACCTTCACTTCTTGTGCCATCGATTCTCACCTTTCCCTTTAGTTAACCTACGACTTACAGAATTTCCCCAACAAATTCGCCAACAGTTAGCGTGTTGAAATCGTACGTCTTGAAATCGTCAACGCTCTTGGTGTACCAGTGCATGCTCTCGGTAATCATCAAGTTGACGGCTTCATCCTTCTCCTGCAGGGCCAGGATCGGTTTGTTGCTCATCGTGGCAACGCCCAGTTCGTACGCTGTCCCAGAATCTAGGTTCTTCGCTTCGAAATCGATCACCGTGACAATGACATCAGCGGCTGCGATTTGGTCCATGTCACGATGGAAAATTTCCGTCGCCCATGGCTTGGTAAATTGCGCGTTGGCCGCGTCTTGGTGCAGCCGTGGTGAATAGAAATCTTTCACCGTTGGGTTGGCCTCTAAGGCTGCCTCCAGGCGTTCCACCCGGTCGACCTGTTCAGGACTAAAGAACGGACTTGCAACGTAAATCTGTGCCATGTATAAACTCCTCCATGAGTATCGATTTCAACCATCCGGCCATGAAAAAAGCGGCCGATCCCGCAAGGAGTCAGGCCGCTAGCTCACATTTAAAGACAGCGAATTCTACCGGACCCTTCCTAGCCTCACGGGACTAAGTTAAAAGGACTATTTGGTTGTTGTTAGGTATTATACGGGGTGCGTCAAAATCCGTCAATCACTCTTCAACGATTTGAAAGGTAAGTTAACCGTTTGACGTCCCGCCTCACTTGCCTTAAAATTTTTTTGAAAATAATTGGAGATAAGTATAGTTATAAATTAACCGTGCCGTCAGTCAGGTGCTTCGTCCGATGGGGACCGGTCAAACCTGAAGAACGGTCTTGGGCCTTGGTTTCAAGCCCCCAATCCGTGATTCTTAAAACGCATCGCGTGGTGTAAAGCCGCTTTCCAGGCTTCAGGCGGGTCCCACCGGGTGAAGTCCCCGCCAACCGCCGCCGAAGTGCCACAACACATCGTTACCAAAACCCGTTTACCCCTGTCGGTTGTCAATACGTCGGGCGCTTGCTACACTTAGACTACTAAGGAAAGGAGTTTTCACACTATGCAACCAACCACGCATCATCTGCCACCCCGCATCAAGCAAATCTGGGGCTACAGCGCCCTGGGGAGTTTTTTGGCGCTGCTTGTCATCAGTGGCTTGCTTTGGCTCACTTATCGCTACTGGGACTGGGCTGCCTGGATTCCCATTGCTAGTCTCATCTTGACCATCGTCGAACCCCTCGTCGAGATTGCCTTCATTCCCTATCGTTATCAATTCACGCGCTATCAAATTTCTGATTTAGCCGTTGAAATGCAATCCGGCTTCATTTTTCAAAAGCGGGTCGCCATTCCAATTGCTCGGGTTCAAAATGTCACGCTCAATGCTGGTCCTTTGTTGCAATGGCAGAAGTTGACCAAGGTCACCGTGGCGACCGCTGCCACCAGCCACAGCATTGAAGGTCTTGAGCTCCCCGAGGCCGAGCAATTCCGTGAACAGATTATGCGGTTAGCTCGGGAGGCGCGTCATGACAACGCCTAAACGAACGCACCCCCTGGGCCTCTTCCAGCACATCGCAAAAAGTCTCAAGGACTACTGGTTTTTATTTATTCTGCTCTTATCCCAATGGCACCACATCAACTCTATCTGGTTTTGGGGCACACTAGTTTTAATACTCATGGCCTTTCTCATCTGGCCAACTCTAAAGTGGCTCACACTGTCCTACGCCGTGACCCCTGATGCCGTCATTATTCACTCTGGCATCTTCGTCCGGCATCACGAACACATCCCCTACTCGCGAATTCAAACGGTACAGCGTAAACAGTGGTTTTACCTGCGGCCGTTCAAGCTAGAGGAGGTATTGATTGAAACGGCCAGTCACGACGATAGCGCCCCAGAAGCCCGTTTAGCCGCGGTGCCAACCGACGTGGCCGATACCATTGAACACTATCGGCACATGGCACCCACTACTGTGACGACAGACGTGGCAAGTGCTGCCTCACCTTCGACGACCGATGCCGGTGTCCCGACTGCCACCCCTGTTTTGGCCCACTACCAAATCAACTCAGCGGACTTGGTCAAATTTGGCCTAACATCACTCATTTTTATTCCGTTTCTGTTGGTTCTGCTCGGGCTCTACAATAAGATTCCGAAGTCATTCACCAAGATTCCGAAGTCATTCACCAACTCACTGATCAACGACGCAAGTCACATGGCACTGACGCTCTTAATTGGTGGCGTAATCCTGATCATCGTCATTGCTTGGCTAGGGGCCTTTCTCTGGACATTAACGCGCTACTATCACTTTGAGCTCGACCGTGAACCGGATCAGCTCAAGGCAGCCAAGGGGCTCTTTCAACGCAACACCATTACGGCCCCAATTGCGCGGATTCAAGCCGTTCGGATCAAGCAAAATCTCTTACGCCAATGGCTCCATTTGCAAACAGTTCAAGTCTTGATTGCCTCTAAAGCTGCTAGTGACGACGATGACAACGACTTGGTCATTATGCCGGTGATTGCCAATCAGGCCGTCTACACAACCATGACGCCATTCGTTGACTGGTTACCGCAACGCGCACCGGATTTGACCGCACTACGCGTCCCCCACAACTGGTACTTGATGCGCAACGCCATTTTATTCGTGGCCCTACCAGCCATTGGTATTGCATGGCTCTGGCCCCACTTGAGTTGGATCAGTATTCTCTTGGTTATTATCGCCGTTCTACAAGGCCGCTTTGCCGGTCGCAACACGGCAGGGGCACTGATTTCGCCCAACCTATTGGCTCTGCAGACCGGCCACTTCTGGACACGTGAAGTCTACTACGTCCCAGCCGATAAAATTCAATCCATGCGCTTTCAGCAATCTGTGTGGATGAAAAAAACACAGCTCGCGCATCTGACCGTCAACGTGCGCCACGGCAATCACAATCAAGCCATCGCGTTACGCTATGTTCCCGTTGTCGCCGCACAAACGCTGTACGACTGGTACTTACACCGAGCCTAGGAGGCGCCTCCCTCATTTCAGGTCAGGCGAGTCGGCAACCCGTACTTTGATTGGCGGCTTTCAGGCGTCTCTCAGGTTGGCCCCACGATGTGAGCCGGAAAAAAAGTCCCGACTAACATCGTCGACACGGCTAGCTGCATCCCTGGCCGCCTCCGGCTTTGATTGTACGCGTCAATTCCAATCACTGAATCAAGTGACCGCTAAAGTTTAAGCATAATTCAGTAGCGTTCCCGGCGGCATGATCCAGGTTGCCTCAGACCAACTACGTCAGCCGAGAGGGCGGCAGATATGAGCTCAGGCGCGTCGTTCTACTTAGTCGGCAGGTGGTTTCCCTGCTGGCTTAGTAGAAAACCAAGCTTGTAGACGCGGCCTTTTCGAGGCTTCAAGTTGTGTTCGCACCGATCCAGCCCATATCTGCCGGCCGGTAAGGCGATGGTTAGACAACGTTGCCTAATTTTAGACCCAGTATCGTTGTGACAACGGTCATAATGTGTGTTTTAGGGCTTTCAACCTTCAATTGCGAACAAAAAAGGTTCTACAATATCTGTTGTTGGTAATAGATTTTTATCTATTAATGATGACAGATTTTTTGTTTATCATTAGAATAA
>NZ_RHNX01000047.1 GCF_003946335.1 Levilactobacillus fujinensis
TTTCTCAGTTTAATGTTTATAACGAGAAGTCTCTGAAGCGGATCCACCGAGGGTTCAAAGGACTCCAGGACACCTTGGAAGCATCATTTATTTAAGTTAGATACATATTATATGTACGAAGGCATTTCATTTACACAAGATTCTTGACGCTACCTTTTTCCTCTCGATTGTTTTAAGAAAGTTTTTAGAAGCATCCACTGAACCATCATCTATAATAATGATCTCCTTTTTACACATTGCTATAGAAGCAATACTTTCAACTATTTTTTCTACTCTTTCGGTACAATTAAAGGTCGGAATGATTACACTGAGTAGCATTTTGGCACTTCCTTTTAATAGACTGGAATATTAGTAAAGAAATGAAACAGATTAGATATGCACAACTGGAAAAATGGAGATATAAACACCATCCTTTTAACATTAGCATAACAAATAACAATGCCAATACATATAGTCACAATACACATTGAGAAAATTAAATATCTTATGTTTAACCTAATTTTGGATATATATCTAGCCACATAAATTAATGCTAAGAAAGTAGTCACTAATATGTATCTGTCAAAAATCATTGGCGTAAATATCAATGCAAATTGTACAAGTGACATAAATAAGAGCATTCTTCCAAATTGTGATAATCTATATTCCCTAGATAATTGGCTGAATACAATTAATGCCATAATTAACACTACAATTGTCAGCAATCTTTCTAAGTATATAAATAAAAGCCCATTAGCAGAATGCTGCATAAAATCACTTGAATAGGTGTTTGTCATATTCATAATTTGAAAGATTGGATTGCCACTCCCCAACGACGAGTTAGAATCAGTAACGAACCTGAGATAAATAGCAAGTAGCAACATTGGAAATAGTATTTTGGAAATTGAAATTTTTTTAATACATGCTACGTAAATAGCTAAAATAGAAGCTAAAATAATACCAGGGTGAAAAATCATTGGAATTAAAAACATCCATACATATCTTCGATTTTGAACTTTTTCAAAATATTCATATACGATAAGTCCAAATAAAGAACATGCTAAAGACCATCGCATAGTGCTTGCTGTATTTAAAAAATTATATAAAAGCGGCAAGGGCAAACTCAAAAATAGAGCTGTAGATCCACTTATTTTACATCGTTCTTTTAAGTCAACAAAGGGAAAAAATAATGAAAATAGACAAATCACCGTATTAATATAAGGTAGTAAATTAAAGTATGCTGTTTTTGAAACCAGCATTTCTAAGGCTATGAAACCGATACTTGATGATTGATATCCAATTAATCCATTATTTTGTGAAAGCATTGAAAATTCCTGCCAATTTGAAATTGAACGCAGTTGGCCAAGCATTTGAAAATATCTATATGCATCATCCTCCACTGAGGGAATATAGACCAACACTAATAAACTAAACGTCAGCACCGCCCATAATAATAACCAATACGTCTTTCTCCCTCGCATGAGAAAAGATAATGCTAAAATTGCAAAGCTGGCAGGGATTGGTAGAAAGATATACAGCGCAATCAGTACTAATATCATCAAACTTTCCCCCAAACTTAATTATTTCAAATTCCCTTTTACGGCTTTAACATATAATTCTTGATATTTTTTTGACATCACTTCATCACTAAATATTATTTTAGCTTCTCTATATATTTTTTTTTCTTTATTAACTAACTTAATTACATTCCCAAAGGAATTCACAAAGTTATCAGTATCATTATTTTTAAATAGTTCACCAAATGATCCTTGGTGAATAATTTCTTTATGGCTTCTAATATCCGAAAGTAATAGTGGTTTGCCAAAAGACAATGCCTCAAGAGCTGCCATGGGTAAGCCTTCTGAACGGGACGCAGAGGCTACGATATCTGCTTTCTGAAAAAAAGGAACGGTATTTTTTTTAAATCCAGTAAATACTATATTGGGATATTTTCTATATTTTTCCTTTAAAGCTTTAAATTCTGGACCGTCACCTACCACTTTTAAAGTTACTTTATAATTAACAATTTGCAAAACAGATCTAATTAAAAAATCAACATTTTTAAGTTTAGATACCGATCCAACATAAACGATATTAATTTTTTCCCCTTTCAAGCCACCATTAATCGTTATAGCATTGTTAAAAGAAACACCATTTCTTATGGATAATGGAGTAAGGTTTGTTCTTTCCTTTAAATCCATACTCACTGATTCTGAGCAAGAAATATCTATTAGTTTTCTAAATAAAAAGCAATGAAGTCTAGCTAAAAGATTCCCCTTGCATTTTCCGAATGTCATCGGATAATCTTCAAAGGGATTATTATGAATTGTCGAAATATTCACCACATTTTTACGTTTAAAAAGAACATTAACCATATCTGGAAGTATGCCATGAGAATGAATAATTAATTTTTGGGGATCATCATTTAAAATCATTCTAATCTTTTTAATCCCATCGATCATACTTCTTTCACTATAAACTTTAATGTCAATATCTTGAAAATCGCAAATTATGGAATCAAGTCCTTCTGGTTTAAAAGTAACAATGATTGGATCAAAAATGCTCCTATTTAAGTTTTCTACAATGTGAAATAAAACATTCACCGGTCCACAACGCTTAAGAGAACGTATTAAATACACAATCTTTATTCTATTATTCATTAACAGTTTTCTCCTAATTCTATAAGTGACCATGATCTCTTACGTAGCCTTGCCTATGTAGAGTATTTTTATACAATAATTTTCTGGCCCATCCAGGACTGATTGTATTAACTATCATTATAATGCTTCCGATATACTCTTCACACTTATTAACCAATCCCGATTTATACAATAATTTTCGCAATTTTAAAATATATTTCACATTTTTTATTCCCCCACGTCGTTTGTACATCCCGTCATCTACACGCATGTGGACAAGAATCTTAGGCAGATTTTTAAATACATTTCCATTTGAAATAATCTTAACCCACAGAAAATAATCCTCAAGTTTCCCTTGGCTATCATATCCACCAACACTTTGTAAAATATTTTTTTTTATCATTACAGTTGGATGGTTAAATGGATTCCTCCATTTTAAAAATTGACGAATTTTTTTCTCATAAAGTGGAACATCACGATGCCCAACAACATTCTCTATAGAGGTTTCAAATTCATCAACTTGTCCTCCAAGAAGTGATAAATTAGGGTTAGCTATAATTTCCCTTAATTGTAGCTCAAAACGATTGGGAACAGCGATATCATCGGAATCCATTCGTGCAATCCATTCGCCCTTAACCTTGTTTGTCCCAAGCCGTAGTGCCGATCCTAACCCTTGATTTTGCTTTCCCCTGACAATATCGTATAGACCATCATACATTAGTTTGTGACGCTTTATAACTTTATATAATTCTAATGTTAACGGCCCATCTTCTACTAAAACAATCTGATTAGGCATTATCGTTTGGGATTCTATGCTTTTTAATGATTCATCTAAGAATTCCGATTTTTCTTTTTTATAAACCGACATTAATACAGAAAAAGTCGGTAAATTTTCATTTTCCATAAACATTTAATTAGAACCTTCTTGCTAAATTGGTATCCATTATTACCTTGCTCCATCACCTGTTATAATTATTTTTACAGTTTCTAATGCAATCTTTATATCAAACAAAAACGAATAATTTTTAATATAGTAATTATCTAGGTGACACTTTTTTCCTGGAGATATATCATAGCCGCCGTTAACTTGAGCGTATCCCGTAATGCCTGGAGTTATTCGTAAACGTTGCGGGAATTCCGGCCATTTTTCATAAAATTCCTGTGTTAAAACAAACCTCTCCGGACGGGGACCAACTAAGCTCATATCTCCTTTGATAATGCTCCAAAACTGTGGCAATTCATCAACTCGTGTCTTACGCATAAAGCGACCAACTGAGGTAACCCGTGGGTCATTTTTCTTAGCCCAAACGGCTCCAGTTTTCTTCTCAGCATCATTTCGCATTGACCGTAGCTTAACGATCGTAATTGGCTTTCCCATATAGCCAACACGTTTCTGCTTGAAGAATACTAGCCCTTTTGAGTTCAGCTTAATCAAGATTGCAAAGACTAAAATAATTGGTAAACTAATAATTCCAAAAATTGTGCCAAAGATAATATCACAAATTCTCTTTCCAATCAGCTTTGACTTGGGAATCGGCTTTCCAATATGTTCCAAAAATGAGTAATGATTCTCTGGACTGATTGTCTTCTCTACCGAAGTTTGCAAAATAATCCTCCTACTAATTTTTCGAGTAATACTTCCAATAATTGGTTAAACCATCATGAAGTGACCATTGAGGCTTAAACCCAATGCTCTTAAGCTTGGATACATCAGCCCGTGATTTACTAATATCACCTAGGCGAGCCTCTTTTTTAATGATATTTAACTTACTTCCTGCAATATTTTCGTAAGTACGAATAACATCAATCAATGGCGTTTCATCACCATTTGCAATGTTATAAACGGTTAGTTCATCCGTCTCTGTTGAAATTTTGATCAGAGCATCAACCACATCTTCAACATAAATAAAATCGCGGGTTTGAGAGCCGTCTCCATAAAGGGTGAAAGGCTTATTTTCTTTCAAACACTTTGTTACAATTGATAAGACCCCAGAATATTCAGAGTTAGGATTTTGACGTGGACCATAAACATTGAAGAAACGAACAGCAACTGTCGGAATGTCATATAATCGACCGTAGTCAACCGTATAGCGTTCGGAAGAGTACTTGTCAATTGCGTAAGGGGTCAACGGATCAACATGGGAATTCTCAGTCTTTGGAAAATCAGCGGTGTTTCCATAAACGGCTGCTGATGAGGTAAAGAGAAACTTCTTAATAGGAAGATGGTTAGTACGAATGAATTCCAAAGTATTAACCACTGATTCCTGGTTTACAAGGTGCGTATACCATGGCCGGACTACTGAGTCAGCGACACTCGATACTGCCGCCAAATAATATATGTAGTCAAAATTACCCTTTAAAAGAAGATCATGCATGAACTGCTCATCACAAACGGTATGTTTATAAAAAACAATCTCGTCTTTAATGTCGGTAAGGTTCTCTAACCGGCCCATTGAAAGGTCGTCAACCACTATCACTTTATCGCCGTTTGCGACTAGTTTGTGGGCTAAAAAAGACCCAATAAAGCCAGCTCCGCCTGTAATTAATACCTTAGTCATATTATTCTCCCTCTAAAATAACCAAAAATGTTTCTTCTTTTTATTTATAGCGTGTAAATCATTTATTGGAACATTTTCCCCATTAATAATTGAACGCGCATTCCGCTGGTACTGGTCCGCTAGCTCATGGCCAAATTCGTGTTGCAACTTATCAAAAGCCTGTCCCATTTCATACTTTCGACCTGGGAGGTCATGAGCATCAGAAGCAAAGACATAGCCTTGACCTGCCTCGATCAGATGCCGACAAAAGGTCTCCACTTTCTTACAGAAGGTCCCCACATAGGAACTCGCCGTGAGCTGAGACAGACACCCCTTCTCCAACAGTTGATAGAGTAGCTCCGGCTGCGCCATGATCTTGGTATTTCGCTCTGGGTGCACGATTACCGGCGTAATCCCCCGTTTCTGTAGATCAAAAATCATCTGGTTCGTGTAGTGAGGCACGTCGTCGTCGGGAAACTCCAGCATCAGGTAGCGGTTGCCGGTGTCGGTGTCGGCGAAGAGAATATCATCCTTATCCAAGGCATCTAGTAGTTGCCCATTGATTCGGACTTCTTGACCAGGAAAAACCGTCAGTGGAATATTATGAGCCTTAAGCTGTTCCTGAAACTCGTTTGTCCGTCGAATTACATCCTGCTTATGGTTCACATACCGACCGTTCATGTGGTGCGGTGTCAAGAGGGCGTGAGTAACCCCATTCTCCGTTGCTTCCCGGGCCAGTCGCAATGAGATATCCATGTTTTTAGAACCATCGTCAATCCCCGGCAAGAGGTGACAGTGGAGATCAACCATTACCATTACTTATCGTCTCCATCATTGCCGTAACTGTAGCCATAGCCATAGCCATAACCATAGCCATAGCCAGCAGAGCCATCACTCGGTACGTCGTTCATCACATAGCCAAGCAGGTTAGCGTGAGCCAACTTCAGGAGTTCAACCGCTCGCTTAGCACCAAGTTTCTGGGTCTGACCCTGCTTAATAACCAGGACTACTGCGTCCAAATTGTGGGCAATGACCTGGGTATCGGTAACTTCTAGCATCGGTGGCACGTCAACGATTACCATGTCATAACGATTCTTTGCTGCTGCTAATAAGTCTCTCATGCGTTGTGAATTTAACAACTCGGCAGGATTTGGTGGTGTCGGTCCACTCGTTAGCAATGATAAATTATTGATTCCACTTGGCTGGATAATCTGATTAAGGTTAATTGTCTTAGCTTGACTCGTTAAAATTGTAGTGAGCCCTTCACGATTATCGAGATCAAAGGTTCCATGAAGAGTAGGTCGGCGCAAATCAGCATCAACTAAGAGAACTTGTTGACCATTCTGTGCCCAAACGACTGCTAAATTATCGGTTACTGTTGACTTACCTTCTGAAACACTAGCTGAGGTTAAAGCCAGCGTCTTAATTGGGTGATCAATCGCCATGAAACTAATATTGGTTCGCAAGGTTCTGAACTGCTCAGAAATTGAGCTTTTCGAGTGAACGGCTGTAATTAGCCGAATACCTTCGTGTAAGGACATATCTGACTGTTTCTTATTTTTATGATGAAATAATGGCATTCTTTGTTCCTCCTATACCCGACGCTCAGCATTATTACTGTTGTTCTGGCGACGATCAGGATGGAACTTATGATTCATCTTAAAATGATCAACATGACCAAGATTGATTAGGCCCAACTCACTAGTCATGAATTCATCCTTTTTGACCGTTGTATTCAACAGTTCTTTAACAATCAGATAAATAGCGCTGCCTATTAACCCCAGAATTACTCCTACCAAGGTAAACAACTTAACATTTGGGAAAGATGGTACTCCAGGTATAGCTGCCCGTGACACAATCGTGACGTTATTAACTGACATTATCTTCTTAATTTGCTTCTTAAATACTCGGGCAATTGTATTCGCTGTGGCCGCCGAAAGGTTAGGATCACTCGTCGTGACTGCTACTGAAAACACCTGGGAGTTTTGTTGAGTACTAATTTTGATAGCATTTTTCAATTCTGCGGCAGAGATATTATACGATCGACCATAGCCCTGAGAAGTTTGGGAACTGTTCAACTCGTGACTAACCTTATTCAAAATTACCTGGTTCGTAATAATATCCTTATAGGTATTAATCATCTGAATATCAGCTTGCTGATTATTGTAATCCTGTCCATTGTTATCACTACTGTGTTTCTGATTAACCAGAATCTCAGTGTTTGCTGTATATTTAGGAACAACAACAAATTGAGCAATTGCAAAGCCAATAACACCAGCTATCAATGTCCAGATAATTAACAACTTAAAATGCTTGCGAAATATCGCCATTAAGCGGCCTAAATCAATTGTGTTGCTTGTTTCTTCTACTGAATTCTCCAAAGCTCTACCCCTTAATTCTTCAAACTATTCTGCAGTAAATTCGTAATTCGCTGTTGTTCGCTGGTTGGGACGATTTCGTAGTCCTGACCGCCCTCTTCCGCACCGTGACCCTGGGCGTGGTCCTGGACACTCTTGGCATTCGTACCACGGTAGTCCTTGGTTAGGGTCATCATGTTGTTAAAGGTCAGATCAGTCTGGGAACTATCGGCGATCGTCTTCAGGAACTGCTGGTTGAGGATCGTCTTGTAAGAAACTGACTTCTTCAGCAGAGCCGTGATGACCAACCGTTGCCGCTGCTGACGCCCGTAGTCACCCTGCGGATCGTCGTAACGCATCCGGCTGAACTTCAGGGCATTGCTGCCGTTGAGGTGGTAGGTCTGCCCCTTCTGGAAGTGAACCCCTTCATAATCGAAGGTCAATGGCGACTTGACGTCAACGCCGCCAACCTGATTGATGGCCTTCTCTAGGCCGCCCATGTTGACCAGGACGTAGTAGTCAATCGGGATATCAAAGTGCTTCTGGACCGTCTTGACGCTCTCCTTGACCCCACCATAGGTGTAGGCCGCGTTGATCTTGGCCGGAGAATCGTCCGGGTAGTCCGGCAGGTTGACCTTCATGTCCCGCGGCAGGCTGACGATCGTGGTCGTCTTCTTCTGCGGGTTAAGGGTCATGATTATCATCGTGTCGGTCCGCCCCTTGTAGTTCCGACCGAGTGCTCCGGTATCGGTCCCCAGCAGGAGGATTGAGACCGGATTCCTTTCAGCCAAAACTTTATTGGCGTCCCGACTCTTGGTGATCCCGGCACTGTTGTACATGCCACCCGTGGTGGCCTTGAGGTTGTGCCAGGCCACCCCCGCAAAGAAGAGGGCGACTAAAACTAGGATCCCACAGCACCACCAGAAGATCTTCCAACCGCGGTGACGGCGGTGATGACGATGGTGATGATGCCGGTGCACCTCGCTCGTGGTCGGTTCGACCTGGCTGCGCCGTGAATACTGCTTATCTTCATCAGACATAAGAATAACGCTTCCCATTATTATGATTTTTTCGTCAACAATTCTAAAAAAATCTTTTAATTCATTCTTAATAAGTATGGCAACACTTCCCCTGCTCGTCAAGCTGGATTGAAGTCAATATTTGAGACAGATTTTAAGAGACATTCAGAACCGCGTTTACCTTCCACAGCTCAAATAAATCATTAATCGCGATTGGTAGATTGTAAAATTAATCCGAACGCTGTTCGGACAAAAAAGATCAGCTTCCTTTAAAATGGTGTTTACCACAAACCCATCTTTTAGGAGCTGATCTTTTGTCTAGTATAACCTATTCCGAACGAATTAAAATCGAAACCTTTTGTGAACTAGGGCTGTCCAATATCCAAATGGGCGTTCGGCTGAACCGATCACCGTCAACAATTTCTTATGAATTATCTCGATGTCAACCTTATCAGGCTGAATTAGCACAAACAGATGCCGAATACAAGCGATCACGATGTGGTCGGAAAACTAAGCTGAGCGATGAGTTAAAGCAAAAAATTCTCAACCATTTACGTCTAAGCTGGTCACCAGGAATGATTGCTCACGAATTTAAACTAGCTACTAAATCTATTTATAATTGGCTAAATCAGGGGAGAATTGATTTCTCCTTGAATGATCTACCTGAACATGGCGTACGCCAACGGCGTAACGTTGACCAACGATCCAAATATAATCAATCTTTGGGGCGATCAATTGAACAGCGTCCCATGATGATTAATCAACGTAATCGCATCGGCGATTTTGAACTAGATACAGTCGTTGGTCCTCGTGGGCATAGTAAGGCAGTTTTATTAACTTTAATCGATCGCAAATCACGGTTCCTTGGATTACGCTTGTAGCCCACGAAGTCTCGACCAATTTTTTTACCGGTCTGATCTTGTAACGTTTTATAGATTGCTTGGACTTCACCGTTCTTTTGAATGTGTTTATACGCATTGCGGTAAATCTCATATTGGGAAGCATATTGTTCCACAAGCCCGCTATCAATGCGTTTAACTGGGGTGTTATCCTCTAAAAAAGGCACTAATCGACGCCAAACGACCTTAGCTTGCCGTCCTAAGTAAGCTGGCGGTGTGCACGTTAATTGACCGTCGTTGACGTCTTTATCCGCTTTTTTCATTTTCTCTGCCTCCTTTCATTATTGAGCGACCCCCCCTACCTAAAAATTTTTAAAAAACGTTTGCGTCACAAAATGAGGGTTATGTGCGGCTCTCTCGACCGTTAATATGGGGCGGGGGTGATTTTTATTTAGCTTTCGATACATTACACCTGATTGCTCTATTATTCCTTAGAACGCAAATTAGGAGTATTTAACTGGACAGTCAGATAATCAGGTGTGTTACCGTTCACCATAATTTTGCAGTCCGAATACCCTTGTTAATCACTCCTTATTCATCAATGCATTAATAGCACTCACATCAGTAATCTCATCAACTTGTCTTAGCTCGTTACCTTGTCCAGTCCCGTAGTATCGCTGTTCCCAATCAGTCTTTCGTCTATGACACTTACCACAGATGACAGCAAGGTTATCAACATTTGCTTTCAGTGCTTCGTTAAACTCAATCGGCACGACGTGATCAACTGTTTTAGCAGGTGTGATAAGTCCTTGCACTTTACAGTAAGCGCACAAATAATGGTCACGTTCTAGTACTTGTTGTCTTAGATGTGACCATTGCCTTGTACGATAGAAGTTGTATTGCTGGCGCTTAGCGTCATCGCGATTACGTGTGACCGTGTTGTACTTGTGCGAGTACTGCTTATCATGTGACCTAGCCCAACGCTGCCTGCTTGCTAGGTACTCTGCTTCATGTTCATAATGCTGTTGGCAATAATGATCTGGGAAGTTAACCATGGCATGGCACCCTGGCTGTCTACAGCGTCTTACTCTTGGCATGGTCACCACCACCTTTGTGTAAATTAAAAGCGCCATGTTTCTTAGCACGACGCTCACGTTTCTTCTTATCAGCCAACCAACGCTCTAAGTCACGATAGCAATGGTTCTCTGTTGGGCTAACGTAGCCATACTCAGTGTGTTGCATGTAGCCACACCCCTAACACAATAATGAGCAGCACCATCAGCAGGCCGAATATTAAGTTGTCCCGTTGATAGTTTCTCATTACAATTCCTCCAAACTAAAAGGCCGCCTCATTTGAGACGACCGTGTATGTGATTGGTGTGGAATCGAACCACACGCGGTTATGAACCTCCTGACGTGGACTTTTTCTATCTTCATCCACGTTTCAACCACCCGTCGACTTACGCTTTTAAGCTTAGCGTATAGAACTCGCATTTTGGTATTGCGCAATACCGTGGCTGCTGACCAATGGACCTTGTTGGGCTTAAACCAACGACCGGACGGTTATGAGCCGTCTGCTCTAATCAACTGAGCTAAAGGTCCTTAGACAATACGTGCAACGGGATTCGGACCCGTATCTTCTTTGCTCTGCCATTGAGCTATGCACGTGCCTTAACGGTTTTCATCTATGATACTAATTTACACCCAAACTAGGGGGCAAAAATACACAAATAATACGCTTAATCTAAGTTATACAAGCCAAGCCCCTTTGCACATTCTTTAACGAACTTGTTACGTAACCCAAAAGCCTTGGTATGGCTAACATGAATTAGTCCATTTGAGATTAATCCATCGATCGTATATCGAGGCCGTTTTCTGAAATACAGCTCGTCAATAATAATTTCGGTGTCTTCTCCCACTTCATCTAAGCAGTCATCAATAACTTGGCGCTGCTTCTTCAGTGCGTTAATCCGCTTGTCTTCATCTAGCGTGATAATTAACCGGTCTTCGCTATCGTCGAACCCGTTCTGCGCCCGACCACCGCCAACATTCTCATCAACTGGCGTTACCGGATAACGTAACTCCTGTTCACGTTGTTCAATGTACTTATCAATCTTAGGATAATCCCGTAAGATGTCCTCTACCGTTCTAATCGTCGATCGTTTCACCCATCATTCCTCCATCTTAAGCTTATTTTAAGTTTGCTTTAATGTTAATGGCATAATGTTTTGTTCGTTGGCCGCGGAGTAAGAGTTAATTTTAGAAGCTAATTTGGGGTAAGGGCTGCTGCTGGGCGGCCCTTTTTTGCTATCTAAAATGGCCGTGTAAGCTCGTGTAGCACGTTAGTAATCTCCGCGTTACTCAGCATACCCAAAGCAATGTAAACTTCCTTAGGCGCGCTGTGATTGCCTAATTTGGATTGAAACTCAGCTATCCCCATCAATACATCGTCTTCTAGTACCAATGATTCCAGATAGCTAAGCAGCATACGTTGGTTGCCGTTCATTGCGTCGCGCGTTTTATCCAAGATTAGTCCTCCCAATCATCTGATTCTTCTAGCTCAATTCCTGCGTAATTTATAAGGTCATTAATTGTTTGATTGACAGCGCGTTTTGCCATTTTATTCCCCCTGGAATACACACGAAATAACTGCTTCATGTAAATCTGCAAGTAGCTTCCTATTTCGTGTGTATTCAATAGAGCCTTGGCTAGCTTTCTTAACAAGAATTGTTTTTTCTGGTAATTTAAGTTCAGCAGCAGCTCTATTTGCTATTGATGTTGCCTGGTCCATGTCGGTCAGAACAGAAAGTGCTTTGTCAGGGTCATCCGTTTCACAATATTCAACGTAACCGCTAACTAGACGACGATCCATCCGCTTAATATAGGAATGACTATTGTTGTTATAAAAAACATAATTTTTTTCATTCATGCTATTTTCCTCCTACATGAAATATGAATTTTATCTCATTGTCAGCTCATGGATAACCTGGTTGCGTTCCTTCACTGACAACTTGTTAATCGTGTTGCGCTGGCTGTCGCTCAGTTTGATAAAGTGATTGCCACACCACACCAACGCCTGTGCCACATCGCCACCATAGCTTGCCATGCCTTGCAGCACATATTTGCGATACTCAATCTGTTCGTGTGTCATTGTCTGCCTCCACTTGATAATTTCCATAAATCAAAGCAAGCATTACCTGTGCTTCTTTAAAATTGTATGAGAAGTAGTCATCGCTCCATTTTTTGAAGCCATCACTGACCGGTAGCCAATCCATTACCTGCTCACAATCTTCTTTGCACTTTTCTTCGTCTCTGGCAAAAATGTATTCTAATGCGCCTTGGAAAGTTAAACCATTTTCCATTTCTTCTGCAAAATACTCAATTCTGTCGGCAACTGGTTTAGGAAAAACAATCTTTGGTGGAACGCACTTGCCATCTTTAACCGACCATCCGTAAACACTCTTAGTCAGCTTTAAAAAATGACTCATTGTTTCTTCTTCAATTTCTTTAATTCTTTTATCCATGCTGCGCCTCCAATAGTTCTGGGTTCGTGTGTATGTTTCCAATGACTAATATACTGGATCGTATTTCATCTAAAAAATCATAATTAACGGAAAATGCACCTTTATTAAACTTGACTTTATATCTATTTCCTAGTTGTCCCCAATATTGAGATACAACTTCAACAATATCTCCTTCATAGATTTCCTTTCCATCAGCATCTTTAATGCCAGTAAACTGCAATAATTCAACATGATCATTTTTTATATCCCAAGTTTCATTTTTTCCATTCACGATAACATTTACAGAACTAGGTGTTCCTTGCGTGTCACCATTTTGGATTGCTGACACATAATCAGCCATTATCTTCCTGTACCCATTCCACGCTCTAAATTTTGGTACCATCATCCGCCCTCCCGTAGCTTCACTCGCATGTAGCGCACCCAATCTTTGTCGCGTCCCATAGCGCTAGCAATTTTTGGGTTGCTAGGATTGTCCATGTGATCGAGGTTGTATTTCAACTGTGTTAATTCATCTGGTGTGGCTTGGTAATCCAATTCGTCACGACTTTTCATTCTGCCACGTAATTGCTTTAGATAATTCAGTGACTTTGACCGTTCTTGTGCAATATATTCGCTGGTGTATCCACGGAGAATCAGGTGGCGTAGGATATTATTTTCTGCCGTATGCTGTTCCTCATCTTGACCGCGGATTTCTTTTTTAACATCTTCCGGCCACTTATCTGGATCGTCGCCATAATTGGCGTAAGCAGCTCTAATTTCAGCCATTTCCTTGTTTGATGACATAGTTTTTACTCCTTATCGACAATTTTTAACGCATCTTCAACTGATCGTGCAACACCATATAGAACCGGGTATTGGCTAATAAACTTTTCAAACTGTTGCTGGTCTTTACGCAGCCGTCCACGAGCATTTTTACACTCAATCAATATCATCTTTCCATCCGAATGACGGAATCCAGTAATATCAGGCCACCCCTTAGGAAACAGGGCAATTGTTCGACCATCTTTAGTTTTAACTTTTCCAGCATTACTTCGACATACGGTTGTATCGCTCTTTGATAACTCTAGTAAAATTTCATTTTGAATCTCATGTTCTGATTTAATGGTCACACCTCCAAGGGTGGACGGATAAATGGACGGATAATTGAATCGCTGTATCCCTTGTGGCTGTATGAATAAAGACTATTTTTTGCCGTGTGGACGGATATTTTCAACAAACCTTTATTTATATATCTTTTTTTACTCTTTTATCTTATATACTTTTATTAATTTATCCGTCCATAGTAATAAAAGGAGTAATAATACTTAGAGCCACAAGGGTTTTGGCTTATAAATCATCCGTCCGTTATCCGTCCATTTATCCGTCCATCCGTCCAAAAAGATTATTTTGCCCAATTCAATCTAGGATCATCTCTAATTTTTAATCCTAAATAAAATCGACCATTGCTTTGCTTATATTCAAATTTCTGCTTCATCTCACGGCCAAATTTTTGTTTGCTCATTGAGTACTCTGAATTTTCATTAGCCCATGATTGATATTTCTTAAATATCTCGCCAGCCGGAGCTTTATAATTGTCACCTATTTCGCAACAATCACTCATAAACAAACTAATGACATCCATTTCCTCGCGATATTGCTGACTAGCATTAGTCACACTAGCTGGTGGGTTTAATCCCTCCCTCTGCCACATTAATGCGCCTTCTACGATCCAATTTAAAATTCCAATTGACTCGCGCTGCAGCTTATACTTTAAGTCCTTATCAACTTTATCTGTCGGTATTTGAACCTTGAATGGAATCAGCATTAATCGCCGCCATATACCATCATCTGTGCCTCGTATGATTGGCTTGTGGTTAGTTGCTAACCATAGCTTAAACTGTGGCTTAAACTCGAATTCCTTACCATACAAATACCTTGCTGTTACTTTGTCTCCACCAGTTAACTGTTTAACTAGACCTTCATCCAATCTCACACCCTCATTAGGTTCACTCGAAGTAACTAATCGGGCACTCTCTAAGCGTGCAATGTCTGAATTTGCACCGGAGCTATTTTGACGAACCATGATAGAATCAGCCTGCATTGACTTAGCATAAGTTCCCAAAATATCCGAGATAGTATCAATGAAAATTGATTTACCATTGCGGCCATTTCCATACAAAATGAACATCACTTGTTCCTTAATGTTTCCTGTGGCCGAATACCCAACTGCTTTTTGAATGTAATGAATTAGTTCTTGGTCATTATCGAAAATTTGATCTAAAAACTCACTCCACTCTGGACAGTCAATATTATCGGTGTAATCAACGTCAGCCTGCTGGCTAAACATTTTTTTGATGTCGTGCTCATATAGGATCCCTGATGAAAGGTCAACATAGCCATTTGATGTATTCAGCAGTGTTTTGTCTTGGTCAAATTGGCCATGCAAAACTGGCACTCGGTGTTGAACTTCACTTAGCATGGCTTGTTTAGCAGCATGACTGCGAGACTTCTTTAAAAACTTATCCCAAGCTTCTTTGGCTTTTTCAGGGTCTACATCAGCAGACACATGAAGTTTTTCGTTGCGCATGTTATCAACTGTCATATCGATGTATTGTGCTACTTTACCTTCGTTATCCGTCTCCCAATAACCACCGTTGTAGCAGTACCAACACTTATCAATGTATGAGTATTTGGTAGATTGCAAATTTAATCCGAATTTTTGGACAAATTTGTCAGCATAACCTGATACGGTGTTTGCCAGTCGAGTATTTTAAGCGGTCGCTGGTTAATTTGGAGTAACGTCGTCGTTAAAT
>NZ_RHNX01000048.1 GCF_003946335.1 Levilactobacillus fujinensis
GAACTCAAACGTATATTTCTTCATAAAACCACCTCAAAATTATTAGTCTTTCTGTCTAATAATTTTACGGCACTTCATTTTTCCGGCTTACATCGTGGGACGACCTGGGAGACGCCTGATCTTGGCGGTTCTCAGGCGAGCTGGAAGCCCCTTCTTTGGCTGGAAGCGTTCCCCACAGCAAGCGGAATCCCTGGCAGCCGGAGTGCGGCTGGTTTCACTAATCTAGCCGTGATAATTCCTACTGTCGCAAGAGTAACGCAAACATTTTGGCTTTCCACCTTTAGTTATCTGCCAATTCCCTCACATAAACGTTGCTATATCAACGATGCAAGCAAACTTAGCTGGTCATTATTGATGGTGTTTGGTAAGCTTAGGGCATATTCAGGGAGGAATTTTTATGACATTTGGAGAAAAATTACAGCAAGCACGCCGCGATCATCAGCTCACGCAAAGTGACGTTGCAAAACACGTGGCCGTCTCGCGCCAGACCATTTCGAGCTGGGAAACCGGCAAGAGTTATCCAGATATCGACAGTCTCGTTACCCTCAGTAATCTGTACGGACTATCGCTAGACGTGCTGATCAAAGAGGATACGGGAATGCTGGACTATCTACGCAAGCCAGAAATTCTCAAACGGTTACGGCCCATCCATCAAGCGATGTTGGTTTTAAACGAATTATTTATTGTTATTCTATTATTTTTCATTCCAAATCAACTAGGTGCTTGGGTCCTGATTGCGGCTTTCCTAGCGAATGGCTGCGGCTTTCTCTACCTACAAAAGTTCGAAGAACAACTCAGTCCCCTCCCCGTCGCCGAACAGCGTTGGCGTAATGGGTGGCTCCCAGGGATCTTGAATATCTTGATTTCAACTGGTGCTCTAATCATCACCTATTGGCGGCCCATCACTTCTACAGCGGTGACGAATAATCTGGGCGTACTCGTCATGATATCCTGGTTAACGCTGCTCGGCCTCTGGTCGGCTCATGCCATTCAACGACTCAAGGACCGAGAGAATGCGACAGCTAAGCAAAAATATTACTAGGTTTGCTTAAATTTAAATACGAAATTCATTCTATGCAATCCCCGTCATAGCAGTGTTGCAGAGGATCTTTGCTGGACACTTTCCAACTAACATGCCTATACTAAGCTCATCAGCTAGAGGAGGAATCATCATGGCATTCGGGGAGAGAATCAAACACGCACGGCAACATCAGAATCTGACGCAGGAAACGGTCGCGACAGAATTACACGTTACCCGACAAACTATTTCCAGTTGGGAGCGGGGCAAAAGCTATCCAGATATCGACAGCTTAATTCGCTTAAGCGACTACTATCAACTTTCATTAGACACACTACTCAAAAAGGACCCTGGGCTCACCGACACACTCCGTAAACCCGTAGTTCTAAAATCGATTCAACCCATCATCAAAAATTTAACCATTGTGGACATCATCTTTGTACTGGCACTGATCTTCGCCCACCAGCTCTTCATGGCGAAGGGGCTACTCTACTTGATGGGAATAATCAACATTCTGACGCTAAACAAGTTGAACGGCTTCGCCAGAGCCTTGGACAACACGACCCCCTACCTAGCTTGGACGAAGCGGCGGTCTTGGGGGCTACTGATTGCTATCGGTAGCGCAGTCATGGCAATCGGGCTGAAATTTGCCCACGTTGCCCCCCTCGCCAATGACTTCACCTTCTTGGCGGCGTCCATCAGCATTGCGCTGGTGTATGCCGAAATCACTTACTTTTGGCAGCAACGGCGGGCAGCGCAGGCGGGTCAATTACCTTAATACGCACTGAATATGCAAAAGAGAGTGGGACATAAGGCGGTTAGTTTGCGAGCATTAACGTGATAGCAGGAATTATGCCTGACTCTGGCATAATTTTTGCTATCGGGTTAAGCGCAACAAACTGCCTGATGTCCCACGTTTCGGCACCATAGTGGCGTAAATAAAAGTTGCTCCTTTCAGAATTATTAGATTCTGAAAGGAGCAACTTTTTGAGTTATGTCCCACTCTCCTTTGCTATCTCCAAATTACGTTGCTGAAACGTGGGAGAAAAGGCAGCTGACTCCGCTTAAAACGGATAACCAAATAACCCAAACCCGGGGTTATTCGGTTATCCGCCTTAATGCTCGCCAGCTAATCGCCTTTTATCCCACTCTCTTTGTATTTTGAATACCATTCTCCATTAATCCTCAAGACTGCGTGCTAAGCATTATCGCCTGAGGTTGTTTCTAATCTCCCTTGCGTTAAGTCATCCAGTTTAACAGTCACTGTTTTCCCAGCGTAATCGATTTGGACATTTTTCCCTTGAACCTTGACAGTAGGTGCAGACGCAATGACATTCTCCGTTTTAACAGCGCCCACAAACTCATCAACAATCAGATTCTCCCCAACATGGACAAGACCACGTAATGTTGGGATGACACTTCTTGGGAACAATAAGTTTGTATTGGGCTCTGGCGATAGATTTTCAGTCTGCGTAAACGCGCCGCTGATAACTTTGCCACCAGTTAATCCCCGTGGTGAAATTGAATAAGCGCCATCACTGGTTAAGACCTCACGCAGCTCATCTGTTTTTTCATTACTGAAACCGGCATCAGCAAATTTCAGTTGTCGCTGACTATGAATCATATGAATCCGCACATGCCACGGATGAACCGGAATGACATAGGTTTCTACCAACACGTCCTGCCACGGTTGCCAACTACTATAAACATAATCATCTGTAAATCGGAAGGTCGAAACACGTTCCCGAGTCCGATAGTGATGATCACCAACTTCACATAACGCAAGCGTACTATCGTAAGCCTCTTCATTCAGGGCAATCCCATCTTTCGGCGTTGAAAACCCAAACCGCGTTGCATAAACCAACTTAGAATATTTTGCTTCTCGATGGCTTTGATTGTTGACTAATTGTCCGGCCGTAAATCCTTGAACATTCTGACCATCATTGTCCCGTGTGACCAGCATTCTGCCTGCTGGCACACTTATTTTTTGTTTCAGCTTAGGGGTTTCTTCTTGTGACTGCCAGAACGGATGATCTTCAGGCAAACTCAGAATTAAGAACGGTTTTAAAGCCCAATATGGTGACCCCGGCCCATTATAGCCCTCCGTAAAGTTCAAATTATCATAAGCATAGCCAAGGCTTAATGTGCCATCCTGCTTAAAAATATCTTGTTGCATCCAGTAACGTAAGTTTTGTAAAACGAGGTGTTTGATTTGCCCCCAGGGAAGCGCCTCCACACCAGCGAAAGCTAATGCTGACCAAAAAGCACTTTGTGCAAACCGATAAATTAAAGACCGCCCATAAGGAATCCCTGACCCGTCCTTATCAAACCAATACTGAAAGCTTTGTGCAAACTTGGCCGCGCGTTGTCGTAATTTATCAGCACGTTCTGGATCCCGGTCACCATATAATTTGGCATAAACCAGGCCATAAAATTGAACTGCCCAAGAGACATAATAGTCCTGTTGATCGACTGGACCATCCTTATACCAGCCCTGGTCGACGTAGAAGGAATCAATTGCTGAAAAGTCATAATTCATCATGTCTTTGTCGTAGTCCATCCCCAACAAAGACATCGCCATGTTCACCAGCACCCGGAAGTAATGCCAATTATTGTCTGGCAAATGATAATAATTTATTTGAATCAACCAGTCATGCAGGTTCTGTTGCTCCGTTTGAGAGAGCTGATCCCATAAGCGGGGCTTCGTCAAAACTAAGGTCAGCGCAATAGAAGCTTCCTCAACCATTAGTTGACTCGTATCATGTAGATCTCCCCAATAGGCTGATGACGCTGGATCTGTTCCCGCTACCAATCCCACTCGAAATTTGTCAAAAAAGTCTAAATTTTGTTCTGGATCTGATAATAAAGGTCCAATTGCCCAGAGTGGCCGTAGAAAGGCTTCAACTTCTTGTTCTGCCTTCGGGTAAACCGTTCCTGAACTCCCCAGATTTAAATGGCCGGGATAGTCATCGTCAAAATAGCTTGCCAACGGTGTAACGAGATCCTTAGCTAGTTTTTGTAAATCACTTCTAGTTTTCAAAGGGTTATTTCGTAATTTTGAAAAGTCATTCATGATCGTTTTCCTTTCCTTTACTTCTGCTCAGCAGCTGCACGCAATTTAGTCGTCACCGTCAAAACCATCTTTTTATTCAGTGGGTACCAAAAGATCAGGATGAGCGCAACTAATAGATAACCCAATGCTGGAATTCCCGTCGCGATATGATAAACCCCTAAGTTAGTGGCCGCGGACTGTGTCGTCCCACCAACAACTGCATGATAGCCCAGTAAAGCCAGTAAGAACCCAGAAAGACCACCCATGATGGCTTGACCAATTTTACGAGCAAATGAATACAGCGCATAAACGGTGCCGTCTTCACGACTACCATCGACAAACTGCTGATAGTCGATCACATCGGTCATAAAGGCCCAAATCATGACGTTGAAGGCGCCCGACCCTAACGTGGCAAATAACAAGAGCAGCAGAAAGAGCCATTCATTTTCTAATTGTAACAAGTAGAGCAGTCCAAAGATGATTGCCGAGAAGATAAGCGCCCCTTGCGAGAATTCTTTCTTCCCATATTTCGTTGAAAAATACTTAGCGAATGGTGCAATCAAGATTGTGCTGATCGTATTCATCATCGTTGCAATTGACATGCCAATTGTACTGTGGAAATAGCCATTGAACAGGTAGGCATTTAACCCGCCTGTCATCCCATTAGAGACCAACAAAACAAGTGCTGCACAGATGATCGACATAAGCGCCCGGTTATGTAATAGCGCAATCAATAACTTTCCGACTGGCACCTTCTCTGTCTTCTGAATTTGAATTCGTTCATGTGAGTTATGAATCGTAATGGTATAGCTGATGAAGGCAACAATCGCAAAGGCAATGGCCACCATAAACATCCGATTACCAGACACGTGACCCGCGTGATCATTCATAAAGAGCGGCACAATAAAGCCAACTAAGGTTCCAGACAAGGCGCCACCAACGCTCCGCCAAGTCGATAGAGAATTTCGATGATCTGGATTTTGCGTAATCGCAGACGCCATCGTCCCGTAAGGAATATTGGTAGCGGAATACGTAATTCCCCAGAAAATATAAGTAATGTAGATGTAAGCAATTCGAATCCCCATTGGAAAATGGACTGCAAATGGCATAAACGTTAGAATCGTTGACGCAAAGATAAAGGGCCGGACAAAGCTGATCCACGGAATATAGCGACCACGGGCCGTTAATTTCGTATTGTCCACTAACCGACCGATTGTCACATCAGCAACCGCATCAACCAAACGGGCCACTAAAAATAACGTTCCCGTTATAATTGGCGAGATTCCTAGCGCATCCGTATAAAAAACCATTAGGAAGTTAGACATCAACATGAATGAGAAATCATTCCCGAAATCACCAAAGAAGTAACCTAATTTATCAGATAGTCCGAATGGCTTATCGCTAAGCCGCAAATCAACTTTTTTTCCTAAATCACTTGTCGTTGTTTCCATCGTTCTTTCCTTTCTTAAATCCCCTCAGGATTCTTGACCTGACCCCAAACTGGTAAGCTCTTATGCGTGAGCTTTTGTAGGGCTTCAATTAAAAAGAAATCCGCATAAATAATGGCATAGTCGTGCTGTTCCTCGTGATAGGATGCCGACGCACGGGTCACAATATTGTCGCAATCCATCGAAAAATCACATCGATCGGCTAATAGGTGTTCGAGTAACTGCTCGCCGAATCGTTGATAGATTTGTGCTAATTTTTGATTCTCTTGCTGTGATGCTAATTCAAGGAACGCACTTGCTGCAATGGCCGCCGCTGAAGAATCCTCGTATGCCACGGCTTTAGGCTGGTTAAAGTCAATCGGAACGTGTGTCCATTCCTTCATCTGCTGCATGAAGTAATCTGCCACCTTAGAGGCCGTTTGTAAGAACTCCGCGTCATGCGTTTGCTCATAGCTCATCGTGAAGCCGTAGATAGCCCAAGCCTGACCACGTGTCCAAGCCGAGCCACGTTGCAATCCCTGACCGCCAAATGATTTTACGTACGCACCTGTCTCCGGATTGAATTCACAAATATGTTTAACGGAACCATCCTCACGAATAAAATGATTTTGTACCGTAATCGCATGTGCCTGCGCAATTTGTGCAAACCGGGGGTCATGGGTTAAGTCCGTTGCCCAATAAAGCAATCGAATATTCATCATGGAATCAATAATCGTCCACCCACGTCGGTCAACTGTCCCTTCATCGTTCCAAGCTCGAATAAACCTACCAGCCAGGTTAAAGCGTCCTGCCAAAATAGTCGCCGCATGAATGACCCGTGTGTAAGCTTGCTTATTGTGCGTTAAACGATAGTTAGCACCACTACTCAGTAAAAACATAAACCCCACATCATGATGCAGTCCTTCAAAACTAGTCAGAGTTAGTGCTAGTTTACGTTCTATTTTTTCGGCATAGGTTCGATACTTTTCCGCCCCTGTCTGCCGATACATCTGCCACAACATGCCTGGATAAAATCCATTCGTCCACCAGCTCAAGCTATAGTATTCCGCCGTTTGCTCGCTCAAACTAGAATGATCATCGTAATTTCCAGCCGAATCCGTCGTGTAGGGAATCCGATCCTGTGTCTTATCGGCCACCCAACTCATTTTCTGTTCAACTTGTTTTAAGGCCGCTGTTGCCCAATCTACTTTCGTTTCAATCACGGATTTAACTGCCTCCTTTAAGTTCGTGGCCATAAGCTTTTAGCTCGATTAAAGATGGGAAGATTGATTGATCATTAGCCTTAATGAGCTGTCCCAGTTTCAAACGGCTCGTTACAGTCACTGGCAGGTGAAAGATTTGTTCAGTTGCTGTTTTTTTGAAGACTAATTGATAACTTGCGTCTGGCTCCAACTCTAGGCAACCATTCGTCCAATAGCTGTCGTGCGGGAAGTCAGTTCGTAGAACAATGCCAACTGACTCCAGTTGCACCTTACGGCCAAAATCAATCGTTAACTCAGCATCCTCTCGGTTATCAATTCCCCATGATTGGTAAGGAAAATAGCCATGCGCACCACTTGCAACATACCCATCGATCACATTTCTAGCGGCAAAAATGGCCTTATTTTGCGTTTCAACGTTAGCCGCCACATGGGGGTAAGCATTGCTTGTGTGCTGATCGTAAATATTTAAAGCTAGGTTTCGTAAATGGTCTAATTGCCCGTCTTCAACTGGCTGGATTGATATGAATTGCTGTGTGCCGGAAAATGCCAACGGACCATAAACTTCTCGGTCTTCTAAACTCATTGGGATTTTAAAAAGCCACTTATTCTGCTTCAAATAAACTAAGGTCGCTGGTAAACTTGCATCCAACCGCACGTTCCAGAACTTTCCTTCACTTTGACTGTTATTAAATACGACTTCCAGTTGATCCCCATTCCGATAGCGATGATTGAACATAAAGACACCATTATCATTATTAACATCTGGTTGTATTTGCGCGTTACCATTGCGAATCATAACTTGCAACTGAATCACCCTTTTTCAAAGTTTTAGCTTAAACGTTTAAGTTACATGCTATAAAAAAAGTAAAGGATTTTTGCATTTCTAACTTAAACGTTTAAGTTTCCTTTACAAACACAGTCTATCTTGTTTTGTAAGCGTTGTCAATAACTTGTTTGCGTTTTTTAGGAGAGCAATTATGTTAATATTATAGTGATTATCGAAGAAGGGAGCCCTCATGAATAAACAGACTAGCTTAACTGACATTGCACGGGTTGCCAACGTTTCAGTTGCAACCGTGTCCTATGCCCTAAATAATCGACCCGAGGTCAGTGAGAAAACGCGCCAACGTATTAAAGAAATTGCGAATCAAATGAATTATCATCCAAACAAGGCGGCGCAAGGGTTACGAACCCACCAATCACGATTGATCGGGATGTTAATCAACACGTTTAATAGCATGTTTAATGGTGAATTAGTCGATGACATTCGCGAGACCCTTGATCACTATGGTTATTCTTTAGTCGTTATTGGTAACAGTAACGCTGACCTAATTGACTCCCAATTATTTGACGCGCTTATTATTTTTAACTATACGACCACTAAAAGTAACTTAACGGCACTGATTGAACGGACCAAGATTCCCATCGTCCTTATGGCAAATGAATTAGACTTCGCCAACGTCGATAATATTGTGATCGATAATCAATCTGCAATTACTAATTTACTTAAACAATATGAGAAATCTCAACACCAAAACATCTGTTTTTTCCGCGGATCTCGTAATTCTTATAACTCAGCAAAACGTTTTGCTAGTTGTCGCGCCTACTTTGAAAAATATCATCCTGAGTATGATGTGGCCGCGCATACATTTAATGGTCACCTTGAAAGTGCACCCACGTATCCCATAGCCAAAAAATTATTATCTGAAAAGAAGTACAACTTTTTCTTTTGCCTCAACGATATGATGGCTTATGGTGTTTATCGAGCTGCTAGCGAGCTACACCTGAAGGTTGGGGTCGACTTTAGTATTACTGGCTTTGATAACGCCCCCAAATCCGGTGAGATTTACCTGCCAAAACTAACCACCGCAGACTCCCAACTCAACACTTGGAGCCAAGAAGTTGCTAAAAGCCTAGTTTCACGATTAGAACACCCCGAAACGCCTGCACAGAAGACAATTTTAGTGCCGACTAAGATTGTTCAGGGTGCTTCAATTCTTTACAAATAATTACTGACAATCTGAGTAGAAACGAAAAAAGCGTTGAGAAATCAAGAGTCCGATTTCTCAACGCTTTTTCAGATGCTTTAAAGCTAGCACGACTTATAATCCAATTTATTGACGCGTATGGCCACTGTAGGTCATCCCCACTAAGTTATCCGCTAATGCCATTTGAATCGCGTGGCGGTTCTCCCAGTGTGCAATTTCGGTTGCTAGACCTGCTTGCCACTCTGCTTGCTCGTGCTTTTTTTCAATGAGCCGGTCCCAATCCATGGCGGCCGTGGTTCGCTCGGTCGTTTGCCGCCATTTCGGCCATTCATCAAGGTGTTGCCCTAACTCTAGGGCTTCCGGTGGGGCTAATACTAAGTTCTCAGTCATCATCATGGCCTCCTTAGCAAAAATCTGACGGACAGTCCTATTGACTTGCTAGTAGTCTACCAAAAAACAGCAACTGGCGCGACCAATATGCTCACAACTGGTCAAGCACTTGTTTCATTGGTGTCTCACCACTTAGTAACGGAATAGTTTTACGACTGGCCTGTGGGGCGTGCAGAGCGGCCACAAGAAACGCAGCGAGATCTGCCCGTGGAATACTCCCCACCGCTAACGGATCACTCTTTACCTTACCAGTCCCGGCGTGAAAGGACAGCGCACCGGGCTGTACGATCGTATAGTTCAAATTTGTCTGATTGACCAGCCAATTGTCGGCATAAAATTTAGCGACGTATAACGACTTCAGCGGGTCTGCCCACCGATTACGGTCCTCAGCAAATAACATGCTGATCATCAAGAAACGGTCAACCCCGGCAATTTCAGCAGCTTGCATGGTCTTAACGGCACCGTCGAGGTCCACCAACAATGTCATATCATCCTTGGTTCGACTCCCGGATCCGGCCGCAAAGATGACGGCATCCACGTCGAGCATGACGTTGGCCAGCTGCTCTGGCTTGGCGAGGAGATCCATTTCGCGGACCTTGACGCCTTGGTCTTCCCAGTCCTCCCCATCTTCGTTAAAGCGTAACCCAGCAATGGGGTCATCCCCTCTGACTACTAGATCTGCTATCAACAGGCGACCGACTTGGCCGTTGGCGCCCACGACTAAAACTCGCATAACCTAACGAACTCCCTTCAATACTCTCATCGTTTCATTATACAACGCGATGAGAGCGTTTTAATTCGTTAACTGTAAAAAAATTGACGCTGTCTGCTTTACCCCACGCCATTTTGTGCCATAATGAAATTGAAGCTAAAAATATATTGCACGGGAATTACTTAACCGCTAGATTGTTGCTTACGATTTTTGAGGAGGTCTGCACTTTGCAGAATCAGGATTTAACCATTAACGACTTAGACGAACATGCACAACAGACGGCTTTAACCGACTTCACCAAGTTTTACCTACGGCACTACAAGACTAACGACTTGGAAATTTTGTCGCAATACAAGGTTGATTACGCCATGAACGATATCAACATGTACTTGTACGCCAACAACAACTTCCACCCGGATGAATTAGTTGCCGGCGTTTTAGCTCTGAAGCACGACCTATTCGTCTCCATCCTATCTACGATGGACATCGCGTTCAACGAAAACGGTTCTCTCAAGGACACCACCTGGGAAGGCTGGTACCAACAAGAATACGCTAAGGTCGTCGACGGTAAGTAACGACTGGCCCATTAAAGGGCGGTCATCGTCAGCAGATATGCTGGTGATGACCGCCCTTTTTTACTACGCTATTATCATTTAAATATCGTTTGGCTACCTTATGGTTACCCGCGATTTCCTCGAACATGGGACCAGGCCACATCCAGCGGCCGTTAAAGCGCATAATCGCTATGGCACCCAAATACATCTCTATTTTAGTTAGATTTTACCTACAAGGTCCGTGCCGGGCTTCAAGGTTTCTTCGCCGGGATGCCAGTTGGCTGGGCAGACACGATCGCCGTGTTCCGCAACGAATTGCGCAGCGGTCAGCGTCCGCAAAATTTCACCGGCATTACGACCAATGCCCATGTCATTGATCGTGTAAGAGCGGACTTCGCCCTGAGGATCCAGAATGAAGACACCACGGTAAGCTTGACCAGCTGCTTCGTCAAGGACGCCATAGTGCCGTGCCAAGTCGCCAGCTGGGTCAGCAATCATTGGATACGCGACCTGACCAACCTCTTCGCTTTGTTCATGCCAAGCCTGGTGAACAAATTCGGTATCCTCAGAAACACTGTAAATTTCTGCATTTTGCTTCTGAAATGCCGCGTAGTGGGCAGCCAAGTCACCGAGTTCCGTGGGACAAACGAATGAAAAGTCTGCTGGATAAAAGAACAGAATTGACCAATGACCGCGTAAGTCGTCCGCCGTTAAAGCTTTGACCTCACCATCTTGATACGCATTGACTTGAAAATCGGGTAACGCTGAACCAATATAATTCACGATAATTTCTCCCCTCATTTTCTGAATTCTGAATCACCCTTAGCATACCCGTTTTTTAAGTCTAAATCAAGAATGATTCTAAACTGGCAGTTGAAAATGCGGGGCCTTCCTATAATTATTTTTATAGTTAGTTATTATAATTATTATTCGCTAGAACTTGTGTCTTTTACTTGCACTTGCTTTAAAAATGGTATACACTATTTACATAGGATAAATCAGAAGCTGTTAGGTGAGGCTCCTATACGGAAAATGCTACTGCTCAGAAACGTCGAGAAACGCCAATGAGTCAGCTGTTCAGGTCAATTTAAGGCCTGATCTAATGTAGCTGTTATGAACTAACTACGCCGTATAGTGCTAAAACTCAACGACTAGCCAAAACTCACACACACTTTTTGTGGTGCGCTTAGCTAGTTGTAGCTAAGCGCTTTTCTTTTATCCCCGTCCGTCCCTGTCGACTATCCACCTTGGAGGTGATTGAACATGACATTGCAACTTTTAGATGATCCCGGAGCGTGTTATAACTCGCCGGTGGGAAAGTTACCGCCTGTTCATCCCTCTTGGTTGACGCTTTGAGGAGAATAGCTCTCTAGCTTTCCCGTTCCCGGACCCCGTAGCTTGATGCGGGGGGTTGATTGGCAGACTTTAAACAGAATCGACTGACCACATTATTTCAGACGCTGTCGGCGTTGCAACCGACCGTAACTCGTCTGAACTTCCCGAATTCGTTCGTGGATCAGTTGGATTCAAGCCACTTAATGGATAACGCAAGCTAGAGTTACGCCCTTTTTCTCGGTACTATTCGACACCGATGCATTGACGTGCTAGTCAGAATAGCGTTACGACTTCGTAACTGCACTTCACCGCTGGGGGAACCCGGTGGGGAGAAGAAGATTAGTAACTGACGCCGTTTCAACTAGGCTGGTTTTTAATCTCTGAACGGTCGATACAATAAACACAATACCAAACCGATTCCGGTTAACCACGTGAATTGGCGGCACCCATGGGCTGATGGGAATCACCCCGCAAGTGTGTTACCGCCACGCAGCGCGATTGAGCTGGTATTCATTTGAAGACATTGCTCCAACAAAATTAAGTAGGTCACCATTCGCGAAGGATGGTGACCTACTTTTTTCGTCGCATATTAAAAAGGAAACCAGCTGACACCAGTTTCCTTCAGCAAATTAAGCTTTCGTCTTCGCTCGCCGCATCTCCTGCAGGTAAGCCTGACTCTTTTCTTCACTAAATTCATGTTCGGATTTCCCGATAATTACGGTCGCTAAGGAGTTGCCGACCACGTTGACCGCGGTCCGCCCCATATCAACTAACCGGTCGATCCCGGCGATAAAGGTTAAACCACTCATTGGCACCCCAATCGTCGAAACGGTCGCCAGCAAGACCACGAAGGATGCCCCCGGCACCCCGGCCATCCCTTTACTAGTAATCATCAAGACCACTAAGAGGGTAATCTGTTGGCCTAAACTCAGGTGGATGTGGTATGCCTGTGCCAAGAACAATGCCGCCAACGACTGGTAAATAGCGGATCCATCCAGGTTAAACGTATAGCCAGTAGGAATCACAAAGGAAACGATCCCTTGGCTGACCCCAAACTTATCCATTTTATCGATCAATCGTGGCAAGGTCGCTTCAGAACTAGCCGTTGAGAATGCCAGAACGGCCTCATCCTTAATGACGTATAGGAGGTCCCATAATTTGAAATGGAACATCCGGGCAACGATTCCCATGAAGACGACGATAAAAACTGCCATCGTCCCATAGGCCAGCACGATAAAATACCCGAGCGGCGCTAACGCTGAGAGCCCCATCTGCGCAATCGTCACCCCAATCAAGGCACAAACCCCGATCGGTGCGGTATGCATGACCCAGTTGGTCACACGGAACATCACTTGTGACACGGCATCCAGAACGTCAATAATGACCTGACCCTGCTTACCGATTGCCGCTGTCCCTAAACCGAAGAAGACGGAGAAGAAGATCACGGGCATCATGTCCCCTTCACCCAATGATTTGAAAATGTTGGTGGGAATAATCCCCATCAGTGTCGACCAGATACCCGTATTCTGTGCTGATTTAGCCGAGGAGACGTACTGACTAATATCCGTACTATGTAGTTGATGAATGTCAATAAAGTCCCCAGGATGGAAAATATTGCCGACTAGCAGTCCTAAGGCAATCGCGATGGTCGTCATAATTTCAAAGTAGATAATGGTCTTCCCACCGACCCGGCCCAGTTGCTTGATATCTCCCATATTTGCGATGCCGACGGTCAAACAAGATACCACGATCGGCAGCACGATCATTTGAATCAAGCCGATAAACATATTCCCAATGTTCTGCATGGCGGTAATGGCCACTTTATTTTGATAGAAGACCGCTCCCAGGATAATCCCGAGAATCAGTCCAATCAAAATCTGCCACCCCAAACTCAGGCGGTAGTTACGATACTTTTTCATGTATGTGTCACCCATTCTCTCTTTTTAATGGTTAGTCGTACGCGTTTGATTGTTCGGGTAACCGGGGTCACCCATAACAATAACTATCATAGCACACCACGGCGATTAGGCCAAAGTTCTCCTGAACGAACCCAGGGCATAAAATTGGTAATAAATGGCCCATAGACAAACTTAATCACAACGATTGCAAATAATATTCGGATACGTATTAAGTGGCTACCATTCGTTTTTAAATGAAACGCCGGAAAGATTAACGGGTCACGGCGGTAGTTTCAACGGCACAACGACCGGTAGTAACTTAGTGGTTCACCAGGTAGTGCAGCCGACCCCCGTTTGACCAGCCGTCTGCTTTGCTCAAATACCTGCGTTTTGTTTGTGACGCCGCTCGGTCGCCGGGTACCCTTTCGCTGCGGTCATCCGCCACTGCTTATGTACTTTAAAAATGAACATAAAAAAAGAACCCAATCACTGGGTTCCTTCCGTCGCGTGGCAACGTCCTATCCTCGCAGGGGGCGATCCCCCAACTACTATCGGCGTGCTAAAGCTTAACTTCCGTGTTCGGCATGGGAACGGGTGTATCCTTTAGGCTATCGCCACCACACTATAAGAGAACTTCTTCCCTCAAAACTAGATATTATTCAATTATTTTCTCTTTGAGAACACCACGTTTTACAACTTGGTTAAGTCCTCGACCGATTAGTACTGGTCCGCTCCACGCCTCACGGCGCT
>NZ_RHNX01000049.1 GCF_003946335.1 Levilactobacillus fujinensis
ACAAGTATACTAGAATTTTTTCGCAGATTCGAGCGTTATGTTTTAGTGCGCCCAAATATTCTTTATTTCATATAAAAGAGAAGCGAGCTCACCGTCTCGCCTCTCCCATTTATGTCACATTTAGTGATGCGTCACGGCCGCCCGCAGTCGAAGCTGCGCCGCCACTGGACTGCTGGTCGGCATCGCGTCGGCTGGTAAAACCTGTACCTGACCACCAAATTTGCTGACAATCAGTGCTAAATCATTGTATAGATTGTTCTGCCGACTGAGCGCCGTTGCCGTCATGATTTCACCCTTTTCGGCCAAATGTCCCGGTTGGAAAGCGTTGTCGCGTAGCCATAATTTCTCCAGTTGACCTTGGACTGCGGCAGTAGCCAACGGTCCGAGATCCTGAACCACCCGTTCACCTTGCCGGGCCTTAGCATACGCATCTTCTCTGATGTGCGTCGCTTGTAAGTGACGCTGATTGCTCACGTTGACGGTTAATGCCGCCAGAGTTTGGTTCGCCGCCGCTAAATTGGGGCCCTGAACGACTCTCACGGTAGCGTCCAAGTAGGCATTTTGTGACAATTTTCTGAAGTTCCCTTGCTCACTGGCACTGGCAACTAAGACGAGTGGTACCTGATCTGCATTCGAGAAGTGTTGTGCCACGTAAGCGTCGACCATCATAAAGTAGTTTCGCTGATCGGCGGCCCGGGCCGAATCTAAGGACCCGGTACCACTGTAATGTGTGTGCTCACCAGCAGACCTTTGCCAACGACCGCGGTCACGCAGCTCGTCACCCAACGCTTGCTCTAACGTTTCCGGTGCGTCCAACGGTAAGTTGACCAATTCAGCACGACCGTTACGAACCTGAGCGAGTTCAAATGCATCGCGACCCAGTAACAGGAGATCGTAATCGCTAGTCTGATCACGCGCCTGTAAAATCGGGAGCACGTTTGGTTGATAAGTGACGGTAATCGTAGCTGAGACTGGTGTGTGCAACCAGTAATGATAACTGGCGGTTGGACCAGCCATAATCAGCAGTCCTGCTGCACTTCCGTTAGTTAACGGACCGTGACTAAATGGTTCAAACGCAGCAGCGTAGGCGGCCCACGCTCTGTTGGGCGCTATTTCAGCTAATCGGTTCCGACCACTCTGAAGTAAACTTTTAAATTGGGTCCGATCAGTTGCCGGGATCCCAGTAACGGGAAGGGTCATGGTGACAAATGGACCAGGCTTAGTGGCGAGCGTCAGTGCAGCATGTAAGTCGAAGTTGTTGGCCATGAGTAATTCCTCCATTTTCGTTGTCATAAGTTAATTCATATCAATTCGATAAGTAAATAATATCACGGCTCAGAGGAGAATGCAACAAAATATTTTTGATTAAAATGTGTTTATAGTGTGAACTTAGTTCTGAAGCATTGATTTGACGGCTTTTTAACGTTCACAAAATACGACTATTTTTCTGAGGGGTGTATCGTTAGCTGTATTTGCTTTGTCTGCAGCTGTCTTCACTTAACCCTTAGAAGAACCTGATCGGCTTTTTAACCATTTCGTTTATCGGACCATCAACAGTCACATTGGCTTTCGCCATTATGTTCTGATCCTGGCAGCTTCCGAAACGAGCTCCACGAGGCAGGTTCCTGTGCTTAGCAAAAAATCACCATCCTATCCGGCCGCTTTATCTCACAACTACGAAATCAACTCAGGTTAGACTTTCTCTCGCCATTATGTTCTGATCCTGGCAGCTTCCGAAACGTGCGCCGCAGGGCAACTCCCTCCGCTTAACCCCAATAAGCACCTGATCGGCTTTTTAACCATTTCAGTTAGCGGACCATTGACAGTCACATTACCTCTCGCCACGATATCCCGACCCTGGCAGCTTCCGAAACGAGCTCCACGAGGCAGGTTCCTGTGCTTAGCAAAAATCACCATCCTATCCGGCAAAGCCGAACAGAATGGTGATTCTCACTAATGCTCAGAACCTAAGCACCTCGCTCCACTCTCTTATACACAAAAAGCCCTCACCCAATGCCATGAGTGAGGACCCTTCTAATCAATTTTAGTTAAAACTAGTCTTTCTTCCGAATGGTGAAGCCGCGGCTACCACCTTCGTTATGCCGACCACTGTTACCGCCGTTGCTACGACGATTCCGGTTATCGCCATGACTACGTGAGTCATGTGATTCATGATTGCGAGAATCGTGAGGGCGCGAACCACCACGACTGCCGCCGCGTGAGTCGTTGCTCCGATGACCACGGTACCCGCCGCCACCATTACCACCACGCCGGTTGCTGCTACCACCACCATGATGGTAACCGCCACCGCCATGACGTTTGCCACCGCGCTTAGGCAATGGCCGTTCTGGCGTGATCTTAACGGGAACTTGATTGCTATCATCCTTAGTTACGTCGTTCAAAAGAGCGGCAACTAAGTCTTCAGCATCAAATTCGTTCAACAGGCCTTCAGCCGTCTTCGCAAACTTTTCGGTATCCGTCTTGTTGACCAATTCGGTAACCTTGTCCTTGGCTGCGCCTAATTGGCTCACCAAAGCTTCTTCATCCGAAGGTGGCTTCAAAGGAAGCATACGCACCTTCGTCAGCTTTTCGATTTCACGCAAGTAATCCATTTCGTTAGGCGTTACAAAAGTCATGGAAACACCATGCTTTCCGGCACGACCAGTACGGCCGACACGGTGAACGTAACTATCTGGATCTTGAGGAATATCGTAGTTATAAACGTGAGTCACGTCGTTAATATCGATCCCACGAGCAGCCACATCGGTTGCAACCAGGATGTCTAATTGACCATGACGGAATTCATTCATGATTTGCGTCCGACGCTTTTGCGTCAAATCCCCATGAATACCGGCGGCGTTATAACCACGGGCTTGTAACCCACTGGAAATTTCGTCGACCCGGCGCTTCGTCCGCGTAAAGACGATAGTCAAGTCTGGTGACTGAACGTCGAAGAAACGCGTCATCACATCAAACTTTTCAAAGTCACGGGAACGAACGTAGAATTGATCGATCAAGTCGGTCGTTAATTCTTTGGCCTTAATCTTCACGTGCTTAGGATCTTGCATGAATTGAACACCGACCCGCTTGATTTCGGGAGGCATCGTTGCCGAGAAGAGCATCGTTTGACGTTCTACTGGCAATTGCTTGATGATGTCTTCAATGTCATCCAAGAACCCCATGTTTAACATTTCGTCGGCTTCGTCCAAAACTAACATTTGGACGTGGTCGAGCTTCAGTGTGCGACGACGAATATGATCCAATAAACGACCCGGGGTCCCAACAACCACTTGCGGGTGGTTCTTTAGGGATTTAATTTGGCGACGAATGTCAGCCCCACCGTAAACGACTTGGACGTTAGCCCGTTCGTTCCGGCCTAATTTATAAATTTCTTCTTGGGTTTGGATAGCGAGTTCCCGCGTTGGTGAAACCACCAATGCCTGAACGTTTTCGTTACTCTTATCGATCTTTTCCAAGATAGGTAAGGCGAAGGCCGCAGTCTTCCCTGTCCCGGTTTGGGCTTGTCCAATCACATCTTGACCAGCCAAAACCATGGGGATTGTCTCGGCTTGAATTGGGGTCGCTTCCTCGTAACCTGCTGTCGTAACTGCTTTCAGTAGGTCATCGGAAAGACCCAGTTCTTTAAACTTCAAAAATAATTTCCTCCTAATGGGTACGTCGTCCTAGTGCCTCGTAAGACTTGGAAAAAATCCGTTTTCCGTGACGCGACTTATGATTGGCTAAGACGGGGTAAATTTCGTTCTTAAAATACAACTAAGCCATCATACAACGTGAAAACAAAATAAGCAACTCCCACGACTCGTGGAAGTTGCTTGGTTTTCATCTTAATTTTCAGAAGAATCCTGTAACGCCGCTAAAACTTGCTCTAAATGAATCCCGTGGGACCCTTTTAATAAAATTTGGTCGTCTGCAGAAAGTTGACCCTGTAAATCTGCCGTAAGCGTTACCAGATCGTCCGTGGCAAAATGCGACACGGGTAACTCTGGTGCTTGCTTAGCCAAAGCAGCTTGTAAGGCGACCATGTGGGGGCCAACCAAGTAGACGTGACTGATCTTCGCGGGGTCAATCGCACTAGCCAAGCCAGCGTGCATGGCATCGGCCTGATCACCTAATTCCAACATATCCCCCAGTACCACGTAACGCTTGCCCGTCACTGGTGTCTTGGAAAATGCCGCCAAGACTTCCTTAACGGCCGTCGGGTTGGAATTGTATACATCACTCAAAATGGCAGCACCCGTATTACTCTTGACCCATTCTGCACGGTTTTCGGTCAACGGAACGGTTGCTAAGGCCTGCTTCGCGCTTTCTGGTCTGATTCGATAAGCATTAGCCACGGTCAACGCTGCCAGCGCATTGTTGACATTATAGGTACCGATCATCGGAATCGTAAATGTGATTTCCGGCCACTCATTGGTCTTAAAAGTCGTTTCAGTCGCCGTGCCGGACACGTTGGTGGCAAATAAGTCATTGTCATCATGTTGCCCGAACGTCAGTCGTTGCTGACTCAGCGCCGTGGCCCGTTCACGAAGTAAGGGTTCATCTCCGTTATAAACGAAGATACCATCGTCACTCAAGCCATGGGTAATTTCAAATTTAGCATCCGCAATCTTATCCCGGGTACCAAAGAATTCAATGTGGGCTTCCCCAATCATGGTCACAACGGCGAGATCTGGTCGCACCAGGTTACTCAAGAAGTCCAATTGACCTGGCCGATCCATCCCCATTTCGACGACCAGCATCTCCGTATTGGGTTCCATGGACAAGACCGTCATGGGTACACCGATTTCATTATTAAAGTTGGCATGCGTCTTCGTGACGTTAAATTGGGTACCCAAAACGGCGGCAATCATATCCTTCGTGGTGGTCTTCCCATTGCTCCCCGTAATGGCAACGACACGCGGATTAATTTTAGTTAAATAATACTGCGCTAAGGCTTGCAGCGCCTTTAACGAGTCGGCGACCTGAATCACCGGAAAATCTGCCGGTGCCGTCGCTAAATCGCGGGCCCACAATGTGGCCGCTGCGCCGTGGTCGATCGCCGATTGAATAAACTGGTGACCATCTTGTTCGCCAGTCAACGGAATAAAGAGCCCCCCCGGCTGGAGGTGCCGACTGTCAAACGCAACGCTAGTCACGCTGACATCGCTCCATTGTTCAAAATCATTGATTGCTCCCACTGCATGAGCAATTTCAGCAAGCTGCATCTTCATGTTTTCTGCTCCTAATTTACGAGCGACCCTCATGGTAACGCCCGGTTTCAAGTTGGGCCACCATCCGCTTAGTCGACCAGATGATGACTACCAAATAAATTCTGGTTTTCATTATACCATGGATTGGCGATACCATTCTTAAAACCACTGGAAAAACTGAACGACTGCCTTCGCCAAACCCACTTGATTTCACCTTGACCCTTTGTTCAAAAACCGCCGCGGGGCCACTAAAAAAGCCACAGTCACCACTACCAATCATCAGTAATGGGACCATAGCCAATTTCATTTTAAATTAAATCTGCCACGTCGCTAAACACCTGATTATCATGAATGCTCAATGCCCATTCACGCGTTGTCAAATCATAACGCAGACTCGCGACTTCCCGTGAATCGGCGTAAACCTCTTCTTGGGTGTACCAGGTGGCCTGCCGTTCGGGATGGGTGACCGCCCGCACGGGAATCACGTAGATGCGATGCCGTTCGACTAATTGGTCAAACGCAATGATCATTCCGTCGAGAAGTCCCTGCGTAAGTTGTAGGAGAATCTCATGCGGAATATCACTGATCGCCAATGGCCGAGCAAAGACCCACCGGTTGTTATGGATTGCCCGCAGGTGCCGCTTGATACTAACTTCCAAAACGTGATCAAAGTCACTAAGGTGCCGGTAATACGTCTTGTAAAAACCATCGCGAAGTGTCAAATAAGCATACTCATTTTGAAGCTTCGCGTAAAACGGTGTGCGAATGTGCGTTTCCATATGCGCTAAATATAAGAGCTCGGCAATCTCACCCGGCAGTAAAAAGTCGAGGTCGTCGCCGTGAGCATAATCTAGCCATTTAACGCCATGATCGTGTTTGCCTAGCAGATAGCGGCGAATCTGCGCTTGGCCCGTGATGGTCTGTAATCGTGTGTGCGGATTAATCTCCACATCACCGCCAGACTCATCATTCAACAAAAGGAGCTGATTGGGTATCGCCGGTATACCATTTAAAAAATCAGCGGGTGAAATGCCCAACGAATAAATCATGTTCGTCACGGGCTCTAAACTTAAATAGACAAAATTTCCGCGCATACTCTTACACTCTTTCCCCTAGTCTCAAAGTTAATTGTACTACGAAACGTCGGTAAGTCACTTACTATTTTTACATTTTTTCGAGCCGCGCAATTCGATCGGCAATCGGCGGATGAGTTGCAAATAGGTCGGCAAACTTCTGACGTTTTTTGAAGGGATCACTAATGTACAGAGCGGAACTATTCGGATCAGCGGCTTTCATTGGTGCACTGTCGTCAATCTTCTTCAATGCGTTGATTAGGCCCTGCGGATTCCGTGTAAGCTCGACACTAGAAGCATCGGCTAAATACTCACGGTTCCGCGATAAGGCCATCTGCGCAATGCTAGCGGCCAACGGTGCCAAGACGATAAGCAAGATGGAAATCACGATACCAATCACGTTGCCACCGGAATCACGATCGTCGTCCCGGCGACGACCGCCACCCCACCAAAACCAGTTACTGGCAAAGTTGACCAACAATCCGATTGCTGCAGACAATGCTAGCGCAATCGTCTGTAACCGGATATCGTAATTCCTGACGTGAGACATCTCGTGACCGATGACACCTTCGAGTTCTTCCCGGTTGAGTCGGTCCATAATTCCAGTTGTTACCGCCACCGCCGCATGCTTCGGATCATTTCCCGTTGCAAAAGCATTAGGACTGGCATCATCAATGATAAAGACCCGTGGCATCGGCACCTGCGCCACTAACGCCATATCTTCAATCAGATGCCACAATTGTGGTGCCTGTTGTTCGTCTTTGATCTCCCGTGCATGGTTCATACTCATCACTACGTTCGTCGACTGGCTAATCATAATTAGCATGTATACTGCTGCGACCACGGCCGCAATGACAGTGCCAGATACCCAGCTATTCCAGAATAGATAACCGAGTGCTGCACCAATGGCCAAGACCAGGACGCCGAAGCCGAACATCACGTAGCCGGTCCGCCGTTTATTCATGGCAATTTGGTCATATAACATGTTATCGCCTACTTATCTTGGTTAAAGTCGTCAAAATTAACCTTTGGTGCTACCTTTTCCTCTTCAGGAACCTTTAGGTAGTCGCTTTCTTGGAAATGGTGAATCTTGGCAACGATGTTACTTGGGAATGACAAAATCTTCATGGTCAAGTTGGCCACAGAACTGTTATACAATTGCCGAGAATAGGCAATCTTATTTTCTGTATTCGACAACTCTTCCATTAATTGCGTAAATTGTGTATTGGCCTTCAAGTCCGGATAGTTTTCAGACAGGGCAAATAGGGACCGCAACGTCGTGGAAAGTTGGTTGGAAACTTCCATTGTCTGTTGATGATCATCAGCCGGAACAGCAGTCAGTTGATTTCGTAATGCAACCACCTTTTTTAACGTAGATTGTTCATAATTGGCATATCCCTTAGTAGTGGATACCAAGTTCGGAATTAAATCATTCCGTCGTTTCAATTGCACATCTATCTGACTCCACGCTTCCTGAACATGTGTCCGCATCCGAATCAAGCTGTTATAAGCACTAATGTACCAAACGGCCAGCAGGACCACAATAACGATTAAAATAATTGCAACCATATGCGCTCTCCTCCTATTTTTTCTGGTAAACTCATCATAGCAAAAGGTTCGGTCAGACTCCAGTAACAACGCCTAGCTTAACCTTTAATTAGGAGGTTCATCCATGCAACACGTTCTCTTTGTTTGTCTCGGTAATATTTGTCGCTCCCCCATGGCCGAAGCCATCTTCAACGACTTGATTGAAAAACGCCATCTGACGGCCAAGTTTACGGCCGCTTCCGTTGCCACGAGTCCCGAGGAAGAGGGAAATCCCCCCCATCCGGGTGCGCTAAAGGTTATGCGTGCTCACGGCCTAGACGCTAGCCAGCATCGCTCTCGTCCAATCACCGCTGCTGACTTTGATTGGGCCGACACCATTATTACCATGGATCACAGTAACGTGGCCAATTTACAGCGAATGGCCCCTTCCTCAGCGGATCGAGACAAGGTCAAGCTCTGCTTAGATATTCTCCCCGGTCATACGGGCGAGGCCATCGATGATCCTTGGTACACGCATAAATTCGAGCTCACCTATCAGGAGCTTGCGGCCGCCCTTCCTATGTGGTTAGATGCTTTAGACACGCAAAAGTAGCCACTCAGGTTGCGCCTTTAGTTTTCACTATTTAGACTTCTAACCGTAGCTTTAGCGTAAAATACCGATTCGGATCTTCTGTTTATTTAATCCGAATCGGTATTTTTGTTGTCATCTAAAAGTTGAAAGCTGAAGGTTGAAAATCAAAATACTTATTCTACTCTTGCAACCGTAGGAATTGTCACCGCTAAATTAGTGGTACGGGTCGCACTCCGGCTTTGATTGTACGCGTCAAGTCCAATCACTGAATCCCAAGCGGTTGCCAAGGTTTAAGCATAATTCAATAGCATTTCAAACGGCATGATCCATGTTGCCTCAGATCAACTACGTCAGCCGAGAGGTCGGCAGATATGGGCTCAGGCGCGTCGCTCTACTTAGTCAGGGGGTGATTTCCCCACTGGCTTAGTAGAAAACCAAGCTTGGAGCCTCGGTCCTTTCGAGGCTTCAAGTTGTGTTCGCACCGATCCAGCCCATATCTGCCGGCCGGTAAGGCGATGGTTGGACAACGTTGCCTAATTTTAGACCCAGTATCGTTGTGACAACAGTCATAATGTGTGTTTCGGGACTTTCAACCTTCAGTTGTCATCAATAACTTCTATACCTAAGCCGTGTCCAGCAACGTCCACGTAATTTTACTCTGATAATTTCCAGCTACAGCCCCACCCGACAGGTGTAAGAATAATCCCTGATTTGCCGCCGCACTCCAGCTATCCGCAACGTTCACGTCGGACCCTGATCCCTGATTCTCATGATCCATTACTGGACGAGCCACATTCGTTAAGGTAATCGGTCCCGTTGCCGATTTATAGATCAAATTCCCAGCTAAAAGTCGGTGGGTAGTGAAATCGGTTAGCGGTGCGACCTGTGCCTGCAGTTGCCAACTCCCGGTTAACCGACTATCCGTAACGTGTAAGGCAAACCCGGCTTGGCTAAAGAGTTCTTGAGGCCTTCCCGTTAACTGACCGTTGAAAATTAGTGGCATCGACTGCCCACTGAACGAAACCTCGCCCCCACCCGTGCTGTCTGCCATCCCGGTTAAATTTAGATACAACGGGTTCGACATTAAGCCATCAGCCGTCACGACCACCATTTCGAGGCTATTATTCCCAGGACGGAGCGAGTTTGCCGCCAAATTGTAATGGAACTCCCGTGCTTCGTCGCTATCACGCAGGGATTGCTCATCCTGTCGCTTACCATTTAACCAACTTTCAATATGTAATTGTGAATTACGATATTGTAGGTTGCCTAAGTCAACGAGGCCCGTCAACGTAACGCTTTCCTGATTATCAAACGGTTCCCCGGTTGCGGTCAACATTTGTAATGACATCTGTGGCGGATCAATGTTAAACTGCGGGGTCGTGGTCTCAGTGGCGGCCTCGGTACCATTAAACTCGCTGACTGCGGCCGCAACGCTCCCACTCTGCGTCTGAACTTTACCAGTAAATGAAATCGTGACCCACGGATTCTCCTTGGAAAGTGGATTTGCTAATTGATGCGTAAACTTTCCCGTACTCAAATCGGCATCCTTACCCAAAACGGCATCCGTTTGTCCGTTCGCATTTGTAATGGTTACCGTCTTAAAAGTTATTTTCTGCGGTAGGGTAATCTGGGCCGCAATTTTTTGCCAATCCACGCTGCCACTCTGGTACTGCACACGATAGTCTAATTGCACCGGCGACCCGTGATCAATGACGTCACCGTTATTAACTTCCTTACCGTCAGCAAGCAACGTTGCCGTTGAATTTCCCTTGACCAGACTGGGAATCTGGTCAAAAACGACCAAATTATTCTCATCCCAGGCCCCTGTTGCACCAGTAAAGCCCCACAAGGCTTTACCACTTCCGTCGGGATCGATCTTATGCTTATCGATTGGAACAGTCGTTGACATCACACTACGCCCGGCGATTCCCGAATGCGGGTCCCGGTCATCAAAGCTATAGGTCATTTGACCGGTTCCTGTAGACGCATTTGCCTTTTGTGCCTCGTACGTGAGGGTCACATGATGCCACTGTCCGTTAGATAGGAAACTAAAGTCACCTTCTGGATGATTGGCATTTCCCTTAACAGCGCCACGCTTCTCCGGTAGGATTCCCTTATCTTGATAGACTGTAGAAGCATAGCGTTTGAAAGGAATCCAACTATACACAATGTGTGGGAAATAGCTCTTCGGATCTCCAGGATAGTTGGAGGCAATGTGGGGACCCAGCAGGGGATGATTCTTCTTGTCTAGATCAAAAGAATTGGCTTCATGTACTGTTCGCAGCGTATTATCAGTGTTCAAATGCGTATCAAACTCCAAGGCCCAGCTGTTCTGAATGGCCGAATCTGCAACGTACTGCTGCATCCTGCCGCCATCCGTTTCTTGATTATTGTTATCGACGCCCCAAACCCCAAGTGTCTCCCCTTGAATCTTATGGGGGTCAGAACTGGGGAACTTCGTCAAGGCATCTTTTCCCCGTTTGTCATTTTGTAACACAAAAGCCATGCCATCCGCCGCCTTGTCAAACTGGTTGCCAAGGTACACCCACATTGACAACGTCTGGTCTTGGTTCAGATCAAATTTCCGCTCTGGCTTAGACCAGACGGCGCCTACCTGATACGTCCCATTTGTGAGTCGTACTGCTTCCGTATTGGTCACTGCTGAATTTCGTGAAGGCACGACTCGTGCTTGGCTTAAGCTTGACGTTCCCATATCAAAATAGGTACTAACCGGGATACCCTGTGGGGTCGTCTGTAAAGCATCCTGTAAGTCACTCTGTTCCGGCGTCAACTGTGCTGCCGAAGCCACACTCCCCATTCCGAGAAGTCCCCCTAGTCCCAGGCTGATTAGCCCATAAACCAAATATCTAAGCATAATCCACTGTCCTCCTGGCGGGATGGTCACTGCTGACAATTCTTTTATTACACATTTTATATTATAATGCATATAATAATAACACCCCGTACTATCTTGAATTAGTATAGCACATTGATTAGATAAAGTACGGTTACCTCTTGATATAATTATATTTGTATTGCATTATAGCAATCCACCTTTTAGCCAGAAAGTATGCCATCATACCTGTCATTAGCTTAACTTAAAATTGAATTTCCTCCGTTACAGCCTATAGTTTTTAGCCTTTAGGTACAAAAAACAACCATGGGGTCATCTCCCATGGTTGTTTGCAAATTTCCAAAAATAACTATTCTGCATTCGCTAGCGTCCAAGTAATCGTACTGTTATAGCTACCAGCACTCGCTCCGCCATTAACATTCAGAAAAATTCCGGTACGGTCATTCCAGTCACTGGAAACGTCCGTTACTGCTGCCGTTGTCCCGTCAGAAGTGTGGCTAGCAATCAGCGTACTAGTCATTCCTAAGGGACTCTCACCGGTGTTCGTTTTATAAACTAACGCTCCCGCCAAAGCCTTATCCCCATCAACTAACGGTGAGGCCGTTGCCGTCAACTGCCAAGACTGATTTTGACCGCGGGTATCACTCACACTTACGTCCCAGGGCGTCGTCGGCGTCAACTGCTGCTGAGCTCCCGTGAGTGCCCCCGTATAGGCGACATTCTGACTAACATCTCCAAAATCCAACGTTCCCGCCTGATAATCAATGGTCGCCGCCACCACGTTTGAAACGTCATGCAGGGAATCTGTCGCATAGAGTTGCACACTGTTGTCCCCAGCCTTCAGCTTATCAGCCGGTACCGTGTACGTGAATCCGCTGGACGCCTGGCTCGCAGTAATTTTAACGTTATCTAGATCTTCACCATTTACCGTGGGGTGAATCGTGACGTCACTTGGTGATCCGCCTAAAATAGTTGCTTTGGCGGTCACCGTCGCATCCGTAGCCGATGTTATTGTCTTGGTTCCCGTGCTATCACCAGTCAGTGCTAAGGTCATGCTGGAACCCAGTGACACCACGTTAAACCCATCAAGACTAGCCGTAGTAATTGCGTTACTGCCGACAAAGTTACTGATTGTACTAGCCACCGCGGTCGTTGTTGCACTTCCGGCATGACTGGCCGTTCCATTCAACGTTATTTTAGCGGTCGCATTGTCCATTGATAGATCTTCGTCTAACAGGATCGATAAGGACTGCCCACTTAACTTTGATGCTGAAATCGCCTGTTTCTGACCATCGGCGTAAGTGATAGTCCCCACGTTTCCATCGGCGTCGGCGTTAAAGCTCACGCTGCCTGGCAAGTTTAATTTTGCCGTAATTGCTTTCCAGGACTGAGAACCGTCTTGGTAAGTCAAGTCATAGGTCAACTTCATATGGTCACCAGCGTAAACGGTCGAATTGCTAGCGACTGTCTGACCCAAGGTAGTATCCATTAACGTAACCGTCGATGTACTGTCCACAACGCCGGGAACTTTTTCGAAAACAACCAGGTTATTTTCATAGTTGGTCCCCGTTGAACCCGTAAAGCCCCAGCGAGCCTTCCCGGTATTATCCGGATCGATCAGGCTGGTATCGATGGGCACCGTTTGACTATCCCCAGTGAGAGCGGCACCCGTCTTGGGATCTTTATCGTTGTAAGCATAGGTCATCGTTTTGGCCTTAGCGTTCCAGGTTAGGGTCAAATGGTGCCAAGTCCCATCCGTCATCAGCCGATAATTGGTCGATGAAATCAAGCCGTTATGGACCATCGTTGCATAATTCGTTTTCCCCGAACTATCTAAGGCGCGCATCTGATACGTTGACGTCTGTGCGGGATAGTTGGACGCAATATGTTGCTTCGCGGTGGCCGAATAGTCGGCATCAAATCCTAGGGCACCCCCCACTGTTCCCGTCGTTGGCTTCGCGTTCATGTAGGTATCAAATTCCAGCGCCCAACTATTCTGAACGGCGCGGGTGACCATACTATCAGGTGTGGTCTGGGTACTATCATCGTCTGGCGCCCAAACCCCCATCGTCTCGCCACCCATGTTCTCACCTAAACTATTCGTGGTCCGTGCGGCCGTTCCCCGCGAATCGTTCTGTAAAACGAAGGCCATCCCATCTCCAGAACTACTTGTCCGGCCATCAAAGAACATCCACATGGACGCCGTTGTATTCTTATTCAAGTTGAATTCGGTGTTGTCATTCGTCCAGATTCGACCAATCTGATTGGTGTTTCCAGTCAGTGCAACAGCCTGGGTATTAGGCGCTTTCGCATTCGTTGTGTCTTGAATATTTGCCGAATTAGCAGACGTCTTATCAATGACAAAATAGTCCGTCACGGGTAACCCTTGTGGGGCACTCGCGAGGGCTTGCGTCAAACTGTAATCTGCATGCGCCGTCTGCGCTTGACCGCCCCATAATCCGCCAACGGCCAACCCCGCAACAATCGCCGCAGCTTTTCTCCACTTCACAGATAACATCTCCCACCCATTTCACCTGCCGTTACTTCAACGCAACGGTCTTTTTCACATCACGTTGTTTGTCCATTGCTTGTGATATGTCCTAATTATAGAAAATAGAGCAACTCCATTATTTTTAGAATATCCGTTTAGCAATCCTTTTATATCAGAAACCATTGTCATTCAGAATAATTAAGAACTCCCCTAAACGAATGCAGCGGTAAACAAGTTTGATTATATTCCGTTTAGGGCCGCAACGTCAACTGTTTTAACCCCATAAACAAAAGGTTCTATGATATTTGGTGTTGATAGAGAAATCTGTCGACGCCATTTTCTGTATAATAAAAGGGGCACACTGCCCCA
>NZ_RHNX01000005.1 GCF_003946335.1 Levilactobacillus fujinensis
TCATTCTCACTTTCAATTAGTTTTGGTCGACGATGTTGATGTGGGGCAGTGTGCCCCTTTTATTATACAGAAAATGGCGTCGACAGATTTCTCTATCAACACCAAATATCATAGAACCAATAAAAGTTGCTCCTTTCAGAGTCGTTATATTCTGAAAGGAGCAATTTTTTTTGAGTTATGGCCCAGTCTCTTTCGTGCTGAAGCTGGAGCAATATTTGCCAAAGTATCAAGCATACATGGCGGTTTCTACCAACTAGACCCAAAGCCGGCATCCAGGTCTTGAATGTAGTGTGGCGACCGATTTGGTTGGAGGTAAGGTTGGAGCTCTGCTGGTTGGAAATCAATCTGGGCTAACCGTTCCGGTGTTTGCCAGAGTAGATGGTCGCCGTTACAGGTGGCTTCCGGTAGCGTTGACGTCGTTTCAACTTGAAATAAAAGCACGATTTGTTGCCACGTTTCTCCCGGAATCGTCACCTGATGATCAGCCGCCGCCAGTAGGTGTATCGGCGTCACAGAAACACCGAGCTCCTCTTGAAATTCACGGGTGATGGCCGCTGCGGCTGACTCATGTAATTTGACGCGACCACCGATCAGGACGGCAGCAGCTGTGGTCGATGTGGTGACAAGAATGCGGCCGGTCGAGTCAAAAATGGTACCGGCTGCGCGATAGTTGAAATTTCCGTTGGCGGTTTCTAGTGTGATATCATTTGGTTCGTGTTCCATGAGTTCTCCTTAGTTGGCCGAGACGTACTTGAGTAGGCCGCGTTGCCATTCAACGTATGAGATAACTAATAGTAAACCAGTGACTAGTGTTGTCCAGAGTAGTAGCCATGTGGGCCGATTGTGGCCGAACTGAGCCGGAACGTTAGTAATAGCCAGTGAGGGGATGACCCACAGAAATAATTGCTGAATCACGCGTGGGTAAATTTTAGCCGGTCTAGCGGAGGCACTCATCAGGTCTTCTGGCAGACCATTGAGTGCGGTCAAGCCGTCAACCCAAAAGGCAAGTGTTACCATGATTTGATTGAGAGTGAAGACAAAGGCGATTCCGACAATCACTGCTACTAAGTAGAGCAGTAGGTTGAGTGGTGTCGGATGTAGTCGAGCTAAGATGACCCCCTCGATGATTCCGGTTAGAAGCAACGTGACTAGTGAGGGAAAGTCTACCCGGTAACAAGCATGGAACCAATAGGAATTTACTGGCCGTAACAGGGAGTAATCCAAGTTACCCGACAAGATTTGGTCGGTGAGGTCCTCATGAGCGGCGACAAATAAGAATTGGTAGCCATAACTGATGAGGTTGGCCGTTGTGATGAGATTTAAGTAATCTAGGAAGCTCCAGCCATAAATAGTTGGTGTAAAGGAAAAGTAGACGCCGCCGGTGATCAATTCAATGACATAGAATAAGATTCCGAACAGTGCGGTCAAAACGGTTGTTACACGGTAGGTCATGGTTTCTGCAAGACTTTGTGTGACTAACACGCGATAAATTTTGAACATTAGCTCCCCACCCCCTCATAGGAACGAATTCCGCGATGCCAGGTTAATTTGAGCAGAGCCAAAGTAACGACGGTCCACAGCATGGCCCAGCTCCCAGCAGTCGCTACTTGACGGAGGGAAAGCTTTCCTAAAAGCAGTAAGGTTAGCTGGTTACCGGCTAAGGAAAAGGGATTATAGATTAACCAGGAAAATGCTGGTGGCAGGACTTGTAACGGAAAGGCTTGACCACCCAAAAGCAAGAAGAGTGCACTTAAAACGGGGCGTAGCGGCCAGACCTGCACTAACCAAAAGGTGCAAAGGCTAATGGCAGTGACTAATAAGAAGAACATGCCATAGGTGATGACCATGAGCAAGAAACTACTGAGGCCGTACAATAGACCCCGGTGAAAGACGGGACTGACAATGGCGGTCGCAAGCCCATAGACGAATAGGTAGGGGATGGCGCGCCCCAGGTAGTCCCAGAAACTTTGAATGAAATAGTTGATCGGTCGCATGAGGACGACTGAGAGGTTACCACTGCGAACCAGACCGCTAAACTTAAAGATTGGCTCCGCGGAGAAAATCAAAGCCAAGACGTTGACGACAATCAGGTAGAGCACCATTTGGTTGGGACGAATACCAGCAATGTCGGAACGTCCACTAAAATTGTAAACGGCTAACCACATAAAAATTGTAACTAAGACATTGATAGCAGTGGTCAACAGGTGTAAAAATAGGTTGCCCCGATAAGCCAATGTCGTCATCAGGGCATTTTGACAAGTTACCCAGTATTTCATCGCTTTGGCGCCTCCTCAGAAAAGAGCTGCGTGAGGATGGCATCCAAATCGCTGTTGCGGCGGTTGACACTCAAAATTTGTCGCGGGTCGATCGGTAAAGTAGCCAGTGTGGTAGCGTCGACTTCGTAATGGGTCGGATCCACTTGGCGGACGTGCACAGGGATGTGTGTCAGGGGACCATCTGTCACGATTTCTAGGATTGGTACAGTAGCATAGCGACTGATCAGACCGGTTGTAGTACCTTCGAAAATCTTTTTGCCATGGTTAACGACGGCCACGCGTTGCGCCAGCGCCTCGATATCCTTGGTATTGTGGCTAGTCAAGATAATCGTCATTTGGGTGTCATGATTCAGCTGTTTCAAGAAACGGTAGATATTGGCTTGACTACTGACATCGATTCCAATCGTGGGTTCGTCCAAGAAGAGAATCTCTGGCCGATGGATTAGCGCGCAAATCAGTTCGAACTTGATGCGCTGGCCTAAAGATAATTTGCGAACCGGAACGTGTAACTGAGGTGTGACTGCCAATTCTTTGGTGAGAAAGGCCAGCCAATTGTTGAACTGGTCGTGGGGAATATGATAGATCTCTCGCAGTAACACCAGGGTATCCAAGGCTGGCAGGTCCCAGGCCAACTGACTCTTTTGACTGAGCATGACGCCAATCCGTTGTAAAAAGGCGGGTTGCTTGCGAAAGGGTACTTGGTCGGTGAAAAGGCGAACGTCACCGGTATTAGCTGGGAGAATGCCAGTCATGAGCTTGATGAGGGTCGTTTTACCTGCACCATTGGCCCCTAGTAGGCCGAGAATTTCGCCCCGGTTCACTTGTAAGGAGATATCTTGAACGGCGGCAACGGTGCTTTTTTGGCGGTGAAATAGGTCGTGCCAAGCACCACTGAAACCGGATTGCTTGGTAAAGGTCACGTAGCTGAAGTTGGCGTGATCAATGGAAATGATGGGTGAGGACATAAATATCGCTTCCCTACTTATGAAATTGTTATGTAATTCTAATCTTTTTTTAATTATATCACTGATTGGGCAACCTGTTTACTTGAAAACAAGTAGAGTGGGCGAAATGGTGAAAGGAAACACCAGGCTTGCAAAACGGTTAGAAAATGGGTAAACTAAGCAATACTGGATTTATGCGACCTTCAAATCGTAGATTCTCCAGAATCTGAGAGAAATGATGGTGATATCATGCAGGACAACAGCCAAACACGGGTTGTCGTTGGTATGAGTGGCGGGGTCGATTCCTCCGTTGTCGCTTTGCGCTTAAAGCAGCAAGGCTATGACGTGATCGGCGTCTTCATGAAGAATTGGGACGATACGGATGAAAATGGTGTCTGTACCGCCACAGAAGACTATAAAGATGTAGCAAAGGTTGCCTCCCAAATTGGCATTCCTTACTACTCCGTCAACTTTGAAAAGGAATACTGGGACCGCGTGTTCACGTACTTCTTGGATGAGTACAAAAAGGGTCGGACGCCGAATCCCGATGTGATCTGCAACAAGGAGATCAAGTTCAAGGCGTTTTTGGACTACGCATTGGAGCTGGGTGCTGACTACATCGCTACGGGTCATTATGCACAGTTGACTCGTGACGAAAACGGCGACGCGCACTTAATGCGGGCCGTAGATCAGAACAAGGATCAGACTTACTTCTTGAGTCAGCTCTCAACTGAGCAGCTGGACCGCGTCATGTTCCCAATCGGGGACTTGGTTAAGCCTCAGGTTCGTGAGATTGCTAAGGCTGCTGGTTTGGCAACTGCTGACAAGAAGGACTCCATGGGTATCTGCTTTATCGGTGAGAAGGGTCATTTCAAGGACTTCTTAAACACCTACCTGCCAGCTAAGCCTGGAAAAATGATGACGGTTGATGGTGAGGTCAAGGGTGACCATGCTGGCTTAATGTACTATACAATCGGTCAGCGTCGGGGCTTAGGCATCGGTGGTGACGGTGAGGATAACGAGCCATGGTTTGTTATCGGCAAGGACTTGACAAAGAACGTCCTGTACGTGGGTAAGGGCTATCATAATGAGCATTTATACGCGACACATTTGTCTGCTTCGGACATTCACTGGGTAAATACCATTGATCGCGGCAGTGATTTCCACTGCACGGCAAAGTTCCGCTACCGGCAAAAGGACACTGGCGTTACCGTTCATCTGAGCGAGGACGGCCAGCAGGTCACAGTTGCATTTGATGACCCAGCTCGGGCGATTACCCCCGGTCAGGCCGTTGTCTTCTACAACGGTGATGAGTGCCTGGGAAGTGCCATTATTGACGCCGCTTACAACAAGGATCGTGAGCTACAGTTGATCTAAACAGGTAAGGGCTTCCCCACTGTAAATGTTGGGGAAGCCCTTTTTGTGGATAACAACTAGCTTCTGGGAGCTAGCAATCATGAGAAAATTGTATTTTCTGGCAGAGTTTCTTTGAAATGAATCACAAAACTGGCATAATATATAGGATGTGTAGTGATGGTTCCTTCACCTTACCGGCCAGAAAATATGGGCTGGAACGGTGCCAACATAATTTGAAATTTCGAAAATGCCAAGCCTACAAGCTTGTTTTCTACTAAGCCAGTGAAGAAAACACCCACTGACTTAGTAGAATGTCGCGCCTAAGTCCATATCTGCTGTCGACCTCTCGGCTTACGTGGCTGTTCTGAGACAGCATATACTTAGGTTCTAGCAACTATTTGGGATTTAGCGCTTGAAATTGACGTGCACAATTTGAGCCAGCGGAGTCTCTGGCGGCCGGAGTGCGGCTGTTTTCACTAAGCTGGCTTTCAATTTTTAGTTTTTAACCTTTACGCAGTAACCAAATAACCAGTGCAAAGTAGTAATGAAGAGAGTGGAGAAGGGAAGATTACACGTTGAAATTATACTTTATTCGTCACGGGAAGACCCAGTGGAACCTGGAAGGTCGTTTCCAAGGTGCCGGGGGAGATTCGCCGCTGTTGACCGAAAGCTATCAACAAATGGTACAGGTCGGCCATTTCTTGCGAGATACATCATTTACGCACGCGTATGCGAGTCCCATCAAGCGGGCACGGGTAACTGCTCGCCGCGTCGTTCGTGAACTTCATCAACGGGTGCCATTGACATTGATGAGCCGACTGGAAGAGTTTCATCTTGGACAAATGGAGGGGATGGCTTTTGAAGACGTCCGGAAACAATTTCCAGCTGAGCTGGATGCCTTCCGTAATCATCCGGATCGGTACGACGCGGCGAGCATTGGTGGGGAAACCTTTACCGAGGTGATCGCGCGAATGACACCTGCGATTCAAACCATTGTGGCAGCCAATTCTCGGCCAACAGATAATGTGTTGGTCGTCAGTCATGGGGCGGCCCTGAACGCTGAAATTAATGCGCTCTTGGGTACGCCGCTCACTGATCTGCGGAAACGCGGTGGCATTCGGAACACCAGTGTGACCATTTTGGAGACCACTGATGGGCAACACTTTGACTTGATTGATTGGAATGATACGAGTTTTCTAACGGCCGCGGCAACGCCGACCGATACAATTTAGGTGATAAATAATGACAGATAAAAATAAAAAGAGCCGTGACGCAGATAAACAGCGTTCAGAACGATTGGTCCACCAATTAGTTCAGAAAATCAATACCAACCCCGGAGACGCCGATGCCTATTATGATTTGGCTACAGTGCTGGTTGATCTCAATTCTTTTGCTCAGGCTGAAGAGCTGCTAATGAAGGCGCTTGGGCTATTCGCCGCTCAAAAGGATGTGGTAGAGAAGCTACGGTATGGTTTGGGTAACGTCTATTATGCTGCTCAAGACTACACCAAGGCGATTCAACAGTTTGACCAGTTAGGTAATCAGTGGAAGGGTGCCGGCTACCTTATGTTGGCCCAGAGTTACATGGCAAATGGGGACCATAAACGGGCATTAGCGTTTGCATTAACGGCACTAACTAGTCAACCACAGGACACGGCAACCATACAAATCGTAGCCGACAACTTGCTGGCATTGGGAAATATGGCGCAAGCAGCACAGTACTATGATCAAGTGTTGGCGTTAGATCCTGAGAACGGTCGAGCAAACTTTGACCGGGGGTTAGTGGCGATGGTTCAAGGTGAGTCCTACGGCACCTACTTTGATTTGGCCAAACGACAGGACCCCACCTACTTTGAGAAGGGGCAGCAGCGGCTGGCTGATATTGAACGGTTTGTGCAGACGCAACAAGGTAAGCCGGATAAATAGCGGAGGGAGGCAAGCAGATGGCAACCGAATCACTGGATTTATTTGCGGCAGATAGTGCTGGACAAGCCGATTATGTGGTCGGCACCGTCAGTGCAGTCTTCTTTGCCAGTAACGATAGTTTTTACAAGGTCATGTTGGTCAAGGTCTCAGAGACGAGCTTGGATTGGCATGAGGACGAAATCGTTGTGACCGGAAATTTCGCGGACATTAAGGATGACGTCACGTACCGATTCACCGGGAAACGGGTTGAGCATCCGAAATACGGTGTACAGTTTCAGGCAGATAATTATCAAAATGAGACGCCGACCTCTCGTAGTGGGCTCATTGCTTATTTGAGTGGCGACGATTTTCCTGGGCTAGGTAAGAAAACGGCGGAGAAAATTGTCGATAGTCTTGGGACGAACGCCATTGAGAAAATTTTAAACGACAGCAGTGTTTTGACACCACTCAGTCTGTCGCCAAAGGTTGTGGCCACACTGGTTAACCAGCTTCAGACCAATAACGGGATGGAACAGATTATCATTGGTCTCAATGGATATGGTTTCGGAAGTACCTTGGCGGCGGCTATTTATAATCGGTACCAGGAAAAAACATTGGACGTGATTCACAACGATCCCTATCAATTGGCCGAGGATATTACTGGGGTCAGTTTCAAGCGGGCCGATCAGATTGCCACGCAGTTAGGCTATGCGGCAGATCGACCAGAACGACTACGGGCGGGACTCTTGCAGACGCTTAATGACTTATCGGTTGCAAATGGGGACACTTACACGACAGCCAAGCCGCTGTTGAACAATGCCTTGAGTCTGCTTGAGAACTCGCGGAATGTGCGGTTAAATCCACAGAGCCTTGCGGACCAATTACTTGAATTAGCCAAGCAGCAGAAGGTCGTTGGTGACGAACAACGAATCTATTTGAAGTCATTGTATGATGCAGAATGGCAGATTGCTGAGCATTTACAGCGATTGCTGCAAGCCGATGATCACCGACCGGAATTTAGCGAGGCGGCCATTAAGAAGCAGCTCCGTATCGTGGAAAAACAGGAGGATATTGTGTACGATGATTCGCAAACTTCTGCTTTAACGGCGGCAATTCGGGCCAAAATGCTGCTCTTAACTGGGGGACCTGGTACCGGCAAGACCACGATTATTCGTGGCCTGGTCAACCTTTATGCCCGCTTGTACGATGTGTCATTGGATATTAACGACTACAAGGACAAACCCTTTCCGATTCTGCTAGCCGCACCGACTGGCCGAGCTGCCAAACGAATGAGCGAATCGACGGGATTACCCGCCAGTACCATTCACCGCTTGTTAGGATTGACTGGTCGTGAAAATGATTTAGATGCCGCGGCAACCAAGGACCTTGAAGGTGGATTGCTGATTGTCGATGAAGTCTCGATGGTCGACGTTTACCTGATGAAGACATTGTTGCGTGCCGTGCCAGATAGCATGCAGGTCATTCTGGTGGGGGATAAGGATCAGCTGCCATCGGTTGGTCCCGGACAGGTTTTCCATGACTTACTGGACAGTGACCACTTGGACAAAATTCAGCTGGATACGATTTACCGACAGGGAGATGGCTCGTCGATCATTCCACTCGCACATGCTATTAAGCAGGGGCAACTCCCAGCCGATTTTACCAAAAATCAACCAGATAGGTCGTTTATTGCATGTCATGCGGGTCAAGTGCCAGATGTGATCGACCAAATCGTTGCGAAGGCCCACGCCAAGGGATTCTCTGCCGCAGATATTCAGGTGTTGGCACCAATGTACCGGGGAACTGCCGGCATTGACCGCTTGAACGTCGTTTTGCAGGACATTTTAAATCCTAAGAAAAGTGAACGGTCCAAGGAAGTTGAGTTCCGTAATCAACATTTTCGGATTGGTGATAAGGTCTTACATCTTGTGAATAGTCCCGAAAATAACGTCTTTAATGGCGATATCGGGACCATCACAGGTATCGAGTTGGCTAGTGACAAGCACAGCGAGGTTAAAACTGACGCGTTGACGATTGCGTTTGAGCAGACCGAAGTGACCTATTCACGGAATGATTGGAACCGGTTGACGTTGGCCTACTGTATGTCGATCCATAAGTCGCAGGGGTCGGAATTCAAGCTAGTCATCTTGCCGATGGTCAATCAGTACAGTCGAATGTTGCAGCGGAACTTACTCTATACGGCAGTGACGCGGGCAGCAGACATGCTGATCTTGATTGGAGAGTCCCAGGCGTTTGAGACTTGTGTCACTAATCTATCGGTCAATCGACATACCACGTTGACCTTACGAATTCAGTCGGTGATTGCACCGGATGAAAAGACAACTGGGAAAGTGCCAGCAACTGAGAAAACTGATGAGGTGACAAGGGCGCCGGTAGTGGCGACACCACAAGTCGTTGAAACCGTTGAAACGCCGTCTGCTGAGGAAACACCGGCTGCTGGGGTGGACGCAAAACCAACCGAGCCACAGAATTATCGGTTGACACCGGCACTCGTTTTGGCGGGAGGTATCGATCCCATGATTGGTATGCAAGGCGTTACCCCACAACAATTTATGCCATCAGACCAAAATAGCTAGCTCAGACGTTGCGTTTCGCGACAAAGATTGCGATAATATAGACAGTAAAAATTAACGAATTGTGGGTAACCCCCACTGGGAGGCTGTTATGGCAGAACACGTCGAAGCTGGTAGAATGAAAGTCTTTGCCTTGAACTCAAACCGACCACTCGCAGACAAGATTGCGAAGGCCGCTGGGGTTGAATTGGGAAAAGCAACGATCAAGCACTTTAGTGACGGTGAAATTCAGATCAGTATTGACGAAAGCATTCGGGGGGATGAGCTGTTCATCATTCAATCCGTCTCTGATCCGGTCAACACCAACCTGATGGAACTTCTGATCATGGTCGATGCAGCACGCCGAGCAAGTGCGGATAAGATCAACGTGGTCATTCCGTATTATGGTTACTCACGAGCTGACAGAAAGGCCCGCTCGCGGGAACCCATTACTGCAAAGTTGATTGCATCACTCATGCAGATGGATGGGGTGAGTCGGGTCATTGCGTTGGACTTACATGCAGCACAATTACAAGGTTTCTTCGATATTCCGGTCGACCACTTACAAAGCGATCGTTTATTGACCAGTTACTTTGAAAATAGCACGATGGCCGATGAAGATATCGTCGTGGTTGCGCCAGATCATGCTGGTGTGAGCCGGGCCCGGCGGTTAGCGGAATTGTTAAGTGCACCAATTGCCATTATTGATAACCGAGACGATGCCGAAAATGCGGCCCATCCAGAAGCCGTTATCGGGGACGTTAAGGGTAAGCACGCCATCTTGGTGGATGATATTATTGATACGGCCGTTCGGATCACTATTTCGGCGGATGCCCTCAAGAAGGCCGGCGCTGCGGATGTGTATGCCTGTGCAACGCACGCCGTATTGTCCGGAGATGCAACTCAACGGATCAATGATTCCGTTTTGAAGAAGGTCGTTATTACCGATTCCATCCAATTGCCAGAAGATAAGCAGAGCGATAAGTTCGTTGTGATGTCTGTGGGTGAGTTATTCGGGAAAGCCATCGATTTGATTTACCATGAGGAACCGGTGGATTCCTTATTTCATCCAGTACCAAAGCGCCAAGAACAGTAAAATGATTTTGAACCAAATAAAAGCACCGAAATTGTCTGAAAAATAATTTCGGTGTTTTTAATTTAGGTTATTATCCAATATAAAATTGAAGACAAGTGTAATGTTGGCTGGCGTTGTACGGCCATTCTTAATTAATACCTGTTTACAACAACTTCAGATGTTCTTTCGGCCGATCATAGTCCAACCAGCGTTCCAATTGATTCTGTCCAGCCGTAATGATGACACAGCAGAGCCAATACAGGATGGCAATCGTGATGTAAATCGTCATGTAATCCTGATTGGCTCCGGCGACAATCTTAGCCTGCATGAACATTTCGGTCACGGTAATCATGGCCGCAAGTGAGGTACCTTTGAACATGTCGAGCAGAATATTGCCGAGGGCAGGAATGCTGATGCGAAAGGCCTGCGGAATGATAATGAAGCGCATGACCTTGCGGTAGGGCAGACCAATCGAATAGGCAGCCTCATACTGACCGGGGTCAATGCCCATAAAGGCGGAGCGAAAGACCTCGGAGATAAAGGCGGCTGCACCAATCGTAAACGAGAGAATGGCAGCCGGCATGGCGTCTAGACCAAAACCAAAGTAGACGATAAACAGAACGACCAACATAGGGACACCGCGCATAAACGAAATATAGGCACGGGCTAGCCAGTGGAGCAGCTTAATGTGACTCAGCTGCGCCAGTGTCAGTAACATCCCAAGAATCGTTGCTAAAACAAATGCCATGGCGGTCAGATAAATTGTCATTGGTAAGCCACTTAGGATTTGGGGGATGGATGACCAAGCTAACCGCGCATTAAAAAAGCCAGGAATTGAGATATATTTTAACATGGGTGACACCCCTCAATTCCTATTGACCAGTCGACGTGGACTTGATCGTAAAGTTCTTGGAGATGTGCACGTTGGGCTTCTTTGTGACGTCGGCGCCATAGTACTTTTCAGAGATTTTCTTGATGGTGCCATCCTTCAGGAGTTTCTTGATTTCTTTATCAATTTCTTGTTTGAGCTTGGTGTTGCTCTTCTTCATCAAGATACCGACACCCTGACCGTCATCGGTGGTCGTGAAGTACATGTTCTTCACGATGTGTAAGCCGTTATTCGGCACGGCGGCTAACGCCAATTTCTGCAGATAATAGTCGTTCATGATGACATCGGTCTTACCTTTTTCCAGGTCTTTTAAGTAGACATCGTTGGAGACGTTGTCGTAGTTCACCAATTTAGCGCCTAGCTGCTGAGCAAGTCGTTGATAACTTGTACCTGCTTCGCCAGCGGCTTTTTTACCCTTGATATCGGCCCAATTATGGATGCCAGAGTCGTCCTTGTTCCGTACGACAATACTGTTAAATGAGTGTTTGTAGACCGTTGATAGGGCAAATTGTTTCTTTCGTGCCGGAGAGAGACCAAAGTCGTTCGCTGCCATGTCAGCCTTACCGGAACTGACCGCCGTTAATTGACCATCGACACTGAGTTCTTGAAACTTGACCTTTTTACCCAAACCTTTGGCAACAGCGCGCACAACCTCCACGTCAAAACCTGTTAATTTACTGTTCTTGGACATGTGAAATGACGTGGGATACAATGTTCCCGAGGTTGCGACAATCAATGTTTTCTTGTCGGCAACCTTGGCATTTGTTGACTTCGACGATGAGGTCTTCCCGCAACCAACGAGACCGAGACTCATCACTAAACTTAACCCTAACCCTAAAACCAACCATTTCTTCGTCTTATTCATCAAGTATTCAGTCCTTTCAATTGTGACCTAAGACGGTTTTAAGTATAACTACTTGAAAACGCTTTTACAACCGGGTATTGTGAAAATTAAATAGGCACTGTTTTTCAGTGAAAATCAGACCAGATTTGATCATTTATGAACATTAGCCGAGTAGCCGAGTCGGTAGCCCAGTAATGATACAGTGGTAATCAACAATCCGTGAAGGGGGTTAGGTTTCTCATTTTACAATGTATTCGCTTAAATTTCACAAAGCGAGTAAATTAAGGCAATTGTTGACTTGACGTGAGGAGTATTTGGGACGTCAACGATACTTGGTGGCCGTAGTGTGATGTTTAGTGGTAATTCACCTTATGTAGTGGTAGGTGTGATCGGGGCCAGTTAACTTTTAGGAGGCTATGGAAATGAGTCAGTTAGAATGGATCGGGGTTCCAGCATTGACGTGGGCCAAACGGGTTCGTAATGGTGAAGTCACCAGCCAGGAGCTGGTGGCAGCGGCGTTTGAAGAGATAGATCGACAAAATCCACAGTTAAATGCGGTCATTACAACGCGTAAAGAAAAGGCATTACAAGAAGCAGCCGCACAGGTCGATACGGGCCAGCCATTTTTGGGTGTCCCGTTGTTACTGAAAGGACTGGGACAACAGCTACAAGGCGCACCGAGCACAAGTGGATCGCGACTCTTACGGGACAACGTGGCGACACAGACAAGTTTCTTCGTTAAAGCATTGCAACGGGCTGGTTTCGTTATTATTGGACAGACCAATTTCCCTGAGTTTGGGTTTAAAAATATTACGGATGCTGAAATTTATGGACCAGCGCGTAATCCGTGGAATTTAAGTTATCAACCGGGTGGCTCGTCCGGTGGTGCTGGTGCCAGTGTCGCTGCTGGGTTTGTCCCAATTGCTGCCGGAAGCGATGGTGGGGGATCGATTCGAATTCCATCTTCATGGTCTGGGACGATTGGGTTAAAGCCAACTCGTGGTCGCGTGCCAGTTGGTCCCAACGATTGGCGTTCTTGGCAAGGAGCAGCAATTGACTTTGCACTGACCCGGTCGATCAAGGATACCGCCGCACTGCTAGATAGTTTACAAACGATTCAACCAGCCGCGGTTTTTCAGACACCATTAGAAAAATCCGGCTATCTGGCGCAACTGAATCAACCCATGAAACACATCAAGGTAGGGTATACGACAGAGTCACCAGTGGAAACACCGGTTAGCCCAGAGGCTATTCATGCAGTCGAAATGGCAGCCCAATTTCTCAGCGAGCAAGGGTTCGATGTCGAGGAGGTCCACGTGCCAATTGATGGGGTAGCGCTCATGGAGAGCTATTACACCATGAATGCTGGAGAAACGGCGGCCTTTATGAGCGAACTCGCAGAGGATATTGGGCGATCACTGAATCGAACCGATATGGAACTTCTGACGTGGGCACTGTATCAGACAGGATTACATACGAGTGCGGCCGACTACAGCTTGGCGTTGAGCAAGTGGGATCAAGCGGCTTGGACAATGGCTAAATTGCACGTGAATTATCCAATTGTTTTGACGCCAACAACGGCTTGGCCAGCACCCAAGGTAGGCGACACGCTGGTTTCAGCGGAAAATGAAATGAAAATGGCTTCCATTGAGAGTTTTAGTCCCCGGTCACAAAAGCAGCTAATCTATGATCAATGGCTACCAGCATTAACACGGTCGCCATTTACGCAGCAAGCCAATTTGACTGGTGAACCTGCCATTAGCTTGCCAACAGCAGTCACCAAGGAAGGATTGCCCCTTGGAATTCAATTTAATGCGGCAAAAGGACAAGAATTGGCATTATTGAGGCTTGGCGCTTTATTTGAAGGCGCCGGAAAGTTAAAATGGTTACATGCAACTAAATTGGAATGAGGAGAGAAGATTTTGAAGGGAAAGCAATTTGGAATTTTAATGGGATTGGCGTTACTGGTTGTGGGCGGATTGGCCGCTTGTGGCAAGGCAACGTCATCAAATGGAAACTCGGGTCAGTTGGCAGCGAAGCAAGTCGTTAAGCTGTCGGCAAAGTCCGAAGTGACCACGTTGGACGTCTCAAAGGCAGCTGATTCGACGAGTCTAACTATGCTCTACCATACGCAAGAGGGATTGTATCGGTTGGGTAAAAATGAGAAGCTCATCAATGCGATGGCAACCAAGACAACGGTGTCTAAGGATGGGAAGACCTACGTCTTTAAGCTCCGGTCGAACAACCACTGGAACGATGGTCGTGCGGTCACTGCAAAAGATTATGTGTATTCTTGGGAACGGACGGTCAACCCAAAGACCGCATCTGAGTATGCTTACCTGATGGCGGGCATCAAGAATTATAACCAGGTGCAGAGCGGTAAAGTGGCCCCGAGTCAGTTGGGCGTTAAGGCGTTGAACAAAAATACGTTACAAGTCACGTTGAGTAAACCGGTGGCCTACTTTAAGTTATTGCTCGCCTTTCCGACGTTCTTCCCACAAGAACAAAGCGTGGTTGAACACTATGGTAGTGATTACGGTCACACGAGTGGTAAGACAGCCTACGATGGGCCGTTTGTTATGACCAAGTGGCAAGGAACCAATCAGAACTGGGAACTCGTTAAGAACACGCACTTCTGGGACAAAAAGCACATCACATTACAAAAAATGAACTTCCAAGTCGTGGCTGATCCATCGACTGGATTAAGCTTATTCCAGAAGAAGGACCTCGACGCCACGATGTTGGATGGCACGCAGGTCGCCAACTTGAAGAATAATTCTAGTCTGAAGACGTTCGTCGGTGGGACAACTTACTACATGCAGATGAACCAGAAAAAGGTCAAGGCTTTACGGAACTTAAAGGTTCGTCAAGCTCTGTCCATGGCCATCGATAAGCAACAGTTAGCCAAGAGTGTTTTGCGTGACGGGTCTAAGGCACCACTTGGATTCGTGTCACAAAATCTGTCGCGGAACCCGAAGACTAAAAAGGACTTTGCGTCAGATGCTTACGTTAAGAGCGGGGTTACCTATAATCTGAAGCAGGCTAAGCAACTGATGAAGGCCGGGTTAAAAGCAACCGGGACGAAGAAATTGAATCTGACATTAATGGCGGATGATATTTCCGTAACTAAAACGGTGGCTCAGTACATCCAGGCCGAACTACAGAAGCTACCAAACGTGAAAGTTACGATCAATACCTTGCCGTACAAGACGCGGCTGAGTCGTTCGAACTCTGGTAACTTTGAATTAGTTCTTTCAAGTTGGGGTGCTGACTTTGCTGACCCCATCAACTTCTTATCATTGATGAGCACGGGAAACACCAATAACAATGGTGATTTCTCCGATGCCCAATATGATGCGGCTATCAAACGTTCCGAGAACCAGGATGCCAATGATCCAACCGCTCGCTATAATGATTTGGTCACGGCGGAAAAACGGCTTATGACGCAACAAGGGGTCGTACCACTGTACCAACCAGCAACGGCTGAGATGTGGAATCCCAAGGTCAGTGGCTACGTATGGAATCCAGCAGGAATGAGTCGTGGTTACCAGTGGATGAAGGTCGAGAAGTAGATTCTTTCGCAAATTGAGTTGTAATGATGCAATCTTTACGTTGAAATTGAACGAATTTTCTTGAAAGCGGACGGCCTTAGTCGTCCGCTTTTTTGCGGCCTTGGAAAATATTTCACCCAGGCAATTTATAAATTCGGAATTGAAATTAGTTATGAAACATGTTATACCAGAGGTAGTCATAATGAAAGCGAATACATATAGAAATAGTTGATGAAACTTGGAGGCTGACACCATGCAATTTGATGACTTACTTACTGAACAACGGAATCACCGCTCGACGCACATTGATCGGGAGTCTACGTTAGAAATGGTTGCAACGATCAACCGGGAGGACCACCGGGTTGCACGAGCCGTACAAAAGCAGTTGCCCCAGATTGCGGCAGCCGTTGATGCTGCGTACCCAAAATTTGATGAGGGTGGACGCCTAATTTACGTGGGGGCTGGAACCTCTGGCCGTTTAGGCGTGATTGACGCAACGGAGTTACAACCAACTTATGGGTTGACAGCACAACAGACATTTGGGTTGATTGCCGGGGGCACTCAGGCTCTGACGACGACGGTTCAAGCCGCCGAAGACTCACCGGAATTGGCACAGGCTGACCTGGGCGCCGTTCATTTGACCAGCAAGGACGTGGTGATTGCCAGCGCGGCATCCGGTCAAACCCCGTATACGTTGGCCGCACTACAGTTCGCGCAGGACCAGGGAGCACTAGGAATTGGTTTTTCTTGTATCGAGGGGAGTCCACTGTCTGAGTTGGCAAACTTCCCAATCACACCAGTTGTGGGGCCTGAAATTATTACGGGAGCCACGTTATTGAAGGCGGGTACTGCGGAAAAGATGGTACTCAATATGCTGTCAACGGGAATCATGATCAAGACAGGAAAAGTTTATCAAAACCTGATGATCAACGTGGTTCCAACCAATGGCAAGACCTTTGAACGAGCTAAGAAGATTATTGCGGAAGCAACTCAAACATCAACGTTAGCGGCAGAACGAGCCCTGGATCGCGCGGGGAACAATGTCCCGTTAGCAATTGTCTTAATTGAAACCAAGGGAACAATTGCGGAGGCCAAGTCTTTGTTGGATGCGACGAATGGTCATGTTTCTCAGGCAGTTAAGCTGAGCGATAAGGGCTAGCTTCAACACATATAGCGTAAGTTAAGGAAGTTCAGAAAATTTTCTGAGCTTCTTTTATTTTGGTGAAAATCCGGTATAATCGCAGCTTTGCATAATACAATTCGCTGATATTGGCTGAAATGACAGCACAACAGAAAGTAGAGACGCTCTGATTTGCTGACGAATCTTGTGGCAAGTACAAGCCAAAACAATGCATGTATTAGACAAGCAAAACGATACTGAGGGCATTTAAGTGGAGACAACCCGGCATTTCACAGTGGTTAGACCAATCTTACGTGGAAACTTGACTGGTCCACACCAATTCTCTATAATTTACCTTAGGTATAACTGGAAGGGAATGTGGCAAGACATGTATTTAGCAAATGAACACCGTTACGAGAAGATGCCGGTTCGGCGCGCAGGGAACACCGGGTTTCAACTACCGGCAATTTCTTTTGGTATGTGGCACAGTTTTGGCGAAAACGCCAATTATGGAGACACACGTGATGTGATTTTGAAGGCGTTTGACGCAGGTATCTTTAGTTTTGACCTCGCCGCCAACTATGGTCCGGGTTCTTACGCAGCCGAAAGTCTCTTTGGTCAAGTTCTTCAGCGCGAATTGATGCCTTACCGTGATGAATTGGTCATCAGTAGTAAGGCTGGTTTCCACATGTGGCCAGGGCCTTACGGACAAATGAGTTCTCGTAAGGCATTGACGGCTTCTCTGGACCGCTCATTGCAGGCTATGCGGTTGGATTATGTTGATATTTACTACAGTCACCGATTTGACCCAGAAACCTCACCAGAAGAAACGGCTGTTGCCTTAGATAACTTGGTTCGCCAAGGCAAAACGTTGTACGTTGGGATTTCAAATTACACGGAACCACAGGCCGCAGCGATGATCAAAATATTTAAGGACTTGCATACGCCATTCGTCGTCGATCAAGTGTCTTACAATATGCTGAATCAGACAGCTAACGATGATGGTCTATTCGACATGTTGACTAAAAACAATGCCGGAGCAATTGCTTACGGTCCCTTGGCGGAAGGTCTCTTGACTGACAAGTATTTGAACGGTATTCCAGAAGACGTGGCTATTCACTGGTCGAATGAGTTTGTCTTGGACAACGGTCGTGACAAGATGGTACAGAAACTACAAGCACTCAATCAGATTGCGCAGAGCCGTGGTCAAAAATTATCTCATATGGCGTTAGCTTGGTTATTACACAATCCGGTTATTACGAGTGTCATTACCGGGGCGTCTAAGCCAGCTCACTTGAAGGAAAACATCAAGGCCGTGCAAAACCTGACCTTTGATGACGATCAATTACAAGCAATCGATAAAATCTTAAAGGCTTAAACATTGAGTCTGGAACATAACCCCAAAAGTTGCTCCTTTCAGAATCTAACGATTCTAAAAGAAGCAGCTTTATTTGCGTTGTAAGGTGGAAACGTTGTAATCAAAGCGTTTGACACTGATGTGGCGTAAACTATGATCAGTATTAGGGATACCGTAAGCATTGGGGGATTCCTGCAAAGGTGTTATCCAACTGGTTGCAAGGGGGCTTTGTGTCAGAGAAGTCCAGAATGAAATCAGTTGTGCGTAAGAAAGTGTGTAAGGAATCCGTTTCTCAGGCTGAAGCAGACCCACAGTCGGCAGAATATTTGGCGACCAGAGTCCGTTAATTTTACACTGACTTTGTGCAACCTTTAGACGAACCTAAATTGACCGTAGATATCGCAGCCTGGTGGGGTATAATAAGATTTAGTATGAAAACGGATGATGGAGGTTGCTATGACACGCAAAGTAACGATTCGGGACCTTGCTGAAGCAGCGGGTGTTTCGGTAACAACGGTTTCACAAATTTTAAATGGTAAAGGTGAACGCTTTAGTCTCGATACGCGGCGGCGCGTCCATCAATTGCAAGAAGAATTGGGTTATGTTCCAGATTTTAATGCCCGGAACCTTATTATGAAGTCTGCGCAGACTATTGGTGTCTTAGTTCCTAACCTGGGGAACCCCTTCTTCAGTATGTTTATTCGGGGTGTCCAAGAGGCCAGTCGTGAACAGCACTTCATTCCTCTTATTTTTGGTGCCAATCACGATGAGAAGCTTGAAAGTTACTACGTAGAAGAGTTGATTAAGCGGGCTGTAGATGGCCTGATCATTGCCAGTGCGTCGATCACGGCGGAGGCTATTGATAACATTCTCAAGAAAAATGGGATTCCTTATCTGTTAATCGACCAGAACGGTGGTCCTAGTTTGGACCGAATTCGAATCGATGACGAACGGGGGGGCCAACTTGCGGCTGAGCACCTACTGTCATTGGGGCATCGTAAAATTGCGGTCGTGATGCCAGAACATCCGACTGACAATTTGGTGATTCGTTTGGCTGGATTTAAGGAACGCCTAGCCGAGTCTGGTGTCATGTTACCAGATTCAGCAGTGGTCATCTCACCCATGACCAAGCTGGGTGGTTATCAGGCGACGGCTGGCGTGATGACCCAAAAGCCAACCGCAGTCTTTGCCATTAACGATGAAACGGCGCTGGGACTGATGCGTGGTCTGCATGAACAGGGGCTAAATGTTCCCACGGACATTTCCGTGATGGGGTACGATGATATTGATTTGGATGAATATGTGGTGCCCAAGTTAAGTAGTATTCGTCAACCGGTAGTTACCATGGGTCAGCAGGCAACGACGTTATTGATCAACCGAATTCAAGATCAACGCCAAGCTGCTCAGCTGGTAGACCTCCCCGTGGAGCTTCGTCAGCGGGAGAGTACAGGACCCGTGAAATAAATTTCATTTTTTTCTTGTAAGCCTTTTCGAAACATGATACGCTAGGGATAAGCAAAAACAGATTGTCCAGCGTGTCGGCAATACGTAAAACGTTTTACAAATGGATAAATTGGTTAAGGAGTGAAGGTTAATTATGTCAAACAAAGTTACGGTTCTAGGTAGTCTCAACGTTGATACGACATTGCGGGTTGCCCGGATGCCACAGCCAGGAGAAACGCTATCCACTGAAAACAAGAGTAGTGCCGCTGGTGGGAAGGGCGCTAACCAAGCCGTTGCTGCAGCCCGTGCCGGTGCTGAAACGCGGTTCATCGGTAAGGTTGGTAACGATGATGCAGGTCGTTTTATGGTTGAGTCTTTAAAAGATGATGGAATCGATACGAGTGCCATCATCACCGACCCAACGATTGGAACGGGGTCTGCTTTTATCTTACTTGACGAAGCGGGTCAAAACAGTATCTTGGTCTATGGTGGGTCTAATCAACAGATCAAGGCTGAAGAAGTTACAGCTGTTGAAGACGAAATTGCTAAGGCTGACTTCTTGATCACGCAATTTGAAACGCCACAAGATGCGACTTTGGCTGCCTTTACGGTTGCCAAGAAACACCACGTGACGACTATCTTAAACCCAGCGCCCGCCGCTAAAATTGATCCTGAAATCTTAAAAGTTACCGATTTAGTGGTACCAAACGAGAGTGAAAGTGCTATCTTAACTGGTATCGAAGTTACCGATGAGGCGTCGATGGACGCTAATGCTGCCAAGTTCCGTGAATTGGGTGTTAAGAATCTTATTATCACCATCGGGAGCAAGGGAGCTTACTACGCAACTGCCGATGGTTCTGGTTTTGTACCAGCCTTCAAGGTCAACGCCGTAGATACCACGGCTGCTGGAGACACCTTCATTGGCGCATTGAGCTCACAACTCAAACCGGACCTCAGCAACATTGCCACAGCCTTGGTCTTCGCACAACGGGCTAGTTCCTTGACCGTTCAGGGACTGGGCGCAATGCCATCGATTCCGACGCTGGCTCAGATTGAAGCAGCCAGCAAGTAATTCTTTTCAGAAAATAAAATAGTTTTTGAGACGACCTATACCAATTTTTATGGTAAAAGGTCGTTTTTTTGTATCTTGAGAACAACCGGTTGCAACATCTTTGAATTGGTATATCCAATATATCTGTTTTTGCAACTCACAAAAGCCCATTTAATAAGTTTTACAAAAGGGGTTGCATGATGACAATTAAATTGGTATAGTTATAAAAGTCGATGGTGAGCGTCGATTCTACCGGTATGATTAACGTATAAAAACTCATCTACCAATAACAGATGATCAGAATGGTCTGGTCACTTAAAGTGAGGTTATTTCGGATGTTGAATGAAAAAGTAATGAAACAAGTAAGTTTTGATGACACGGACAATTTAGCAGTAACGGCGGTCCGGATGTTAAGCATGGATATGATTTCGCGGGCCCGCTCAGGTCATCCAGGACTCCCATTAGGGGCTTCGCCAATGGCTTATGTTTTATTTTCCCGCCATTTACGGGTCGATCCTTCATTTCCACAATGGTTCAATCGGGATCGATTTGTCCTTTCTGCTGGCCACGGTTCGGCTATGCTGTACAGTCTCTTACACCTGAGCGGCTTTTCACTGAGTCGAAGCGACTTGATGAACTTCCGACAATTAGGTAGTAAGACCCCGGGGCATCCAGAGTATGGTGTGACACCTGGAGTGGACGCGACGACCGGTCCTTTAGGTCAAGGTATTGGAATGGCCGTGGGGATGGCCATGGCTGAAGCTCATTTAGCCGCGGATTACAATCAACCGAATCTAAACGTCGTTGATCACTATACATACGCCTTATGTGGGGATGGTGATTTGATGGAAGGGGTTGCGGCTGAATCTGCAAGTTTAGCTGGCCAATTAAAATTAAATAAGTTAATCGTATTGTACGATTCTAATGACATTTCACTTGACGGACCGTTGAGTAATGCTTGTCATGATGATGTAGCGGGGCGTTTCTTAAGCTATGGTTGGAACTATTCACGAGTGGCGGACGGAAATGACCTGGACGCTATCGATGATGCAATTACTGCAGCTAAGCAGAATCAAGACGGGCCAACTTTGATCGAGGTCAAGACACAGATTGGGGCGGGGAGTCCGAACGCCGGCACAAATAAGGTTCACGGTGCACCGTTGAATGCAGCCGATTTAGAGGCTACACGGAATACCTATGGTTGGAACAACGATCCCTTTACAGTACCAGCTGAGGTTCATGAACGATTTATGACGACGATCAAGGCACGGGGCTGGGCCAGCCACCAAGAGTGGTCAAACTTAATCACCCGTTATGCAACGGTTGAGCCAGAACTGGCTAGCCAATTTGCCAAAGGATTGAGCCAAGAAGCACCGGCTGACTTGACAGATCAACTGCCAATCTATTACAAGAAGGATAGTTTGGCTTCTCGGGCAAGTGGCAGCGAAGTTCTACAGAAGCTAAGTGCAGCCCTGCCAAACTTATGGGGGGGATCAGCCGATCTCTTTAGCTCAAACAAGACGGCAATTGCCGAGGATGATCGGTTTAGTGCCGAAAATCCACAAGGTAGAAATTTATGGTTTGGTGTACGTGAGTTTGCCGAGGCCGCTGCCATGAACGGAATCGCTTTGCACGGGGGGAGTCGGGTTTATGGGTCGACATTCTTTGTCTTCTCTGACTACATGAAGCCAGCAATTCGGTTGGCAGCACTCCAAAAATTGCCAATCATCTACGTCTTCACGCATGATTCGTTGGCCGTCGGGGAGGATGGCCCGACTCATGAACCCGTAGAACAGTTAGCTGCTTTACGAGCAATCCCAGGCTTAGCGGTCTTTCGGCCAGCGGATGGGAATGAAACCGTGGCGGCTTGGCAGACAGCACTCCAATCAGTCGACCATCCAACGGCCATCATCCTTTCACGTCAGGGCTTACCAACGCTACCACAAGCAGCTGCGCGTGTTCGTAGCGGTGTAAAGCGGGGTGGCTACGTGGTTCGCGATGCTCAAGGGGATGCGGAAGGTATTTTGATGGCATCGGGGTCAGAAGTTAAATTAGCATTAGGGGCACAAGAACAACTAGCAGAAATGGGTCACGACGTACGGGTCGTATCCGTACCAAGCTTTGAACAATTCAATATGCAGTCCACTGCTTACCGTGAACGTATCATGCCAATTAAGCTGCGCCGTAGAGTGGCAATTGAAATGGCGAGCGGCCTGGGATGGTGTCAATATGTTGGCCTCGATGGCGCGATGCTGACGCAGGAACAGTTCGGTGCTAGTGGTCCTGGTGAGCAGGTCATGGAAATGGCTGGATTCACCGTTGACCGCGTCGTTCAAGCATACTTGGGGTTGAACTGAAGAATGCAGTCGGAATGACTACGCCTCAGCTTAGAATGGTCTTTATCCTAGCAAGGGCTTAATGAAGGAGTCGAATCAACAGGGTTCTATCTGTGGAGTGGTCCCGTGTTCATCTTTAGGATATCCAGTCATATATTTTAGCAAGTAAAATGAGGGACACGAGCAGGCAATAGGTTCGGGTCCCTTTTATGATTCTAACTGAGGTTGAAAGGTCTAAAATACCCATTATGACGGTTATAACAATAATACTGAGACCAAAAATGGACAACTTGGTCGGCTGTTGCCATATTGACCGATGAATATGGGGTGTAGCAACACTGTCCGATAGAACGAAGCCGCCGCGTCCGGCAGTTTTACAAGAAATATTGCAAACGTTTCCCGAAAATCTAGTAAGTTCGTAAAATTATTGGTATATTGGGGGTAAAGGAACTGGAGGCGGTTTTAATGGAAATTCGGCGGATCAAGGTGCCAACGGCGTTAGTGTGGTCAGCACCCTCGGCGGTGACTAAGACCGATCAGACTTATTTGAAAACTGGCGATTTGACGACGTGGCTGGCAGCGCTTAAACCAACGGATAAAGACCGGTTGGCTGACAATGACAGTATCGTCACGGAGGCATTGTTTAACGACCGTGTGGTATTGGATCGCGTTGAGGGTGACTGGGCCCACGTGTTTGTGACGCGGCAAGGTAATCGGCAGGAACGACGAGGCTATCCTGGCTGGGTGCCTTTGGCGCAACTGACGACGGCTGATGAAGAACTGGCCTACCCCACGACAACGGTTCGGCTGGTCCATGCCGAGACGACGTTGTTAAATGAGGACCGCCAACCCGTGTCGATCTTACCATTGGGAACACTGTTGACGACGACTGGTCAGGACAGTGAGTGGATTCAAGTCGTCACGCCTCTAGGCCAAGGGTGGATTGCGGCCGCTGCCGCCAAACTTGGTGTGACGGGGGCCGATGATGGCGACCGGCTATTAGCACTGGGCCAACAGTTCATCGGGACACCCTATCTGTGGGGGGGGGATCACACCGCAAGGATTTGATTGTTCCGGCTTTATCTATGCGTTACACCGGGCACTCGACTACTATATTCCCCGGGATGCGCAGGACCAATTTGCCAATGGATATCCGGTTGCACCGGAAAATTTGGCTGCTGGTGACCTTGTCTTCTTTGCTCGTGAACACGGGACTGGCGAGATTCATCATGTGGGTGTGTATGCGGGGAATGGTAAGATGCTACATGCACCTAAGCCAGGTGCGGCCGTTCAATTGGCACCGCTGACCGGAAAGCTAGCACCAGAATACGTGGGGGCTCGGCGGTTCTGGCAATAAATGGAAGTTGAAGAATTTTGTAAGGTCATGGTCAAACCTCATCCGCTGACTAGGGACATGCTATACTGCTTCATGGGAGCAGTATAATGAAAGCGAAAAGAGAGGGATAACCATGAAATTAAAACAAATTTTGCTTGGGGTCGTAGCCGTAACTTTAGCGATTACTTTGGGCAGTCGCGCGGTATCCGCTGCTGCTGACACCACGGATACAGGGAGTACCAGTAGCTCAGCAACCAGTGGCAGTACCGTTCAAACTAAGGCACTCTCCAAGGCTTATGTGGTCTATGGGGCTGGTTTGGCCAGTGAAGACAAGGATACGGTTGCCTCAGCATTGGGCGTAAAATCGAATTATACGGCATTGACCGCAACCGGGACCGACTACGCAACGTATCTGAACTCGGCTGGAACCACTGATGCCAGTATGATCAGTTCGGTGGCATTGGCACCGGCGGATCCTGGGACTGGGGTTAAGGTTAATATTGCCAAATATAATGGAAATAACAATATTACTGAAGTAACCGCCCAACAATACGCCATGGTCGCAACTATGGCGGGGGTCAAAGATGTCATTATTACGGTGACAGCTGACAAGACCGTTTCTGGAGAATCCGCCTTGACCGGTGTCTACAAGGCTTTAGCAGCAGATGGGTTAACGTTGAATTCAGAAAATACGCAAGCCGCTAACAGCGTCTTGGATGCGACTCAGCCAGCCATTGATTCTAACAATGATGATAGTAAGTATCCCGGTAAATTAATGTCTGCTGTGGGTTCTGTTTCTTCAGATCTGGCTAAGCAACGACAGAACGGAAATGATTTAGCAACTAAGGCCGATATTGAAACGATGTTGCAAAAAGCTTTGGCTAAACAGGGCATTGATGGTAAGACGAGTTCAACTCAGATTACCAACATCTCAATTGCCCTCAGTAAGGTTCAACAAGCACCGGTCTCAACGAGTAAGACGTACGTGACGAATGTCACCAACGTTGCCAATAACCTTGCCAACAGTATTGGGGATAAAATGGCTAGCGTGAAAGATTTCGCCAACAGTGCGGATGCAAAAAAAGCTGAGAATTTCATTGTGCAATTCTGGAATAAAATCGTTAGTTTTTTTAAAGGATTACTAGGCTAAAAGTGAGTAAGAACGGTGAAATAACAAAGTAACGGGAGATTTCTCCCGTTTTTTTTTTGCACTTTTTTTAATTTCACAAGCAGAACAAGACACTTGACAGTTGTAAAATACAAAAAGCGTTTTCAATAATATCTTGTACCGTACAACTGCTTACACTTTGGAAAAGGTGGATAAATATACGCCACCCGCATCGGTTTTGATTGAATCTTACATAGAACAAACGTTTGCTAGCCAACAAACTGGAAATGCTGATATTATCAGATTACAGTAGTACCTGGGAAATTGGAAACGCTTAAGGGGAACATATATTCAGAGCTTAAATTCTGTTAATAATTCCTTAATATTTCACAAGAAACTGGGAAAACGTGTGGTAAGATTAATTTGTGATTCGTATTTACTGTGAACGAACGTAAATGCCACTGGGTCTGAAGAGCAATTTGCGTTTCATGATGAGTTTGAAATCTTAAGTCATAAAAGGACGTGTTGGTGAAGATGAGTACAGGACAACGAAAAACCAAAGCAGTTGTTGGCGTCGTTGGGGCCATTGGTGCTTTAGCGGCTGGAGCATCCATGACCGCTAATGCTGATACCATTCAAGTTAAGCAAGGGGACACCGTTTGGGGTCTTTCACAGCAGACTGGCGTTTCTATTCAAGATTTAGAACAGCAGAATTCGATTGACGCAAAGACCGATTTAATTTTTGTCGGTCAACGGCTTCAAGTAAAATCAGCTAAGACAACGCAGACATATTCGGTTAAATCCGGTGATACGCTTTGGGATTTAGCCCAGACGTATCATTTGACGGTGGCACAATTACAAAAGGCAAATGCCTTAACTGGTGACATGTTAAGCGTTGGCCAAAAACTAGAAATTCCACAAGCTAGTCATGTTAAGGACAATGCCACAACGCAGACAACGACACCAAGCAGCCGACAGCAAGCAACGCAAAAGGCGAGTGCTGTTCAGGCACAGATTGTCGCTGAACAACAGGCCGCAGCTAGCAAGCAAAAACAGCAAACGGCTGCAGCAACCTCTAGTTCAGTAGTTACTGGTAGTCAAGAAGCAAGTTCAAGTACGACGTCACAGACGTCGTCCAAGACCAGTGCGAGTGAGCAGACGCCAGCCGTGACACCTGCAACGGGTCAAAGTACAACACCCAAGGCATCTACCAGCACGACGACAGCTAGCCAAACGAGTTCTTCAACCAGTAGTTCGGTTGTTAGCCAACCTGCAACTAAGATGAGTCAGGCGAGTGCCCAGAGTAAAACCAGTAGCAGCGTCGAAGGCAGTTCGGTCGCTCAGAACAGCTCGGTTAAGAGCCAATCAACGAGCAGTAGTGCAACGGTTGGTCAGACACAGAAGAGCCAAGCACCGGTTAGCTCAACCAGTCAATCCGTAACGACACCAACGCAAAGTAGCAGCTCTGTTACTGAGGCGAGTTCCGATACCACAACGTCAACGTCTCGTGCCACTGCGACGAAAGCCGTACAGCGGAAGCGGGTGACACGTTCGGCGTCTAATGTGACAAGTCAGTCACAGTCCCAGGCGACTAGCAGCAGTCAGGTAACGACCCAGGCCGCCACGACAAGTCAGGCCGTCTCGTCTAGTTCGCAGAGCGCAACGGTCAATCAGGCTAGTGCTGGTGCAACAGCGACGACTAAGGCTAAGAAGACAAAGCGGATTCGTACAACGACCCAAGCGGCCGTCAAGAAAGCCGCGCAGTCAAGCCAACAGACGACCAGTAGCAGTTCCACGTCTTCCGCAACTGCCACCACGAGTAGCAGTAGTGCCAAGGCAACAACGAACAGTAACTTGACCACGGGTTCTGTGACAAGTTTGGCGTTAAAATTGGCATCAGCGAACATTCCTTACGTTTGGGGTGGCTCATCTCTCAGCGGGATGGATTGTTCTGGCCTGGTTGCCTACGTTTACCAGCACGCACTGGGGATTAGTTTGCCGCACAACACGGTTTCGCAAGAAGCACGGGTATCGACACATTCCGTTGCGTCTGCTAAGCCGGGGGACATCTTGTTCTGGGGGTCTAAGGGTGCAACCTATCACGATGCCATCTACATTGGTAATGGTCAGTACGTTGCAGCACCAACGCCAGGTCAAAATGTCGAAGTTGAATCGATCAGTCAATACTTTATGCCTTCGTTTGCAGGAACCGTGAAATAAGTCAAGCGACATGAATCCGCTTTTTTGACCATTTTCGGCAATCCGCCGAAAAAAGTTAAGATAATCGTTAACAAATCCAATGGCAAGTGTTATGATTTCTCGTAGTCATTTAGAGATGAGTCAACATAATTAAATTTTCTTGTTAAAGGAGTTGTCAAAAAGGTGAGTAATCGTATGGAGATTCTGGAAGAGTATCGTCAGGCTAATTCACAGTTGGCTACGTTAAAACGGAAGGAATCTGAGAGCGTTCAGTGGAGCTCGGAGACAGTGCAGATTGAACCGCGCTACGGCAAAGAAATGAACGACTTATCCGATAAGTGCGCTCAGCTCGACATGATTCTGGAAGCAATGGACGCTTCAGAAGACTAAAAATAACCTGCGGGTGGTTTTGATCACACGCAAAAGCCCCACCGCTAAAACTAACGGTGAGGCTTTTTATTGGCTCTAAATGGTGATATCGAACCAGAACGGGTAGGATTTGACGCCAACGTAGACATCAAAGAACCGACCACCCATTTCTTCGCCGTCTAACTGCCCGTATTCGATGGCTGGAACGGTTAGGTGGACTTGTGTAGCTTGATAGTAGTGAACGGCCTTAGACGTTAAATGACGCTTAAATACTAAGCGTAAGGCTAGCCAAAGTAATTTGAAGAAATGTGGTTTTTCAATTACGACCAGATGTAGCTTGTGATCCGTGATGGTTGCGCCAGGAGCAATACCGACACCGCCACCGAAGTAGGGATGATTGGTCGTGGTAACGAGAAAGGCATTGGGATAGATATCCCGTTGATTACCCACGTGAACGGTGAGGGTAAAGCCTGTTTGGTTGTAATAAACATCAAGTGCCGACGCTAAATAGGACAAAGACCCCATGTGATGTTTGTTGAGCCAAACCTTAGCTTTCGACTGATTCGCTTGTGAAATGATGGCCGCATCGAACCCAATGCCTAGGTTGTTGGTGAAGACACCACGTTCTTGCTTGATGGTTTCATCGTAACTGCCAATGTCGTAGTTGGTCGTGTGCGTACACTGAATAATCTGTTTCAGCGCATCTTCCCACTTCAAGGCCATTCCAGCTCCCCGGGCGAAATCGTTACCGGAACCAATGGGTAAGTAAGTCACCGGAATCGGGTATTGTCGTTGGAGCTGCGTTAGACCGTTAAGCGCCTCATGTAAGGTCCCGTCACCGCCAACGGCTAAGACGACCCAGTTTTGCTGGGGGTCATCCGGGATACGTTTGGCAAATTGCTCGCTCAAAAGGACGGCATGATTCGGATATTCCGAAATTGCTAGCTGGTAGGAGACCTGGGCGGCATCGAGCTGCTCTTTGATTTCTGGCCACAGTGTACCGGCGCGGCCACTTCCTGCGTGCTCGTTTAGAATGATATAGAACTGGACACTCACCGTACTGCTCCTCTCAAAATTTAATCCTTTTCATTATAAACGAAAACTTTAGTGGTGCCTAGTGATTCCAGCATAACTTTCCTTGGTCATAAGAAATTATGTAAAATTACACCGGATTTTGCTTAGAATGACTGCAGTCCAACTCGGGTTGGGGGACTGTCACAATCGCGTGGAAAAGTTTAAGATGGTCAGGGGTTCAACACTTGTTGTAAAGAAAGACAAGTTTAAACGTGAGGGGACCAGAGATGAAACCAGATGCAGCTGGAAGGTGTGAACACAAAAAGAGCCTGAGCACTGAACTCAGACTCCTACTAACCAAAATTACTTGGTCATAATAAACATTGGTAAAATCATTGGGTGCCGTTCCGTCTTTTCAAACAGGAAGTTTTGCAGATCATCGATAACGGCGTTACGAATCGAAGCTTCGGTAGCCTTCGGATTGCGCATGGCCCGACGAATCGTCTGGAAGACGCGACGCCGACCTTCGTTAAGGAGCTCACCTGATTCACGCATGTAGACAAATCCACGTGAAAGTAGGTCAGGGCCCGCCTTGATTTCCTGGTTCTTCAAATCGATGGTGGCAACGACAACGACAAGTCCTTCTTCGGACAAGAGTTGACGGTCGCGCAAGACGACATTTCCAATATCACCGATACCGGAACCGTCAATATAGACGTCCCCAGCGGTAAAGTGTCCCGCAACCCGGGCTGAGTCCTGAGTTAATGCCAGAACGTCCCCGTTTTGCAGGATGAAGCTGTGATCCAATGGCACACCGCACTGTTCTGCGAGCTCCGTGTGGATCTTTAACATCCGGTACTCACCGTGAATGGGCATAAAGAACTTAGGCTGCATGAGACGCAGCATTAACTTTTGCTCTTCTTGACCACCATGACCAGATGTATGAATGTTGTTGACCTTACCATGGATAACGTTAGCGCCGGCTTCTTCTAGTTCGTTGATGACCCGGTTGACCGAAATGGTGTTCCCAGGGATCGGGTTACTGGAGAAGACGACCGTATCACCAGGTTGAATGGAAATTTGTCGGTGGGTACCGTTCGCAATTCGTGATAAGGCAGCCATAGGTTCACCTTGCGACCCGGTACATAGGATCATGACCTTGTCAGCAGGAAGGGAACGAATAGCATTTGCATCGACTAAAGCCTCATCGGGGATGTTGAGATAACCCAGTTCCCGACCGTTAACGATGGCAGCTTCCATAGACCGACCAAAGACAGCAATCTTGCGTCCATGGGCCAACGCCGTTTCACAGGCGGTTTCAATCCGGGAAATGTTGGAAGCGAAGGTAGCAAAGATAACCCGCCCTTCAACTTGGTCAAAAATCCGTCGAATCGATTTACCAACCCATTTTTCCGACTTGGTCCAGATTGGTCGTTCAGCGTTTGTGCTATCAGACATTAAGCACAGCACGCCTTCTTCACCCAATCTAGCCATCTTTTGAAGATCAGGCGGCTGGTTCGTAACGGGAGTTAAGTCGAACTTATAGTCTCCCGTTTCCACGATTGTTCCGACCGGGGTATGAACGGCGACACCTAGAGTATCAGGAATCGAGTGAGTGGTTCGGAAGAAGGTGACGCTCATCTTCCGAAATTTGAGCACAGTGTCATCGTCAATTGTGTGTAGTTCAGTCGATTTAAGTAATCCGTGTTCTTCAAGCTTGTTCTTGATCAGTGCCAAGGCAAGCGGACCTGCGTAAACAGGAACGTTGAGTGCCTTTAATAAATAAGGAATACCGCCAATATGATCTTCATGGCCGTGGGTAATCACAAGCGCCTTGATTTTGGCTTGGTTTTCAACGAGGTATTGATAATCCGGAATGACATAGTCAATTCCAAGTAACTCGTCTTCGGGGAACTTAATTCCGGCATCAATCAGGATAATCTCGTCCTGAAATTGAATGCCGTAAGTGTTTTTCCCAATTTCACCAAGTCCACCCACGCCAAAGATAGCGGCTTCGTTATTTTTGACGTTTAACTTGTTCATTCATTGAACTCCGTTAATTTGTAATTCGGATTCTCTTGTTCGTAAGCCAATGTTTTACCTTCGATGGCTTCGATGAATTCGATATTGTGTTCCGTATGAGCTTCCACAAGTGCCCGGGCTTCAACTTCTGCTGGGGCTTCCAGGTAAAGTGAATGCGTATCCTCGCGCTTAGGATTCCGCTTTTTATCATTTTGGTAATAGACTTTGTAAATCACAGACAAAACTCCTTTTAATTTTAAACGATTTAACTCGCTAATCGTGAGTGAACAGCGAATTATTTATGTCCTGCCGAACTGCGGGTTGCTTACACAACAATTAGCACAATTTTAGCATAATTTCAGCCACTTGTATAGAAGTACCCCTAGACGACAAAACATGCTATGATTAAACTAGCGTGAAGTGAACGGAGGAGACGCCATGGCTCTAATAGTAGAAGTCATTATTGGCATCATCATTGCCTTTATTATTTATGAAATGATTCGCCGTATGATTGTTCAGCGAGCGACGCGAATGGTGCGGCGGTCTGCAGAGGATGATACGGATGTGGCAGTTAAAGCAGCTTTACAGCGCCTGGTGAACGATGATGTTTTATCAGAAGACGAGTGTGTACTGCAGCCAACAGAGACGGTCGCCGATGTGTGGGGCCGTGGAGTCATGGCCTTTGAGTACACAATGCCCAGTGGTATCGACACGGAACGGCGGTTGTCCGCACTCGAAGCGGCTTTCAATGAAGCTTTGGCCAGTTTTAGTGCGGATCATCAGGTCAAAGCGGTGGTTGCGGGACCGGCTTTTGTCGTCAGCGATATTTGGGTCTATGAAGGGCACCTCCACGTCGACGTGGCAAACTTAATGAACGAGTCAACGGTTGAATATTTAAAAGACCTCAAGAAGTTAAATGATCCTGCTGTGAAATGATGCACTATATATGGAAGAAACAGGTTTATCTTTTCGTAATAAAAAGAGTTCTGCTATTGAAAATAGGCATCGTAATCGATTGTTCCTAGGGAACTTGATTACGATACCTATTTTTTTAATTGGGAACTGATAACATAGGTGAAAACTTACGCAAGCTAGATCGTGAAACACACAGTAGGGGAATATCCTTACTAAACGGTAGGGAAGTTTACTTACCTACTATGAGATGTAAGCCACCTAAAAATATTGGTGTCAGCCACAAACAATTTGTGCATAAATTACTCAATCATAATCATGTCATCGTCATGTGTAAACGGTTGGTCTTTATTGATGTGATCGTAGAAGAGCATCCCGTGCAAGTGATCGATTTCGTGCTGACAAACGATAGCCGGGTAGTTCTTCAAGCGTAACTGGTGCTTTTCGCCGTTCACATCATAGTAGCGTAAAGTGATGCGATCGTGACGGCGGACAAATCCGGGAACGTCTTTGTCGACGGAAAGACAACCCTCACCTTCAGTCAAAGCACCTTCCTGAACGGATTCAGAGACGATGACTGGATTGATGATGACATCGGTAAAGGGTGACTTGCCATCTTTTTCGGTAGGTGGAACCAAGACGGAGGCCATCTTTTTGGAGACGCCAACTTGCGGCGCTGCCAAGCCAACACCGGCCCGCAAACCGTATTCTTTACATTGTTCGGGGTCCTGAGAGACCACCAAATATTCCATTAAGTCCTTAGCGAGCTGTTGATCTTCCTCTGAGAGAGGGAAGATCACGTCTGCTGCTTCTTGTCGTAAGACGGGATCACCGTCGCGGACAATATCTTTCATGAGAAACAAAAGCATTACCTCCGCAAAAAAATATTGTTAGTTACCATTCATTTTAACATACCCACTGGGAGAAATGAAATGAAAAGAAAACGGTTTCTATTTTCAAAAAAAGTGGAAAGTAAAAAATCACAACGCGCCGTAGGGATTTAGCCTAATCCCTTTATCTGTCCACATGAAAGGGCTTGCATGGCTTCTGAAAAAATGGTACTTTATAAACGTAGTCAGGAAACGCAACGTTAACTCACTCTGGTTAACAATTTCATATCAAGTGAAAGGAAAGTGTTACTTATGGCTAATGGAAGCAAACAGATTGTAGACTTTGCCAAGATCAAAGCTACGATGGCTGACCCATATAAGCACCCAGTTCAAGTCATCGATCGTGAAGGCAAGGTTGTTGATCCAGACACGTTGGCGAAATATTCAGATGACCAACTTGTTGACTTCATGAAGAAAATGGTTTGGGAGCGTACGTTACACGAACAAACAATGAACTTCTCACGTCAGGGTCGCCTCGGTTTCTATGCTCCAACTGCCGGTGAGGAAGCTAGTGAAATGGGAAGTGTTACTGCATTTAAGGAACAAGACTTCCTGTTACCAGCTTACCGTGATTTGCCACAAATGATTCAACACGGGACTACCGTTGCAAAAGGTTTCTTATGGTCCAAAGGTCATGTTGAAGGCAATCAACATGAAAATCCAAACATGTTATTCCCACAAATCATCATTGGCGCGCAATACGTTGAAACCGCCGGTGTTGCTTTAGGGATTAAGAAGAACAAAGATGAAGACCGCGTTGCCTTCGTCTACACCGGTGATGGTGGGACATCACAAGGTGACTGGTACGAAGGGGTTAACTTTACCAGTGCTTTCCAAGCACCAGCTGTCTTCTTCGTTCAAAACAATGGTTGGGCAATTTCCGTACCACGTCGCAAGCAAACCGCAGCTGAGACGTTGGCACAAAAAGCCGTTGCCATGGGTGTTCCTTCCGTCCAAGTTGATGGGATGGATATCGTGGCTGTTCACGAAGTTTCTAAAGCTGCTCGTGAATTTGCTGCAGCCGGGAATGGTCCAGTTGTTATTGAAACATTGACTTACCGTTACGGTGCTCACTCCTCTGCTGGTGATGATCCTTCTCGTTACCGGACTAAGGAAGAAGAAAAGCCTTGGTTCGATGCTGATCCACTGATTCGTTTACGGAAGGTCTTAACTGACAAGGGCGTTTGGTCACAAGATCAAGAAGACAAGTTAGTTGACGAATACAAAGACGAATTTAAGGGAGCAATGAAGGAAGCTGAAGCAGCACCTGCACAAAAGGTTTCTGACTTCTTGAAGTGGACTTACAATGTGCCTACTCCAGCTGTTAAGAAGCAAATTGCAGAATTCGAAGCAAAGGAGTCGAAGTAATCATGGCTAAAATGACGTATATCAAAGCGATCACTTCTGGTCTGGATCAAGTTTTGAAAGACGATCCTAAGACGTTGATCTTCGGTGAAGACGTTGGTAAAAACGGTGGTGTGTTCCGGACAACTGTTGATTTACAAGACAAGTACGGTGAAGACCGGGTTTTCGATACGCCATTAGCTGAATCTGGGATTCTTGGATTAGCTATTGGGTTATCTTTAACTGGTTGGCGGCCAATTCCTGAAATTCAATTCATGGGCTTTACGTTCGAAGCAATGGATGGGATTGTTGGGCAATTAGCTCGTGATCACTACCGTTTTGGTGGCCAAAAGAACTTCCCTGTTACTGTACGGACACCATTTGGTGGTGGGACTCATACCGCTGAAATGCATGCCGACAACTTGGAAAACTACTTCGTTAGTACCCCAGGCCTGCGGGTTGTAACACCTGCTAACCCATACGATGCTAAGGGATTAGTTATCTCCGCTGTTGAAAGCGACGATCCAGTTCTATTCATGGAAAACTTGAAACTTTATCGTTCAATGAAGGATGAAGTTCCAGATGAAAAGTATACGGTTCCGTTAGATACTGCCAAGGTTGTTCGCGAAGGTACTGATGTAACGATCGTTGCTTACAGTGCTGAAGTTAACGAATCCTTAGCCGCTGCTGATGCTTTGGCAAAAGACAACATTTCCGCTGAAGTTATTGACTTACGTTCACTGTCACCAATTGACACGGACACGATCTTTGCTTCTGTTGATAAGACCCACAAGGTTGTTATTGTGCAAGAAGCACAGCGGATGGCTGGTGTCGGTGCCGTAGTGGCTTCTGACATTGCTGAAGAAAAGATCATGTCCTTGGACGCCCCAATCGGCCGGGTAGCTGCGCCAGATAGCATTTACCCATTTGCCCAAGCTGAAAATGATTGGATTCCAAATGCCGATGACATTGAAGCCAAGGTACGCGAAATCGTCAACTACTAATTTAAATCTAATTAAACGATAAAAAACGATGTGGGAGACATCCTGCATTAGATGAAAGAAAGGAAGTTTTCCCATGGCTTATACGTTCAAACTCCCTGAGCTTGGTGAAGGAATGGCCGAAGGTGAAATTTCTTCATGGCTTGTTAAAGAAGGAGACACTGTTAAGGAAGACGACACATTAGTCGAAATCCAAAACGATAAGTCTGTTTCGGAATTACCATCACCAGTTGATGGCACTATTTCACAAATTGTTGCACAAGAGGGGGACACCGTTGAAATTGGTGATCCACTGATTGTGATTGATGACGGTTCAGATACACCACCTGACTTAGGCAAGGGTGGGGATGAAGCCGCTGCTGCTCCAGCTGAAGAAGCTGCTCCAGAACCAGCTGCTGCCCCAGCACCTGCTGCCGCACCTGCTCCAGCTCCAGCCGCTGCACCTACGGGTGTTCCAGCTGCTTCTGACCCGAATAAGTTAGTTTTGGCAATGCCTTCCGTTCGTCAATACGCACGGGACAAGGGCGTTGACATTACCTTGGTTGCCCCAACTGGGAACCATGGTCAAATCTTGAAGGCTGACATCGACAACTTTAATGGTGCCGCTGCACCTGCTGCACCTGCTGCAGCCGCTGCTCCAGCTGCTACTTCTGAAGGCAAAGCCACTACTGGCCAAGCTATCAAGCCTTGGAAGTCTGACCAACCAGATCTGGAAACTCGTGAACCAATGTCAGCTATGCGGAAGATCATTGCCAAGAGCATGCGGACCTCCAAAGATATTGCGCCACATGTTACCTCATTCGATGAAGTTGAAGTTTCTGCTTTGATGGCTAACCGGAAGAAGTACAAGCAAGCCGCTGCTGATAAGGACATTCACTTGACCTTCTTACCTTACATGGTTAAGGCTTTGGTTGCCGTTATGAAGGAATTCCCTGAATTGAACGCATCTATCGATGACACGACTCAGGAAATTGTTTACAAGCACTACTACAACATTGGTATCGCTACCAACACTGATGATGGTCTTTACGTACCAAACATCAAGGCTGCCGATTCCAAGGGTATGTTTGAAATTGCTAAGGAAATTAGTGATAACACCCAAGCTGCTTACGACAAGAAGTTGAGTCCTGCTTCCATGGCCGGTGGTTCAATCACCATCAGTAACGTTGGCTCAATTGGTGGTGGCTGGTTCACACCAGTTATCAACCAACCTGAAGTTGCTATCTTAGGTGTTGGCCGGATTGAAAAGGCACCTTACGTTAACGATGATGGTGACATTGTTGTTGGCCGGATGTTGAAGATTTCCTTGAGTTACGACCACCGTTTGATCGATGGCGCCTTAGCTCAAAATGTTTTGAACAAGTTCAAGGCATTGCTTCACGATCCAGAATTACTGTTAATGGAAGGGTAGGAAAAATATGGCAGATGTTGAAAAAAAGGACACCGTCATCATCGGTGCCGGACCCGGCGGCTACGTTGCCGCAATTCGGGCTTCTGAATTAGGCCAAAAGGTCACTTTAGTCGAAAAATCCGATACGCTTGGTGGTGTCTGCTTAAACGTTGGCTGTGTTCCTTCTAAGGCCTTAATTCAAGCCGGTCACCGTTTGGAACAAGCTAAAGACGGTTCGACTTACGGAATTTCTACGGAATCAGCCGTTATTGACTTTAAGAAGACACAAGACTGGAAGCAGACTAAGGTTGTTGATCGGATGACCAGCGGCGTTAAGATGCTGATGAAGAAGCACCACGTTGACGTTGTTAACGGGGAAGCTGTCTTTTTAAGCGATACCCAATTACGGGTAATGCCTACGGGCGAAAAGCAGTTCATGTCTACTGATACTGGTCAGACTTTCGAATTCAATAATATTATTATTGCTTCCGGGTCACATCCAATCGAAATCCCTGGCTTCAAATTTGATGGCCGGGTTATCGACTCTACTGGTGGTTTGAACTTGCCTGAAATTCCTAAAGAATTCGTTGTTATTGGTGGGGGTTATGTTGGGACCGAATTAGCTGGTGCTTACGCTAGCTTAGGTGCTCACGTAACAATCATTGAAGGAACGAAGTCAATTCTGCCTAACTTCGAAAAGGACATGGTTTCCGTTGTCTTGAAGAAGTTGAAGAAGAAGGGCGTTGATGTCATCACCAGCGCTATGGCTAAGGGTTCTACCCAAGACGACAAGAGTGTTAGTGTGACTTACGCCGTTGACGGTAAAGAATCTACCATCAAGGCGGACTATTGCATGGTTACCGTTGGTCGTCGGCCAAACACTGATGACTTAGGCTTGGAATACACCAAGGTTAAGTTGAATGACCATGGTCAAATCGAAGTTGATAACCAAGGTCGGACTGCCTCAGAACACATCTGGGCAGTTGGTGACGTTGTTCCTGGTGCTGCATTGGCTCACAAGGCCTTTGCTGAAGCTAAGACTGCCGCTGGCGCTATCTCTGGTAAGAAGACGGCTAATGACTGGTTAAGTGTTCCAGCTGTTTGCTTCTCCGATCCTGAAATTGCAACGGTCGGTTACAGCGAAGCTGCTGCCAAGGATAAGGGTATCAAGGTTAAGACTGCGAAGTTCCCATTTGCTGGGAATGCACGTGCCGTTTCATTGGATGCTCCTGATGGCTTTGTTCGGTTCATCTACACGGATGACGACAACAAGAACATCGTGGGTGCCGAAGCGGTTGGCCCTGAAGCTAGCACGATGGCCGGTGAACTCTCAATCATCGTTAACGACGGCTTGAACGTTGAAGACGTTGCGTTGACTATTCATCCACACCCAACGTTAAATGAACCAATCCAAGAAACCGCAGATATCGCGATGGGCTTCCCAACGCATATCTAAAGCGACTATTGAATTTGAAAAGGATCTCCGCTTGCGGGGGTCCTTTTTGTGGTTGGAAATAAAGGCAATTTGGCAACACGTCAACGCTGACTGCGTCAGACATTGAAATTGAGCTACGGCTATGTGCTTCTGCCCTGACAGTTGACAATCATTACGACTATTGGCTTATTATCATGGAATAACAACGTCAGACGAGAGACCGCTTGATGTGGGGCTCAGATATATCCGGAGCAGTCGCCTTCAAATCTTTCAGGGATGAGGCGTGAGCGATGAGCGGTAGATGAGTGTGTAGATTATTTCAGAACTGCAGCGAACAGAATCTTAAAGATAACGGTTACGGCTTGCTATCCCCAATGGTTCACTTATAATGGAGCTATGACGGTATCGACGTGGGATTGAAGAGCATGACGCACGTGGATATTGACACAGTGTTTCGTCAGAAAAGTCGGTTGCTGAGAATCCCTTGATGTGAGTGGTAGCTGACAAATTGGCGCGGCGAAAATCAGGCTTTAGCTTGAAAGAGGAGGTCATCACGATGCCGACGTTACTTATTCAGGGAAACTTTGATCAGGCAAATCAACTGCTTCAGCAATTATTGGTGGCAGACTTGCCACTTGATTGTGTCATCATGCCAAATACGACTGATGACACACCGCGCTATCAACCGTTGGTAGTGGCAAGTGCATTGTGTCCACAACTAACGATTCGAGTAGGAACAACGGCAGATTATGGTCAGGCAACTTGGCTGGTCGTCTTGGATCGGGATTCAGCGGAGGCGCCAGTTAATGAGCGGGTAGCGGATCTCCGGCTCTTGATGAATCGAATCGTTGAGAATGGATTCGGTGGCCAACTGATCTTTTGTGGCCAGCAAGATGAAATTTTGACGTATTTTGCCTGGAAGTTTTCTGGCTTTCCACGACAACAGATTTGGGGACTTGGCACTTATCCGCTGGCACGGTTGATAACAGCACGGCTGGCAGAACGTCTGCATGTGGGGCATTCAATGGTCCAAGCGACCGTAGTGGGGACAGCAAGTGAGCCCATTGTTGCGTGGAGTCGGACATACATTGGGCCGACGCCACTGCTGATGTATTTGGCAAATGCAGATGCGAAATTTGGAGCGGATGACTTATCTAAGATGGGAACCTGGTTAGCGCGTGAGGCTGGGGAGAAGCAAGTCACGTTACGATTTTTGGCGTTGATTCATTTGCTTCAAGCAGCAGTGACTAGCCAGCCAATTATTGCGACGGTGACGCATGTTTATCCTGAAGAACTTGGATTTGCGGCTGCCGCACCCGTATTGGTTGCTAAGACTGGGGTGAAAGATTTGATGCCGTTAGCTCTGTCTGAGGATGAACAGCAGGATTATGCGGCACGGGCAGCTGAATTGCGAGAGACGATTCAAGCGATTGAGAATCAACAGACGGAGGGAAAATAGTGGCAGAAGAAGACTATGCGTACCCGTTGCGAGCAGATTGGTCAACGGCCGAAATTGTGACGGTTACCACGTTTTACCAGATGATAGAAGCAGCTTATGAGCGGCCACAGGGTGTGCAGTCGGCAGATTTAATTGCGGCTTATCGAAAGTTTCAGACCATTGTGCCCCAAAAATTTGAAGAAAAAAGTATAGACCAGGAATTCGAAGCAGTTTCCGGTTATAGCATTTATCACACTATGAAGCAGGCACGACAGCAAGATGGTCAAGTCAAGATGAAAGGGACGACAAGGTAATGAGTTTGGATTGGCAGCAGTTGAATCGAGACGTTACGGCACTATTGAAAGAGGCTCGGCAGCGCGTTCTAGAGAAAATGCAGGTACCATTGACCGTTGACGAGAAGACGGGGCGCAAGGATTTAGTTACCAACGTCGATAAAGGAAATGAGCAATTTTTAATTGCCGGTATTCGACGTATCGATCCTGATGCGAAGGTATTGGGGGAAGAGGGATTTGGAGACCAACTCACAGATGTCAAAGGCCGTGTTTGGATCGTTGACCCCATTGATGGCACCATGAATTTTGTTAAGCAGCAAGATAATTTTGCCATTATGATTGGAATTTACCAGGATGGCGTTGGCCAGCTGGGCTATATTTATGATGTGATGCGTGATGTTTTATACCACGGTGGGCCGCGACTGGGGGGCGTTTGGGCCAACCAAAAGTCGGTTTCAGCACCGGCTGATCTGGCCTTGTGTGACGGCTTGATTGGCGCAAGCGGGCCTCTAGTTATTCACGATGTCGCCCACATGCAGGCCATTGTTCATGCGAGTGCTGGGATGAGGATCTATGGAAGCGCCGGGATTGAAATGATCAACGTGATGTTAGGGAAGACTCTCGGTTACATTTCGCATCTCAAGCCATGGGACTTTGCAGCGGGTCAAGTTTTGCTGAATACCTTGGGTGTTCGGGTCTCAACTATTGACGGCCAGCCGCTGAATATGCTATCATCTAACCTTGTACTAGTAGCGACGGAAAAAGCGCAACGTGATATTCTCCAAATTGAAGAAGATGACGTCTCACTGTGACACCTGTCACAGTTTTTTTATGCGGCTGGCTGGTACGGATGGACTTTACCAGCTAGAAAAGCTACAATAAGCGTACTTACTGAGGTAAGCATGCCGTGATCCATCTAATTTCACCAAGCACGAAAGGAAGAAATACACTTGAAAATCAGAGATGATATCCGCAACATTGCCATCATTGCCCACGTTGACCACGGGAAGACGACCCTTGTTAACGAAATGTTAAAACAATCCGATACGTTGGATGAGCACGCGTCAATCGAGGACCGTGCCATGGATACAAACGCTATCGAAAAGGAACGGGGCATCACGATCTTGTCCAAGAACACCGCTGTGCGGTACGGTGACAAGCAAATTAACATCTTGGATACCCCAGGACACGCCGACTTCGGTGGTGAAGTTGAACGGATCATGCGCATGGTTGACGGCGTTTTGTTAGTTGTCGACGCCTATGAAGGTACGATGCCTCAGACCCGTTTCGTTTTGAAGAAAGCCTTAGACCAACACTTAACGCCAATCGTTGTGATCAACAAGGTTGACCGTGAAGGCGCACGCCCTAGCGAAGTTGTTGATGAAGTCTTGGACCTCTTCATCGAATTAGGTGCTGACGAGGACCAACTGGACTTCCCAGTGGTTTATGCTTCTGCTATGAACGGGACCTCTAGCTACGAGCCAGAACTTGACACGCAGGATCACACGATGAAGCCAATCTTTGACACCATCGTTAAGCACATTCCAGCACCAATCGACAACACTGATGAACCCTTACAATTCCAAGTTGCCATGCTGGACTACAACGATTTCGTTGGTCGGATTGGGATCGGCCGGATTTTCCGGGGTAAGATCAAAGTCGGTGACAGCGTTACTGTTATGAAGCTTGACGGCTCAAAGCAAAACTTCCGGGTTACCAAATTATTTGGTTTCTTTGGTTTGAAGCGTTTGGAAATCAAGGAAGCCAAAGCTGGAGACTTGATTGCCGTTTCTGGGATGGAAGAAATCAACGTTGGAGAAACTGTTGTTGCTCCTGATACGTTGGAACCACTACCAGTTTTACGGATCGACGAACCAACGTTACAAATGACTTTCCGGACTAACGACTCACCATTTGCTGGCCGTGAAGGTAAGTTTGTCACATCTCGTCAAATCGAAGAACGGTTGAAGCGTGAACTGCATACCGATGTTTCTTTACGAGTTGATGATACCGATAATCCTGGTGCCTGGGTCGTTTCTGGTCGTGGTGAGCTTCACTTGTCCATCTTGATCGAAACGATGCGTCGTGAAGGCTTTGAATTACAAGCTTCTCGTCCAGAAGTTATCTACAGAACAATCGATAACGTTCGTTGTGAACCATTCGAATCTGTTCAAATCGATACGCCTGACGAATATACCGGTTCAATCATTGACACACTTTCTCAACGGAAGGGTGAAATGAAGAACATGGAGGCCGTTGGTAATGGTCAAACACGTTTGACTTTCTTGGCCCCATCTCGTGGGTTGATTGGTTACTCAACTGAATTCTTGTCATTAACTCGTGGATACGGGATCATGAACCATACTTTCTCTAAGTACCTGCCTGTTATCAAGAACTGGAACCCAGGTCGCCACAACGGGACTTTAGTTTCCATCAACTCTGGTAAGGTAACGACTTACGCTATCATGGCCGTTCAAGACCGTGGGATCGTGTTTACTGACGCCGGGACTGAAGTTTATGAAGGAATGATTATCGGCCAAAACAGCCGTGATAATGACATTTCTGTTAACATCACGCGTGGTCGTAACCAAACCAACGTCCGTGCCGCTGGTTCAGAAGATATTGCTAAGGTTAAGACGCCGTTGAAGATGTCTCTGGAAGAATCACTTGAATTCATCAACGAAGATGAATATTGTGAAATCACCCCAGACCATGTTCGTCTGCGGAAGCAAATCTTGAACACGAGCGAACGGGAAAAAGCTGCCAAGAAGCGAAAGACTGCTGCTCGGAAGTAAGTCTAAATTTTAAATGAATCTTTACCGGTAGGATAAGTGGGCTAACCACGTGTCCTACCGGTTTTTTTGTCGTAAAATTGCTAGGGAGCTATGCTATAATATAACCATTCGATTATCGCCGTTAACGCGGTAGGCTTGGGGCGACTGAACGTATGCAAAAGTTAAAATATTTAGATTACTGGCTATTGGTACCCTACTTGGTACTCAGCCTCTTTGGAATTGTAATGGTGTATTCGGCCAGTGCCGATATTGGGAGTCAAAATGGGGGGAGTCCCGGAAGCTACTTGGTAAAACAGGCCATTTATGTGCTACTGGGAATCGTGATTGTGACCTTCATGTTCAAGTTGAACTTGAATAAGTTACGTGACAAAACAATCTTAAAATATGCAGGTTACTTGGCCTTGGCGGCGCTATTGCTCCTGCTGGTACGGGGTCAAACGATTAACGGGGCTGCAGGGTGGTTCCGCTTAGGACCAATTGGTATTCAACCCGCTGAATTTGTTAAATTTTATCTTATTGTTTGGCTGGCCAACGTGATTGATCAACGACAGGATGCAATTATTGAGGATGGCTGGTGGTCTACGATGTTGCGGCCAGTTATTATCTGTTTTGGAATTGTTTTCTTGATCTTTTTGCAGCCTGACTTAGGAGGGGCAACGATTAATGCGGCCATTATATTTGTCATGATTCTGGCAAGTGGCTTCAATTGGCATCGGGCAGTTGCCTTCTTCGGCGGTGCCTTCTTGCTGGTAGTCGCGGTGATTTTCCCCTTAGTGGTCAAGGTATCCGAGATGAGTTTTGCTAAGAATGTCTATCAGTTACAGCGAATCGTGGCATTTATAAATCCATTTAAACACTCACAGACGGTCGGCCAACAGTTAGTCAATTCCTATTATGCGCTCAGTAACGGGGGTATCTTTGGGGTTGGCTGGGGAAATAGTATTCAAAAGACCGGGTACTTACCGGAACCGAACACAGACTTTATTATGGCGATACTAGCGGAAGAGCTGGGCTTGATCACAGCATTGGCAGTGATTACGTTGCTTTTCTTGATCATTGTGCGGACGGTACTCATCGGTATCCGTAGTAATTCGGCCTATCAGGCCTTGGTTTGTTATGGGGCAGCAACTTATTTGACGGTTCAGACGCTATTTAACTTGGGTGGCGTCTTAGGCATGTTGCCTATTACCGGGGTGACATTTCCATTTATCAGTTATGGTGGGTCCAGTACCTGGACGCTTGCGCTAGTGATGGGAGTCGTCTTAAATATTAGCGCCCGGCAGAAACATTATCGGGCAAATCAGTAGAGTAATGGAATCCAATAAGGAGGTCAGAGAATGGCATTTGAAATTCAACCACGGCAGAGTTTGATTGTGTATACTTACAGTTTGAAACAAACACGGCAGCTGAAACGCTATGGTACGGTGATGTACGTCTCTAAGAAGATGCGTTATGTCGTCTTGTATGTTAACAGTGACGCCGTTCCAAGCTTGACAGAACAATTGAATCACTTGCGATTTGTAAAACGAGTCGTAGCATCAAAGCGTCCCGAAATTAGTGAAACGTTCAACGGGGTGGCTGAGGAAGTTAACCCGACAATGGCAATAGAGGATGATGACGAATGAGAATTGTAGCGGGAGATTTTGGTGGTCGCCGACTAAAGGCAGTCCCCGGAATGGCAACGCGGCCAACGACGGATAAAGTCAAGGAAGCACTTTTTAATATTATCGGACCGTACTTTGATGGTGGACGTAGTTTGGATTTATTTGCCGGGTCCGGTGGGCTCAGTATCGAGGCTGTCTCGCGGGGAATCGAACAGGCTGTCTTGATTGATCGGCAGTACGCCGCAATTCAAACGATTAAGGATAATGTGGCCGTTACGAAAGCCCCAGAACGCTTTGATATTTTAAAACGGGATGCCAATCGGGCACTAGATGAATTAGCACAGCGAGGTGATCAGTTCAATCTGGTCTTCTTTGATCCGCCGTATGCGCAGCAGAAAATCGTTGATGAGATGGTAAAACTACGTGAATTGAATCTCCTAGCGGTTGATGCACGAATCGTCTGTGAAACGGACCAAAAAGCAGAACTGCCCGATGATGTTCCTGGCTTTTCGTTTATGGAACGGCGGGATTATGGTATCACTGAATTAACTATTTATGCATTGGGAAGTGAAATGGCATGACAATTGCAGTGTTTCCAGGAAGCTTTGATCCTTTAACCAACGGACACTTAGACCTGATTGCGCGGGCAAGCCGGATGTTTGATCAGCTAGTCATCGCGGTTGGTCAGAATACGTCTAAACAGGGCGTTTTTTCACCGGCAGAACGTGTGGCCTTTATTGAAGCTAGTGTGGCGACACTGCCTAATGTGAGCGTTCAGATTGAAAGTGGTCTGACCGTGGCCTTCATGCAAGAGATTCAGGCTACCGTACTGGTTCGGGGGTTGCGCAACAGTGTTGATTTTGAATACGAACAGGGAATCGCGGGAATGAACCGTGCTTTAGATGCTAACATTGATACGGTTTGCTTGATGGCAGACCCCCAATATCAATTTGTTTCCTCCAGTCTGTTGAGAGAAGTGGCCCGGTTTGGCGGTGATTTAACGAAGCTTGTACCACCAGTGGTTGCTCATGCCTTGAACGCCCGTCTAGAAAGCGAGGGGTAGTCATGCGTAACTGGATTCGTTGGTCTTGGCGAGAGCTTGTGTTAACTGCGGTGATTGTGGCTGCGATTTTAGCCTTTTTCTTTCTGCCACTACCCAAGTATATCGAGGGTCCGGGAGAAGCGAACGATTTAAAGACATTCGTGACGATTAAGGATCATCCTGATAAGGATAAAGGGAAGTTTATGATTACGTCTGTAGCGCTATCTCAGGCGCGTCCGGCGACGTATTTGTATGCCAAGTTTAATTCGTACGATAGCATTGAGAGTGTGGACAGTGTTACTGGGGGCGAAAGTAATGCCACCTATGACCGTGTCCAAGACTTTTACATGCAAAGTGCCATCAACGAGGCCATCTATACGGCTTATCGTGCAGCCAATAAGCCCGTTAAGCGGCAATACTTGGGTATCTATGTGTTGAGTGTCGATGCTAAGTCACCGTTTGCAAAGAAACTTAAGGTGGGCGATACGGTTACTAAAGTCGACGGACATCACTTTAATGCGATGACCGGCTACCAACGTTATATTCAAAAACAGCGGGTTGGTAAAATGACGACGATAACCTACCAGCGCAATGGCCATGATCACAAGGCAACGGCTAAGCTGATGCGGTTACCAACGAAGAAGGCTGGCATTGGCATAATTCTGACCGACAACGTGAAGGTGACGGCTAAGCCTAAGGTCAAGGTCGATCCCGGTGAAATTGGCGGACCATCTGGTGGACTGATGTTTAGTTTACAAATCTATAATCAGGTGACGGGAAAAAATTTACGTCACGGCCAGAAGATTGCTGGAACCGGGACCGTCGATGGAGACGGTAACGTTGGCGAAATTGGTGGGATCGATAAGAAAATCATTGCGGCTAAACGGGCTGGCGCGACCGTGTTCTTTGCACCGTATGTGAAGCCATCAAAACTGCTATTGAAATATGAGGAGCACCATATGACCAATTATCAGCTGGCTAAGGCCACTGCTAAGAAGTATGCCCCAAATATGAAGGTAGTTCCTGTGAAAACGTTTAATGACGCTGTTAAGTACTTGGAAACACACAAGTAGTCGCTTAAGTCGCTCAGGCATTGTCTTACCGTTAGTTTGACGGTGACAATTTATACTGTTGCAAGAGTAAAGCGAAGATTTTAGGGTTCAACCGATTGTAGAAGCGAGTTACGGGATTAGCTGTAGCTCGCTTTTTGACGTGGATTGAAAAAAGTTTTGCAGATAAAAAAATATTTCCCCAACTTTTACGGAGTTAAGCGTAAAGGGGGCAAATGCAGATGGAACGACTTATCGAATGGTGGCAGGACTTCTCATGGAGACAGCGTCTATTGGCGGTGAGTGTGGGACTCGCGATTCTGAGCTTGGGGTGGTGGTTAACGGTAGCACGCGCCAGTCCGGAACCGTTACCGGCAGCAATTCCGCCGGCAACCAACGTTGGCTCGCCTGAGAAGAGTGGGAGTCGCGTCGCTAGTAGTGGGCGTGGTTCCAGTCAAGCTAGTTCGCATGATACCCGGGTCTTCGTTGATGTACAGGGGGCCGTGAAGCAGCCGGGACTTTATCAGTTTGGACCGGAGATGCGGGTTGCAGACGCTGTAAAGGCCGCTGGTGGGCTCAGTGCACATGCTGACCGCCAACAGGTCAACTTGGCGACCCGGCTGACGGATCAACAACAACTTTATATCCCAGAAAAGGGGGAGAAAGCAACAGAAACAGTGTCAACGCCAACAGGTGCGGCTAAGGCGACCGGAAGTCAGTCAACGAGTCAGGTGGCAGTAGTGAATTTGAATACTGCGACCGTCGCAGACTTACAACAACTGACGGGGATTGGTGAAAAAAAGGCACAGAAAATTGTGGACTATCGTACAGAACATGGGGCGTTTAAGGCGGTCACTGACCTAACACAGGTCCCAGGATTTGGTGAAAAAACGGTTGCCAATTTGCAGGATCAACTGACGACATAAAGCAGTGGTATACTGGAAAATAAATTTAGAAATGAGGGCATTAACATGAAACGAGAGAGAATTCCTTGGGATCAATACTTTATGTTGCAGGCACTGGTGATTTCGACGCGTAGCACCTGTAACCGGCTGTCAGTCGGGGCGACCATCGTGCGGGATAAACGAATTATTGCTGCTGGTTATAATGGTTCCGTCTCGGGCGATGATCATTGTCTAGATGAGGGCTGTTACCTGGTTGATGGTCACTGTGTCCGCACGATTCATGCGGAAATGAATGCCGTTTTGCAGTGCGCTAAATTTGGTGAAGCAACGGATGGCTCTGAAATCTACGTTACGGATTTTCCTTGTTTGCAATGTACGAAGATGCTACTTCAAGCGGGGATTCGCAAAATTACTTATTTGCGTAATTATCATAATGATCCGTATGCTCAAAAATTGATTGAACTGAAGCACGTGGAATTGAATCAAGTCGAGGTTGATCCTAAGTTGCTTGCGACGCTGTCATTTGATCAACCACAACACGGTTAGTGGCGTCTAACCACTTTTTCTTTATTAGCCTGGGAATAGCGGCCGTTAGTGTCAGTGCTGGCGGCCATCTTTGGGGCGGAATGATCTTACTCTTAGTGGTGATCAGCCGAATTATTCGATTGGATAATCGTGTCACTTGGGGTCTGCTGTTCATGAGCTTAGTGATTTTTGGAAGTCATTTATGGTTACAGGAGCAACGACTCAGTCAGCGACAGTTGCCTTTATTGGCACCGGCACAGACGACGGAACTGGCCGTACGGGTGCAACCGGATGCGATTACGATTCGCGGTTCTCTGTATTATTTAGTTGCCACTAAGATAAGTAATGAGGAACGAGTGATCTTGCGGGGACGACTAACCTCGGCCGCACAATTACAGGATCTTCAACACGTCCAGCGTGCCGAAGTCTGGCAGATTACTGGCCAGCAGCAACGTTTATTGCCAGCGACAAACTTCAATCAATTCGATTCGGCGAACTATTGGCGCCATCGCCAAGTGGTAACTGAAATCATGGTAACAACTTTGACAAGTCGGAAGCCAGCGTTGCGTCATTGGTGGCAGGGCTTTGGTGACTGGTGGCATGCTCGCCGGGCACAGTTGATTCGTTATTGTGAACGGTTGCCAGGGGCACTAAAGGTCTACGCGTTAGGCTTGCTGCCTGGAGCCAAGGCGGCGGAGTCGATGGTGGAATTGCAGGGGATGCAACGGCTGGGGCTACTACATTTGTTTGCAATTTCTGGACTTCACGTAGCCTTACTCTTAACGGCCGCGGAATGGTTACTAGTCCACTTACGTCTGCAACGGGAACATTGGGAATGGGTGTTACTGTTCAGTCTGCCGGGGTATTGGATCTTAGCTGGCGCAAGTAGTGGCGTCTTGCGTGCTTGTTTGATGCGCGGTCTACAGTTGGCTGGTAAACGCTGTCCATTTTATCTGAGTACGTTGGATACGTGGGCAGTAGCACTTGTGGCTGGCCTGTGGTTGAATCCAGGGCTTCTATTTGAACTTGGCGGTCAACTGAGCTATGGGTTGTCGCTAGCGCTTATTTTATTGCAGTCGGAGACCTGGTGGTGGCGTCAGGTGGGATTGACGTTTTTAGGGCTGCCGAGCCTGCTAACGGGCATTTTTCAGTGGCACAGCTTGACATTATTGGCAAATTGGATCGTGGTGCCGCTATTTCCGGTAGTCATTTTGCCAGCGACACTGATTGGCACATTGAGCTATGCTTGGTTACCAGCGCTCAGCCGGGGATGTGCTCAGGTATTGGGGGTGTTTGACACTGGCCTGCAGTGGGTCGCTCAGTTACCGGGAAATGTGTTGTTTGGGCGACCACTCTGGTGGGTGACCTGGATCTGGGTTGCTGGCACGTGGTGGCTGTTTAGTCGGCCGGTGGGGAAAAGGCGTCGGTGGCTAAGTTTACTTGCGGTGAGCTATGCGGTGATGTATGGCGTAATTCATTACCCATTGACGGGGGAAGTCGCGTACTTTGATGTTGGTCAGGGTGACAGCATTTTAATTCGTGAGCCGTTTAATCGGCACGTCACACTGATCGATACGGGTGGGCGATTAGCCTTGCCACAGCCAGAATGGGCGGCTACACCGCCTGTAACCTACAACGCAGAGCGGACGAGCATCAATTACTTAAAGAGTCGGGGTATTGATCACGTGGATGACCTGTATTTAACCCATCATGACGCGGATCATATTGGTGATCTACCAGCATTCTTAAAGGATCTGCAGGTAAAACGAGTGCTGGTTCCGGCGGGGATGGAACAGGAGCCAGGATGGGCACGATTGTTGGCAAATAGTGCGACACCAGTAAGCGTGCAGCCAATTCAGGTCGGTAGTCTGGTTGGGTTACACGTGTTGCATCCGTTTGAAGCAGGACCAGCAGATAACGCGGGGTCATTGGCCCTACAGGGAACTTTTGGTCGCTTGAACTTTATGTTCATGGGCGATTTAGACCAAGCGGGTGAACGGAAAATTCTGACGACTGCCCCACAGCTACGAACGGACGTGTTAAAATTAGGACATCATGGGAGTAAAACAGCTACGGCGCCGGCATTTGTTGCACAGTTACAGCCACGCTTAGCGATAATTTCGGCTGGCCGGCAAAATCGATATGGGCATCCGAATCCAGAAACCTTGGCAACACTTCACCGAGCTACTGTGGCGGCGATGAGCACACAAACGAGGGGGATGATTCGGTATGTGTATACTGATAACCGACAAGGGACTTGGCAAACAAAATTAATTTCGAAGGGGAATGCTCGTGACAATCAATGAACTTTTAAAAACATTAGCGACGGGCGGACATTTGGCTAATGTCTACCTGATTTTGGGTCAGGCAGATTACTTACAACGACGACTAAAGATAGGATTTAAGGCCAGTGTGCCAGTCGATGAGCAGACAATGAATTTCGCAGGCTACGACATGGACACCGTGCCCTTGGCTGTGGCCTTAGATGATGCCATGGCGGCACCATTTTTTGGTGAGCGCCGGGTCGTTTGTATTGATAATCCCCAGTTTTTGACTGGTGAGACCAAAAAGCAGAAGGTTGAGCACGATATCGACAGCTTACAAACGTACTTGGGTGCACCGATGGACAGTACAGTATTAGTCTTCTTTGCACCCTATGAGAAGTTAGATGGTCGTAAAAAGGTAGTCAAACAGTTAAAAAAGGTAGCAACCACCATTGAAATCGACAACTTTTCTGAACGAGATGTCCGCCAATTTGTGAATGATCAGCTGAAGCAGGATGGCTATAGTATGGTACCGGCCGCTCTCAATGAGCTGATTCAGCGGACCGATGCAGATTTAACGCTAATGATGAGCGAATTGCCGAAGCTGGAGCTCTTTACCCATCCCGAAAAGACAATCGCTATGGATGCGGTGACGGGATTAGTGAAGCAGACGTTGACACAGAATGTTTTTGACCTTGTGAACAAGGTGTTGGCTAAGGATACGGCTGGGGCAGTGACGCTTTATCGAGAACTGCTACAGGCCAAAGAGGAGCCCTTGAAAATCAATGCGATCTTACAGGGGCAATTCCGTTTATTGATTCAGACAAAAGTATTGGCAAAACAGGGCTTCAGTCAGGGCCGGTTGGCGAGCGAACTAAAGGTCCACCCGTATCGCATCAAACTAGCACTGCAGATGCATCATCACTTTAAACTGACCGATCTGAACCGTGCCTATCTGGGGCTGTTCCAGGTGGAGCGGCAGATGAAATCGACGGCCATGGCGCCCGAAATGCTATTTTCACTGTTCATGACCCAGTTTGCCGGGTACCAGGTACCAGCTTAGATTTAAAATTAGACAAAAAAAGGGGGTCGACCAAGTTCATGGTCGACCCCCTGATTGCATCATCTAATCGCGTTGATTAATTGATTACTTAGCTAAACGTGCAGCCATCCGTGACTTGTCACGAGCAGCCTTATTGCGCTTGATTAAGCCCTTTGAAGCGGCCTTGTCAACTGCAGCACTAGCAGCGCGGAATAAGTCTTCTACGTTGTCGGCGCCAGCCGTCTTGGCTTGTTCGAAACGCTTAACGGTAGTACGCATCGCACTCAGTTGAGCTGAGTTACGTTCGTTTGCCTTGATGTTCGTCTTTGCACGTTCGATTGCTGATTTGATAATTGGCATGAAAATTTCACCTCCGAATGAGAAATCCTAGTACCGGAAATCTTAATTTCAACGTATGTTATTATACAGAAGCCACGGGGTGAATGCAATAGGTTAGCTCGATAAATGTAAAGTAATTTTACTTGATAGGCAATGTGGCAAAAACGCTTGCTATTTAATCGTGACTCCCGTATGATAGATAACTGTGCTAAGCACAAACCCTTAACTTAGTTTATCTGGCGGCCACCGCCGACTCACTCAGTTTTGGGCACTTATATTGAAGGGTGGTATATTTACCATGGCTATTAGTCAAGCAAAGAAAAACGAAATCATCAAGCAATACGCACGTCACGAAGGCGACACGGGTTCTACTGAGGTCCAAGTTGCTGTTTTGACCGCTGATATCAACGAAATCAACGTTCATATGCAACAACATCGTAAAGACTTCCATTCCCAACGTGGTTTGATGAAGAAGATTGGTCACCGTCGTAACTTGTTAGCTTACTTACGGAAGACTGATCTCCAACGTTACCGTGAATTAATCAAGAGCTTGGGTCTGCGTCGTTAATTCGCCGCGCCACTCGGTCCATTTCCTTTATTGGAGATGGGCTTTTTTGTTGGCCTCAGGCAAGCTTAACCATCTTGGTTCTTTAAAATGACAAAGTATGGTAAAATGAAAGAAGTTTAATCATGGACGAATTTAGGCTATTTGGCCTACAAGAAAACGCTGATTGACTACTGATCAGAGATTGAATTGAAACTATCAAAGATACTTGAGGTGAACTTATGAGTGCAAAGATCAAGATTATCCCGTTTGGCGGTGTTCGCGAAAACGGTAAGAACATGTACGCCGTTGATGTAAACGGTGGAATTTATATTTTAGATTGTGGGTTGAAGTACCCAGAAAATGAGTTATTGGGAATTGATGTCGTTATTCCAGATTGGGCCTATTTACGTGAAAACAAAGACCGAATTGTTGCTGTTTTCTTAACCCATGGTCATGCTGATGCAATTGGGGCACTCCCTTACTTTTTAAGCGAGTTCAATGTCCCTGTGTTTGGTTCAGAGATGACAATTGCTTTAGCAAAGATCGACGTTGCTGCCGAACCTAAAGTGAAAGATTACGATGATTTTCACGTGATCGATGAAAAGACGGAAATTGATTTCGGCGACGTGGTCGTTTCCTTCTTCTCGACGACGCACTCAATCCCAGAATCACTCGGCATTGATTTGAAGACCGATGAAGGTCAAATCATTTACACTGGGGACTTCAAGTTTGATCAGACGGCTAAGCCCGGCTATCAAACTGATTATGCGCGACTGGGAGCCATTGGTCAGGCAGGGGTCTTGGCCGTGTTAAGTGACTCTGCTAATGCTGAAAATCCAGCGATGAACGCTTCAGAACAAACTATTGCGGAATCCATCGAAGAAACGTTCCATTATCGGGACGGCCGCGTCGTTGTCGCTTGTGTTGCGTCGAATATTTTACGGATTCAACAAGTCTTTGACGCTGCCGCTAAGACGGGACGGAAGGTTTGTCTGACTGGACAAGACCTTGAGGCCATTGTGAATACGGCAATGAAGCTGGGAAAGCTGTCCTTTGATGACGATCTCCTGGTTACCACGGAACAATTGGATCAGTTGACGCCATCTGAAATCGTTATTTTACAAACGGGTAAGATGGGTGAGCCCATCAAAGCTATTCAACGGATGGCAAACAAGCAAGAAAAAGATTTGAATATCCAGGAGGGTGACTTGGTCTACATCACGACGACTCCTTCACACGCAATGGACACCACCGTTGCTCAGACACGGGACATGATTTATCGTGCTGGTGGGGAAGTTAAGGCCATTTCTGATGAATTGAATTCATCAGGCCACGCCTACAAACGGGATCTACAGTTAATGCTGAACCTGTTAAAGCCAAAGTACTTGGTTCCTATTCAAGGGGAATACCGGCTATTAAATGCCCATGCTAATGCTGCGATGGAATTAGGCATACCAGCTGATCACATCTTTATCTTGGCTAAAGGGGACGTCTTAACCTATGCCAATGGTGAAATGGGACTCGGCGAAGGTATTGACGTCAGTGATACCATGATTGACGGTATCGGTGTTGGTGACATTGGTAATATTGTGTTGCGCGATCGGAAGGTTTTGGCTGACGATGGGATCTTTATTGCCGTTGTGACGATTGACCGGAAGAAAAAACAGATTGTGGCGGATCCTAAGATTACGTCACGAGGCTTCGTCTACGTTAAGGCCAACAAGGACCTGATGCAGGAGAGTGCCCAAATCATTCGCAAGGCCGTTCAAAACAATTTAGACAATAAGGAATTTGATTGGGGCCATTTAAAACAGGATGTGCGTGAACACTTGAGCCATTATTTGTTTGAGCAAACCCACAGACGGCCAGTTATTTTACCAGTTATCATGGAAGTTAACCAACATCATCGCCGAACGACTGGGAAGGAAAAGGCGCCAGTAGACCAGACGACACCGACTAAGGCAACTAAAGCATCAAAGTCGGCGGATAAGTCGGTGCCCAAAAAAGATGCGGCGGATAAGCCGGCACATAAACCACACCGGAACCGAAAACGTCGGCGGACGCCAAAACCAACGACACCTGATAAAGCATAACTAAATTTGACGGACCGATAGCCATTCAGGCCTCGGTCCGTTTTGAGTCAAAGAAAGGGGAGACTACCATGTCAGAATTCACGAGTCCAGCGGCCCGAGAAAAAGCCCTGGAGGCTGCTCGAGTAGCCTTTGAAACACAAAACTGGTCAGTTGCGGCGGCCGGATTTGAACGACTGTATCAAGATCAACAGACGGCTGAGCTGAATCGGTACTTAGTCGCAAGTTTGTACCATGATCAGCAATATGCAGCCGCTGAGCAGGTGGCCGCTGAACAGGATGGTATTTATTTGCAGTCCAGTCAAACTTTTCAGCTACGGTTAGATGTGGCGTTAAAAAATCAACAGTTTATTTTTGCACGTGAATTTTGTGAACTTCCCGTTGCTCAGGATTGGCGTGCAGGAGGGCTCGCACAGATAGTATCGGCTGAAACGGCCAGCCAGACGACGCTGGGAACCACGCAGCGCGTAATTGCCAAGCAATTCTATCATTTAGGGGATGTGTCGTTTGCAGAACAACGGCAGCGGTTGGAACGGGCTCGGCAATTACCGTTATCGCAATTCATGCAGGGCGTCCAATATTTATTAGTTGATCCCTTTCTGCATCCCTTAATGCGATCGACATTGCTTGAAGAATTATTACGTTTGCGGACCACCGAGCCCGTTCAGTTGCACTGGCTGGATGATCAGGTTTACACTGTACAAACGAAGAACTTACGACCAGTAAATGCAAGTTTAGCTGCTGCTGAGATGCAGCATTTCTTACAGGACCAGTTAGGGCAAAGCAATCCGGTCTTGGCTGCAAACGTCCAACAGGTGGTGACGTTACAGTTGATGATGCTTTATCCGTTTATCGACAAGGTCGTCACACTACCGGTCTTGTGGGTGCAAATTTTAGCAGGGTTACCATTGCCTACTGAAGTATCGTCGACGGATTTGAATCGAATTTCTGACTGGCAGGAGCGTTTAAATCACTATTCGGCGGAACTTTTTGGGGCAATTGGGGACGAAAAACACGAAAAACCGTAAATTCAGCGATTTTTTAGTTTACAAATAATTCCGCAGCATATATACTGGTCAAGGATTCTTTTTTGGGAGGGTTCCAGCTTTCCCTTTCCGAAAAGAAGTAGTATAATTTTACGCAAAGGGTGATTAATTTTCGTTAGAAGGTTAGTTACGCTTGCGATAAAATACAGGAGGGTTTCATTAATGGCTGAAAAAGAACATTATGAAAGAACTAAACCCCATGTAAATATTGGTACTATTGGCCATATTGACCATGGGAAAACGACGTTGACTGCTGCAATCACTAAGGTACTTGCTAGCAAAGGTTTAGCAAAAGCCGAAGATTACGCTGACATTGATGCTGCTCCAGAAGAACGTGAACGTGGTATCACGATCAACACTGCCCACGTTGAATACGAAACTGAAAAGCGTCACTATGCGCATATCGATGCTCCAGGACATGCTGACTACATCAAGAACATGATTACTGGTGCTGCCCAAATGGACGGTGCTATCTTGGTTGTTGCTGCTACTGATGGCCCTATGCCACAAACGCGTGAACACATTTTGCTTGCTCGCCAAGTTGGTGTTGAATACATCGTTGTCTTCTTGAACAAGACTGACCTTGTTGACGATGACGAATTGATCGACTTAGTTGAAATGGAAGTTCGTGAGCTGTTGTCTGAATACGATTACCCTGGCGATGATATTCCAGTTATTCGCGGTTCAGCTTTGAAGGCTCTTGAAGGCGACGAAGAACAAGAAAAGGTTATCCTTCACTTGATGGATGTTGTTGATGATTACATCCCAACTCCAGTTCGTGAAAACGACAAGCCTTTCTTGATGCCAGTTGAAGATGTCTTCACGATCACTGGTCGTGGGACTGTTGCTTCTGGTCGTATCGACCGTGGGACTGTTAAAGTCGGTGACGAAGTTGAAATCGTTGGTTTACATGACGACGTATTGAAGACTACTGTTACTGGTCTTGAAATGTTCCGTAAGACGTTGGACCTTGGTGAAGCCGGGGACAACATCGGTGCTTTGCTTCGTGGGATTAACCGTGAACAAGTTGTTCGTGGACAAGTTCTGGCACAACCAGGCTCGATCCAAACGCACAAAATGTTCAAGGGTGAAGTCTACATCTTGAGCAAAGAAGAAGGTGGCCGTCATACGCCATTCTTCTCAAACTACCGTCCACAATTCTACTTCCACACCACTGATATTACTGGTGTTATTGAATTGCCTGATGGTGTTGAAATGGTTATGCCTGGTGACAACGTGACGTTCACTGTTGAACTGATCCAACCAGCTGCCATTGAAAAGGGTACGAAGTTCACTGTCCGTGAAGGTGGCCACACTGTTGGTGCCGGTACTGTTACGGAAATTGACGACTAATTAATCTAATTAATTAATTGTACCGCGAGGCCCGAAAAGTATATCTTTTCGGGCCTTTTTGTTTACCATGATTCAATTGTGGCAAGTTCACTGAAATTTCTGAAAGCGGGGTCGCTTTCATTTTCAGTTCTTTTGGACTGAAAATTCGAAACAATCCCCCGTCATTCACGGACTTTAGGCAAAAACCATTTTACAATTTGGATAGCATAAGGTACACTAATACAGTATGCAATTGATAGAATTGTAAATAGTAATATCTTTCATTTCGGAGGGAAAATAATGGCTGCAAAGTGGGAAAAAAAGGGCACTAATCAAGGCGAACTGACCTTTGAAATTGCTCCTGATAAGATTAAAGAAGGCTTGGACAAAGCTTTCCAACAGACCAAGAAGAACCTGGCTGTTCCAGGATTCCGTAAGGGCCGTGTACCGCGTCAGATTTTCAACCAAATGTACGGTGAAGAAGCACTCTACCAAGATGCTTTAAACATTGTTTTACCAGAAGCTTACGATGCTGCTATTAAAGAAGCTGGCATCGAACCCGTTGACCAACCCCAAGTGGACGTTGAATCCATGGATAAGGGTAAGGCTTGGGTTCTGAAGGCTGTTGTTACGGTTAAGCCAGATGTTAAGCTAGGCGAATACAAGGGCTTGAGTGTTACGAAGCAAAATACTCGGGTTTACCAAAAAGACATCGATGCTGAATTAGAAAAGCAACGTCAACAACAAGCTGAATTAGTTTTGAAGGAAGACGAAGCTGCTGCTAAGGGCGATACTGTTGTGATCGACTTCGACGGTTACGTTGATGGCAAACAATTCGACGGTGGTAAGGCTGATAACTACTCTTTGGAATTAGGCTCTAACTCCTTCATTCCTGGTTTTGAAGACCAATTAATTGGTCACAAGGCTGGCGAAGATGTTGATGTTAAGGTTACTTTCCCTAAGGACTACCAAGCCGAAGACTTACGTGACAAGGAAGCAACCTTCAAGGTTACCATCCACGAAGTTAAGGAAAAGCAATTGCCTGAATTGGACGATGAATTCGCTAAGGATGTTGACGAAGAAGTTGACAGCTTGGAAGAATTACAAGCCAAGACTAAGGATAGCTTGAAGGATCAAAAGACGACTGCTGCGCACGATGCAATCGAAGACGAAGCCATTAGCGAAGCTGTTGACAACGCTGAAATTGCCGAAGTGCCAGAAGCCATGATCAAGGAAGATATCGATCGTCAAATGGATCAATACCTGGCTAACATGCAACAACAAGGTATCGAACCTAAGATGTACTTCCAATTGACTGGGACGACCCAAGACGACTTGCGTAAGCAATTCACTGACGGTGCTGAAAAGCGGGTTAAGACTAACCTGGTTCTGGAAGCCGTTGTTGACGCTGAAAAGATCGAACCAACGGAAGACGAAGTTAGTGCTGAAGTCAAGGATTTAGCTGGCCAATACGGTATGGAAGAAAGCGCCGTACGGAGTGCCCTTTCCGATGACATGTTAAAGCACGACATCGCTATCAAGAGTGCTGTTGACTTGATTGCTGATTCCGCTAAGCAAGACAAGAAGAAGGATGCCGAAGACGACGAGTAATCGTTAACTTACGACAACTTGACCGGGATGACAGGCGGCTGTTGTCCCGGTTTTCGTATAAAGAAGTGCGGATTATCGGTGCCGAGGCGAAATAATTTTCTCGCGGCGTCAACTGTGGTATAGTACACGATTGATAGGTAATCTGGTTAGTTCGATGGGTTTACTGACCAAAATAATGTGTAAATAATTAGGCTTAAGCCTGGAGAGAAAGGGTGAGTTTATTGTTTGAAAACACCGAAACGAATGGCTCAGTAACTTGTTCATTCTGTGGTAAGTCACAGGATCAAGTTCAAAAGATTGTTGCCGGACCGGGTGTTTACATCTGTAATGAATGTATTGACCTGTGTAAGGAAATTATTGACGAAGAATTCAGCCAAGATGCCACACAAGAAACTTTAGAGGTACCAAAGCCAGTCGATATCGTTAAAACACTTAATCAATATGTAATTGGCCAAACTGAAGCCAAGCGGACCCTTTCCGTTGCGGTTTATAATCACTACAAGCGGGTCAATGAAATGGCACAGGCTGACGATGATGGTCCTGAGTTACAGAAGAGTAACATCGCCGTTATTGGACCAACTGGTTCTGGGAAGACTTACCTGGCGCAAAGCTTGGCAAAGATTCTCAACGTGCCGTTTGCCATTGCAGATGCCACGACGTTAACTGAAGCCGGCTATGTCGGTGAAGACGTCGAAAATATTCTTTTGAAGCTCCTACAAAATGCCGATTACGACGTTGATCGGGCTGAAAAGGGCATTATCTACATCGATGAAATCGATAAGATTGCTAAGAAATCCGAAAACGTTTCGATTACGCGTGATGTTTCCGGTGAAGGGGTTCAACAGGCTCTTTTGAAGATCTTGGAAGGAACGATTGCTAACGTGCCGCCTCAGGGTGGTCGTAAGCATCCCCAACAAGAATTTATTCAAATCGATACTACCAACATCTTATTCATCGTGGGTGGGGCGTTTGATGGTATTGACGGCATCGTTAAGCGGCGTTTGGGTGACCAAACGATTGGTTTTGGTGCCGACACCAAGGAGCAAAACGTACTGGCTTCAGGTGATAGTATGATGCAACACATCATCCCAGAGGACCTTTTGCAGTTCGGATTGATTCCTGAATTTATTGGGCGGTTGCCAATCTTAACGGCTTTGGAAAAGCTTGACGAAAACGATTTGGTTCGGATTTTAACGGAACCTAAGAACGCTTTGGTCAAGCAGTATGAGAAGCTGTTGTCTTTGGATGGTGTGGAACTTCAATTCCAGCCCGCTGCACTGCGTGAAATGGCTAAACTAGCAATTTCACGGAATACTGGTGCCCGGGGGTTGCGGTCGATCATTGAAGACGTCATGCGTGACATCATGTTTGACTTGCCAAGCCGTAACGACGTGGAGAAGGTCATCATTACCGCTCAAACGGTAACGGATCATGCCGAACCAGAATTAGTTTTGAAGGATCAAAAGGCGTCATAATTTTAGTGACGGGAAAAGATCAGCTGTGGCTGGTCTTTTTTTAATGAACTTGTAAAGTAGGGTAAGGGCAATAAGTTTGTAAGCTGTATAAGTGCTAATAATAGTGAAACGAGTTTGCCTTGGATTAGGCACTAAGATTATCCGACCAATTTAGGGCAATCAACTAAGTTGGTCGGCAGATGTGGGCTGGAACCGGGTGAAGACAACTTAAGACCGCGAAAATACCGAGTCTTCAACCTCATCTTTAGAAATTAATTTAAAAACAACTAAAAGACCGGATGCACTGCTTTTGAACCGTTTTCCAAGCGTTCAGCAATCAAGAACAGACTGCTGTCACTGGAAATTCTGTGTTAGAATGGTGAAAGATATTTTGGAGAGGATGGCACAACTAATGGAAGTAAATCACGTGGAATTAGTCATGAGTGCGGTTGACCCCGTACAATATCCAACGACGGGGTACCCAGAAATCGCCTTTGTTGGGCGGTCTAATGTGGGGAAGTCGTCACTGACTAATGTCCTCATCAATCGACGTTCGTACGCTCGGACCTCGAGTCAACCAGGTAAGACCCAAACCCTTAACTTTTATAACGTAGAGGATCAACTCTACTTTGTCGATGTTCCTGGCTACGGTTACGCAAAGGTTTCCAAGTCAGAACGTGAGAAGTGGGGCCAAATGATTGAGACGTATCTGACGCAACGCGACCAACTGCGTGGTGTTGTTTCATTAATTGATGCCCGTCACGCGCCGACTGCGGATGACATTCAAATGTACCAATGGCTAGCCTACTATGACTTACCAACGTTGATCGTTGCAACTAAGAGTGACAAGATTGCGCGCGGTAAGTGGAATCAGGCTATTAGCCAAATTAAAAAATCCATGGGCTTGCAGAACACCAACAACATCATTATGTTCTCGGCCCCCAAAAAGATTGGCAAGGATGCCGTCTGGAATTGGATCGAAGAACAAGCCTTTGGGGAGGAATAAACGTGGAATTTAATGATTATCAAAAAGCTGCTAACCGGACGTTGTACGGTAATGAGCAGGTTCTAACGAATTGTGCACTAGGCCTAGCTGGTGAATCTGGTCAAGTCGTTGAGCTGGTCAAACGCTATACCTTTCATGGTAAGGACCTCGATCATGATGCACTCGTCAAGGAAATGGGCGATGTGTTGTGGTATCTGAGTCAAATCGCCCAGTGGGCAGACATTGACTTTGATGAGGTGGCTCAAGATAACATTAAGCGACTGAACGAGCGTTATCCACATGGATTTCAACCAACCCGATAAAAATTAAAAGGGGCCCACGGCGATGTTGTCGTGAGTCCCTTTTGTTTAGTCTGTGGCGTGGTCTTTGTCGAGTTTAGTCTGGTCTTCCTTGGTTAGACCTTTGGGCCGCTTGTCGTCCTTGTGGGCGTCTTGACGCTTGAGAAACTTGTCACGCTTAACGTCGGTGGGGTCCATTTGAGCAAACTTACCGAACATGGAGTCCAAGTCATCTTGTCGTTTAACTTTAAGTGCCAATTCAGCCACCTCCTTGCTTGTTTGCAATTATCATAGCAGAATTATGGTCGTTTGTCATTTTTCGGCTAGGTTTCGAACGGTGGCTGATTAAATTTGCAACTATTGAGCTTCAAGCTGAAGGTTGAAAAGTTCCCAAATACTCATCATGACGGTTATCACAACGATATGGAGACTAAAATTGGACAACGTCGCTCAAACATCGCCTTACCGGTCAGTAGATAAGGGCTGAAAACCGGGCGGATGCTACCTACCTTGACATAGTTAGTTTGAGGCAACACAGCTTATGCCTGCTAGAAACGCTGCTGAATTACGCTTAAGCTTTAGCAACCACTTGAGATTCAGTGATTGAAATCGACATGCACAATCAGAGCCGGAGTGCGGCCGTTGCCATTCATTTAGCGGTGACAATTTCTACGGTTACAAGAGTAAGGTGAATATTTTGGCTTTCAATCTCGCAGCTTCAAGTAGGTTAGGGAGTGAATTGCTTGCACCAAACACGCATTCGGCTTATACTTTATAAGCTATTTATTGGACGAAACGGGAGGGATGCGCCTTGGCATCAGAGTATCTAGAACATAAGCTGGCATTATTGCCAGGACTTCCCGGCTGTTACCTCATGAAGAATATTAACAGCCAGATTATTTACGTGGGGAAGGCAAAGAATTTAAAGAATCGGGTCCGCTCTTACTTTAAAAGTAGTCATACTGGGAAGACTGCGCAATTAGTCAGCGAAATTGTGGACTTCGAGACGATCATTACGTCGACCGACAAGGAAGCGTTTTTGCTTGAAATTACGCTGATTCAAAAGCACCAACCTTACTTTAATATCAAGCTTAAGCGGGGAACGGGATATCCCTACATTAAGATTACGAATGAACGTGATCCCCAGCTTATCTTGGTCAGTAACATCAAGAAAGATGGGGCATACTATTTTGGGCCTTATCCCAACGTGTATGCGGCTGAAGAAACGATTCACTTTCTTCAGAAGGTTTATCCTTTACGGCGATGTACCGGATTTCAAGGCCGCCCATGTCTGTACTATCACATGGGCCAGTGCTTGGGTGCCTGTTTCAAGGAAGTTCCAGAAGAGGCGTACGCCAAGCAGATTCGTAAGATCAAGTCCTTCTTGAATGGAAACGTGGGTCGGGCCGAAAAAGAATTGACGACCCGGATGAACAAGGCAGCGGCCGACATGGAATATGAGCGGGCTGCAGATCTGCGAGACCAGATTCGTTACATTGAAGCCACGGTTGAAAAACAAAAGATCATTTCCAACGACAGTACACCGCGGGATATCTTCAATTTCTACTTGGATAAGGGCTGGTTGTCGATTCAGGTCTTTTTCATTCGGCAGGCCCGGTTGATGAAACGGGAGAAGCGTCTCTTTCCAATCGTGAACACTGCAGAGGAGGAATTGGCTAGTTTTATCGTTCAATTTTATCAGCGAAAGAACACGGTTTTGCCGCGGGAAATTCTAGTACCCAGTAGTATTGACGGGGATGTCATTGAGGAAATTCTGCATGTGCCGGTGCGGACGCCACAACGTGGGACTAAGCGTGATTTGCTTGAAATGGCTGGGAAAAATTCCCGACTTGTTTTGGAGGAAAAATTCCGACTGCTTGAACTAGATGAAAGCAAGACAACGGGTGCCATGCAGGAAATTACCGATGCTTTGGGAATTGCGCCCGGACATAAAATCGAAGCTTTTGACCATTCGCACATTCAGGGGGCCGATTTGGTTTCAGCAATGGTAGTCTTCATAGATGGTCAGCCCAATAAGAAGTTATATCGAAAATATAAATTGCGGACAGTCGACCATGCTGACGAAACGGCTAGCACGTTGGAAGTTATTCGGCGCCGGTACACGCGTTTGCTGAAGGAACATGGTCAGATGCCAGATCTCATCTTGATGGATGGTGGGGATATTCAGATGAACGCAGTCAAGGAAGTGCTTGAAGACGAACTGGACCTGCACATTCCGGTTGCTGGGATGGTTAAAAATGATCATCATAAGACGGCTGACTTGTTATTTGGTCCGGATGATCACCACATTCAATTGGATCCAAAGAGTCAGGGATTTTACCTGGTACAGCGGATTCAAGATGAGGTTCACCGGTTTGCGATTACCTTCCATCGACAAGTTCATTCCAAACATTCGTTGAGTTCACGATTGGACCTGATTCCCGGTGTTGGTCCCAAGACGCGGAATAAACTGTTGCGTAAATTTGGTTCCACTAAGAAAATCAGTGAGGCTAGTATCGATGATTTACGGGGACTGGGCATTAGCAAAGAGGTCGCTCAGACCGTTCACATTACGTTGTCAGCGGAGACGGCGGAAATCAAAAGTCCGCGGACCCCATCCCAACTTTGACGTGACACCCATTTGTCGGTATACTAGCAGGAGTCGAATTGAGAAAGCAGCGCAGGCTGGTTTAGAAAACGAGGAATAAAAAATATGTTTGTAGATCAAGTTAAAATTAGCGTTAAGGCTGGTAACGGTGGCGACGGAATGGTTGCTTTCCGGCGTGAAAAATTTGTGCCTAACGGTGGACCAGCTGGTGGTGACGGTGGTCGCGGTGGAAACATCGTCTTCGCCGTTGATGAAGGTTTGCGGACACTGATGGATTTCCGGTATCAACGGAAGTTTAAGGCCAAGCACGGTGGCAATGGGGGTATCAAGCAGATGACTGGTCGCGGTGCCGAGGATACGATTATTAACGTACCTCAAGGAACAACGATCATTAATGCCGAGACGGAACAGGTCATGGGGGACTTAGTAGCTCCCGACGACTCGGTCATTATCGCACATGGTGGTCGCGGTGGTCGTGGTAACATTCATTTCGCATCCCCTAAGAATCCCGCACCAGAAATTGCTGAAAATGGGGAACCAGGACAGGAATTTGAAATTCGGTTGGAATTAAAAGTTTTGGCCGATGTTGGCCTGGTTGGTTTCCCATCCGTTGGGAAGTCAACATTACTCGCCACAGTTACTAGTGCCAAGCCTAAGATTGCGGAATACCATTTCACGACGTTAGTTCCTAATCTAGGGATGGTGCGTTTGCCAGATGGTCGTGACTTTGTAATGGCTGATTTGCCTGGACTGATTGAGGGGGCCGCTACCGGTGTTGGATTAGGATTCCAATTCTTACGGCACGTTGAACGGACCCGGGTCATTCTCCACTTGATCGATATGAGTGGGTTGGAAGGCCGTGATCCTTACGAAGACTTTGAAAAAATCAATCAAGAATTGATGACGTACGATCCAGATATCCTCAAACGGCCCCAAATCGTGGTGGCTAATAAGATGGATATGCCAGATTCTGCGGATAATTTAGCCCAATTCAAGGAAGACTTAAAGCAAGATGAACTTTTGACGCAAACGCCAGAAATTTATGCTGTATCGGCGTTGACACATGCAGGATTGACGCCCTTGCTACAACGGACGGCCGACATGCTGGCTGCAACGCCACAGTTTCCAGTTAAGCAGCCAGAAGTGGCCACTAAGGCTGAGTATGACTTTAAGCCAGAGCCTGAATTTACCATTACACAGGATGCAAATGGTACTTGGGTTTTAGGTGGCGAGAAGCTCTTGAAGTTGTTTAAGATGACTGATATCAACCATGATGAGAGTCTGTTGCGGTTTACGCGGCAGATGCGTGGTATGGGAATCGACAATAGTTTACGGGACCATGGTGCCAAGAACGGTGACCTGGTTCAGATCGACGATTTCACCTTTGAATACATGGCTTAGCGTTTAATCTGGCTGTTGGACTGGCTAATAATGGTTGGAACTGCTATAGCTGAGATGGTGAACGTGCCATGACGGGCTGCACTTTAAAGCCCCAAAAGGCATATATCTTCGGCGACGGCTCATTCTGTAAGCTGACAAAATTGGCAGTTACCAGCACCTTCGTAATCTGGTTTCTTCCAGCTTAGAGTGACTGACACTAGAGATCTCGCCTGATCAAACTATGAAGTCGATAGTTGTCATACAGTAGAGTTGTGATGTTTTAAGCACTATCGGATGTTTAAAAACTATCGAATTATGCGACGAAAAAAGACGTTTCTAATCTGCCAGTTGGCAAAATGGAAAACGTCTTTTTCTATGTGCCTGAAGAGAATCAAATCGTTCACGTTACTCTTATGACGGTTGGAGGAGCAAGGCTCACACACGTGTTTCTCGAGACTAGCATGCGTCCAACCCAACCCCTCAAAAGGACACCTAGAGAGATGTGTGCCCCCCTCAGGTCGTTCCACGATGGTGTCCGGGAAAAGGGCACCAACTGATAACAGCGACGTAACTAGAAGCATCCCTGGCCGCGATTGCTGACCAATCTGCAGTTGGTATGGCAACATGCAATCGGCCAATTAGAAAGATTTAGAGGTTCAGTTTAAGCCAGGCAGTTGGCTTCACGAGTTGTTTCTGGTTGGCGTAGGCCCCGGCAAAGGCAATCTTAATACTCTTGAAGCTGGGTTTGGTTTTCTCACTAGCCAGACCGGTGGCAAAGGTCGCGAGCTTGCCGTTAGCCGGAATCGTCTTCCCAGCACTGGCGTCACTCAGTTGGTTAGAGGCGTTCAGTTGTTGGTTGGCCGATAAACGGATAGCTTTGATGCCATCTGTGGTTAAAGCCTGTTTTCCACGATTATAAATGGTAAACTTAACTTGAATTGTGTAGTATGGACTATCGAGATGGGCTAGGTTCAGAGCTTGGGCGGCCATCCGTTTAGCTGCGGCAGTTTCAGCAGTATTTTTGAGTATCCGTACTGTGGTGATCTTGTAGGTCAGTTTACCACTACGAATTGTGGTTTGTGGATGGGTAACTTGATTTAAGGTGAGCTTGGTGCCGACCTTGTCATAGGTGTATTGGCCATTACGGGTGAGATTGCCAGACTTCACGTAGCTGGCACTCCTGGTCTGGGCGGTGTCTGGATGATACGTCTGGGCCTCCTTAGAAGAAGAGGCAGCCGTGACCGCGGCATCTGGGTCGGCTGCTTTATAGTGGCTGGATTGGCTGCTACTGTCTTTAAAACTGGCCGTACTCTTTTGTGCGTTAGACTGGCAGCCGGTGAGGCCTAAGGTCAGTAGACTCAGTCCCAGAACTAATGAAAATTTAAATAATCGCATGAAAAACACTCCTTTTAGCCGAGTAAAATTTTATGAGGAATCAACCGGTAACCGTATAGTCGCAATGGTTCGGTATCACTGGCCATAAATAGATTGGTTTGGGGATCTACTTGTTGGCAACGTGTGCGGAACTGATCCAACGTGAGGGCGGGGCCATCGGCTGATAATAAGCGTAACTGGTGGCCGGTGGCGACAATTTGTAGGTCCGTAATGGGCATTGTCGTGTTGCTCTCCCAGTAGAGTTTTAGTGCGGGATGTAAGTCGATTGTCGAAAGATTAAAATCAATGAGTCGCATGCCGGAACCTCCCTAGTCAAGTAGTCACCTCGATTATACCGAACTTTGTCGGGGAACCCTAACAATATTCATGCGTAAGTTGGCTAAGATGCTAGTTGCGGTTTGCATGAAAATCCCCTAAAATAGTGGACGGACTCTAATTATAGAATAGGAACGAAAAAATATGGAAATTGAATTTTTAGGAACGGGCGCCGGTTCGCCAGGAAAGTTTCGCAATGTGACCAGTACGGCTTTACGTCTACTAGATGAACGTAACTCAGTCTGGTTATTCGATGTTGGTGAGGCCACGCAGCACCAAATTTTACGGACGACATTAAAACCCCGTAAGATCGACAAAATCTTCATTACACATTTGCATGGTGACCATATTTTTGGCTTGCCTGGTTTATTGAGTAGCCGGTCATTTCAAGGGGGCAATGCTCCCCTGACTATTTACGGACCTAAGGGAATTCGGGACTTCGTTGAAGTGAGCCTGCGCGTCTCTGAGACCAAGTTATCCTATAAGATCCATTACCAAGAGATTACGAATGACGGCCTAATCTTTGAAGACCCTAAGTTTCGAGTCTACGCCCAGCACCTGGACCACCGAATCGAGTGCTTTGGTTATCGAATCGTGGAAAAGGATCATCCTGGTGAGTTGCAGGTTGAAAAATTGCGAGCAGCCCAGATTCCATCGGGTCCAGTTTACGGGCAGTTGAAGGCTGGTCAGACAGTGACCTTACCGGACGGTCGAGTCGTTAATGGTCAGGACTTTTTGGGTCCGGCACAAAAAGGACGTGTGGTCGCTATCTTAGGTGACACTCGGCAAACGCAGAATGCGTCTCGGCTGACGCAAGATGCCGACGTCTTGGTTCATGAAAGTACGTTTGCTAAGGGGGAAAGCAAGTTGGCCCGTTCTTACTACCATTCAACTAATATTCAAGCAGCCGAGCTGGCGAAGCGTACGCACGTTAAGATGCTGCTACTGAACCATATTTCGGCGCGGTATACGGGGAAAATGGCCGTTGAACTGCAGCAGCAGGCACGCGAAGTTTTCAAGAATACACGCGTTGTGAAGGATTTTGACTTAGTGACGATTCCGTTTCAAAAAATGATTCCAGAGGATGCGAAGTAACATGAAAAATCAATGGCGAATTGTGATTACCTTGTTGTTAGTCATCGTGGTGGCCGTTTTTGCCATCTTAAATGTGGAGAGTGTGCCAGTCTCATTTGGCTTTACGACGGTGCGCTGGCCGTTGATTTTATTGTTATTAGTCTCCATCCTGATTGGGGCCGTTCTCATGATCTTATTTTCAACGATTACGACTTTTCGGCACAATCAGGCCTATAAGGAACTGGAAAGAACCAGTGATGAGCAGTTACAGAAACGCAACGCGGAAATTGACCGGCTGACAAAACGTTTACAGAATTCGAATTCAAAGCAACAGGGCGGCCAACAGGCAAAGCGGATTCAGGAGCTGGAGGCCCAGGTTGCCGATCTCCAGAGTAAATTAACAGCTAAATAGGATGTAGAACTAGGAGAGTGGCACATGACGTACCGCTCTTCAATCATTTTAGAGAGGATGGTTTGCTGGTGATTGCTGCACAATATCAATGGAACATTAAAAACGTTGACCAGCCGTCAGCTGAAGCTCAGCAGGTAGCTCACACGACGGGAATTTCACCAATTGTTGCCCAGATTCTGTGGAACCGAGGCGTTCGCACTGAAGAGGCCGTGACCGCCTTTTTGAATCCCGGTCCGGAGCAGTTGCATGACCCCAGTCTGTTACATGATATGGACAAAGGGGTGGCACGAATCGAAGAAGCTATCGGTGCCGACCAGCAGATAACAATTTACGGAGACTACGATGCCGATGGTGTGACCAGCACGTCTATTTTGTACGAAACGCTGAACGAAATGGGAGCGAAGGTCAACTATTACATTCCTAACCGGTTTAGTGATGGGTACGGACCAAATGTTACTGCTTTTCAGAAGCTGATTGCGGCCGGCACCCAATTATTTGTGACCGTAGATAATGGGGTATCGGGGAATGAGGCCATTACAGCAGCTAATGCGGCTGGTGTGGACGTGGTTGTCACGGATCACCATGAATTACCGCAAGAATTGCCCGCTGCGTACGCTATTATCCATCCAAGATACCCAGGAGCCGAATATCCTTTCGGGGGTTTATCAGGCGCTGGAGTGGCGTTTAAGGTCGCTCAAGCCTTGCGTGAAGAGATTCCGCAAGATGTTTTAGACTTAGCTGCCATTGGAACAGTTGCTGATCTGGTGCCACTGGTGGATGAGAACCGAGTATTGGTTTACTTTGGCTTACAACTGTTGAAGCAAGACGAACGGCCCGGACTGCGTTCACTGATGGCGGGTGCCGGAATTAAACCCGGCGAACTGACGGAGCAATCGATTGGTTTCGGTATTGCACCGCGGCTTAATGCACTGGGTCGACTAGACGATGCTAGTCCAGCTGTTGAGTTATTGACGACTGTTGATGACAGCCGGGCAACCGAATTGGCGCAACAAACGGAACAAAAAAATCGTCAACGACAAGAGCTGGTCCAGCAGATCAGTACGGCGGCATTGACCCAAGCAATGGACGACCAACACAAGGATCGGCCAACTCTAATTATTAGTGGCCGGAATTGGCACGAAGGCGTCTTGGGCATCGTTGCCAGCAAGGTCGTGGAAGCGACTGGTAAACCAACCTTGGTAATGAACATAGATGGGGATGGCCGGGCTAAGGGATCCGGTCGAAGTGTCGATGCGTTTAATCTATTTACTGCTTTAGATGGTCATAGAGACCTAATGACGGCTTTTGGGGGCCATCACATGGCCGTTGGTTTAACAGCGCCAGCAGACCAATTAGACGTCTTAGCGACAGCTATGGACCAAGAAGCAATTGCTCAGAAATTGACAGAGAGTGGTCCCAATGAGTTGCCGGTAGCGGCTTCTTTGAAAGTGGGTGCCATGACGACAAAACTTTATCAGGAGTTGGTCAAGTTAGCACCGTTTGGGACGGACAACGTGCAACCGCTGTTTGCGTTTGAAACGGCCACGATGGCTCAGGTGAAGACGATTGGGCAGGACCATAGCCATTTGAAATTTCAACTCCAAGAGGATGGTCATAGCTTAAATGCCATTCAGTTTGGTGCGGGAAAGTTTGCGTCCCAGCTAACAGCGGCACCGAATCAAGTAGCCGTGTTGGGAGCCATCGAAGATAACGTTTGGCAGGGTCGGCATTCCCTGCAATTGATGGTTAAAGATCTGCGTTTGGTGGAAGAGCCAGTCACAGATGCCAGAACAGTACAATTACATCAAGCGATGTTTAGCCAACCTGGAACGTACGTCTTTTTCCATCAAAAAATTTATCAACAGTTAGTTCAGCAATTACCCGTAACGGCAACGGCACTAGTTTATGATGGTGCGGCGTTACCCCCACTGCACGCGGAAACGCCACTGTTTATTGTGGATTGCCCGGATACGACCGGAGATCTGACCGCCGTTTTACAGCAATTACAACCGCAGAAAGTGACGGCCTATCTCTATAAGAAAGAAAGTCTTTCGCAATTAGGGATGCCAACTCGCGCGCAATATGCTAAACTGTTTAAGTTCGTTGCTACACATCAACAAGTCGATGTGGGACACCAGCTGACGCAACTCGCAACCTTTTTGCAAATTCCACGAACGCAATTAGTGTTCATGATTCAGGTTTTCTTCGAGTGTGGTTTTATCACAATCGCGCGTGGGGTGATGAACGGTGTGGCGCACCCGGAGCGTAAGGAACTTTCTACAGCACCGAGTTACCAACTACGACAACAGCAGATGCAGACGGAACAGGACCTCTTGTTCTGTTCGTCCGCAGAGTTGATTCAGCGTCTGCATGCCCCATTGAACTAATATAAAGGAGCTACTTAAACTTATGGCAACTGATTTTACGAAATACATTGCAAGCGTCCCGGACTACCCCGAAAAGGGAATCATGTTCAGAGATATCTCTCCATTAATGGCTGATGGCCAAGCCTTTCATGATGCGACTGACGAAATCGTCACGTATGCGAAGGGAAAGGGCGTTGAAATGGTTGTTGGTCCGGAAGCTCGGGGCTTCATCGTTGGCTGTCCGGTTGCTTATGATATGGGAATTGGGTTTGCGCCAGCCCGGAAGCAAGGGAAGCTCCCTCGCGAAACAGTCAAGGCGACCTACGACTTGGAGTACGGAACTTCTGCACTTTACATGCACAAGGATGCCATCAAGCCGGGCCAAAAGGTCTTGGTGACAGATGACCTACTCGCAACGGGGGGAACCATTGGTGCCACGATTCAGTTAGTTGAAGACTTGGGTGGTATCGTTGTTGGAACGGCCTTCTTAATTGAACTAAGTGATTTACATGGTCGCGACAAGCTGAAGGGTTACGACATCTTTAGTTTGATGAAATATTAAAAAAAAGCGATTGTCTCTTTTGTCCGGTAAACGGCCAGGGGAGACAATCGCTTTTTTGATTTGCGTGACAACTTAAGATTATGAGAAAATTCTGGTCGTTGTGGGGATCTTCAGCTTAGGACATGGATTTTCCGTGCAAATTTAGGCTGGTAGGCGAACGACAGGTTTCTATTTGCTTGAAGATCAAGAAACAACATGTATTTATTTAGAGTTTTTTCTGCCGTTCTAGATTTTTAAAGTATTGATAGGCCTGATTGATAATATCGGCAGGCGACTGATGATAGACTAACCGAATGTCGGGGCGTGAATTAATCTCACCTTTGGTCAACGTTTTCAGTACGGCGTGGGACAGACCTTCACTCATGAGAAAGGTAAGGTCTGTCTGTTGGCCAATTGCTTGTTGAGTGATCCAGGAGATACTTTTTTCGTGATTGTTCACGATGGTCGGTGAGGCGCCAAATGAGTGAAAGGCTTGATTTAGTGTCTGCGTTTGTTGCCAGGTTACAATCAGAATCCGTTTACCGTTCAAGATAGCCTTGCCATCGACTGGTAACCAGCTTGTGAAGTGCATGGGATGGGCTCGCTGGGTATGTTGGTGTAGCCGTCGAAGTTTGTCACGGGTCAGGTCGTGGGGCGTTACTTCACGATACATCTGGGTGAGCAACACCCCCTTATTTCCTGTCAGAATGCCGGCGTAAATGACATCCAAACGTGGCTCTGAACCGTAATCCAAGTCGTAATTAGAGAAAATTTGATCGTCGATCGTCTTGAAGGCGACGTGGGTATTAACTTTGATGAAATAGCCATAGGTTTGGTTTTCTTGCCGAATGACTAATTCGTTGAGCCGGAGTTGACGGTAACGTTTGGCAAAATCGGGGAGCCAACGAATTTGTTGAAAATCCTTGGCGTTCAGTAGGGCGTCTAAGTGGTATTTTAGATTTTGTGGCGATTCATTGCGAAGAAAATCAATTTGACGGTTTAACTCACGGATTGTTTCTCGACTAGCAGTGAGATCTTGATTAAGTGAGGCAACCTTATTTTTAAGCACATGCTGGTGTTTTTCGGCGGCGTTCGCACGGGCCTTTTCGGCCGGAAGCTGGGCGAGTTTTTTGCGTTGTTTATGAGACAATGGCTGGAGATGTGGTTGTTGTCGAAGTTGCTGAATGGTTTGGAGACGGGTCTCGGCCGTATGTAACAGGTTTCCAGCTTGAATGAGGTAGGTTTGGACGTAGTTGAGCTGTCGCTGACTGGTAGCGGCAGCGATTTGAAGCCTTTGGTTCTGTTGCGTGATGTCAGTATTTTCCTGAGAGAGTGCTTGATTTTGCTGGGTTAGCCTCCGATTAGCTTTTTTTAGTTGTTGTTGCGATTGCTGAGTGGTCCGTAATTTTTCTCGGAGTGCAAGTGCTCGATTATTGGCCTGCTCCTTCTGCAATTGGTGGCGTAGGTGACGAACTTCGGATTTTAACGCAACAGTGGCGTCAGATTGGTCTTCAGGCTGAATTTGAATAGTAGGTTGAAACTGCTGTTCACGTTGTTGGTAGCGTTCTAGGAGGTCTAATTTAACGGCATGAGCCCGCTGCTTATCCTGCTGGGATTGTTTTTTAAAATTAAATTGTTGGTTAACCATTATGATCACCACCTAAAGTATTCGTTGGATTAAGCCTAACTCTAAAGCAAGCAAAATATTCTTGCAACCGTGGGGGCCTGGTGCTGCTAAATGAGTGGCAATGGCCGCCCGCCTGTTGCTGTGGAGAACGTTTCCAGTCTATATCTGCTGGTCGGGTAAGGTGTTGACCGGATTTCAGTATTGCTGCTAAAGCAGGCATAACTGGTGCTTTGAAGCCTTCTTTAGTTTAACCTAAATGGTAGACGCCGTGGCAGGATTTGTTCAATAAATGCACTCGGTTAGTTTTGTCACGAGTCCATAATTCATCAAATATGCAAAAAACCCGTATTCTCCGAAGCCTCACAGACGACTAAACGGTTGTGAGACTGAAAAATACAAGGCTAGTACAAAGATTAGTGTAGATTTTAATTCATTTAAGGCGAAAAGAGAGCTGATTTTAGCGAATGAATGACACTGTACGAAAATTAGCGTTATGTACCAAATATTTTGGAAAGTTATGGTGGCTATCTTATTCAGCAATCATGCCATGCCGTTGAATCACAAAGCCGGTGAGGGTCAGACCGACTGCGAATAAGGCCAATAACCAGATGACCAGCGTCCAGGAGTGCATAAACTGCTGGAGATACCCGAAGAGAATGGGGCCCACTGCAGCCAGTAGATAACCAGCTGACTGCGCCATACCGGAGATGGCAGCCGTTTGGGATGGGTTCGTCGTTTTTTCCGTAAAGAAGAGAATGGCTAGGTTAAAGGCAATACCAGCGCCCATACCGGCGATCACACACATGGTGGTTAAGAAAAATAGTGAGTGGATCGGCAGGATGAAGGTCAGCGGGGCCACGACGTAGCCTAACGTCATGACACCCAGGAGAATGGTGACACCGTGTTTTTTGCTGAAGAGATAGGATACCATAAACGACAAGGGTAGTCCGCTGAGCTGAAGTAAGGTGAGCAGATTACTAGCGCTTAATGGCGAGACGCCATGGGTTACCAGAATGCTGGGTAACCAGGTAATAAGCGCGTAGTACACAAGCGACTGAAAGCCAAAGAAAAGGGTGATCAGCCAGCCTAGAGATTGATGCCAAACGCTTTGGTAGTGGTGAACTTGGACCTTCTGGGTGGTTAGTGCTGCTTGTCGTTTTAATTTCAAATTGGGAATCCATGTCAACAAGGCCAGAACGCTCGGAATGGAAAGAATACCCATAGTCACGCCGAGACTGATGTGTGAAATCAATAGGCCGGAAAGTGCCGTTCCAAGCGCACCTATAAGCAGCATGGATAGTGTGTATAGGCTAGTGCCGAGCCGTAAATTGGTCGCCATGTGCTCTTTGATAAGTGCGGGCACGAGGACGTTGCCGCTGTCGATCCCGATCCCGATAAGAAAAGTGCCAACGAACAGAGCTGGTACCGTGGGGATGATCCGCAGGTAGCTACCGACGATCAGAAGGATGAAGAGAAGAAAAACGGTCAACTCATTTCCCCAATGCTGAGCTAACCGAACGATGATCGGTGAGAAGATGGCAAAGGTGATGAGGGGAATCGACGTGAGCAGACCAGCCATGGAGCTGGTTAGGGCAAACGTTTTTTCAATGTGCGTCAATAGTGGGGGAATGAAGGTGATGGGCAGACGTAGGTTCGCCGCAATCATCATCATGCTAAAGAGAAACCACTGACGGTGGGGTTGTGTGTCGGTCAAAAGAAAGTCCTCCTAAATAAGTCAATACCTCATTATAGGCTGGTAAGCTACATTTTGAAAAGGGGAGTCCACGAAAAAACAGAGTGACCGGGATCACTCTGTTTCAGACAATTAAGTTGTACGTGCTTTCGGGGGGATAAATCATGTTAACTGTGAGTGGTCGAGGCAGTGAGGATGAGGGTCCTCACCGAGGATGGTCGACCAAGTCATGATAATCGTAATGGTGGCGGGCGACCCAAGCGGACTGGATCGTCAGGGACGGACAACGTGAAGCTGAAAAAAGTGAGAGGCACCGGTGGAATCGGTAACGTCCATGGCAACACCTCCATAATTATTAACCAATTATATTAATTAGTTAATGACTGAATTATGCCTGAATTTAGTGAAACGCGCAATCAATATGCCTATAGGGACAAAAAAGATTACAACCAGTTAGGCTGTAATCTAAGGCATACGTCACTGGCCCTTACGCGAGAGATAGTAGCTGTAGAGTGCAATTATTAAGGCAACGGCGACGATGCCTAGGAGAATGATACGCAAAATAACGACCTTCCTTCATCATGGAAAAATTAGTTGGCATTAGCGAGTGGGTTAAGGACGATGACCAAGGTAGTGAAAATCGGGGTCCCGTCCGTTCTTGTAACAGGCAAATGATTTGGCTAGTTCATTGTGAAAGGTAACAAGTATGGTGGGCGTTGCCCAGGTCGAGGCGGCCCAGAAGACGGTGTCATCAGGCTCACGATTGTCATTAGGATAGCGATAATAGCCAAGTTGGTCGTCCCAAATGGTGCCCTGAGTGTTGAGCCAGTCCTCGGCTAGCCCGGCTTGAACGACTGCGATGACGTCATGGTTATCGTGGATGAGGGCGGCTAACGTCTCCCAATCGAGTTGCCAGTCGTGGAGCTTCGGTGTCTGCTGTCGGGTACCTAAGGGGGTATGCTGTAATGTAATGGGTGCTAAGTCAATAAAATCCATGTGTCTAACCTTCTTTAGGATTATACTAGGTTTAGTGTAACCGATTACAGAATGTGCTTGCAACTATCTTAACGTGCCTCAAAGAATGAGCCGATTTTGAAACTAATAAACAGGACTTTCGTGAGGTGAAATGGGTTTATTGGTTAGCGGCTGAGTAGATAGTAGAAGGGAGCAAAGCATCATTAGTCTCGCTATATTAGCATAGTTATATAGTGTTCATAAGAAATAAATCTGTTTGTAATGGCTTTGTCTTATTAAGGGTCTACACTAAGACTAACTTAAATCAGAGAGGAGTTTGACACATGAGCGATCTTTTTATTAGTTATCAGTCTGCTGACCCGCTAGCCCGTTCGTTTCAGGTTCAGCTCCAGGAGTGGGCACAGCGGGAGTGGGAGTTTCCAACTATCAGTTTCCATGAGCAGCAGCCACCAGTTAAGTTTAACACTCGTCAGTCGGGGCGTCTCCGTCGAGAAATTCATCGAGAAATTAAGCGGTCTCATCAAGTTTTGATTGTGATTAGCCGTGGAACGTGGCAGTCGGAATGGACGGATTGGGAAATTTTAACGGCTCGAAAAGAAGATAAGCAAGTCTTAGCAGCAAAATTAGATAGTACAAATATAATGCCACTGGCACTGATGGATAGTGAACCAATCTGGATTGATCCATTTCGGCCGGAAGATTTTGTACAACGGATTATTTAAATTGAAGTAACTGACTCATGTATGCCACAATTTAATCTTGTTTGCCTGTGCTAGGTCGACTTCTGGGTAAAACAAGGAAGTCATGTTTTCATAAAGCAGACAGTAAAAATCAATTAAAGTCATTCTATCCAGTATGTACGACGGGTAGAGTGGTTTTTTTTGTGCAAAATGTGTGCACAGTCTTTTGATTTTATACCAATATTAAAAAATAGGAATCTCGCTAAACGTTGATTTAACGGGATTCCTATTTTTATTATTCTTCTAGCGAACTCTAAAAAGGAGAGTACAGGATTTGAACCTGCGCGCCGGTATTAGCCGGTTCGACGGATTTCGAGTCCGTTGCATTACCACTCTGCCAACTCTCCAAATGACTACTCTATTTATTCTACCAATAATAACTATAAATGCAAGTCAAAAACAGGAAAGAAATGCTGATGAGGACAAAAAGTGAGTTATTGATCTGACCTATCGAAACTCATATTTTTGGGTTTCCTTGATCTTAAATTGTTCGTCTGAGCCAGCCACGGTGATTAGAATGTTACTTTGTCCAAGGGCTCTCACTAGACTTTGAAATACCCTTAGCCTGCTTAATTGCTTCAGCTAGTGCTTTAGAAACCTCAGCAGGTGTCTTGTCCGTCAAATCCTGTTGCTTGAGCCATTCGTAAGCGGAAGCCTCATAAATATCGTCTGGAAAACTCATTCGTATTCACCACCTTTGCTTTGATTATAGCAAATTTCACTAAAAAACCACCAATCAAATTTGACTGGTGGCTCATTATTTACAAGTTATTTACTTTTTGGAAGAGACTGCAATCTTTTGGTGGGCCGCTACTGCCAACTCTGGGAACCAAATCGCAATTTCGTGGTGCGCATTTTCTCTGCTATCTGAGGTGTGCACGATGTTGCGGAGAATGCCATCTGGATAGTCGTGAGCGAAGTCACCGCGGATGGTACCAGGTTGCGCGTCGTTCGGGTGTGTTTTGCCTGCGAGGTTGTGGACGGCCTTAACGACATCTGTCCCACTGACAATGATGGCGACCATGGGACCCTCCATCATGTACGTCTTGATTTCCTCGTAGTATGGCATCTCTGCTTGGTACCTGTAATGTTGATCTAATTGGGCTGAAGTTGCGTTGATCACCTTTAAAGCTACAATTTGATAGCGCTTACTTTCGAACCGTGAAATAATCTCGCCAACGTGACCTTCTGCAACCCCGTCCGGTTTTACCAATACTAAAGTCTTTTCTGAATTTGCCATGAGTGAAACCTCCTTGTGATTTTTGGGTAAATCGTAAATCAAGGACCTGTTGTTCAATGCATAACAAGTTGCTACCTTAAATTGTAGATTAAACGGTTTCTAACGTCAATTAAATTATTAAAAAAACACCAATCGAGTTTATCGGTTGATGTTCACGAATATTGTTAAGCAGGATCACCCATAATCATCCATAGAATCAGGTAGGCAATGATTCCTGGAAAGGCGGGGGTGATGGCAAGCACGACGAACAGGACCCGAGCAATGCCCACGTTCCAGTCAAAATGTTCAGCTAGGCCGCCAATAACACCAGCAAAAATACGATTTGTGGCGGAGCGATGAATATTTTTCATGATGGTGTCCTCCTTAGAAAATTAGGATTGAAAATCAATTTTATTGAAAAAGTCGACGTGAATATTATCATCAGTAATTTCGAGTTTGGTAATACTTCCATTGATGGTGGCAATACCTTCATCCAGTTCAGGCGCATAACGGTCAACGATGGACCGAATCGTCATTCCGTGAGAAACGACCAGCACCTGATCGCCATCTTTGGCATTGGCTCGTAGTTTGTCAAAGCCGCGGTCAAGACGTTTCCAGAACATGTCGTTACTTTCGGCTTCACCGTACAGGTCGGCTTGATGGATCAGGTCACGGGCTTTTTCCAGGCCATAAGTTTTAAGGACGTCGGATTCTGAAGTTAATTTGACCTGGGCACCAACGAATTGCCACATCTGGTTTAAGTCGTTGCCCTCAAAATAACCATGACACTGTTCCCGGAATTCGGGGTACTGATAGGATACGATGTTCATATTTTCTGGATTTTCGTGGAGCGCAATGCTGGCAGTTTCAATGGCCCGACCGGAGTCGCTGCTGTAAGCGGCGGCAAACGGAATGTTTTTAAGCTGTTCACCGGCGCGCTTGGCATCTGCACGACCCTTTTCAGTCAATGGTGAGTCGATCCAGCCCTGAACCTTGTTGTAGTGATTCAACATCGTCTGACCGTGACGCACGAAATAAGCGGTAATTTTCTTCATCTTTCGAAACTCCTTCGTCAACTTCGTAAGTGGTTACATTCCTAGTATAGCAAGCAACGGGAGGGAACGCTAAGATTTTGCTACGGGAAAATCAAATCCCTTAGAACTTTTTTGATAAATCAAGGGACGAGTGGGAAAAAGCGTGCTATCTTTAAGGCATAGGAGATGATGCGCATGAGTACTGAAAGCAGTTATCGTTACACGGGAGAGTCACCAGTTGATCTCAGTCAACTTGCGACTCGAGTCAGTCGTGTTCCAGAACAGGCCGTAATTACGACCGCGTTAGAGGCAAATGTTGCGACTCTGAGCGATTTGCAGGCAAAATTATATTCTCAACAGCAAAACGGCATCGTTATTATTCTGCAGGGGATGGATACCGCCGGCAAAGATGGACTGATCCGCCATGTCTTTAGTGGCCTCAATCCATCTGGTACCAGCGTCGTTAGTTTTAAACAGCCAACGCATCTACAATTGGATCATGACTTTCTTTGGCGAATCAATCAAGCTTTACCACAACGGGGTCAAATTCGTATCTTCAATCGATCTCAGTACGAAGACGTGCTGATCAGCCGTGTGCATCCGGAAATGTTATTGCGTCAGAATTTACCCGGTGTGAAGACACTTGACGATGTCAACGATGCCTTCTTTGATAAACGGTACCATGACCTCCGCCATTTTGAAAAATACTTACGACATCAAGGGTTCATTACCATCAAGTTTTTCTTACATCTGTCGCTTGAAGAGCAGACCCGTCGGTTTGAGCGCCGAATCGAAGTACCAAGTAAGAACTGGAAATTCTCACCCAGTGATATGCAAGAACGAGCCTTTTGGCAAGACTATCAACGTGCTTATACGCAGATGCTGGAAAACACGGCGACTAAGAAACAGCCGTGGTACCTGATTCCAGCAGATGATAAAGGCGTGGCTCGCCTAATTGTCTCCAATATTTTAGTTAAACGGCTACAAGATTTGAAACCGGCTTACCCAACGGTTGACCCAGCCGTCCAGCAAAAATTAAAGACGACCCTCAAACAGTTACAAGAGGGAGAATTGTAATAGGCAAAAAGGGAAGGGGAAAGTTTTCTCTTCTTTTTTTTACAAGATAAATTGTAGTATACAACTGGGCAGATTTGCTAGAAACCTGGTTGAAATGGTATGGTTAGCGTAGAATTTTTAACCAGAAACCTACAGGAGGAATTAGGTCATGACGGTAGTTGGAATTGATAAGATTGGATTTTACACGCCTGGCATGTATGTCGACATGGCAGAGCTTGCTAGCGCACGAGGCGAAGATCCAAATAAATATTTAATTGGAATTGGACAATCGAAGCAGGCCGTAATCCCGCCAACTCAAGATGTCGTCACTATGGCGGCGAACGCGGCTGAACAGATCTTGACACCGGCTCTCAAGGCAGAAATTGGCATGGTATTGTTCGGTACCGAATCCGGGATCGACAACTCCAAGGCCGCTGCTGTTTATCTAGCCCACTTGTTAGACTTACCGCAAAATACGCGAGCCATTGAGTTGAAACAGGCCTGTTACGGGGCCACGGCAGGTTTGCAATTAGCAGCTGACTATGTACGCGTGCATCCCCAGGGGAAGGTGCTGGTTATTGGTGCAGATATTGCGCGGTATGGCTTGCGCACGGCTGGCGAGGTCACACAGGGGGGCGGCGCTATAGCCATGTTAGTAACGGCTGACCCAACCATCTTGGCGTTGGACGACGTCAGTAGTTATCACACGGCAGATGTTATGGACTTCTGGCGACCAACTTACCGGACCGAGGCACTAGTTGATGGGAAATATTCGACCAACGTTTATTTGAACTTTTTTAAAACAGTCTGGGCAGACTATCAACAACAGACACAGCGATCCATCAAAGATTTTGCAGCATTTGCTTTTCATTTGCCCTTTACTAAAATGGGCCGAAAAGGTCTGCGCCAAATTCTGCCAGAAGCAACGCCTGAGCAACAGACAACACTGACAGCCGCCTTTGAGGCCAGTCAAGAGGATAATCGCAATGTGGGTAACTTGTACACGGGTTCACTTTATCTGAGTTTGCTATCATTACTTCGACATGGTCAACTGATTGGCAACGAGCGAATCGGGTTCTTCAGCTACGGGTCCGGCGCCGAGGGTGAATTTTTCAGCGGTGTGTTGCAGCCCAATTTTCGTGACGGCTTTGTCGAAGAACGGTTGGCTCAACAATTGGCTGATCGGCAACGGGTCTCGGTAGCGGAGTACGAGCAAATCTATGCTGCCCAACTCAGTAACGACGGTCGTGACGTGCAACTTGCGGTGGGTGCAGAGCAAGCAACCTACTATTTGGCAGGTCGGCAACATGAGCAGCGTCAGTACCGTAAGCAATAAGACTTTCAAAAAAAGGGCGTGACGAGGGTTGTCAGTGTTAAGCGAATCCGACTAATCTTTGTCACACGGCTTAGCTATATAAATTTGGAGACATCAAAGGAGGCTTGACTTTTGTCATGGCCTCCTTTTTTTAAGCTTTAGGCTGAGTCTTTGGTGGCGTTACGAAGCCACTTTTCAGTGCGGCACCGATGGCCGGAATCTGACCAAGGTCGGCGACGTGGTCATTTGGAATGACTACGACGTTGGCCGGTGATTTTGCTAAATCGCTGAAAGCTGTGATCGATTGATTTTCGAAGAAACCGGGTTGGGCACTGCCCAAACTAGAATTGACCGTGTCGATGCGGTATTTTTCGGCATCAGCTCTGGTCCGAGTTGCGGTGGCTTCAGCGGCCGCCGTTGCCATTAAGGCATCATTTTTTGCCTTCGTTGTTAGCTCGATGGATTTGGCTTCACCTTCGGCCTGAGCAATAGTAGCGATTCGTTCACGGTCAGCGGTCAGCTGTTTATCCATGGCGGATTGAATGGCCTTGGAGGGGGTCAATTCATCGATGTTGGTCCGGTCGACATTTATCCCGTACGTGTCGGTCAAATCTCCGATAGCGGTAGCAAGTTCCAAGTTGATTTTGGCTGTTGACCCCAGAGCTTCATTCAGGTCCATTCGACCAATAATGTCTCGCAGGTGGCCCCGAACTAACTGAGCCATGGATTCCACGGAATCCGTGTTTTCATATTGGTATTTAACGGAGTTGGTGACATGGTAGTTGAGCGTTAGGCTGGCTGAGACATCGGCGTTATCCTTGGTGATCACGGAGTAATTAGGCAGAGCCAACGGCGTCATGGCTAAGCTGACCGTGCGAATCTTTTGAATCAGTGGCATATAGAAATGAATCCCGGAAGTGACACTCCGTTTGTACTTTCCCAACGTTTCAACTAATCCTTCGTTATTTTGACGGACAATTCTAATTCCGAACATACCGATTCCCCCCTAGATTTTCTTGAGCGTTAAAATGTTACCATTACTCTCCGTTATGCTATAGCTGGCAGTACGGTCGGGCTTCTCAGGTGACTCGAGAAGATAGCGATAGTAAATTCCAGCAACTAACACGAGACCGGATTTGGTATCGAGCTCCTTGCCAGACAACGAACGACCAATCAACTGGCGCTGCTCCCAGTTGCCATGTGGAGCAGCCTGGGAGAGTAACTTAACGATGTAGGCGTTGATGCTTCGGCCATCGGCGTCGGCAGCGTTAGATAGGCGTTCGAATAGGCTGTCGTCCATTCGCAGTAAAAAACGCTTTTGTTTGTCTTTGGCCATAATCCTTGCCCCCTGCTGATAGCTTAATGATATCACTTTGATATCGGAACTGGTAAGAAAACGCCATCAAATAGTAGTGAAGGAAAGCCAATTACTGTAAATTTGATTACATAATCACTGCAAGGAGGCGCCTGCGATAGGGAGACTTCCAGCTGAAAGAATGCTAGGTTTTTCATACAGTCTAAGGTCGCGCAAGGGACTTGAGTTCATGGGGGACTAGCAAAGCACGCCAGTCAATGCTATTTTTACTAATCTAGTGGTAGCGGTCAGGGATGTAGCTAGCCATGATAATTACGATTATTGCAAGAATAATGTGAACAATTTAGCTTTCAATCGTTTCAATCTTTAGCTTAAGCTATTAACCAATTAAAAAGAGCTTAAACGCTGACCGTTTAAGCTCATCTACACTACTCGAAACTATTTTTGATGATATAACCATCCTTAAAGATCAAGACTGGGGCTTGATCGCCGACTCGAATCTTAAAGGTATAGCCATTACCTAACGACTTTTTCAGCGAGGCACTGGTCTTAGCGAAACCATTAGCGAATTGTGGCCATTTTGCCTTTTTCGCTTGACTGGGGTCCTGCTTCAGGGCCGCAATCGTTTTCTTGAGATCCGCGTTGGTGACAGTGACCACATAGGTTTTTGATTGATGATCGAAGCTGACGTTGCCCATGGCCTTTAGCGATGATTGTAGCTGTTGCTGAATCTTTTTTTCGGTGCTTCGGCGGTCAGTAGTTATTGTACTGGAGCCAAAAGCTTGGCCAGATTGAGAATCTAGTTTTGCCTTTTTTACGGTATGACTCGTGGTCGGCGCTGTCGATTCGTGCGACCAGTAAGGTAACTTCCATACTGAGAGTCCGGTAAGAAGTAGCGCGATGGCTAATGCCAGCCCAGGGCCGACCTTAGACTCTCGCCGTTGAATCGCAAGTGTCAGTGAAAAAATAGCAATAATAGTGATTAAGCCACAAATGATAGCAAAACCAAGAACCATATAAGTCCCTCCCCGTGGGCACATGTCATGTGTTTGTGACCAATAAAATGGTCAAATTACTTTGCATAAGTATAGCATGAATCAATTATAGAATAAATTAAAGAGACCCAATTGATAAAATGAACGAACGTTAGGTCACATTAAGGTGAAACCGCTTAAAATATCATTTTATAACCGAATATTAATTAAAAATATATCGAAAAAAGTTAAGCTTTCCGGTATAATAAGGTCATCCAGTGAGACCGGCAACTTTTGCTTTGGTGATTACGGACAGTACAGAGAAATGAGGAGATTAGTGTGACCAACGTTTACTTAGCAGGACCGTTTTTTGATGATGAACAGATTTCCCGAATTGAACGCGTAGAAAAGGCCTTAGCCGCTAATCCGCGGGTTGATGATGTCTTTAGCCCTCGGGCTGGCGAGATTCCTGGCTTAACTGTCGGCACGCCCGAATGGGCCACGCAAACCTTCCAAATGGATATCCATGAGATTGAGCAGGCCGACGTGGTAGTTGCTTTAGTTGACTTCGTAGATGATCAGGTGGATTCTGGCACGGCTTTTGAGATTGGTTACGCTTTTCACTTGAAGAAGCCAGTTGTGATTCTCCATGAAAAAGACACCATTTTGAACCTGATGATTGCTGAAGGGTTACATGCTTACTTACGAGAAGCTGAAGCCCTAGCAGCATACGATTTTAGTACACTTCCTGAGAGCCACTACCAGGGTAAAGTCATTTAGAAAAATTTCAGAAAAATGAGGGACCAGGAAGATTTCCTGGTCCCTCATTATTTTATTATAGAACTTAATGAACGTCGTCGCGGAATAGGCCAACGACTTTACCTAAGATGCTAACGTGATTCAAAATGATTGGTGCCATAGTATCGTTTTCGGGTTGGAGACGGAAATGATCGGCTTCCTTGAAGAAACGCTTGCACGTGGCCTCGTTCTCCTCGGTCATCGCAATAACGATATCGCCGTTGTCCGCAGATTGTTGCCGACGAACAATGACTTGGTCACCATTTAAGATACCAATGTTAATCATACTTTCACCGCGAATCGTCAACATGAAGAGGTCATCTTCATCGTGATCAAATTCAGGAGGAACAGGGAAGTAATCTGTGGCTTCCTGAACGGCTAAGATGGGTTCACCGGCGGTAACAGTGCCCAAAACAGGAATTTGGGTCTGCTTTTCGTGGACGCCTAATTCTTCCAATCCAGCTGGTGTGATTTCCAGTGCCCGTGGCTTAGTGGGATCCTTAGTCAGCAGCCCTTTCTTTGTCAGGCGGGCGATGTGACCGTGCACTGTAGAAGTTGAGGACAGGGCAACAGCCTCACCGATTTCTCGGACAGTTGGGGGATACCCTTTTTCATTGACCCGTTCCCAAATGAAGCGAAGAACGGCGATTTGTTTACTTTCAGAAGCTTTGCTCATATCTTTTTGCCACCTCGTTCGTCATTCGTAGTATAGTTTAGTCTTAGTGTAGCATAGGTTGTCGTTGTTTTCAAACAGATGTTCGGGTAAATGAGTTGAATTCTGAAAATAACCCTGATATTATGGACTGTGGTTTGAAAGCGGGGAGATCTCCCTAGCTACTGACACTCAGGAAGAGTGATCACGCAACACGATAAAATGTGGGTTGCTCTGCCCGTAACGTCATTAAACGCAATTAAATACTTTAAAGGAGGATCGTTCATGGCAGAAACAACAATGGACACCCTATTGGCAAGAATCAATGAACTGGCTCACAAGGCCAAAGCGGAAGGCTTAACTGATGATGAGATTGCAGAACGGGATCACTTACGGAAACAATATTTGAAGCTTTTTCGCGAGAGTTTCAAAAGTCAGGTTGAAATGATGCAGGTCTATGACAAAAACGGGAAAGAAGTTACCCCCGAAAAGGTTCGCGAAATTCAGCGGAAAAAGGGTTTGCGGGATAATTAATTACGGAAGCGCGTCTTTTTCCGGGATTCGCGCTTTTAATTTACCTTAAGTTTGTGTAGAATTGTTAAATGAATGACTTCAATGAAGGAGGGGAAATCGTCTTGGCAACTTGGATCTGGATCTTAATCGTCATCGTTGTCGGCTTAGCTTGTGCGGCCGGTGGCTTTTATGGCGCACGCAAGTACATGGAGAAATACCTGAAAGACAATCCACCGATTAACGAAGACCAATTACGTGCGATGATGTTGCAGATGGGGCAAAAACCATCCCAACGGAAATTACATCAAATGATGAACGCTATGCAACAAAACGCGTCTTCATCACGTAAGAAATAATCGTCTTAGTTTTTCAGACTCGCTTCCAGATTTCTTTGGGAGCGAGTTTTTTTAGTTGCATTTTGTTTAAATTTCGGTAAAATTAAAAAGTCTGTGTTATATTTTAATCATATTCTAATTTTAGGAGGGGTGTTCGTGAGTATCTTTCACAAATTGTCGTGGTATTTCCGACTTGAATGGCGGCGATACCTGACTGGAATTATTGGCTTGTTATTAACGGCCCTAATTGCCATTATTCCCCCGCGAATCATCGGTAACATGGTGGATGGCATTCACGGGCAATCAATGACGGCACACTTACTGCTTGTTGATCTCGGCTTGATCACGATTGCCGCGTTGGCCCAATATGGTACGCGTTACATTTGGCGGAATGCAATCTGGGGTGGGGCAGCCCGGCTGGAACAATTGTTGCGAAACCGGCTGTTTAATCATTTCATGCGTATGGACCGGGTCTTCTACCAAAAGTACCGAACGGGTGACTTGATGGCGCACGCAACCAATGACTTGGAAGCTATTCAACGGGTTGCCGGTGGGGGAATCTTGCAGTTTGCGGATGCCATCATTACCGGTGGGACTACGCTAATTGCCATGATGGCCTTGATTGACTGGCGGTTGACATTGCTAGCAATCATTCCGTTTCCATTTCTAGCCGTTATTTCGTGGTATTTAGGTCAAAAGATCCACCGGGCTTTTGGTGAATCACAGGCGGCCTTTTCACGGTTGAATAACAAGGCACAGGAAAGCATTAGTGGTATTAAAGTCATCAAGGCCCTCGGTCAGGATGACGCTGATGTGGCAGATTTCGATTCACAAGTGGATCGAACGATTAACATCAACCGGCGTGTGAACCGCTTAGACTCACTTTTTGATCCATCAATCACGTTGATCATTTCCATTTCCTATGTTGCAACCATCGTCTTAGGTGGGCTCTTTGTGATTCACAACGTTATTACGATTGGGAATTTGGTCTCGTTTATTAGCTATTTGGCAATGATGGTTTGGCCGATGTTTGCTGTGGGAATGCTCTTTAACACCATGGAACGTGGGAACGCCAGTTATGATCGGGTTATGGAACTCTTGGAACAAAAGACGCACATCATCGATCAGACAAATGGTATTACCAAACGGCCACAGGGAACCTTGGACTATCACGTTTCTCAGTTCGACTATCCAGACAATGGCGGTGCCAGTCTTAAACGAATCGACTTCACGTTGCCAGCGGGACATACGCTGGGAATTGTTGGGCGGGTTGGCGCTGGGAAATCAACGATTATGAAATTAATTTTACGCGAGTTCGACAACTATGACGGCGATATCATCTTTGGTGGTCACAACATTAAAGAATATGCACTAGATAGCTACTTGCCGGCCATTGGTTATGTGCCACAAGAGAGTTTCTTGTTCTCAACGGATATTTTTGAAAATATTCGTTTTGCGCGTCCCGAAGCGACCAAGAAAGAGGTTGAAGCAGCTGCAGCTAAGAGTGATCTTGCTGGGCAAATCGACAACTTACCCGCGGGTTACGACACGCAAGTCGGTGAAGAAGGAATTTCGCTGTCTGGAGGCCAACGCCAACGTTTGGCGATTGCCAGAGCCCTGTTGATCAATCCAGAACTCTTGATTTTGGACGATGCGTTGTCCGCGGTTGACGCCGAAACGGAAGCTGAGATTTTAGCGAATTTGAAGGCGGAACGGGAGAATAAGACGACCATCATTTCTGCCCACCGATTGAGTTCCGTTATGAATGCCGATGAAATCATCGTGTTGGATGATGGTCAGGTGGTCGAACGCGGGACGCATGATGAACTGATGGCTGCCCACGGGTGGTATCAGCGTATGTTTAACCAGCAACAACTGGAAACACAAGTGAAGGGAGGTGTTCAATAATGGCCGATAAGCCTTACGAATCAGCGTGGGCCCACAGCATGACCACCAAGGAGCAAGTCACGGTGATTGGACGACTGTTTAAGTTCGCCGCGCCTTACAAGTGGTTCTTTATCGTGTCAGTTATTCTGTCGGCCACAATTAGTGCAGTCAACGTCTTCTTGCCGTGGCTGCTCCAAATGTATATGGACCGCTACCTACGGACCAGCAACGCAACAATCGCCATTATGTGGATGTTTGCCGGCCTATATTTCTTAGGGATGCTGACACGAGCTATTATGCAGTTCTGGCAGAACTACACGAGTACCATGGGTGCCGAGTATATGCTTGAAAATGTCCGCCGTAAATTGTTTAGTCAGCTTCATAAAAAAGGCATGCGTTACTTCGACCAAACGCCGGGGGGGTCAATTCTCTCACGACTGATGAATGATACGATGACGTTCTCCAACTTCTGGGCGTTATTGAATACATTAATGTTGGCAATCTTTGCGGTTATTTCATCATTTATTGCGATGGCTGTGACTGATATGACGGTGGCATTATGGACGCTGGTTTTGGTGCCATTTCTTACCATAACCATCTGGTATTACCAGCATTACAGCTCCAAAGTTTATCGACGGATGCGGGAACGCTTGAGTGAATTGAACACGAAACTTGCCGAAGCCATCACGGGCATCAGCGTAATTCAGGAATTTCGGCAAGAGAAACGCACTGCAACTAACTTTGAAAAGACCAATGAGGCCTATTACGATACACGTAAGGCCATGATTCGGACGAACTCTTTACTGTTAAGCCCAATCATTAACCTGTTTTACGCGTTAGGAACGGTTATTGTCTTGAGTATCTTTGGAATTCGTGGGTTACACGAGGTCGTTGCAGCCGGGGTTATTTACGCGTTCATTACTTACCTCAATAATTTTTACAGTCCTATGAGTAACATGATGGACAGTCTGAGTGATTTTCAAAACGGGATGGTTGCCGGGTCGCGAGTGTTAAAGGTCGTTGATGACCAGACATTGGCACCCGCGCAACATCCGGTAGCAGATGCAGAGATCACGCAAGGAAAAGTTGAATTTCGTCACGTGACGTTTGCTTACGACCAGGAGCATCCGGTGTTAAAGGACGTGTCGTTTGTTGCTGAACCCGGTCAAACGGTGGCCTTAGTCGGTCAAACGGGATCCGGGAAGACATCGACTATTAACGTACTGATGCGGTTCTATGAATTTCAATCCGGCGAGGTCTTGATTGATGATCGAGATATTCGGGAATATCCAGCCGAAGAACTGCGGGCGAAGATGGGCTTAGTTCTACAAGAACCCCAGCTCTTTTACGGAGATATCCAGACCAACATTCGGATGTTCAACCCAACCATTTCGGATGATCAGGTTCAACAGGCAGCACATTTTGTTCAGGCCGATGAGTTCATTGAGAGGTTGCCTAAGGGCTATGCCACGCCTGTTTTGGAACGGGGTACAGAATACTCCGCGGGCCAACGGCAATTAATTACGTTTGCCCGGACCGTGGTTACCGATCCAAAGATTCTGATTTTGGATGAGGCAACGGCTAATGTTGATACCGAGACCGAAACGATGATTCAAAATGGGTTGAATCGGATTCAAGAGAACCGGACGACCATTGCCATTGCGCACCGACTGTCCACGATTCAAAACGCCGATTTGATTCTAGTCTTGAATCAAGGAAAAATCGTTGAACGCGGGACGAACGATGAACTGATGGCCCAACATGGCTATTACTATGACATGATTCAATTGCAGAATGCCGCCCACGAAGAGTAAGCCTTGAGCTAGTCTGAGAGTGAACGCGCTCCGGCTGCCAAAGAATTCTGCTGTAGGGAGATACTTTGGTGGCTGATCAGTGCAAAAGAGTTTAGGATGTTTAATGTTATGCTAACATCGTGGTTACAGTAAATATAACCGACAGTTATCAACTTTGAACCTGCGATCAAAACCAAAAAGGCCGCATCGGTTACTCCCTAACGCGGGAATAATCGGTGCGGCCCTTTGCATACAGTAGTTGCAAGTTCTAAAATATCCGTTACGCCTGTTGTCACAACGTTACTGGGACTAAAATATCCAGCGTTGCTTCACCTGGTAGCCGTAGCGTGGCAATTACCACTAGTTAAGTGGTGGTAATTCTTACTACCGCAAGTGTAATGGGAACCGGTTAGCTTTGAGCCTTCAGATAAAATGTCTAAAGGCAGCAATTAATCCTTTTTACTGGTAACATCGATATAGTGGAAATTGGGATTGATTTCCTTGTCGAGTTTATCAAAGGAGTCCTGCATTAATTTCTCAATTTGTGCTTGACCCTCTTCATTGAGTTTTAGCTTGCGGTCGATGGTAATGGGCACCCCAAAGGCGACCGTGACCGGTTTGTGTGAAAATAGGCGTTTGAACGTCAGTGGACCTTGATAAACGGCGGGAACTAGTGGGACACCGGCCATTTTTGCAATGACCGCGGCCCCACCTTTGAGCTCTGCGGAGTGCCGTGATCCGGACGGAAACATGATCAGTGACAGGTCGCCTTGCCGCAAGAGTCGGACGGGCGTCTTAATGGCGGACGGTCCTGGATGATCCCGATTTACCGAAAAACCATTGACATGGTAGAGCAGCCATCGGAAAATGGGGTTCTGGAATAATTCTTCCTTTGCCATGAAGCTAAATTTTCTGGGACTTGCAGCTAACGCAAAGTAGACAGGGTCAAACCACGTACGGTGAGGGCCAACTAAGACGTAAGGTCCGTCCGGCAGGTCTTCACGATGTAAGTAAGTGGCACGACCGTTGATCAGAAATAAAATGGCCCGAATCAAGCCACGTAAAAATGAATAAAACATGTGTCGCACTCCTCTCGCAACGTTGCTATTTAATCCAGTATGCAAAAAAAGTGGCCGGGTTGCAAGTTATCTGAAAAATATTTGAAAAGGAAGTGGTGATTGTGACGACATTAAGGCCCGGTGAAAGAATTGACCAGCTTTACAGTCAAGATATCCAAATTATTCAAAGCCCAGAGGTGTTCGCGTTTTCACTGGATGCCGTATTACTCGCTAATTTTGCGAAATTACCACTGCGCGCCAACAGTCAAACAGTTGACCTGTGTGCTGGTAACGGGGCAGTTGGCCTGTTCATGAGTCATCAGACTAAAGGGAAAATTGCGGAGGTTGAACTCCAACCACGACTAGCTGACATGGCACGGCGAAGCGTTACACTGAATGGTTTGGCAGACCAACTTACCGTTTATGAAGGGGATTTGGCAACGGTTAATCAGTGGATTCCTAAGGATTCCGTGGATGTGGTCACCTGTAATCCGCCATACTTTGCTGATTTACCGCAGAGTCAGAAGAACCCGAACCCTTATTTAGCAATCGCCCGTCACGAAATCACGACGGATCTCGCAACCATCGTGGCAACGACCAGTGGCCTGCTCAAAATGAACGGGAAGGCCTATTTTGTCCACCGGCCGGACCGTTTATTGCAGCTACTGGAGCTGATGACAGCGAACCGGTTGGCACCTAAACGCGTCCGGTTAGTGCACCCGAAGCCTGGGAAGGAAGCCAATATGGTTTTAGTCGAAGCCATTAAGGATGGAAAGCCCGGGGGCCTGCGTTTCCCAGCACCGTTAGTTGTTTACGATGAAGGTGGGAAGTATTCAGCCGAAGTGGGGGCGCTGCTCTATGGCGAACACTAAAGCTTACTATTTCTACGTCTTACTCTGTGTGGATCAGTCGTTATACGGCGGTTTTACAACCGATGTGGCTAAACGATTTGCGACCCATCTTGCCGGTAAGGGCGCGAAGTATACCAAGGTACATCACCCACTGAAGGTCTTGTACAGCGAGTCATTTACCAGCAAGCACGATGCCTTGCATGCCGAATGGGCCTTTAAACACCAAAGTCGAGCAAAGAAACTTGCTTTCTTAGCTGAACGAGGTATCTCCATAAGTGGGTAAGCGTTTGACTAAGCAAACACTGATGTCTATGGTAGACTGAAATTGTATAGCCGGGTAAGATAGTTCAGCACCCTAAGGAGGAGCTTATTGTGAAAATTATTGCCTATGGAATTCGAGACGATGAACAGCCTTACTTAGAACAGTGGTCACAGCAGCAAGGCATCGCGGTTAAGGTCGTTAAAGAACTCTTAGATGAACAGACCGTTGACCTAGCAAAGGGATATGATGGCGCTGTCGTTTATCAGCAGAAGCCTTACACGGCAACCGTTCTCGATCGCTTAGCTGAGAATGGGGTCACCAACCTCTCTCTGCGTAACGTGGGGGTCGATAACGTGGACGCAGATGCCATCAAACGTAACGGCTTCAAGGTCACCAACGTGCCGGCCTATTCACCAGAGGCCATTGCCGAATTGACCGTCACGCAACTGATGCGGTTACTGCGGCGGACACCAACGTTTGATCGAAAGCAAGCTAACGGGGACCTAACCTGGGCACCGGATATTGCCGATGAACTGAACAAAATGACGGTGGGGGTCGTTGCTACCGGTCGGATTGGCCGCGCGGCGATGAAGATTTACCAAGGCTTCGGTGCAAAAGTGATTGCGTATGATGTTTTTCACAATCCAGAACTGGAAAAGCAGGGCATCTACGTGGATACGTTAGACGAATTGTACGCTCAAGCCGATGTGATCTCCTTACACGCGCCGGCAACTAAGGACAATAACAAAATGCTTAATGACGCGGCCTTTGCGAAGATGAAGGATCGCGTGTGGATCTTGAACCCGGCCCGGGGCGCTTTGATCGATACGGATGCGTTGATTCGGGCACTGGACAGTGGCAAGGTTGCCGGTGCCGCACTGGACGTGTACGAGGACGAAGTTGGAATCTTCAATACGGATTTTGGCAGTTTCGATGCCATTCCAGACGAACGACTGAAGAATCTAATGAAACGGGAAAACGTGTTGGTTACGCCGCACATCGCCTTTTACACGAAGACAGCTGTTAAGAACATGGTTCAGTATGCTTTGAACAATAATAAGCAACTGATTGAAACTGGTCAGGCAGAAAATGAAGTTACATTTTAACTAAAAAAGAGCAGTGGTGGTTTCCAAATAGGAGACGTCACTGCCCTTTTGATGAGGAAATGTTGCGGGTGGTCGTTCCAAAATTTTTGGTCGGTGGTGAACAAAGTACAGTGACATCTTGCTGATCTTCTGGAGATGGGTGTATATGCAAGCCGGGATGAATGAGGACGGGATGTAAAGACAGAAGGCCTGCCTGAGGTTTATGCTGATCACAATGGAATGTCTAAACTGAAGTATGATATCCAACAAGCCTGGGACATAACTCAAAAAGTTGCTCCTTTCAGAGTCATTAGATTCTGAAAGGAGCAACTTTTATTTACGCCACTATGGTGCCAAAACGTGGGACATAAGGCAGTTTGTTGTGCTTAACCGGATAGCAAAAATTATACCAGAAACGGGCATGATTTTTGCTATTCGGTTAATACTCGCAAACTTATGGCCCATTCTCGCGCTTAGATGCTGGTTAGGCTTCGGCGATGGCGGTCAAAGCAAGGAGCAAGTCCTGTAACTCAAAGGAATCGCCTACGGTCTGATCTGGAATCCAGTCACCATCGGGTGTTTCTTGGTTACGGTGGTTGAACCAAAATGCTTGCCAGCCAGCCTTCTTTGCGGCACGAACGTCCATGCTGTAGCAGTCACCAATGTAGACAACTTCACTAGCACGGAGGTTTAGCCGACGATTCATGAGTGTGAAGATTTGTGGATCAGGTTTAGCCAATCCGGTTTCTTCAGAGGTCATGATGGCATCGCGGTCAACCCACCGGTGCATCTCTAATTGCATCACTTTTGCCAATTGGTGTTGCGTTTTACCATTGGTAATGATGCCTAATTTGTAATGTTCCTTAAGCTGATCCAAAGCATTGGCTAGTCCAGGAAAGAGTTTGATTTTCTGTAGGCCAGTACAGTAAGCTTTTTGGAAAGCTAAGGCTATCTCGGTTGTCACCGAGGGTAAGTTTTGACTCCGTAAAGCGGCGTTTAGCCGTTTGACAGCCATTTCTTCGTGAGACCAAATACCGGCAGCAACTTGTTCATAAGCTGCGGCGCTTTGTTGCCGGTAAGTTTGAAAGGCCAAACTGAGGTCCGCGGCTTCAGGCAACTTGAGTAAGGGTGCTAATGCTGCCGTGAAGGGGGCCTTTTGGTCATAGAGCGTGTCATCGACATCGAAGACGACCGCTTTTATCATGCTGGTTCCTCCTCATTTGTGACCTAAGCAGTTTACCATACTCTACTGGGAAAGCCAATTTTATCGAAAAATTTAGGGATTTAGCTTGTGTTTAGCTGGTCAGTTTTGTATAATAACTTTCGGTGCGTATGCGCCAATTCACACCTCGCGTGATGACCGGAGGGGTGCTCGCTTGCGAGTTCTCTAGTCAATTGAGCGTGGGGGAGGAAATCAAAAACTATTTGGAGGCATTTTATCATGGCTGTTATTTCAATGAAACAACTGCTCGAAGCCGGTGTCCATTTTGGTCACCAAACCCGTCGTTGGAACCCAAAGATGAAGCAATACATCTTTACGGAACGTAACGGTATCTACATCATCGACTTACAAAAGACGGTGAAGTTGATCGACGTTGCTTACAACTACATGAAGGACGAAGCTGCTAAGGGCGCCGTTGTTCTGTTTGTTGGGACTAAGAAGCAAGCACAAGACTCTATCGAAGAAGAAGCTACCCGTGCGGGTCAATACTACGTTAACCATCGTTGGTTAGGTGGGACCTTGACTAACTGGGAAACCATCCAAACGCGGATCAAGCGTCTGAAGTCATTGAAGAAGATGGCGACTGACGGTACGTTTGATGTTCTTCCTAAGAAGGAAGTTTCTTTACTGAAGAAGTCTCAAGACAAGTTGGAACGTTTCTTAGGCGGTATCGAAGATATGCCTAAGTTGCCTGACGTTATGTTCATCGTTGACCCTCGCAAGGAACAAATCGCTGTTCACGAAGCACAAAAGTTGAACATTCCGATCGTTGCTATGGTTGATACGAACACTGACCCAGACGAAATTGACGTGGTTATCCCATCTAACGATGATGCTATCCGTGCCGTTCGTCTGATCACTTCTAAGATGGCTGATGCCATTGTTGAAGGCCGTCAGGGTGAAGACCAAGTTGACGAAAAGACTTTCGAAGGTCAAAAGTCTGCTGCCGCTAAGGGCGACAAGAAGACCGCTGACAACTCGATGGAAGACATCGTTAACGCCGTTGAAGGCGACAACAAGTAATTAAATGCAAGGTGTCGTTCGCGGCACTTTCCAAATACTAGATTTAAAGCACCTTAGGCTGGCTTAATGTTTAGGACCGTTCATGGCCTGAGATTGAGTCAGTCTTTTTTGGGGAATTAGATGAATTATAAAAGGAGGCCATTACACATGGCAAGCAAAATCACTGCGGCACAAGTAAAAGAATTACGGGACAAGACCCAAGTTGGGATGATGGATGCTAAAAAGGCCCTTGTTGCTTCTGAAGGCGATATGGACAAGGCCATCGATTTCTTGCGTGAAAAAGGGATCGCCAAGGCAAAGAAGAAGAGCGGCAACGTTGCTGCTAACGGTTTAGCTCGGGTGAAGGTTAGTGGAAACACCGCTGCCATCATTGAAGTTAACTCCGAAACTGACTTCGTTGCAACTAACGACACGTTTAACGCCTTGGTTGATAAGGTAGCTGACACGATTGCTGCACAACAACCAGCTGACTTAGATGCTGCCTTAGCTCTGAAAGCTGACGACGGCGAAACGTTGAATGAAGCCATCGTCAAGACGACTCAAGTTACGAGTGAAAACGTTCAATTACGTCGTTTTGCTGTTGTTAAGAAGACAGACGGTCAAGTCTTTGGTGCTTACTTACACCAAGGCGGCCAAATCGCTGCTGTCGTTGTCTTAGACGGTGCCGATGAAGAGACTGCTAAGGACGTTGCGATGCACGTTGCTGCGATCAACCCAGAATTCGTCTCACGCGATGATATTCCTGCTGACCGTTTAGCACACGAACGTGAAGTTCTGAAGCAAGAAGCCTTGAATGAAGGCAAGCCTGAAAAGATCGTCGAAAAGATGGTTGAAGGGCGGTTACACAAGTTCTTGTCCGAAATCAGTTTAGCTGACCAACCATTCGTTAAGGATGGCGACCAAACTGTCAGCCAATTCGTTGCTAGCAAGGGTGGCAAGTTAGTTACCTTTGTCCGTTACGAAGTTGGTGAAGGAATCGAAAAGCCAACTGTTGACCTGGCCAAAGAAGTCCAAGACCAAATCAACGGTTAAGCAAACCGTAAAAAAGCGTAGATTCCGCTAAGGGGCCTACGCTTTTTTGTTGGCATTTGACGGGATGCCGTGTTGCGTCATCAGATACGTTGACCGGTTTAGGACAAACGGGTGCTTTTCTCAGATTATCGGCCAGCAAACGTGAGCTGGAAATGGGATGATCACACCTTGAAGTCTCAAAGGTTTCGAATCTACAAGCTTGGTTTTCAATCATGCTAGGGATATAGCCGATTTATCGGCTGACGTAGTTGGTTGGAGGCAACATGGGGTTATGCCCGGGAAACGCCGTTGGGCTATGATTAAACGCTAGCAACCACTTGGGATTCAGTGATTGAAATTGGCATGCACAATCAAAGCCGGAGGTGGTCAGGGATGTCCCCGGCTGCGAGCTGGAAGCCCATTCTTTGTTCCCACAGCAAGTGGAAGCGCTGATCACTGAAGTGCGGCCATTGCCACTAATTTAGAGGTGCCGATTCTTGCTGTCACAAGAGCGGTGTGAACATTTTAGCTTTCAACAGTCAGTTCCTAGTAATTAGAGTACAACCGGTTAAGTGGTTGATGACCAGTGAGTAACAAATAAAAATCTTTTTGGTGACAAACCAGGGATTTCGTACCCCCTGACTATCACTAACGGGTGTAAGTATGATAGAATTATTGTCAGAATACAATAGGAGGAAACACAATGGCGGACGTAAAGTATAAGCGGATTATGCTCAAACTCAGTGGCGAGGCTTTGGCTGGTGACAAGGGATTTGGGATTAATCCGCCAGTAATTAAAACCGTAGCGGAAGAGGTCAAGGATGTCTATAATTTAGGAATCCAAATCGCTATTGTGGTTGGTGGCGGTAACATGTGGCGAGGCGAAGCTGGCGCACAAATGGGCATGGAACGCGCACAAGCCGACTACATTGGCATGTTGGCAACCATCATGAACGCATTGGCATTGCAAGATAACTTAGAGTCAATTGGCGTGCCAACGCGTGTTCAAACTTCTATTGAGATGCGGCAGATTGCTGAGCCGTACATTCGACGGAAAGCAATTCGGCACTTGGAAAAGGAACGAGTCGTTATCTTTGCTGGGGGAACGGGTAGTCCTTACTTCTCCACGGACACGACCGCTGCTTTACGAGCAGCTGAAATCAATGCTGATGCTATCTTAATGGCGAAAAATGGAGTCGATGGGATTTATTCTGCCGATCCAAACAAGGATCCCAATGCCGTTAAGTTTGATAAGCTGACGCAACTGGACATTATCAACAAGGGCTTACACGTCATGGATACGACGGCTAGCTCACTTTCAATGGACAACGATATCCCGTTTGTTGTCTTCAATTTGAACGAGCCTGGTAACATTCGGCGAGTCGTTGAAGGCGAAAACATCGGGACCACAGTTAGGGGAAAATAGATATGGCTGATCAGATAGTTACAACTGCAGAATCAAAGATGAAAAAGGCGGAAGAAGCCCTCAAACGTGAATTGGGAACGATTCGTGCTGGCCGGGCTAACGCTAGTATTTTAAACCGGGTCATGGTGAACTACTATGGGACCCAAACGCCGCTGAACCAAGTGGCTTCGATCACGATTCCAGAACCCCGGATTTTAATGGTTACCCCGTACGATAAGTCTGCACTCGAAGATATCGAAAAGGGCATCATGGAATCTGATGTTGGGATTACGCCAGCCAATGATGGGACGGCCATTCGTCTGGTCATTCCACAGTTGACTGAAGAACGGCGGAAAGAAATTGCGAAGCGCGTGAAGGCCACTGCCGAAGAAGGCAAAGTTGCTGTGCGGAACGTTCGTCGTGATGCAATGGATAACATCAAAAAGGGTCACAAAGACGGCGATTACACCGATGATGATTTGCACAACTTAGAGGATCAAGTCCAAAAAGTTACGGACAAGGCTATCAAGAGTGTTGACGCGATTGCGGCTGACAAAGAAAAAGAAGTCTTAACTGACTAAATCTGATTAGAGTAAGGAGCGTTTTAAGATGGCAGAAGATAACCAAGATCAACAAAACGTAGAAATCACCCCAGGGACGAAAGAATTTGGGAAGATGGTTTTCCGTTTGAATAACGAAGTTAACGCTGAAAATATTTCAATCTTGAACTATAACGGTGCAGAACTGGAACAGATTCAAGACGGTGTGTATGCCCAACCCGCCTTTGTCAGTGATGACTTTAACTTATTCTTCGTGGTGACCCAATTGATTGGGGACGATTGGATTGTTGCGTTCTCTAAAGCAACGATTGAAAACGGCAATGAAATTACCGACTTATCCGACCCATTACCAACTGGGGAAGGCCTGAATCTCTTGGGCCAAGTTAGCGCCGATGACGCCAATAAGTTGTTAAGCTACTTCGGGACGTTAGCGGATGCTAAACGTGGTGAATGGCGGTTAATCGAGTAATCAGCCGGTCAAAAGCTAAAGATTTCGCTCAATTTGGGGGCCGGGATAGTTTCCCGGTCCTTTTTTTGTTATGATGAGAGGTTGTAAAGACCAATGGAGGTGCGCTGTGTTTTCATTCTTAAATAAAAATCAATCGACGGGCGAGGTAGAAGAGCTTCAACTTGATGAAGCCAACATTCCCGCTCACGTCGCTATTATCATGGATGGTAATGGTCGGTGGGCGCAACAACGTCATTTGCCACGAATTGCCGGTCACAAGCAAGGAATGGATACCGTGAAGACGGTGGCCACTGCAGCTAGCCATTTAGGGGTGAAGGTGTTGACCCTGTACGCCTTTTCGACCGAAAACTGGAAACGTCCCACGGCTGAAGTCAATTACTTAATGAAGCTGCCCGTTGACTTCTTTGGGGCGTTTGTGCCAGATTTGATCAAAAATAATATTCGGGTCAAGGTCATGGGCTACACGGATAAACTACCGGCTGCGACTCAGAAGGCCGTTCGTGATGCGATTGCGGATACCCAACATTGTACGGGAATGGTCCTGAACTTTGCGTTAAACTATGGTGGTCGTGCTGAAATCGTCACGGCGGTCCAAAACCTGGCTGAGGAGGTCAAGGCGGGGCGGTTAGATCCGTCAGCGATTGACGAAGCAAGTATCGACCAGCAATTAATGACGGCGGATTTAGATGAATTACGTGATCCGGACCTTTTGATTCGGACGAGTGGTGAGGAACGACTGTCAAACTTTATGCTGTGGCAGGTCGCTTATAGCGAATTCGTATTCACCCAGCAACACTGGCCCGATTTTGACCAGACGGCGTTAGAACAAGCGATTTATGAATATCAACAGCGCCACCGACGGTTCGGTGGGTTGACGCCCGATAAGGGGTAATTTAAAGAAACTAAGGAGCTTGGAAGATGAAACAACGGGTTATCACGGCGGTTGTCGCCTTAATTATATTTATTCCTATTATCGTTGCGGGTCATATTTGGATCGATATCGCTGGGTTTGCGTTAGGGTTAGTGGCCTTATCGGAAATCTTGATCATGCGGAAAAAGTTGTTAGTGAGTGCAGAAGCCATTATTTCTGGGATTGGGATTCTGGCAGTAATTGCGCCACAGAGTTGGTGGGCAGACTTGCCGAAATTTCTGAGTCCCTGGTACATCGTGTACCTTTTCGTCCTGTTACTCTTGCTGCGGACGGTAGTCTCACGCAATCGTTTTTCCTTTGATGATGCCGGGGTGATCACCCTGAGCATGCTGTATATTGGAATCGGGTTTCACTTCTTTATTGCAGCCAGAGCAGTTAGCCTAGTTGCCTTACTGTACGCGCTATTTATCGTTTGGACCACTGATTCTGGAGCCTACATGATTGGTCGGAGATTTGGCCGAAACAAGCTGGCACCTCACATCAGTCCCAATAAGACCTGGGAAGGATCCATCGGTGGTTCTATTGTCGGCACTATCGTCGGGAGTGTCTTTTGGTACTTTTTCCCAATTGGTCATCTGAGCTTAGGCATCATGATTTTGCTGACCCTGATCTTCTCCATAGTTGGGCAATTTGGTGATTTAGTTGAGTCTGCACTTAAACGGTATTACGGCGTGAAGGACTCCGGTAAGATCTTACCAGGTCATGGTGGTATTTTAGACCGGTTTGACAGCTTACTGTTGGTACTGCCAGTCATCCACTTGTTCGGTTTGATTTAGTCCTCGCTGTTCGCTTGCGCCTTCTAGGGTGCTTAGGGTATGCTAGGTGGCAGAGAAAAAGTTGGGGAGTTACTACGAATTGAAGAAGGGACGACATCTGTGATTACGACGATTATTACCTTTATCATTGTTTTTGGAATTCTGGTCATCGTGCATGAGTTCGGTCACTTTTATTTCGCCAAACGTGGCGGTATTTTAGTGCGTGAATTTTCCATTGGGATGGGGCCCAAGCTCGTCTATCACCGCGGTAAGGACGGGACAACGTATACGTTACGTCTGCTCCCGGTCGGTGGGTACGTACGGATGGCGGGTGCCGAAGATGACGAAGAAGAGTTAAAACCTGGGACTCCCGTGAGTTTGTACGTTGGGACCGAGGGCAAAGTTGAACGAATCAATACAAGCAAGAAATCAACGTTATTCAATGGTATTCCGCTAGAAGTTACCGGAACCGACCTGGAAGATAAATTGTGGATCGAAGGGTATGAAAACGGGGATGAAGCCGAAGTTAAACGTTACTCGGTGGCCCACAATGCCACGATTATTGAGAGCGATGGGACCGAGTTACAGATTGCGCCAAAGGATGTCCAGTTCCAAGCAGCCTCTTTAGGTCGCCGATTGATGACCAACTTTGCTGGGCCAATGAACAACATTCTGTTGGCGATTGTGACCTTTATGCTGATGTCGTTTGTTCAGGGTGGCGTCGCTATGGGGACCAATCAGGTACAAGTGGCAAGTTCACCCGTTTCCGTTGCCAAAAAGGCTGGTGTGCAGTCTAACGACAAGATTATGGCGGTCAACGGCAAGAAGACTACGAGTTGGACAGATCTGAGTACGGCGATTCAGCCATTGGCCAATAAGAAGACGATCCTGACCGTTAAACGTGGTGATAAGACTCGTAAGATTACGTTGACGCCAGCTGGTGAAAAATCCAACGGTAAGACGGTTGGTATGATTGGGATCACGCAGGCCCAAAACAAGCATATTGGTGCCATTTTAGCGTCTGGATTTACGCAGACCTGGACTATGACCAAGGCCTTGTTTGGGGCATTGTGGCATATGGTTTCCGGTCACTTCAGTCTCAATGACTTGGGGGGGCCCGTAGCCATCTTTGCAACAACCTCTCAAGCCACACAGTACGGGGTTGTCGGGGTCTTGAACTTCCTGGCCTTCCTGTCGATTAACTTAGCAATTGTCAATTTACTACCAATTCCAGCATTGGATGGTGGTAAAATATTATTAAACTTTATTGAAGCCATTCGGCGTAAGCCCCTTTCAGAAAACGTGGAAGCGGCAATTACGCTGGTCGGGGTAGGGTTCTTGGTTCTACTCATGTTGTTAGTGACATGGAACGATATTGAACGTTACTTTATACATTAACAAATTCGGTCGTTACGAGAAGGGAATATTTAACTATGAAACAATCGAAACTACTCATTCCAACTTTGAAAGAAGTTCCAAATGGGGCAGAAGCGCTTAGCCATCAAATGATGTTGCGGGCGGGGTACATTCGTCAGGTTACCGCAGGCGTTTACGCTTACCTACCATTGGCTTACCGAGTGGTTGAAAACATCGAAAAGATCATCCGCGAAGAGATGGACAAAATCGATGCCGTAGAAACGTTGATGCCAGCCATTCTACCAGCAACACTCTGGCAGGAATCGGGACGTTATGAGACGTATGGTCCGAACTTGTTTAAGTTTAAGAACCGGCACGATAGTGATTTTATTTTAGGCCCAACACACGAAGAGACGTATACCATGTTGATTCGGGATGCCATTAAGTCCTACAAGCGGTTACCACTGATCATGTACCAAATTCAACCAAAGTATCGGGATGAAGACCGTCCCCGCTATGGGTTACTGCGTGGCCGGGAATTCATTATGAAGGATGCTTATTCCTTCTCTATTAACGATGAGGACCTTGACCGGATCTATAGCCAAATGGAACAGGCCTATGAAAATATTTTTGATCGCGTTGGCTTAAATTATCGCGCCATTGTCGGTGACGGCGGTGCCATGGGCGGTAAAGATTCGAAGGAGTTCTCTGCCATTGCTCCAGTTGGGGAAGACACAATTGTTTACTCGGATTCTTCTGATTACGCGGCTAACTTGGAAATGGCTAAGAGTCTGTTTATCAGTAAGAAGTCCCATGCCCAACTAGAGGAGTTGCAGAAGATTGCGACGCCAGGGGCAAAGACCATTGATGAAGTTGCTGAGTTTTTGGACGTTAAGCCATCTGCGTTGGTCAAGAGCATGCTGTACGTGGCCGACAAGGAACAGCCTGTGATGGTTCTGATTCGTGGTGATCACGAAGTCAACGAGACCAAACTGAAAAATTACTTGGGCGCAGACTTCTTAGATCCCGCAACGCCAGAGGATGCCCAAAAGTACTTGAACGCTAACTTTGGTTCACTTGGACCAGTTGGTGTCGGTGAAGACGTGAAAATTCTGGCTGACCAGTACGTCGGTGACATGGTCAACGTTGCTGTGGGTGCCGATGAAGATGGGTTCCACTACGTTAACGCTAATGCCGGTCGTGATTTCCGGGTTGATGCGTACACTGACCTTCGTGACGTGCAACCAGGTGATCTGTCGCCCGATGGTTCCGGTGTTCTAAAGTTCACTAAGGGGATTGAAATTGGTCATATCTTCAAGCTAGGGACCCGTTATTCAGATGCCATGAATGCGACAGTCCTTGACGAAGGTGGCCGTCAAAAGCCAGTCATCATGGGATGCTACGGTATCGGTGTCAGTCGGTTACTGTCGGCCATCGCCGAACAACAGGCCGATGAAAACGGGCTGGTTTGGCCACGGAACATTGCACCATTTGACATTCACTTGGTCCCGGTTAATCTGAAGAAGGAGGATCAAGCGGACCTGACGGCTGAACTAGAAGAACAGTTAACGGCTAAGGGTTACCGTGTGTTGACCGATGACCGAAAAGAGCGGCCAGGGGTTAAATTTGCTGATTCCGATCTCATGGGGATTCCTGTGCGAATCACGATTGGTAAAAAGGCCGGCGAAGGCATCGTTGAAATTAAGATTCGGAAGACTGGTGAAACGGTCGAAGTCATTAAGGACGAAGTTGCTAGTACCGTTGAGATTCTATTCAAGGATATTGACTAGTACACTTGAAAAGGCCAGCAAAAATGCTGGCTTTTTTCATTCTAAATGAAGGTTGAAGCGTTTGTGTTCGTGAGGACTAGTGCTGTTAAATTAACCGTCTTCCAGTTATCAGAAATTATGCCTGATGAGGACACTTGAAACCGAGAGTCAGTCTGCTAATTTGAGTTGAAGTCGTGAAGAATATGCGACCTCCAAGATTACCGTGACAAGCTAACTGAAGGATTGCCAGCTAACATTGGCATGCCAGTCTTGACGGCGGTAGGATGAAAAGCATACTAAGTCGCCTAGTCTGCCTGCTAATCGGGTTGCTATAATGAGCAGGTAGTAACGTTTGATTTTTAGATTTTAACGGGTACCATTATATGTCGGTAAGGATATAAGATGATTTGTAAGCAAGACAGTTGAAAGGAGTTCGCTCGTGGACGAAGATCGCCATGCTTTATTTGAAAAGCTCTTACAACAATTGGATTTAACCAGTGCGGCCGAGCAACCATACTTTCAAACGGCTACGATTGACCATTTAACGGTTCATGAACAATCGCGCCGATGGCATTTTTATTTGAACGTGCCTAGCATTTTACCGTTTACGGCCTTTGTGGCGTTTCAAAATCACCTGCAGATCGCCTTTCGGGAGATTGCGACGGTTGAAAATACCTTTTTGATCACTGAACCGGATCTCACGAACCGCGCTTTAGGGGACTATTGGCAGTGGGTCGTGAAAAATAGTGGATTGACCAGCAATTTGATTCAAGAGTTGTGTCAGTCCCAGGTTCCAGAGTTAGATTCGGACGGCCGGGTGCTGCTGTATGCGCAGAACGAGGTCGTCAAGGACTTCTTGAGCAACCAAGCATTAGGACCAATTGAGGAGACTTATCGCAACGCTGGTTTTCCTAAATTCAACATTCATGTCATGATTGATGAATCAAAGTCTCAGGCTAAGATTGACGAGTTCAAGGCGCGTCAGGAAAAGACGGATGCCCAACTTGCTCAGCAAGCTGCGGCAGCCATCGAAAAGGCTAACCAAAAGCGTCAGAGTCAGGGTGATGCGCCAGCTGCTGAGGGGCCAACTCAGATTGGGAAGACCATTAAAGGTGATCAACCGATTATGCGAATGGCCGATATCGTTCAAGAAGAACGTTCGGTCGTCGTTGAAGGCTATGTTTTTGATAAAGAAGTTCGAAAGTTGCGTTCGGGTCGGCAATTGTTGACCATTAAGATCACGGACTATACGTCATCAATCGTGGTCAAAAAATTCTCTCGAGGTGCCGAGGATGAGGCACAATTTGCGGGAGTCACTGAGGGGAGTTGGGTCAAGGTCCGTGGAAGTGTCCAAGAGGATAGCTTCATGCGTGATCTGGCACTGAACGCCTATGATATCAATGAAGTTAAGCATGCCAGTCGTCAAGATACGGCACCGGCTGATGAGAAGCGAGTAGAACTTCACTTGCATACGACCATGAGTCAGATGGACGCGACTAATCCCATCGAAGACTATGTGAAGCAAGCCAAAAAATGGGGGATGCCCGCACTGGCGATTACGGATCATGCCGACGTGCAAGGATTCCCCGCCGCCTTTAATTCAAGTGCTAAGGCTGGTATTAAGATGCTCTACGGTGTCGAGGCTAATTTGGTGGATGATGGGGTGCCCATTGGTTATAACAGCGCACACGTCCCGCTAGATGGTGCTACGTACGTTGTTTTTGACGTGGAAACTACCGGGCTGTCTGCCATCTATGATAAGGTTATCGAACTCTCGGCCGTTAAAATGCAGCATAAGAATGTTATCGATCAGTTTGAAGAGTTCATCGATCCTGGATTTCCGTTGTCTGAGCAGACCACGAATCTGACCAGTATCACCGATGACATGGTTGCCGGGTCGAAGTCGGAAGAAGAGGTTTTTAAGCTCTTCCGAGATTTCTGTGGCGACGCAATCGTCGTTGGGCATAACGTTACGTTTGACGTGGGGTTCATGAACACCGGTTATCAACGACACGGAATGTCTGAAATTAGTAATCCGATCATTGATACCTTAACGTTGGCGCGGTTCCTGTACCCGACCTTAAAGAGCTATCGGTTGAATACGTTGGCCAAACGGTTCCACGTGAGTTTGGAGCACCATCACCGGGCCGTTTATGATGCCGAATCGACTGGTCATCTGAACTATTTGTTCTTGAAGGATGCCGAAGACCGTTATGATATTCAGTATCATGACCAGTTGAACGACCACATGACCGATAATGATGCCTATAAACATGCGCGGCCGAATCATGCCATTTTAATTGCCAAGACGCAAGCGGGCTTGAAGAACATGTTCAAACTAGTCTCAGCATCTAACGTGGATTATTATTATCGGGTGCCACGGGTACCTCGGAGCGTGCTAGACCACTACCGTGAGGGAATCATCGTGGGTTCCGCTTGTTCTTCAGGTGAAGTCTTCACGGCGATGATGCAAAAGGGGCAAGTGGAAGCTGCTGCCAAGGCCAAATACTATGATTACCTCGAAGTTCAACCGAAGGCGGCCTATCAACCACTGATTGACTCTGGGTTGATCGCCGATGAGGCTAACCTAGAAGAAATCGTTGGGAACATGGTCAAACTGGGGCATGACTTGAACAAGCCGGTCGTGGCCACGGGAGATGTGCACTACCTGAACCCTGAGGACTACATTTATCGTAAGATCTTGATTCACTCACAAGGTGGGGCTAACCCGCTGAACCGGCAGGAATTACCAGATGTCCATTTCTTGACGACCAACGAAATGCTGGCGGACTTCTCTTATTTAGGCGAAGATGTCGCTAAAGAGATTGTTGTGACTAATACACAGAAGATTGCGAACGATGTCGACGAGGTTCATCCGTTGAAGGACAAACTGTATACGCCACGGATGGAAGGTGCCGAGGATGAAATTCGGCAACGGACCATGGATACGGCGCATGCCTGGTACGGAGATCCGCTACCAGAATTAGTCCAACACCGAGTAGACCGGGAATTGAAATCGATTATTGGGAACGGGTTCTCCGTGATTTACTTGATTGCACAACGGTTAGTAGCCAAGTCCAATAAGGATGGCTACTTAGTTGGGTCACGGGGGTCCGTCGGGTCCAGTGTTGTGGCGACGTTTACAGGAATTACCGAAGTTAACCCCTTGCCGCCGCACTACCGTTGCCCTAACTGTCAGTACTCGCATTTTTATACCAAAGGGGAATACAGTTCGGGATACGATTTACCCGAGAAGAATTGTCCCAAGTGTGGGACACTGATGATCGGTGACGGGCATAACATTCCGTTCGAGACTTTCTTAGGGTTTAAGGGAAACAAGGTCCCCGATATTGATTTGAACTTCTCCGGGGATTACCAACCGATTGCACATAACTATACTAAGGTCTTGTTCGGTGAAAAGAACGTTTACCGGGCCGGGACGATTGGAACGGTTGCCGATAAGACTGCTTATGGTTACGTAAAGGCCTATGAGCGGGACACGGAGCAAACTTTCCGTGGCGCCGAAATCGACCGTTTAGCTAAGGGGGCGACCGGGGTCAAACGGACGACCGGCCAACATCCCGCGGGGATCATCGTTGTACCGGATTACATGGAGATCTACGATTTCACGCCGATTCAGTATCCAGCCGACGATCAAACCGCTGCTTGGCAAACGACCCACTTTGATTTCCATTCGATCCATGATAATATTTTAAAAATTGATATTTTGGGACATGATGACCCAACCATGATTCGGACCCTGCAAGATTTGTCTGGGGTCGATCCACAGACGATTCCGATGGATGATCCAGGCGTTATGGCACTGTTCTCCGGGACGGATTCGTTGGGGGTCACACCGGAACAGATTCAGTCGAAGACCGGGACACTAGGCGTGCCGGAATTCGGGACACGATTTGTTCGGGGGATGCTTGAGGAAACCCATCCCAAGAACTACTCACAGTTGCTTCAGATTTCTGGCCTGTCTCATGGGACCGATGTGTGGTTAGGGAATGCCGAAGAATTAATCAAGGCGGGAACCGCGACCATCGCCAACGTGATTGGGTGTCGGGATAACATTATGACCGACTTGATCAACTTTGGTCTAGATTCCGAAACGTCTTTCCAAGTCATGGAACACGTGCGGAAAGGTCGGGGAATTCCTGATGAGTGGCAAGATAAAATGAAGCAAACGGACTGTCCGGACTGGTATATTGATTCTTGCCTGAAAATCAAGTACATGTTCCCCCGGGCCCATGCGGCTGCGTACGTCTTGATGGCGTTGCGGGTGGCTTATTTCAAGGTCTACTTCCCAATTATTTATTATGCCGCTTACTTCTCCGTACGGGCAGACGACTTCGACGTTGTGGCTATGTCACAAGGTAAAACGGCTGTGAAAGCTGCGATGAAGGCGATTAATGACCAGGGAATGGACGCGTCGACTAAGGACAAAAACCTGCTGACAGTTTTGGAACTGGCCAATGAAATGCTCGAACGGGGCTTCAATTTCAAGATGATTGATTTGAATCGCTCCGATGCGGCTGATTGGATCATTGACGGTGACACGTTGATTGCACCATTCCAATCCGCACCTGGATTGGGATTGAACGTTGCTAAACAAATCGTGGCTGCTCGAAACGATCGTCCATTTATCTCGAAAGAGGACCTGGCTAAGCGAGGCAAGGTCTCTAAGACGATTATTGACTTCATGACGGAAAACGGTGTGCTAACTGGTTTACCAGATGAAAACCAGTTGAGTTTATTTGACGATATGATGTGATTGGCGGTCTAACTGAGACCGGGTGCCATTAATGTTTGTCGACACGGTTAGCTGCAATTCTGGCCTTCTTGGGCTCTGATTGTGCCCGTCCATTTCAAACGCTGAGTCCCTATTGGCCATGAGATGCGATATAAAACTGTTGAGGTTATCCGATTCTAAGGGATAAGGTCAACAGTTTTTTTGTCTGCCATTCAGTAGGAAAGGTGTTAAATGTTAGTCTTGAATTCGTCATCTAACAGGGTCCGACTTGCTCTAAAGTTGGCAACATGAAAGCAGAATCAAAGTCGAAGACGACCAAACCGAATGATCCCCACAGGAGGGGAGCGCGGCGATAGTCGTCATGTGGTCAAGTTGAACCAATCTGGGTGTAAAACCAATTTTCAGAAATCACGTGATTAACCGGATTAGGTGCCTGCAACCGCTTACAAAAAGGTGGTTTCATGTTATAATAGCAGTGAGGAATAATAGAACCATTAATAAACTTTACCGAAAGCGGGTGTTCACCATGTTACGGCGATTTGTAGGCTTACCAGATGGGTGGATTTTTCTAGCAGGTTATTGTTTGATTGGTTTGGGATATATTCTGTTCGGCACTCTGGCAACCGTGGTTGCGACCCCATTTTTGGCGTTGGTTGTGGCCTACTTCCTAGCAGCATTTGTACTGACGATTATCAAAGCAATCAGTTTACGTGAGATGGCTTTGACACGGTTGAACTTTCTGGTGTTTGAGTTTATCACGGCGTTTGGATTCGTTCTGCTCCTATTGACGTGTGAATAGCAGGTGGCGCAATGGTTGCAATCGCCGGTGAACTGGTGTATTCTTGTGTTTGTAGTTAAACTCGTTTTTTAAATGAGTGAGCAGTCAATGCTCACTCTTTTTAATGGAAAAAATGTAGGAGGCGGAATTCTTTGAGTACTGTCGTCGAGACCGTAACAGCCCTAGCCCAGCCAATTGTGGCGCAGCATCAGTTTGAATTAGTTGACGTTGAATTTGTCAAGGAAGGTAAGAGCTGGTACCTGCGGCTCTACATTGATAAGCCTGGTGGCATCAACATTGAAGAATGTGCGATGGTCAGTGATGAGGTGTCCGAAAAAATGGACTCTCTTGATCCGGATCCCATTCCTCAAGCTTACTTCTTAGAGGTATCTTCACCAGGAGCTGAGCGACCGTTAAAGAAGCCAGAAGATTTTGAACGGGCTGTGGGCGATTATATCCACGTTTCCCTGTATCAAAAGATTGGCCAGAGCAAGGTTTATGAAGGAACGTTATTGACGCTGACGGATGATAGCATGGATCTCAAGGTTAATTTGAAAGGTCGTATCAAGACCTTGACGATTCCTCGCGATGCCATTGCGCAGGCCCGCTTAGCCATCAAGTTCTAACCAAATAAGGAGCGTAGCACACCATGAGTAAAGAATTATTGGGGGCCTTAGACGTCCTCGAAACGGAAAAGGGAATCGACAAGCAAATTGTGATCGATGCCCTAGAAGCCGCGTTAGTTTCAGCATACAAGCGAAACTACGATCAAGCCCAAAACGTTGAGGTCAATTTTGACCAACGGAAGGGTGACATTCACGTTTTCGCTGTGAAAAAGGTCGTTGACCAAGTGTATGATTCACGTTTGGAAGTTGGCTTGGATGAAGCCCTGACCATCAACAAGGGTTATGAACTGGGCGATGATATCAAGTTTGAAGTAACACCGAAAAACTTTGGTCGAATCGCTGCTCAGACGGCTAAACAGGTTATCTTGCAGCGGGTTCGAGAAGCCGAACGGAACATTATTTACAACCAATACAGTCAGTATGAAAATGAAATCGTGACTGGTGAGGTTGAACGACAAGATTCCCGCTTCGTTTACGTTAGCTTAGGTAAGGTTGAAGCTGTGATGGGTCGTCAGGATCAAATGCCTAACGAAACTTACCGAATTCATGACCGTATCAAGGTTTACGTGACCCGGGTCGAAAATGCAACCAAGGGACCACAAGTCTTCGTTAGTCGGACACACGCTGATTTGTTAAAGCGGCTGTTTGAACAAGAAGTTCCAGAAATTTACGATGGGACCGTGGAAATTATGGCTATCGCCCGTGAGGCCGGTGACCGGGCTAAAGTTGCGGTTCGCTCAAATAATCCCGACATTGATCCAGTTGGGACGAGTGTTGGTCCCCGCGGTCAACGGGTTCAAACCATCGTGAATGAACTTGGCGGTGAAAACATGGACATCGTTGAATGGACTGAAGACGAAGCGAAGTTTATCGCCAACGCGTTGAATCCAGCCGAAGTATTAGATGTTATCTTTGATCCAAACAACGAACGAGCCTGTGAAGTTATCGTTCCTGACTATCAATTATCCTTAGCTATCGGAAAACGGGGTCAAAATGCCCGTTTGGCCGCTAAGTTAACCGGTTATAAGATTGATATTAAATCAGAATCCGAAGCATCTGCTATAATGGAAGCTGATCAGGAAAATGACACGTCAACGGATGCTGCTCCTGATAACGAAGACGTCGCCACCGACGACGTTGAGACGGCTGATGCAACGACGGTGACGCCAGCAGCGGATGCAGCTTCGAATGCACCTGAAGATGCACCTGCAGCCGATGACGCACCTGAGGCGGAGACCGCAGAACCAACGAGTGAAACTACCAGTGACGCTGACGACCAAACGGCCGAATAACGTCCACCTTAAGGAGGTTTGGGTCCATGAAACAACGGAAAGTCCCCATGCGCAAGGATATTGTGACCGGGGAAATGGCGCCCAAGAAGCAATTGGTCCGCATTGTACGGAACCAAGAACAAGAGGTTAGTATCGATCCTACCGGCAAGCAGTCGGGTCGTGGTGCTTACATCAGTTTAGATGTTGCCATTGCTAAGAAGGCTAAGCAGGAACGGACTTTCGACCATACCTTTGGCGTTAAAATCGATGATCAATTCTACGATGATCTCATCGCTTATGTTGACCATCAGCAAGCACGACGGGAATTATTTGATAATGACTAATTCTGAGCGCGCTTTACAATTATTGGGATTGGTGCGGCGAGCAGGCAAGCTGGTTACCGGCGAATCCTTTGTCTTAGCCGCTGTTCGTGACGGTTCTGCGAAGCTTGTCTTAATGGCCAGTGATACTGGTAAGACGAGTCAAAAGCAGTTCCGCGACAAAACGACGAGCTATGACGTCCCATTGAATGAATCGTTTACCAAGGACCAGTTGAGCACGGCCATCGGGTCGGCGCGCACGGTCATTGCCATTACTGATCCGGGATTCGTCCGGAAGTTACACCAACTTTTAGAGTAGCCACCTGACGTTCTCGTGATCGGTAGAATATGAAGGAGAGTGAAGATATGGGGAAAACGCGAATTTATGAACTCGCCAAAGAAATTAATGTCTCCAGTAAACAGATCATCGCGAAGGCCGAAGAAAAGGGCTTTCCGGTGAAAAACCATATGTCAACGCTCGGCGAGAACGAAGAACGTCAGTTACGGGCTGCTTTTCAACCAAAACAGTCAACGGCTAAAGTAACATCTTCGGCTAAACAACCCGTGAAAACACAGGCTGCTCGGCCGGCTAACCACAGCAACGGTACTGGAAATCAAACGACCCATAAGACCACGTCCAATGGTGGTAATAGCCATCAGGGGAAGCCAACTGATGGTCGGCAACGCAGTAACAATAGTACGACCAGTGGTAACCGAAATGCTAGTGGAAACAACAAGCAACAACGTCCTAACGATAATAAAAATAATGGCCAGACCGGCAATAAGCATACTGAGCAACACAATACCGGTACCGGCAGATTTGGTGGAAGCTTGAATAATAATACAAATAATAGTAATGGTCGGCGGAGTAGCAACAATGGCAGTAGCAGCAACAGTCGCGGGGGCCGGAATAACCGGAACAACCGCAATAACCGTCGCCGAAACAATAATAATAACAATCGGTATAAGAAGAACCAACGGATTAAAGACACAAATCAACACAAGGGCGCACCAGAACGTAAGAACAAGGCATTGCCAGATGTTTTAGTTTATACGGACGGCATGAATGCCCAAGACTTGGCAAAAATCTTACACCGTTCTTCAGCTGAAATCGTGAAGAAACTGTTCATGTTGGGTGTCATGGTCAACCAAAACCAATCATTGGATAAGGATACGATTGAAGTCTTAGCGGACGACTATGGTATCGAAGCCAAAGAAAAGGTTGAAGTCGACGTTACTGATATCGATAAGTTTTTTGACGCTGAGATGGCAAACACGGAACACCAAGTAACTCGTGCACCAGTCGTTACCATCATGGGTCACGTTGACCATGGGAAGACAACGTTGCTGGACCACTTACGTCACTCTCATATTACTGAGGGTGAAGCTGGTGGGATTACCCAGGCCATTGGGGCTTACCAAGTCCACTACAATGACAAGTTGATCACCTTCTTGGACACGCCAGGACATGCGGCCTTTACGGAAATGCGAGCGCGTGGTGCCGAAATTACCGACATCACTGTCTTGGTCGTTGCTGCCGATGATGGTGTTATGCCACAAACCATTGAAGCCATTCACCATGCGAAGGCCGCGGGAACACCAATCATCGTTGCCGTTAACAAGATCGATAAGCCAGGTGCTAATCCGAACCACGTTATGGAGCAGCTGACGGAATATGAATTGATTCCTGAAGACTGGGGTGGCGATACCATCTTCGTTGAAATCTCTGCGAAGTTTGGTAAGAATATTGATGAGTTACTCGACATGATCTTACTACAATCCGAAGTCCTCGAATTGAAGGCCAACCCAGAACAAAATGGGGCTGGTAGTGTTATCGAAGCACGTTTGGACCAAGGTCAAGGCTCCGTTGCGACCCTATTGGTACAACAAGGGACCTTACACGTTGGAGACCCAATCGTGGTTGGGAATACCTTTGGTCGTGTCCGGACAATGGTCAACGAACGTGGTCGCCGGATCAAAGACGCCGTACCATCTACGCCAGTTGAAATCACTGGGTTAAATGACGTGCCAGAAGCCGGAGACCGGTTTGTTGTCTTTGACGACGAAAAGACGGCTCGGGCAGCTGGTGAAGAACGGGCCAAGGAAGCCTTGGTCAAGGAACGAGGAAATACCAGTCATGTGACATTGGACAACCTCTTTGATTCCCTTAAGGAAGGCGAAATGAAGGAAGTTGACGTCATTATTAAGGCTGACGTTCAAGGCTCCGTTGAAGCCTTAGCTGGCAGCTTGAAGAAAATCGATGTTTCCGGTGTACGGGTTAACATCATTCATTCTGCCGTTGGGGCCATCAATGAAAGTGACGTTACTTTGGCAGAAGCCTCAGACGCCATCATCATTGGGTTCAACGTTCGGCCAACCCCACAAGCACGGGCACAAGCAGATGGCGACAAGGTCGACATTCGTTTGCACAACGTCATCTACAACGCCATCGATGAAATTGAGACGGCGATGAAGGGGATGCTAGAGCCAACCTACGAAGAAGAAGTTATCGGTGAAATTGAAGTTAAGGATATTTTCCATGCTTCTAAAGTCGGTACGATCGTTGGTGGGATGGTTACCGAAGGCTATGTCACATCAGATAGTGACGTTCGTTTGATTCGTGATGGCGTTGTCATCTACGAAGGTAAGCTAGGTAGTCTGAAGCGTTTCAAGGACGACGTCAAACAAGTTAAAATGGGTTATGAATTAGGATTGACTATTGAGAACTACAACGACATTAAGGTAGACGACGTTATTGAAGCCTACGTGATGAAGGAAGTTCCCATTAAATAAAGATTCGGAGGCAAACCGTCTATGGCACAATATCGAGTTGGCCGGTTGGAGCAAGAAATCCAACGGGAAGTTACGGATATTTTACTAAAGCGTGTCCGCGATCCACGGGTCGAGGGTGTCACCGTTACTGGTGTGGAAGTCACTGGTGACTTACAGCAAGCCACAATTTATTACAGCATCTTGTCAGACAAGGCGTCTTCCGCTGAGAAGACGCAACAGGGGTTAAACAAGGCCACTGGTCTGATTCGTTCTGAATTGGGCTCACGTTTGAGCATCTATAAGACGCCAGAACTGAATTTCGAGCAGGATTCGTCAGTTCGCTATGGTAGTCATATCGATGAACTCTTAAATGAACTTCATCATCGCGAGTAATTGCGGTGTTCAAAAGGCATTGATCGGCTATGATCGATGCCTTTTTGCGTAAAATGGTTGTACATCGGTTGCTCGGGGACTCCGCAGCAATCGGCGAGAGACACGTCGCTAGTTTGAACTGTAGATTTGGTGGGTGCCAGTTCTCAACAGTGGCTTGTATCACCCGTCAACAGCCGTGTAGACTGAGATGTTAGCGGGTAGGCTTAGTGATTGACGGTAATAGTTCACCGGCCTAACAAAAAAGGGACCTTGTAGAATTGCAGGCCGCGAGAATGCAAGTTGTAGCCGCTTCATCCCTTCTCCATTGGCCGGTAAGGCAAAGAGGCCAATAAACGAATCACTCTTCAAAAGCCACTAGAGTTAGCCAAAGTAGCGATGAGATGGGAACTTGTGGTAAACTAAATGTTACGCCATGTGTGGCCATCTTTTGGCGTTGGTACACGTAATCGGTAGTGTCGCTGAGTTGTGGGGCAGGACGGGCAATTATTAACTCTTAATGTTTGACATAGTCCATGCTGCCTCAGGACCTCCAAGCAAGTCCATACCTACCGGGCCGATGAGACGATGAGACGATGAGACGATGACTGAACTGAGATTCCCAATTTTAGGGTCAGTATTGTTGGGGACAACAGCCATAATAGGTTGTATTGAAACTTTCAAGCTTTAGTAATAACGCAATTAAACATTAAAAGATAAGAAGCGGAGGCACCATCATGGACGGGATTATTCCCCTGTACAAAGAACGTGGCTTGACCAGTTTTGACTGCGTCGCTAAGTTACGTCACATCTTACACACTAAAAAAGTCGGTCATAGTGGAACTTTAGATCCTAGCGTGGATGGCGTTTTGCCAATCTGTATTGGCTCCGCGACGAAGGTTGTTCCTTATTTGATGGGCTCCGGAAAGATGTATCGCGGGACCGTCACACTGGGACTGGCAACGACTACTGAGGATCTTGATGGTGATGTGATTGACCGGCAACCGCTGATGCAAGCCTTTACTTTAGGACAATTGACCGCCGCCGCAGCCAAATTGACTGGGACAATTCAACAGACTCCACCGATGTATTCGGCGGTCAAAGTTAACGGTCGTAAGCTGTACGAGTATGCCAGAGCCGGTGAGACCGTGGCACGGCCAACACGGACGATTACCGTGGACCATTTTACGCTGATGGACGCAGGCACCTTTGACGCTGATGCTGGGACACAGACGGTAGCATTTGAAGTGGCCTGCTCGAAAGGAACCTACGTGCGGACGCTCGCGGTCGATCTGGGTCGGCAGTTGGGTGTTCCAGCCGTTATGGCGTCGTTGACGCGGCATAAGAGTGGCGGTTTCACATTGGATGAGACGGTGACCTTGGCTCAGGTTGAGGATGCAATGGCCGCCGATGATCTGAGCACGATTTTACGGCCCATCGACTATGCCCTGCAGGATTATCCACACGTGGCACTTTCTGATAAATTGTGGGGGCTGGTCAAGAATGGTGTCTTTCTAACGCCTGAGGAAATGGTCAGTACAGAACCAATTGTTGCACTGACTTATCAGGGTCAGACGAAGTGTCTGTACCAGTGGGTGCCAGAAAAAAAGCAATATAAACCACTAAAAATGTTTACGGTTAATTAATTATCAGTAAAGGAAGTCCATTATGGAAGTTATACGTATACATCATCCGCTAGATTCACGCCAGATTCCCGACGAGCCAGTAGTTCTCGCCATGGGATTTTTTGATGGCGTTCATCTTGGTCACCAAGCGGTCATTGAACGCGCTAAAACGATTGCTCAGGCCAAGGGCGTTAAACTAGCTGTATTGACCTACGATCACCATCCGGCACTAGTCTATCGGCCACTAGAAGCCGATGACCGTAAATATTTGAGTACGACGGCTCGAAAATTACATCAACTGGATCGTTTGGGTGTTGACCGGGTCTTTTTGGTCAATTACACGGGTGAGTTCGCTGCCCAGACACCGCAGGAATTCGTTGATCACTATCTGGTTGGTTTTCACACGGTTGTGGCTGTGGCTGGGTTTGACCACACCTACGGGAAAAAGGCCGTGGCGACGATGGCGCTGTTGCCCAAGTACGCCCAGGGACGCTTTGAGGTCGTTACGGTTGCGGAGGAAGCTAGTGGCCATGAAAAAATTAGCTCTAGCCGTATCCGTCAAGCAATGAAGGCTGGCAACATTGATACAGTTAATCAGTTGCTGGGCTACACGTACCGGTCGAATGGACTCGTTGTTCATGGTGAGGCCCGGGGACGGGCGATTGGCTATCCTACGGCTAATGTGATGACACCAGAAAATGAATGGATTCCTGGAATTGGCATTTATACGGCCCGGCTAAAAGTGGGGGCCATCTGGTATCCAGGAATGGTTTCCGTTGGTCGTAATGTGACTTTCGGTGACGACCGCCCAATCACGGTAGAAATGAATCTACTTGATTTTCAGGGGAATTTATACGGTGAACCAGTTGAAGTTGAGTGGCATCACCGCTTGCGTGGCGAAGTTAAATTTGACGGTGTTGAGCCTCTAGTGGCGCAATTAAAGCAAGATGAAGCGGCCACCCGCAAATATTTCCAAGGTGTGGCGAATAAAATTTAGCAACGACTGAAGTGATCATCTTTGGGGGCCGAGTGAGGCACTAGAGAGGGTCACTTTTTTAGCCATTCGTTACGTTAAACAGTGAGCGGCTATAATTAAATTTGGACGACGCCAGTCCTGCCACCTGAAGTAGTAATACGTGAGTAATGTGCAGACTTGAAACCTGTGCATCGGCAGAATGAGTCCGTCTCTAAATTAATAGCAGTGCAACTAAAGGCGGTAGCCAAAATGTTTACCTTATTCTCATGACCGTCGGAATTGTCATCATTAAATTAGTGGCAATGATCGCCCTCCGGTAGTCAGAAAACTCTGCTTGCTGTGGAAAAATTCAAACCGAAGTCCGGTCATTTTAGCCTTTTTAGGAGAAAGTAGCTCTAATTCCATCACCAAACGAATGTTTTTAGCACTTAATAGGCGAGATTGCTAAAAATTCTACCAGATTTCTTGACTTCAAAACCGGGTTTTGCTACATTATATATGTGTCTTAGCACTTGTATTGTTTGAGTGCTAAAAAAGGGGTGATTGTGATGCTTTCAGAAAGACAAATGATGATTCTGCGAGCCGTTGTCCGCGACTTTACTAACACCGGGGTTCCGGTGGGGTCAAAGGCACTAGCCAAGCAGTTGCCCATCCACGTAAGCTCAGCGACAATTCGTAATGAAATGGCGGCGTTGGAGGAATTGGGTCTGATTAAAAAGACCCACTCGTCTTCCGGACGGATTCCTTCGGTTGAAGGCTATCGGTATTACGTTGACCATTTAGTTAAGCCGGATCCATTGCGGCCCAATGATATGGACGTGATTCAGTCGTCGTTGGGTGGAGATTTTCACAAGATCGACGAAATTATTTCGCAGTCTGCGACAATTCTCTCCAACCTGACGAGTTATACGGCGTTCACATTGAAGCCGGAATTAAAGGATAGTCGCCTTAGCGGATTTCGCTTGGTCCCATTGGGAAAGCGGCAAGTGATGGCCATCCTGGTTACCGATAGTGGTGACGTGGAGAACCAGACGTTTGACGTCAACGAATCCGTAACGGGTGATCAACTAGAAGCGGTCGTCCGCTTGATCAATGATCAATTGGTCGGCTTGACGCTACCAGAAGTGGTGAAGAAGTTACAGGCAGATATTCCGATGAAAATCGCTAACTACCTACAGAGTCCACAAGGGTTCTTGGATATTTTCGGGGATGTTTTAACCAGAGCAGCGCAAGAACGTTTTTACGTTGGTGGGCGACTCAATCTGCTGAACTTCTCACAGGATAGCGATGTGGACTCACTGAAGTCGTTGTATTCGTTGATCGATAAGACCGATGACATTGCTAATGTCTTGGGCCGACCGGATGATAAAATTTCCGTTCAGATTGGTAATGAGATGACTAACGATGCCTTACGCAACTTCAGTTTAATTACCGCCACCTATGATGTAGACCAGCATGGCCGTGGCATGATCGCCATTTTAGGCCCAACGCGGATGCCTTATTCGCGAATGCTGGGAATTGTCGGTGCGTTTCGTGAAGAGCTCGCGAAAAAACTACTGGATTACTACCGGTTTTACGACGAGTAAAGAAAGGGAGGTTTTATCGTGGCTGACAAGCAACAACCGTCCACTGATGACCAAACGGCGACCAAAGACGCCGCACAGCAATCCGCTGGTAAAGCCAAGGATGCACAAGTGAAAGATCAACCAAAGGCTGACGCAGAGGCTGCTACTGGGGCTACTAAGCCAGTAGCAACGGCTGCCGAGGTTGCTGCATTGAAACAAAAGGCGAGTGACTTTGAAGATAAATATCTGCGAGCTGAAGCCGAAGTGCAGAACATGCAGACCCGTTTTCAAAAAGAACAGGCCACGTTGATCAAATACGATGGTCAGCAACTCGCTAAGGACGTGCTTCCCGTGATCGATAATCTGGAACGCGCTTTAGCGGTGGAAGCAACGAATGACACCGCTGCACAATTGCAGAAGGGTGTCCAGATGACCTATGATCATTTGGAAGACGCTTTGAAGCGGAACAACGTGACGGAAATTGCCGCCATCGGCCAGAAGTTTGATCCAACTCAGCATCAAGCCGTTCAATCGGTGCCTGTTGAAGATGGACAAACGGCTGATACGGTAGTCAAAGTGCTTCAAAAGGGATACCTGTTGAAGGATCGCGTTTTACGGCCTGCAATGGTCGTCGTTGCACAATAAATTTATAAATAAACTATAAAAGAGGGAATTTTTGATGGCAAGTAACAAGATTATTGGGATTGACTTAGGGACGACTAACTCAGCCGTTGCCGTTCTTGAAGGTAGCACCCCGAAGATTATTGCAAACAAGGAAGGCGCACGGACGACACCATCCGTTGTTGCATTTAAAGATGGTGAAACACAAGTTGGGGAAGTTGCTAAGCGACAAGCAATCACTAACCCGAATACGATTTCATCTATCAAGAGTCACATGGGTGAGGCCGGCTACAAGGTCACTGTTGATGGTAAGGATTACTCTCCAGAACAAGTTTCTGCGATGATTTTACAACACTTGAAGGCCTTCGCTGAAGACTACATTGGTGACACGGTTGATAAGGCCGTTATCACGGTGCCAGCTTACTTCAACGATGCGCAACGGCAAGCTACCAAAGATGCCGGTAAGATTGCTGGTTTAACCGTTGAACGAATCATTAACGAACCAACGGCTGCTGCTTTAGCCTATGGCTTGGACAAGCAAGACAAAGATGAAAAAGTTATGGTTTACGACCTTGGTGGTGGGACCTTTGATGTGTCCGTTCTGGACTTAGGTGATGGTGTCTTTGATGTTCTGTCTACGAACGGGGATACCCATTTAGGTGGGGACGACTTTGACCAAAAGATCATGGACTGGTTAATTGCCGGGTTTAAGGAAGAAAACGGTGTTGATTTATCCAAGGATAAGATGGCAACGCAACGGTTGAAGGATGCTGCTGAAAAGGCTAAGAAGGACCTTTCAGGTGTATCTGAAGCCCAAATCAGCTTGCCATTTATCTCTGCTGGTGCCAATGGCCCGCTACATTTGGAAAAGAGCTTGAGCCGAGCTAAGTTCAACGAATTGACCGCTGACTTAGTTGAAAAGACACGGATCCCCGTTGAAAATGCGTTAAAGGATGCTGACTTACAAGCTAGCGACATTGACGTTGTGATCTTAAATGGTGGTTCAACACGGATTCCAGCCGTTCAAGAAGCTGTTGAAAAGTGGACGGGGAAGGAATCTAACCATTCCATTAACCCTGACGAAGCCGTTGCTTTAGGTGCTGCCGTTCAAGGTGGGGTTATCACCGGTGACGTGAAGGATGTTGTTTTACTTGACGTTACGCCATTGTCCTTAGGGATTGAAACCATGGGTGGTGTCTTCACGAAGTTGATCGATAGAAACACGACGATTCCAACCAGCAAGTCGCAAGTCTTCTCAACGGCCGCTGACAATCAACCAGCCGTTGACATCCACGTCTTACAAGGTGAACGGCCAATGGCTGCTGACAATAAGACGTTAGGTAACTTCCAATTGACGGACATTCCTGCTGCGCCTCGTGGTGTTCCTCAAATCCAAGTGACGTTCGATATCGATAAGAACGGGATCGTTAACGTTTCCGCTAAAGACATGGGAACGAACAAGGAACAAAAGATTACCATCAAGAGTTCCGATGGTCTTTCTGATGATGAAATCGAAAAGATGATGAAGGAAGCTAAGGAAAACGAAGCTGCCGACAAAAAACGTAAGGAAGAAGTCGACATCAAGAACGAAGTCGACCAATTACTCTTCCAGACGGACAAGACATTGAAAGATGTTAAGGGTAAGGTTTCTGATGACGAAATCAAGAAGGCTGAAGATGCGCGTGACGCCTTAAAGAAGGCTCAAGAAGCCAACAACCTTGACGACATGAAGACTAAGAAAGACGATTTGACGAAGATCATCCAAGACCTCTCCGTTAAGCTGTATCAACAGGCCCAACAAGCACAAGGTGCTCAGGGCGGTACTGATGATGCGGGTACTGCTGGCCAAGCTAGTGGTGACGCTAAGAGCGATGGTAAGAATGGTGATACTGTTGACGGTGACTTCCACGAAGTTAACGACGATAAGAAGTAATCCATTCCATTGGCTTAAGAGAGTTTAGACAAGAAGTCAGAGTCCGTGGGGCTTTGGCTTTTTGTTTCGAGTATGCTATTCTTACTAGTAGCAAAAAAAATCGGAATGGATTGGGAGGAAAAAGATGGCGCAATCGGACTTATATGGCGTTTTAGGTGTCGCAAAGGATGCTAGCCAAGCAGAAATCAAGAAAGCCTATCGGCAGTTGTCAAAGAAGTATCACCCGGATTTGAACAAGGCCCCAGACGCGGCTGAAAAATTTAAAGAGGTTCAGGATGCCTATGATGTGTTAGGTGACGAACAAAAACGGGCTAACTACGACCAATATGGATCAGCTGACGGCGCACAGGGTGGCTTTGGCGGCTTCGGCGGCGGCCAACAACAAGGTGGCTTCGGCGGCTTTGGTGGCGGCGGTGGTGGTTTCGATGACATTTTCAACCAATTCTTTGGTGGCGGTGGTGGTCAGCGAAATCCTAACGCACCACGACCTGGTCGAGACCTTCAGTACCAGATGGACTTGAAGTTTGAGGAGGCCATCTTTGGAAAGAAGACCAAGATCAAGTATAACCGAGAAGCCCAGTGTCATACCTGTGGCGGTAATGGCGCAAAGCCAGGAACCACGCCGGAGACTTGCTCACGGTGTAATGGTTCGGGTTACGTGACGACGGTAACGAATACGCCATTAGGCCGGATGCAGAGTCAACAACCCTGCCCGGTTTGTCACGGAACTGGTAAAGAAATCAAGGAAAAGTGCCCAACTTGTGGTGGTTCTGGTCATGAAGAAGAACGGCACGAGGTTGAAGTCACAATCCCAGCTGGGGTTGATGACGGACAACAAATGCGGTTACAAGGCCAAGGAGAAGCCGGCCAAAATGGCGGAAGCTATGGTGATCTCTTCATTATTTTCCAGGTGGAACCTAGCAGAGACTTTCGACGCGATGGCACCGAAATCTACTTTAACCAGGAGATTTCATTTGTGCAGGCAACGTTGGGTGACGATGTGACGGTCAAGACGGTTCACGGCGATGTTAAGCTCAAGGTACCAGCGGGGACGCAGGGTGGCACGACTTTCCGGTTACACGGTAAGGGAGCGCCACGATTACGCGGTAATGGTAACGGAGATGAACACGTGACGGTCAAGGTTATCACACCAAAGAACCTGAACAAGGGGCAGCGTGATGCTTTACGTGACTTTGCGAAGGCTAGTGGTGAAAATGTCACGGGGAGTGGCAAAGGTAACTTATTTAACAAAATGCGTGATAAATTCAACGAAAACTAATCGTCAAGTAGAAGTACGATGATGACTAATCTATCAAGGCTGCTGAAGATTTTCAGCAGCCTTTTTTGTGTCCCGCAAGTAATATCACAATTTTGAAAAGAAAAGAAAACGTTAAGGTTGAGTAGTGTTGTTTGCAATCCTTTGGTAGCAATGATAACCTCAAAACATAAGGAGTGTGGCAGGGGCCACAAAACTCCTCTTCAAGGACGGATCATTCGTCGGGGAAAATGGTATCTGGACTTGAAGATCGATCGGCAGTTAGCTTCGGGGGCGAATGAGCTAGCAAACTTTGGGGGTGAATTTCATGAGAGCAAAGTGGCTGGCTTTTTGGCATCAGCCAGTGGTAGCGTTCATCGGCTGGACCGCATTCTACTTTGTGATTTTGATGGCATTAGTTTATTTATACGGTTACAGTGGGTTAAACAACTCGACGTTTATTTACAACGAGTTTTAGTTGAAGGGTCAACGACTAACCATGTAATCGAGGAGTCTTTGGGGGGGATAGATAATGATTAAAAACATGATCACGGCGATCGACGAAATCGCTGAACGTGATCCGCAACGTATTGCTTATGATGATTTAGGACACACGAACACTTACGGTGAATTAAAACAACGCTCTGATGCTTTGGCAGCCCACCTGGACGGCTTGTCTTTGCCACGTGAGGCGCCCATTATGGTCTTTGGAGGTCAGACGTTTGATATGATGGCGACCTTCTTAGGGGTCGTTAAGAGTGGTCACGCGTATGCACCGATTGATACGCACTCACCATTAGAACGGGTAACCACGATTAATGAAATCGCCCAACCTGCTGCAGCAATCGCTGTAAGTGAGTTGCCAACAAGCTTAGGTGAGACCCCGGTGATTACGCCGAGCGCGTTAGCCACAATTTTTGACCAGACGGTTGACTATCAAGTTGATCACGGCGTGACTGGGGATGAGAACTATTACATCATCTTTACGTCCGGAACGACTGGTAAACCTAAAGGGGTTCAAATTTCACATACTAATCTGTTGAGCTATGTCAATTGGATGCTGAGTGATGATTTTGCCTTACCAGCAATACCGCGGACGTTATCACAAGCACCATATTCGTTTGATTTATCTGTGATGGACTGGGGACCAACATTGGCTGCTGGTGGAACACTGGTGGCGTTGCCTAAGGTCGTTACGGACAATTTCAAGCAATTATTTGAGACATTACCAACAATGAACTTAAATGTTTGGGTATCGACACCATCATTTGTGGATATCTGCTTAATGGAGCCGACGTTTGATGCGGCTCATTATCCTAATCTGAGTCGTTTCTTGTTCTGTGGTGAGGAATTGACGCACGCCACGGCCCAGAACTTACACAAGCGGTTCCCAGCAGCACGGATTTTCAACACGTATGGCCCGACGGAAACGACCGTCGCTGTGACACAGGTTGAAATTACCGAACAAATTCTGGCCGATTACCCACGACTGCCGATTGGTTATGCTAAGGATGATACGAAAATCCTGGTGGTTGATGAGCAGCTTAACCCAGTGCCTGCAGGAACTGAGGGCGAGTTGTTGATCTGCGGGCCATCAATGTCTAAAGGTTACCTGAACAATCCAGAAAAGACAGTTAAGGCCTTTGTGCCACTAAACGGGCGGACCGTTTACCGGGCAGGAGACTTAGGTGTCCAATTGGATAACGGGTTGATTATGTATCGTGGGCGAACGGATTTCCAAATCAAACTGCATGGGTACCGAATTGAATTAGAAGAGGTCAACCATTACCTGTCACAAGAAGATCATATTCAAGTGGGGGTTGCAATACCACGTTATGACCGGAACCACAAGGTTAGTCAGTTGATTGCCTGGGTTGTTCCTGCTACGCATGACTTTGATAGTGAATTAGCTTTAACTAAGGCGATTAAGGAAAATTTACAGGGCGGGGACATGATGGAATACATGATTCCACAGCGCTTCGTCTACAAAGAAAACCTGCCGATGACTCCCAACGGCAAGGTTGATATTAAATCTATTATTGCCGAGGTCAATCAGTAATGTTGACGTTTGAACCTTATGGTAACCCAACGTATTTCGCCTTGTTGGGCGTGGCATTATTGCCACTGATGATTGGTCTCCTGTACGGCAAACGGTCACGCTTGTACGAAACGTTGATTTCAATCTTCTTCTTGGTCTTAACCTTTGGTGGTTCGAAATGGACCCAAGGGGTGGCCCTGATTATTTACATTTTGTACGAGGTGGGATTGACCTGGGGGTATGCCGTTTACCGGAGGCATAAAAATTCAGGACCGTTCTTCTATTTGATGGTCATTTTGGCCATTGCACCATTAACCATTGTGAAGGTGACACCCGCTGTTGAGAATGGACAGTCGTCACTGATTGGCTTCCTGGGGATTAGTTATCTGACGTTCCGGGCGGTTCAGACCATTATGGAAACGCGGGATGGTACTTTAAAGAATTACAATCTGATGACGTTCCTACAATTCATGCTTTTCTTTCCAACAATTTCTTCAGGACCGATTGACCGTTATCGGCGTTTCGAAAAGGATTACCGGTCGGTACCAAGTCGTGAACAATACTTGGGAATGTTACAAAAGGGTATTCGCTATATTTTCGTGGGCTTTTTGTATAAGTTCGTTCTGGCGTATTACTTTGGAACGATGCTGATGCCGAAGCTCCAAATGATGGCGATGCATTCACGGGGCGGATTCTTGGATCTGTCCTGGCCAGTGGTCGGGTACATGTACGCGTACAGTGCCGACTTGTTCTTTGACTTCGCGGGATACTCGTTGTTTGCGGTGGGGACGTCCTATATTATGGGAATTGCCACACCAATGAACTTCAATCAACCGTGGCGGTCACCGAACATCAAGGACTTCTGGAATCGTTGGCATATTACCTTGTCCTTCTGGTTCCGTGATTTTATCTATATGCGACTGGTCTTTTGGTTCATGAAGCATAAAATCTTTAAGAAGCCAACGACGACTGCTAACGTGACTTACATTATTAACATGTTAGTAATGGGATTTTGGCACGGGGTGACATGGTACTATATCACTTACGGCCTGTTCCACGGGGTAGCGTTAATGGTCAACGATATGTGGTTGCGTTACAAGAAGAAGCATCGACAGAGCATTCCACATAATGGATTCACCCAAATCTTTGCCATTTTCTTGACGGCAAACTTGGTCTGCTTTAGCTTCCTAATCTTTTCGGGGTTACTCAACAAGTTGTGGTTCAACTAAATTAGGTTATTAATTTCATCGAGGGGGAAATTATCATGGATATCAAAGAAACTGTATTGGAAATTTTGAACGATTTAACGGGGAACGATGTAAGTGGCGCAATGGACGACAATCTGTTTGACAGCGGATTACTCGACTCCATGGGGTCCGTACAACTCTTATTGCAATTACAAAGTGAACTGGACGTTACTGTGCCAGTTTCTGAATTTGAGCGGTCAGAGTGGGACACGCCCAACAAGATCATTGCGAAAGTAGAAAGTATGGCCTAGCCAATGGCAAAGCGACTTCTACGGATCTTTGGTCCGTTAATACTCGCGGTAATTCTAGTTTTTGCGGTGTTGGCAATGCCTGTCAAGTTGGGTCTTAGTAAGGTTAGTGCTAGTCGGGAACGACAAGCGGCCGTTTCACTTTCTCCGAATGTATTAAAGGGCAAGTACATTAAGGAAGCAGCGTTAAAGGGCAAGTACGTCCCATTCTTTGGGTCATCTGAATGGTCACGGTTTGATCCTATGCATCCATCCGTCTTAGCTCAGAAATACAATCGAAGTTATCGACCATTTTTACTTGGTGCGCGGGGATCACAATCCCTTACCCAGTATTTTGTAATGCAGAATATTCAGGGCGAACTGCGTAACAAGAAGGCCGTGTTTGTGATTTCGCCACAATGGTTTGTTAAAGGTGGGACGCGTAAGGATGCTTTCGGGTACTACTACTCACAACTGCAAACGACTGAGTGGTTGACCCACTTCCGTCACGATGCCATTGATCAGTACGCGGCAAAACGGCTGTTACAGATGCCGGTGGCCAACTCAGATCACTTTATCTACCAAGCACTACAACGAGTCGCAGCTGGGAAGAGTTTGACCAAGTATCAGCGCTTCTATTTGGAAACACGTAAAAATATGCTGACGCATGAAGATCAGTTCTTCTCTGGCATTGACCTTCCATCGCAAAACGTGAACCGAGTCAACAAACAAGCCGAGAAGTTACCCACTCATTATTCTTACTCGGCATTAGATGAACTTGGTGGCCGGATTGGGAAAGCGGAAACGGGGAATAACCCCTTCCGTATCAGTGATAAGTTTTACAATCACGGGTTGAAACAAGAATTGAAGAAGGGGAAGTTAAAGGATTTCCAGAAAAACTTGTCTTACACCGAGTCTCCGGAATTCGCAGACTTCCAACTCTGTCTGGATCAATTTGCCCGTCTAAACACGAACGTTATGTTTATTATTCCGCCAATTAACGCTAAGTGGCAGAAATATACAGGGCTGTCGGCGTCTATGCTGAAGCAATTTGACCAGAAAATTCACTATCAATTACAATCGCAAGGGTTCAACAACATCGTTGACTTGAGCGACAAGGGAAATGTGCCATACTTCATGACTGACACGATTCACTTGGGCTGGCGTGGTTGGCTGGCAGTCGACAAACGGGTAGACCCGTTCTTGACTAAGCAGCAGAAACAACCGAACTATTCGATTAGTGATAAGTTCTACTCAACCAAGTGGCAAAACTTAGCACCGTCTCAATTAAAGCAGTATGAAAACAGTACAAAATAAATAGGCTAAATAAACGGGTTCCTGCCGATGATGGTGGGAATCCGTTTTGTTAGTTTTAAAATAGCGTAACTTTTACTAAACGTGTATATACGGATCCGTCATGATAAAGAGAGTCTGAGCGGTATAGACAAGTGGGAACTGCTGATGGTATGTGTTCACGTTGAACATAAAATCATTTTGTTATCAGGCATTCACCAATTTGGGGAATGCGTGGGGTTTTTGGAATTTTATGTTGGCGGTCAACCAGAGTCGGAGGAGGTCAGGGGTGGCGCCAGCCGTGGTAATTTTATTAGCTGGCAAGACTAGCCAATAAGGTGGGTGACTTTGAAGACACATGAAATTGGTGGGGCTTCAAATCGAGCGAGGAAGCCCGAATCTCAGGCTGAAGCCCACAGGAGGCAGAATTCCTAGTAGCCATAGTGCGGTCAATTTACACTAGTCTCAAGTTTGTACTTAGGGCGGCTGGTTTGGTATAATTGTCGAGACATGGCGTTTAAGAAAGTAGGAAATCAACATGGATCTTGAGAAATTAAAAAAACATCAAAAATACATTCGCAACTTTTCCATTGTGGCCCATATTGACCATGGGAAATCAACATTAGCGGACCGTATCTTGGAGCTAACGGATACTATCTCCAAACGCGATATGCAAGATCAAGTGTTGGATAATATGGACCTTGAGCGTGAACGGGGCATTACCATCAAGCTTAATGCGGTGGAATTGACTTACCACGCCGAAGACGGTCACGACTATGAGTTTCATTTGATTGATACCCCCGGCCACGTGGACTTCTCTTATGAGGTCTCACGAAGTCTGGCAGCCTGTGAGGGAGCTATCTTAGTCGTTGATGCTGCTCAGGGTGTCGAAGCGCAGACGCTGGCTAACGTGTACCTAGCATTGGACGATAATCTGGAAATTGTACCAGTCATAAACAAGATTGATTTGCCGGCCGCTGACCCGGAAAAGGTTAAGCAGGAAATTGAAGACGTGATTGGCTTAGATGCCTCTGATGCCGTACTGGCCAGTGCCAAAAAAGGCATTGGAATTCCAGAACTCCTGGAACAAATCGTTCACAAGGTGCCAGCACCAACTGGTGATTTGGATGCGCCACTGAAGGCCCTGGTCTTTGACTCCGTGTATGACGATTACCGTGGGGTTGTGCTGAGTGTTCGGGTTTTTGAAGGAACTGTTCAGCCGGGCGACAAGATTCGCTTAATGAACAGTGGTAGTGAGTATGAAGTGACTGAGGTCGGCGTCAACTCACCGAAGCCAATTTCCAGGGATAATCTGATTGCTGGTGACGTGGGCTACATCACGGCCAGCATCAAGGATATCACCGATACGCGTGTTGGGGATACGGTCACCAATGCCGCTAAACCAGCTGAAAAGGCATTGCCAGGTTATCGGGAAATGAGTCCGATGGTGTATGCCGGACTATACCCAACTGACAATGCGAAATTGAACGATTTGCGTGAAGCTTTGGAAAAATTGAAGCTAAACGATGCCGCACTGGAGTTTGAACCCGAAGCCTCACAAGCATTGGGCTTTGGTTTCCGCTGTGGATTCTTGGGTATGCTCCATATGGATGTTATCCAAGAGCGACTCGAACGGGAATTCGACTTAGACTTGATTACCACGGCACCATCTGTAACGTACCACGCGTATTTGACAGATGGTGGCATGAAGGAAGTTGAAAACCCAGCAGAAATGCCGGAAGCTTCCGCCATCAAACGGATTGAAGAACCCGTGGTCAAGGCAACGATTATGGCACCTAACGATTACGTGGGGGCCGTCATGGAACTCTGTCAGCATCGCCGAGGCCAGTTCTTGACGATGGAGTACCTGGATGACTACCGTGTGAACATCATTTACAACATGCCGTTGTCGGAAATTATCTTCGACTTCTTTGATAAGCTGAAGTCTAGTACACGTGGTTACGCGTCATTGGATTATGAAATGAATGGTTATCAAGCGGCCGACTTGGTTAAGATCGATCTACTGCTGAATGGCGACAAGGTCGATGCACTGAGCTTCATTGCCCACAGAACGTTTGCGGCACAACGGGGCCGTGAAATCGCCTCCCGCTTGAAGAAAATCATTCCGCGCCAAAACTTCGAAATTCCAGTTCAAGCAGCTATCGGGGCTAAAATTATTGCTCGGACGACCATCAAGGCTTACCGGAAGGACGTCACTGCCAAGCTTTACGGTGGTGACCGTACCCGACGGATGAAGCTACTGGAAAAGCAAAAGGTTGGTAAGAAACGCATGAAGGCTGTTGGAAAGGTTGACATCCCGCAGGAAGCGTTCATGGCAGTTCTGAAGACTGATGAGGATGAAAGTGAATAAGGAATGCTGATGTAGCAGCATTTACGCCACATATCGGGTGGTTACACTTTGCCTGATATGTGGCGCTTTTATATGAAATAAAGAATATTTGGGCGCACTAAAACATAACGCTCGAATCTGCGAAAAAATTCTAGTATACTTGT
>NZ_RHNX01000050.1 GCF_003946335.1 Levilactobacillus fujinensis
TTTATGGTCTGCGGGCTAACGCCAATTAGTTCGGCAATCTTACGCCGAGAATACTCGTCGTGATTGAAGTAGACCTCAATGTTTCCGCGCTCTTTCAAAGTTAAGTGGTGACCCTTAGGACGATTCATGGTAAGCTGTTCTTGCATCAAGACGAAGACCTCTTTCATTGTTTGTGTGAGAACTCCAATGATACCTGAGATTTACGTCTTGGTGTATTTATTTTGTCCTAAATTCTAAGTGGCTAACTTGATTATAAAATTCGCCGAGTTTTCTTAAACGCTTAAAGATCAATTCTTTTGAACTGGCATCTACTGCACCTGTGGGTTCATCTGCAAAAATTATTCTTGCATGTGTCACTAATACACGCGCAATAGCCACTTTTTGACGTTCTCCACCAGACAAAGTATCAACAAAACTTCCTAAGTCAGCCGTAAAATTCATACTCTTTAGTAGATCTTCTACTTCAGACTTACTGATTTTTTTACCAGATAGACGCAGTGGCAATACAACGTTCTCAAATACGGGTAGTGCCGGTACCAAATTATAAGACTGAAAGATAAATCCAATATCTGTGCGACGCATCTTTGCAATTTTAGATGGCGATAAACGATATGGATTTATTGAATTAATAATGACCTGCCCTTCAGTTGGCTCCAGAAGCCCTGACATGCACTTAAGTAAAGTTGATTTTCCACTACCGGAGGGACCAACAATGCTTAAAAATTCGTTTGAATGAGCCGAGAAGGAGATGTTATTTAGTATGCCTACGCTCTTACTCTTGTCTAAAACAAAGCTTTTTGAGATTCCTTGAACCTCGATTAGTTTTTCATTCATTGATTAACCCTCCCACAAATTTAACATCAATTTTAAACATCTAACAACTTTCCATTTTCCAATAATAGCTTTTCCGTATATCTGGTTTCTTTATTATCAAAATGATGCGCAACTTCAATTACCGGCTGTTTAAGATTAAATAGAATATCTCGGATTAGGTCAGCGTTCTTACTATCAAGATTAGCAGTAGCTTCATCAACCAAATATAGAGATTTGTTCCGAATTAAACCTCTTGCTATCTCTATTCTCTGTTTTTGACCACCAGAAAGCAAGGCTCCCTCTGGCCCACATTCCCGAGATAAGGCTTCAGACATGCCTAATTCATCGTACAGATGGACTTGTTTTAAAACAGATACGACTTCATCTTCGGAAAATTTAGTATGCTGAAACAACGTAATATTATCCAACGTTGGGCCAGTTGCTTCAGCTTCTTTTGGGCTGACCTGGTACCTTTACTTTGGAGGAGACATCGATTCTCCAACAACTTCTTTCGCCAAAGTAGGATCTTCTGGCCATCAAAAAAAGTAGTCTTTCCCAAATGGTCGTATGCGGTAGCCAAGAAGCGTAAACCGCGGTCAATATCAACAATCTGGGGACTGTCTTCTCTGTCAAAATCAGCTACATCTTTAGTGATGCCAATGTGTAAGAACCATTTTCCTTGGTTGTGGATCAGTTTTGCATTCTCTAGCTTCCAACCATTTTGAAAATACTTTTCAAAACCTTTATTGGTAAAGGCTAGCTTCGTTCGCTTCCCAAAGGTGGTGATGGAAATCTGGGCCATGCCGTTGATGAAGGAATAATTACTCTGACGGACCAAATCAGCTTGAGGCCGCTGAAAATTAATCGGCTTTTCCAGCCACGTCAAGTCTCGCGAACCTTGAATCCACTTGTTGTCGGCTGCCTTGTAGCGATAAGAATGTTGTCTCATTTGTTCCTGAACCGTCTTGTAACGGGCAACAACCGTGCGAAAGACCGACTCCATCTGACTATTGAGCGCCGATCCTTGTCTAAGCTTTTTATACAGATGGTTATTTATTTTCAACCAACTCAGTGGAAAGTCGTGATCAAAGACCCATTGGCTGACAATGTTCGCTAATCGTTGATATTTTTGGGTCATGGCTAGAAATTCATCGGCTAAAAACGCGTACGGAGATAGGTTCCGTACACGCGCTTTGGTCGATAATTAGCCTAAAATGATTGCAAACCAGGTTCAATTAATTTCCAAACAAGCTCAAACCGATGTTCATAGTCCGACGAGTTCCAAGTGTCCTTGAAGTTGGGCAAGGTGAAGACGGAAAAGGCAGCTAAAATCGTTTCCGCACGTTCATAGTTGGTGTCGTGGTAGTCGAGTAGCTCGTCGATGGCCTGGTAGGCGCTGGTAAGTACTGTGCGGAGGGCCTCTGGGTTGTTGTCGATGTATTGGGTGTTGAGCGTGAACATCTGCGGGTTCGTGTTATACGCCTGCTTTTTAGCATTTACGAAGGCCCAGAGCCAGGCGTGTAGCTGTTCCTTGGGTAGCAAGGTGGTGTCGACGGTGATCTTCGTGATAATGGTTCGTTGGAACCAAGCAGCGGAAACAGCTTCCCATAGGTCGCGCTTGTTTTGAAAGTGTTTGTAGAGGGCGGCATGTGTGATGCCAAGTTCCTGGGATATTTGATCCAGAGTGACTGCGGCGTCACCGGTTTGCGTGATGAGGGCTTCGGCGACAGCGATAATTTTGGTGCGAGTAAGTTGTGACATCGGTGTTGGTGACCTCCTTGAAGAACTTTCTATCTAGTGTAGCATAAACTAACCAAAAGTAACTTTATTTGACTTTTGTTACTAAATACCGTACACTTTGACGAAAGTTACAAAAAATAATAAAAGTTACCAAGACATGCAAGGGGGATCATTTTACTATGCAAGCAGCACAATTAGACAAGTACCAGCAGGATTTCAAGCTCGTCGTGCGAGAAATTCCAACGCCAGAGATTACCGATTCGGAGGTCCTCGTCCAGGTCAAAGCGGCTGCCGTCAATCCCTTGGACATGTTGATTGGGACCGGGAGCGTCAAGCTGATTCAGGACTATGCGCGACCGATCACTATGGGGAACGAACTGTCTGGCATCGTGACGGCCGTGGGTAAACAAGTGACTGATTTTAAAATTGGTGATGCCGTTTACGCGCGGTTACCGCTCACCAAAATTGGGGCCTTTGCCGAATACGTTGCGGTCGACCAGCAGGCGCTAGCGCTAATGCCACGGGAGATGGATTTTGAGCACAGCGCCGCAATTCCCTTGACTGGTTTGACCGCCTACCAAGGATTACACGAAGAGTTGGGTGCCCGGCCTGGCCAATCGATGATGATTCCCGGTGGCTCCGGTTCATTTGGTCAAATGGCGATTCCAATTGCTAAAGCGATGGGCATGAAGGTCAGCGTCAGTGGTAACGCTCGGGCTAAGGAACAACTTTTGGCGCAAGGGGTCACGACCTACTTTGACTATCATAAAGAGAATTATTGGGAACGACTCGCTCCTGTAGATTATGTGATCGATACCATTGGCCCTAACGAATATGCCCATGAACTGCAAGTACTGAAGCGCGGGGGCCGACTGCTATCCCTGCGGATGGGACCTAACCGACAATTCGCCAAGGACCACAAATTACCGTTTTGGAAGACAACGCTCTTTACCCTGGCCGGCCTGAAGTACGATCGACAGGCTAGACAGGTTGGCGGACAGTACCGGTTTATCTTCGTCAGAAGTAATGGTCAACAGTTGCGAACCATCACTAGATTGGTAGAAGAAGCACGTATCGTGCCACCGATTGACCCGACGCCCTTTAAATTAGCCGATATCAACGAGGCACTTAAGCTAGTCGCCACGGGCCACCCTAAAGGGAAGGTCTTGATTCACTTTTAGCGGGTTACTTTTAAATATTTTTACGTGGAAATTTAAGGAGTTGAGCGGTGAGTTACACCAGGTCAGCTGCCTTTTGGCCTACGTTTCAGCAACGTAAATTTGGAGATACCAAAGGAGTCTGGGGCTTTATTCCAGACTCCTTTTGACGTTGGGCCATTTTCAATGGGAAAGCGACGTTACCGCGCACATTGCGGCGACTGTCTTGGTGCGTTACATCAGTTGGTTAAAGAGAATCTGACCGGTATCAGAGGTCAGGAGGCCAGCCAGTAGGTTGAGGATGGTGGATTTACCGCTATCACTGGGACCAAGAAGCGCAACCAGTTCGCCGGTCGGAATGGTGCAGGTAAAATTATTGCGTACGGTGGTGTACTGATTGTAAGACAGCGTTGCACGCATGAGAGGCCCCTCCTTTCCAGATGCCTATTTTCAATCGGTGCACAGTCTGTTTCATTAGAGACTATTGCGGAAGACGGTGGTATCAATATATTTGCTTGTAGATGATTTACCGGTCTTCACGGATATACCGAAATAGTTGCTGGGAGATACCGTCATTTAAAAATACCCAAGTGGCGGCAATCGTTGATATAACAATATTTGTAAGGCGTTTTAGTTTGACCTGATGACGGCTTCTGCTAAAGTTGGGATTAGAAAATAGCACGTGATTAATTTTGGGGATAAGGGGAATGGCACATGCAAAAGGGAATGAAGCGGCACAGCTTTTTGGGGGATCTGTTGGCAATTCTAGGGATTGCTATCGTCCTTTATGGGATGGAATTTCAGGTGATGATTGCGGCGACGTCGGCATTAGTGGGTTTTGCCTTGATCGTCTTTAGTCAAGACGTCGGCCGGTCACTATTTAAGTAATGATGAGGAGAAGTTGATGATGGCAAAATGGTGGTTGGCAACGCGAACCGTTTTATTGATGTGTTATTTGTTATGGTGGCACTGGGTGTTTAGCATGGGAATCTATCGTGGACTGTGGAGCTGGATCGGCCTCTTACTCATGGTGGCTGTAGGGGTCGGCGATCACTACTATCATCAGCGCGTCTACACAGCGAAGAGTTGGTTGTGGGTGGGATTGACAGATACTATCGTGGCCGTCACGGCGCAGTCGGCACTGAATCTGATCTTTGGATTTGTGTGGTACCAATCGATCATTCTGGTAATCTTCGTGATCAGCCATAGTGCTCACGTTTATCGGCTAGGCAGGACGACCGATAAGTCCGATTTGTCTTAGAGAAGCAGTTAAAATACGCATACGCGATTAAAATTGAGTTTAGAAAACGGCCGACCAGCTCGTTAACCGGTTAAAAGATGGTAAAATTAACCCATTAACACGTATAACCGCAATGACGGTTATCGAGGGGAAGGTATAAGTTGAAAGTGACCATACTTTTAGTAGAAGATGAAGAGGGACTGCGAACGCTACTGAGTGCTGAGCTTGGTTTTGAGGAGTATACCGTGATTCCCTGTGCCAGTGGCGAAGATGCCTTGGCTCAGTTTACCCAACATCAAAGTGAAATTTCATTGATCATTTTAGATTGGATGTTACCAGGAATTGATGGGTTGGGTGTTTTGCGCAAGATTCGCCGCCATTATGACGTGCCCATCATCATGATGACCGCTAGAAATTATGTGGGCGATAAGGTCTCCGGTCTAGATGCAGGGGCCGATGATTACATTACCAAACCGTTTGAGACGGAAGAACTGTTGGCGCGTATCCGGGTTATCTTGCGGCGAAACGCGGTCAAAAATATCAATGATAAGAAGTTTCGAGTGGGCCCCATCTCACTAGATACCAAGACGCGACAAGTTTTCGGTAACGACGTGGAGATTCAGCTGACCCAACGCGAGTTTGACCTCCTGCTGGTTTTTATGCAACATGAAAATGAGGTCATGACTCGTGATGACCTGTTAGATGCAGTATGGGGAACCAATTTCGAGGGACAGATCAACATTGTTGATGTTTACGTCCGCTACCTACGAAATAAGCTGAAGGCCGCTATTTCTGGTCAGCTGATTCAGACCGTGCGGGGCGTCGGGTACAGATTGACGGGCGATGGCGATGAAGAAAACCATATTTAATACCAGTGCCGCCAAGATTACCAAAGTTTATGCGCTGCTACTGCTCGGTATTACCGTGATTCTGAGTAGTGTCATTATTTCCGTTGTTGGGCTGAAACAGTTTCAGGTGCAACGCCACGAAGCGTTAGGTATCGTCCGCGGCCTAAAACGTAGCTTTATTGCGAATCGCAATGATTGGTACTGGTGGCGGATGGGAAGCTCGATGGATACCGAGACGACCTTTGTTCGCATTAGCGTGGCCCAACAGGGGAAGAAGCAACGTTATCTGTATTCACCCAATGCGAAGGCTTTTTTGGCCACTAAGGGCCGAGAGTCAGTCACACACATTACTGCCAATACGCGCTATGCGTCGCAGACGGGCTTATTCTACCATGTGCGGGATTCGGACCTGTCGACAAATAAGACAGACCCGAGTGTGCGTTACGACATTTGGGTCAAATTGAATGGGTTAACGGCCTTATTATGGCTGTTGGTTCGACTGATCTTACTGATAGCACTGGTGTTTTTGATTATTGGGACCTGGTTTATTTATCTGCTCGCCCGTAAGCTGAACCGGCCGTTGGTTGGGCTGACTGGAGCGACCAAAGTGATCAATCAAGACATTTCAAATAACTATGAACGGCAGTTGCCGGTACCAGGTTCGCCGCAGGAAGTGCACGACCTGACCGTGGCGTTCAATCAGTTACTGCAATCCTTGAGTGATCAGGAACAGGCAGACCGGCACTTCGTTGCCAATGCGTCCCATGAACTAAAGACGCCAATTGCGACGATTCGTGGGTACGTATCCCTGGTTGATCGTCGCGGGACGGCCCATCCCGAGGTTATCCCGACCGCGTTAAAGTACATTGACCAGGAGTCGGAACGCATGCAGCGACTGGTTGAGAGCTTGCTGAAACTTTCGCGGGCCGATCGACTGGAATTAAAAACAACCGGGGTTGATTTAAGCACAGTCGTTCAAGCGACCGCAATGCACTATGAGGAGTCCATGGTGCGCGCAATTGTCACCAAAATTCAACCGCAAGTTATGGCGCAGGTCCATCAAGACAGTATTGAACAGATTCTGGTAAGCTTACTGAATAATGCACAGAAATATTCACCAGAAGAAACAGCGATTACGGTTAGCCTGACTGCTGATGACCATACTGTTAGTCTATCTGTTGCCGATCAAGGGATTGGCGTACCGGATGATCAAAAGAAGTTGATTTTCGGGCGCTTCTACCGGGCCAGTAGCGTACGGAATAGTGTGGCTGGCAATGGCTTAGGCTTAGCGATTGCGCAACAGTTAGTGACGTTGAGTCATGGTAAAATTGTGGTACAGGATAATCAACCGCAAGGGAGTATTTTTGTAGTGACATTGCCGCGATGACGGTTTCTGAGAAATTCTCAGTTTTAACTCTTTTAATATAGATAGAATCCCTAACGATTACTGTGTAGAATTAGTCTCAGTTAATCGGAAAGGGATTCTTTTCGTTGACGTGGCGAATAAAGCATTGGCAATGACAATTGCTTAGGGAACGATTGTTGTTAACGATGTGACGGTCAAAGGGTAAGCAGAATAGAAGAAGTTATGGTTATCGGGGCAAAGAATATGAGATTAGGCGATGTAATCATGGGGATGATGTGCATCGCAAGCAGTTATCGACGGAAGCGGGAAAGAGCGAAGCTGGTTGGATAGTTGGGCCTGATTGGGATTGTGGCCTGTAGTATCTAGGCAACCATGGCGGGGAAACTGAGCTGGGGAACTCGGTGACATGGCGAATTAGTTCTTTCAAAATAGTTGTGGTGTCACGTAGCCGGTGGAGATGGTGGGGGCTATCTCGATTGGTGGGTAGACTATCTGGGTCTTAACAGCGCATTTAGAGAATGATAGGGTAACATTTTAGGAGCTGAATCTAATGGGATTCAAGCTCTTTTTGCGTGCGATGGCGAAGCGCAATATTTCCAGTAATGACTTGGCCGAACGAGTGAGGATTACACCGACTAATCTATCAATTTTGAAGACTGATAAAGCTCGGGCTATCAGTTTTTCAACCTTGGAGAAGCTGTGTGCGGTATTAGCTTGCCAGCCCGGAGATATCTTGATGTATGTATCAAATGACTGTTAAGGATGAGGGAAGCTGTGGCGATGACCATGGTTTCCTTTCTTTGTGTATAAATGCAGAAAAAATGATAATAGTTAATACTAGAACTAAATTCGTTGTTCATAATGTTTACACAATTCAGCACTTTTCATTTTCTGGTAGTAGTTTTTGGATATAAAAAGTATTATATTCGCTATATATCATTGGGAAGCGTGCCGTCAAAGTGAAGTGATGGCCGCTGACCGAAGTAGCTGAAGCTGTCGTGCAAAGATTAATGAAGAGGGTTTATTAATGACATGGTCTCGTTGGCAGGTGCCACCATTTATCACCAGTGTGTTCTTTGTTCTGGGTGTGCTGACACTGTACTGGGTCTCATATAACTGGATTGCGTCTTGGTTCCATGCCAGGCGGATCAACGTTAAGGATGATGATGTCAGTACGTGGTACGGCATTATTTACATGCTAGTCTTCGTCTTTGGTATTCAAACGTTTATTGTCGGGACCACCGATTCCTGGCAGTTTATGAACTTTCAACTGATTGCGATGATATTCTGCGCGTACTTTTTAAATATTCGCGTCCGCTATTACTTTTTCTTCCCGATTTTATTTATCTATATGATTTTTAACGGTTCAATGGGCTATTGGCAGTCGTGGGGGCATGCCTTTACCATGATGGCTTTCTTCTGGATTCTAAACGTGATTCGCGTGAGGTATCGTAGTAGCCGCGTCGCTCCACTTGTGTATCTCCTAGTTGCCGTGCCGTTTGGTGGGTTGCTCTGGCTCTGGATGAAGTTAAAATTTAATTTTTCCTGGGTCACATTGGGCCAAGAGTGGGCGTACCTAATCATCTTTGAAATTCTGCTTTATACGTACGTGTCGATGATTACGCATGATAGCGAAATCAGGATGCGCTTAGCACGATTCGCTAGCCACGACGCGTTGACCAAGACGGAAAATTTTGCGGCCTATACCGATACAATGGATCACTTCTTTGAGGATAGCACGAAGACGGGTGCACCACTCTCCATGATGATGTTTGATATTGATCACTTTAAGCACATCAACGACACGTATGGCCACTCGGTGGGCGATGAGGTTCTTCGGAAGGTTGCGGAGACGGTCCAAACGGTCATTGCGGCTAACGACTCCAAGGTGCGCTTTTACCGCACCGGGGGCGAAGAGTTCAACTTGTTATTTCCCGGCTATGACGTGACGAGAACCAATGCCATCGTTGACCAAATCTTTATGGCAGTTAACCACTTAGAGATTCATGCCGGGGGACAGGTCATTCAAGTTTCCATTTCGGTCGGCGTCTCCGCCATCACGGGTAACGATCAGTCACCAATGGACTTCTACAACCGTGTTGACCAGAACCTGTACCATTCTAAGCGTAACGGTCGCATGCAAGTGACCATAGCTTGATTTAGTAAAATAAAAGGGCCTCCTTCGAGTTTGGTTACTGCCAAAACGTAAAGGAGGTCACTTTTTATTTGGCTATTAGTACCACGAAGGTGTGACCGCTAGCTCTTGATAGCTAATCCAATTGCTGTTTAAGGGCCTTAATCTGCTTATCAAAATAATAGGTTGCCACCACATCACACAGGATAACCAGTAACAAGACCCCTTGCACACCAATCCCTAGTCGTAGCTGACTCGGGATTACCGTTGGAAACAAGCTATTACCGACGCAGAGTAAAAACAAGATTGTCGAACTCAGTATGGGACCGCCAAACTGTTGTTTCCGCTTTTTTGCAACCGCTGCTAAAATTTCATTTTTCTTATAATCATCCACAATATCAGTCCCCTTTATCAGTAGTTGATCCAAGGAGAGATGGTATAACTGACACAAACTGATCAAACTCTCAATGTCCGGAAAAGTTTTCCCCGTTTCCCAATTAGATATCGTCTTAGTGGACACAAATAGCTGCGCTGCCAATTGTTCTTGCGTCCAGTTCGCGGTTAATCTTTTCTGTCTTAATAGTTTATTTAGTGCCATCTCTCTTGCTCCTCACGTTAAGCTAAATTAGGAATCCCCACCACCCAATATAGGTTATATGTTACTGATTTGTCACTAGAAGGGTGTTTCTAGTAGTCGTCAATCCTTGATTTGACAGGATTCTTACTGAAATTTTATTGTGGAAATTAAAGCAAAAACGGTTAGATCCATTTATCAAGGCGCCTAACCACATTTCATGGACGACCGGCGACAACTATCGCTAATCATATAAGGAGGGTTGACTTCTTACTTAATCGAGACCAGCATTTTTTAGTTTAAAGTGTATTATCTTGATAATATGAACAAATAAGCACGAAAAAAGATCAAGTCGTGTTTGTTTGACCTGATCTTTTTAGGGTATGGTGTTCGGGGTCGTTTTCTTTCCGATTACTATCGTCAAGCAATCAGAAAGGGAACGGGACGACCAATACAAGCTTCGATAACGGCTTGAGCGGTATCGAGGTCGGCTTGACTAATGAGAACCATGTTCGGATTGCCGGCGGTTGCTTGTAATTTGACGGGATGATGTTGGGTAACGGCTTCTTGAATGAGCTGGGTTAATCGAGTTGGGTGACGTTTTTTTTAGTTTCCATAGGACAGACCTCCTGCGGTTAAATTGCTGGGTTTTTGGTTGGATTTTTAGTCAAAGATAAGTGGCTAAGGTGCCGGAACACCCTTGCTATGAGTACCAGAATAGACTATTTTGACGAGCAGTTCACTGGGGGCGGTCTTAATTTTTTCTGATAAACTCTCAGATGACGTCGGTTCCTCCGGTTCTCAGCAATCGTTGAGGGGTCTGTGAATTTTGATTTTGCCCAACGATATTTAGGAATCGTGATTGTATCTCGGCCTAATTTGTGCTAATCTGACAACAGTTGAATAAAACTAAAAACGATAGAAATGGTCAATGACGAGTCGATCACGGGTGTTTAGCGAGCTAAGGAGAGTGAGAGCTTAGTCAACCGCCCGATTCGGATAACCCCATTTTTGTTGCCGGCTGAAATCTGGTGAGAGTAGGCTGAGCCGTTACCGCGACGTTATTGAGCGGGGCGTATGTGATGTACGTTTATTAAAGTTGGTTTTGAATCAAAAACAATTTGGGTGGTACCGCGGAAGACTCTTTCGTCCCTAGTTTCTAGGGATGAAGAGCCTTTTTTTATGGCCACAGAAGGAGAGTAAATGATGACAGAAGTTTTAGTTAAAGATCTATTTGGCGAAACGCATTTTGCCGAAAGTGAAGAAGTTGTCTTACACGGTTGGGTGAAGACGGTGCGGGGGTCTAAGCGCGTTGGTTTTATTGAATTAAGCGATGGGTCAACAATCAGAAACGCCCAGATTGTGATGAAGAGTGACATCGACAACTACGCCGAATTAACCAAGTTACCCCTGAGTTCCACGATTAAAGTGGTGGGGACGGTTCTGTACACGCCAGACGCCAAGCAACCCCTGGAAGTTCACGCCAAAGAAATCGTGCTAGAAGGGGCTTCAGACAACGATTACCCGTTGCAAAAAAAGAAGCACTCTTACGAATACTTGCGGACAATGGCCCACTTGCGTCCGCGGACTAACACGTTCTACGCTGTGTTCCGGATCCGCTCATTGGCTGCGTTTGCTATTCACCAGTATCTGCAAGGCCACGGCTTTACCTACGTGAATACGCCAATCATTACCAGTAGTGATAGTGAAGGGGCCGGTGAGATGTTCCGGGTCACCACGCTGGACATGAATAACCTGCCTAAGACGGATGATGGCAAGGTCGATGACCACGAAGACTTCTTCAAGAAGGAAACGAACCTGACCGTTAGTGGCCAGTTACCAGTTGAAGCCTTTGCCTTAGCCTTACGGGATGTTTACACATTTGGGCCAACTTTCCGGGCAGAAAACTCCCATACAGCTCGTCACGCCTCAGAATTTTGGATGATCGAACCAGAAATGGCCTTCGCTGACCTTCAAGATGTGATCAACGAGTCCGAAGGGTTGCTAAAGTACGTCGTTAACTACTTGCTGGACAACGCCAAGGATGAACTGGACTTCTTGAACGGCGCTGTGGATGAGGGCTTGTTAGAACGTTTACACCAAACGACCAACGAAAAGTTTGCGCAGATTACCTACACACAAGCCATTGAAGAACTGGAAAAGGCACCGGTTAAATTCGACGTTCCTGTGTACTGGGGACTCGATCTACAGGCAGAGCACGAACGGTACCTGTGCGAACAGGTCTACAAGCGACCAACCTTCCTGACGGACTACCCTAAGGAAATCAAGGCTTTCTACATGCGCGATAACGACGACGGCAAGACCGTTGCTGCCGCAGACTTGTTGGTTCCACGGATTGGAGAATTGATCGGTGGAAGTCAACGGGAAGAACGTTACGTTGAAATGGCCGAGAAAATTAAGAATCACAACTTACCACAAGAAGAATACCAGTGGTACCTAGACTTACGGAAGTACGGTGAAACGCCGCACTCCGGTTACGGCATCGGGTTCGAACGATTACTGATGTACGTGACTGGGATGGAGAACATTCGCGACGTCATCCCTTACCCACGGACACCGGGTAACGCTGAATTCTAATTGAGATGAAAAAGACTGGGACATAACTCAAAAAGTTGCTCCTTTCAGAAGCGTTAGATTCTGAAAGGAGCAACTTTTATTTACGCCACTATGGTGCCGAAACGTGGGACATCAGGCAGTTTGTTGTGCTTAACCCGATAGCAAAAATTATGCCAGAGTCAGGCATAATCTCTGCTATCACGTTAATGCTCGCAAACTAACCGCCTGATGTCCCACTCTCTTTTGTTACGCATCTAATCGCTGGCACAAGGTGACATCGTTCAACACATCTTGTAACGTAATTTTAGCCATTTTAGCCTCTGCGGCAGCTTGAATCTCGGCGTAGTAGCTGGTCAACACCTTGGGCACGGTCTTGCCTACCGGACATTTCTGCGACGTATGCGTGTCGACGTTGAGTAGGGGAACTTGGTTGGGCAATGTGGCATAGATGTCGCGCAAGGTGATGTCGGCAGGCGCCTTGGCTAATGCGAGCTGTGTCGGTCCGTGTGTGGGTGCGAGTAGGTTATGGTGCTTTAAGTTGGCCATGATTTTACGAATTAAACTGGGTGACGTTTCAAGGCTGCTGGCGATTTCCTGACTGGTCATTTTTTGGCCTTTAAAGTAGGCAATGTAGACCAGAACGTGGATGGTGTCGCTAAACTGTGTGTTAGCCATGTGATCCCCTCTCTTTCCGTTCTTGTATTATATTCTATAACAGTTTCAGATAAAAATCAGGTAAAAATATTATTAAAGCTAATAAATTGACAATTCAAGGCGAATTTTATAATCAAGTTAGCCACTTAGAATTTAGGACAAAATAAATACACCAAGACGTAAATCTCAGGTATCATTGGAGTTCTCACACAAACAATGAAAGAGGTCTTCGTCTTGATGCAAGAACAGCTTACCATGAATCGTCCTAAGGGTCACCACTTAACTTTGAAAGAGCGCGGAAACATTGAGGTCTACTTCAATCACGACGAGTATTCTCGGCGTAAGATTGCCGAACTAATTGGCGTTAGCCCGCAGACCATAAA
>NZ_RHNX01000051.1 GCF_003946335.1 Levilactobacillus fujinensis
GATTGGTATAATAATTCGCGACGCCAACCAACACTAAACGGCATGACCCCAGTAGAATACCGGAATCATGCCGTTAAAAATACTGCATAATGATTTTAATTATTTAGCTGTCTACTTGACAAGGAGCCGCGCCCAGCCGCCTTTTATCCCACGTTTCAGTAACGTAAATTTGGAGATACCAAAGGAGCCTGGGGAGTTATTGTCCCAGGCTCCTAGCGCTATTTTGAAGACTCCGACCCTGGTTCAATCAACCCTTCAGTCCCGGAATTAATCAAGGCTTCGATACGATCGAGTAGCATCAACAACCATCCAAAAGCAATTACAAATCCCACCATCTCAAACGCCGTTAACGAGAAGTAACCGAACACTTGAAATAATAGTTCGGCGATGACTAGTGCGATGCCGACACCATAGGATAAATACAAAAAATCCCTCGTAATATTTGGTAAGAGCCAACGGACACCCACAATCAAGGCAATGATAAAGTAAACCAGAAAAATAGCGACTTCATCATGGAGATCATGTGAGTTCACATTGTTCGGGAAGACCCCCACCAAGCCCAGGTCAATTGCCGTTAGTGTTAACAAGATTCGTAACACCAATAATCGCCGTGACCGCGGGAAAAATTCATGTAGACTCACAAACAGATAGTCAATCAAAGCAATCATTAATAATGCTGAAAAAATCAGTGTCGCGTTGAATTGCCATCCGCTAGAAGCGTTGCTGGTTCCTAAGAAACTCAGGTTGTGTTGCCACCAGTATTTCTGATTATTCACGGCCATGGCGATCACGACACCACTAATAATCACCAGTATTAATACGGTCGACAACACTCCCGCGTCGACAATCAAAGCGAAATAAACCATCGCTGAATTCGTCACCAAACTAAAGGCAAATACAATTATACTGGCCGTTGCGGTACCGAAAATGGCACCCTTGAATAGCATCCCCAGCAACCACATACTACCAATTAGGATTAATGCCAAAATCAACGCAAACGACAGCACGATAACTGGGAAGTTTCGCCAATAAATATTCTTCGTAAAGTGATTTTGTGGATTGTTGCGGTCCCGAATAAAAAATCCAGCAAACAACAATGTTCCCATAATGACCCCTATTACAATAATTGCAGTTGCTAACGATCGGTCGCCCGCCAATGGCACACTACGTAGCCCCCGCCACAGACAAAAAATGTAGAAGCCAATGCTTGTCAGTAATGCGGTCGCAAGCGGCCAAACTAAAACGCGGTTCTGAAAAAGCTGTAGTCGTGGTTCCTCAAGTTGCACGACTAACCGATCCCGTTTCACCACCAGTTTAACCGGCGTTTCATCAGTTAGCTTAAGTTGCTCGCTAATTTCCGGCGGTATTTTTAATTGAAAATTCTTACTTTTCATGTTTCCCTCCACTGCCTTATTTCACTATGATTTCCATTATAACAAGTTTTATCACTAGATTGGCCAGGTTATGAGCAATTTTGTGGTAGATTAGTTTGCAGTGAAATTAAACCTGAATCCAAAAAAGAACGGAACCAATACGATTCCGTCCATAAACACATCATACTTTCTTAAAGCTTTACTCACTTAATCATTGGCATGAACATCATAGGAACTCAACATTTCCGGAACACCTGGTGCATCTGGATCATGTTGACCCTTGCCTTTATCCAAAGCTTCCAGCTGAACCATCTCATCATCGCTCAACGTAAAGTCAAAGATGTCCAGATTACTCTTGATCCGATCGGCGTGAACGGACTTTGGAAAGACGATAACGCCCAGTTGATTTTCAAACCGTAAGATAATCTGGCCAACGTTCTTATTGTGGGCTTCGGCCATTTTGACAATGACTGGATCAGTGATCAATGCTTGGTTGCCCTGGCCTAGCGGTGCCCAAGCTTCCAACTTAACATTATCATTTGCCATAATCTTTCGAATTTCCTTTTGTTGAAAATATGGGTTGAATTCAACCTGGTTAACGGCTGGCATCACGCTAAATTGGGGCACAAAATTCTGCCAAATCTTCGGTGTCATGTTGGAGACCCCAATAGACTTCAACTTTCCATCCCGTTGTGCCTCTTCCATCGCATGCCAAGCACCCGGCACATCCCCGTATGGTTGATGAATCAAGTAAAGATCCAAGTAGTCCAAACCCGTCTTCTTCAAGGAGAGATTGATGGCCTTCTTGGCTGGTTCATAGCCAAAATCCTGCAGCCAAAGCTTACTGGTTACCCAAACTTGGTCGCGAGGAATACCACTATCCTTGATTGCCCGACCCACTTCCGCTTCATTGAAGTAGGCAACAGCCGTATCAATATGCCGGTAGCCGACCTTTAACGCTTCGGCCACTGCCTTGTAGGTTGAACCGTCACTAGGAATTTGAAATGTCCCAAAGCCAATTGCTGGGATGTTGTTGCCATCATTTAATTTAATTGTTGGTGTCATTTTATACTTACTCCTTTAATTGTTTTAAGCTTGAGCCAAAAATCTGTTCAATCGTCACTGGATCGCGGTGGTCAAAGAATTGACTCTCCTGTCGATCTAAGGACGCCATGGTCGCCATCTCATCGGCGGTCAACGCGAAGTCGAAGATATTCCTGTTTTCCACCATCCGTTCACGGTGAACGGACTTCGGAATGACCGTGATTCCTCGTTGCAGTAACCACCGGAGAATGACCTGACCGACCGTCTTTCCATGCACTTGCGCAATGGCTTGTATCGTAGCGTTCGTGAAGATACCGTGCTTGCCCTCAGCGAATGGCGCCCAAGCCTCGACCCGAACATCTTCACTCTGGTTAAATTGAACCTCGCGTCCTTGTTGATACCAGGGGTTCACTTCAATCTGGTTCACAACGGGCTTCACCTTCATCGTCAGCTCGAGATTTTTCAGTTGGTCGGCATAGAAGTTAGAGACTCCGATCGACCGAATTTTACCAGCCTGCTGGGCTTCTTCCAGTGCGCGCCAAGCTCCCATCGTATCGCCATAAGGTTGATGCAACAAATATAAGTCGAGATAGTCCAATCCAAGGCGTTGTAAGGACGCGTCAATACCTTGCTTGGCCCGGTCATAGGTGAACTCGGACACCCACAGTTTGGAGGTCACGAAAATATCATCACGCGCAGCGCTACTCTTCTTAATCGCCCGGCCGACAGCTTCCTCATTACGGTAAGCCGTTGCGGTATCCAGTAACCGATAACCAGATTCCAACGCGGCGCTAACGGCGTCTTCACACTGTGCTAAATCCGGAACTTGGAAAACGCCAAAACCTAACTGCGGCATCTCCACACCATCGCTTAATTTAATTGTTGGGACATCAGTCATCTTTATGGGACTTCCTTTCGCTTTTTGAATAAATTAACTATAGACCCCAAGCCAGCGCTTGAAAATTACTACTTATTCATGCTAGTATACGATTGTTGTATACTAATGTACTTTAACGGTCACTACCAGATCGGCCATTGCCCTCTAACCTAGTACATACTGTATTATACGGGCTAGAAATTTTTCAACAAGAAGCCACTTTAAAGTACGCTAACCACCAAAAAGTAAGCATCAGGAGGTCACCCATGATTGAAAATTACTTATTAGAAGAGTTAGTCGTCTTTGCCCAGACGGGTACTCTGGCAAAAACGGCGGCGACACTCAACGTGACCCAACCAACCGTCACCCGCGGTATGCAGAAATTAGAGGCCGATTGGGAAGTTCAGCTCTTTGACCGGCAGCCTAATCGTCTGAGTTTGACCCCAGCCGGAGAGTTAGCCGCTAAGGAAGCGGCCACGCTATTAGCGGAGAATCATCAGGCTGTGGAACGCATCCGTAACTTCGAGCGCAGTCAGCGCGTCCTCACCATCGCGACGACCATCCCGGGACCTTTGGTGGCCTTACGTCACATTTACGCCCAGCTGCCTAAAAGTGTACACCTGCCCAACATCTCTCAGCCAGAAACCCAAGTCATCACTGGCCTGAAAAATAACAACTACTTGCTCGGCTTTTCCAATCATTCCTTAACCACTGAAACCATCGATTCGCAGCTCATCGGTACTGAGCACCTCGCTATAAACCTCAACCAATTTATGTTCCAGGCTAATCAGTCGACCATTACGTTTGCCGAGCTTAAAGATCTTAGCTTCGTGGTCCCTAGCGACATCGGCCCGTGGCGCAAAATCATTCAAGCCAACATTCCCAATGCCAAATTCTTCTATCAAGAAGAGCGGGCCGCACTCACCGAAATCACGAAATACGCTGACTTCCCTTATTTCAGTACCAATATTTCCATATTCGATGCGGTAATTCCACAGCAGGCCGCCGCTAATGATAGTCGTGTTTGCCTGCCAATTAGCGACGCGGCGGCACAGATGTCCATCTATGCCATTTACCTTCGTTCGCAAAGGGCACGTGTCCAGCCAGTAATTTCACAGCTGACTGCGATGTGGCCAAATTAGCTTTAAGCGTCATAAAAGCCCAACTCCGAATGGAATTGGACTTTTTGAGTAATTCTATTTTTTCTGTTACTTGATCAAGCTATGACTAGCCGTAACAAAGCCGCCTTGAACCTTGTAATGTAGAACGCCCTTATCGGAGAAATCCCAACCATTAACTTTTAATTTTTTTCCGGATGAGATGTGACTAACCTTGTGCTTAAAGTTAGCATCACTGTACAAATTAATAGTGTGCTTGGTGGTCACTGACTTAGGCTCCTTGACCTTTCCAGCCTGAACATCGTGTGTGTTGGCAGAAACATATTGGCCATTAGTTAACTGGAATTTAACGGTCTTACCCTGATGAACAACTCGCTTAACCTTTAAGAATTGTCCTTGATGATAGTGATGTTTTGCCTTTCCAGTTAGCTTAGCATTCAAGTAGGATTTAATTCCTCGAATATTAATTACTGTTAACAGCTTAACCTTCTTCGTGTATTCTGCCGACTGAACGTACTTGTTGCTGGCAGTAATATATCCCGTCTTACCATACCCTTTGGATCTCTTATTGATGTCACGTACATGGTACCGTAAACGTCCGTCTCTCGCTTTAGCAATTCCTAATACCTTGAATTCTGGTCGATGCATTTGACTTTGCTTCGTATAACTAATAATTCTATTTTTCTTGGAGAAGTTTGCCGTCTTGTACAGTGCAATTTCCTTCACTGCCACAACTTTCTCCAATAGTTCCTTCTTATTCTGGACTGGTTGTTTATCAGTACTAGTATTGTGATGCTTTCCTGTACTATCCACCGAATTATTGTGACTGCTACCGCTATTTGTGGTTAGTACTGGCTTATTCCCGACAACATTTGGTTTGCTAACACCGGTGTTCGTTGTTCCCGACGTATGGTTACTACCTCCAGTGTTTGAACCTGGTCTGTGACTATTACCACCAGTCGAGTCAGTGCCCGGTTTGTTGGTATTCGTCCCTGATGTATGCCCACTCCCGCCATTGGAACTTGTCCCTGGCTTACTGCTGCTGTTATTGCCCGTGTTTGTTCCTGACGTGTGCCCACTCCCGCCATTGGAACTTGTCCCTGGCTTACCACTGCTGCTGTTATTGCCAGTGTCCGTTCCTGACGTGTGTCCATTCCCGCCATTAGAACTTGTCCCTGGCTTACCACTGCTGCTGTTATTACCAGTGTTTATTCCTGGCGTGTGTCCATTCCCGCCATTGGAACTTGTCCCTGGCTTACCACTGCTGCTGTTATTGCCAGTGTCCGTTCCTGACGTGTGTCCATTCCCGCCATTAGAACTTGTCCCTGGCTTACCACTGCTGCTGTTATTACCAGTGTTTATTCCTGGCGTGTGTCCATTCCCGCCATTGGAACTTGTCCCTGGCTTACCACTGCTGCTGTTATTGCCAGTGTCCGTTCCTGACGTGTGTCCATTCCCGCCATCAGGACCCGGCTTATGATCAGTGCTACCGTTTGAGTTCGAACCCGGTTTATTAGTGTCCCCTGTGTTAGGGCCCTCAGTGTGTCCACCACCATTATCAGATCCCGGTTTACCAGTAGTAGTACTGCCCCCAGCATTCGAACCCGGTTTGCCTGTATTACTATCGCCAGTAGAAGTTCCCGGCTTTTGACCACTATTTTGTGCACCATGAGCCGTCAAAGTAGCTTTATCAACTTCCTTATCATCCGGATCACGCGTAATCACATTCATCTTGTCGCCATCAACCTGAACTGAGAGATAAACTTTTTGTTTCTTCTCCTCTGGTTTTTGAATATAATCCCAGACATCCTTCTCATTAGGCAGAATATCATAAGTCTTGTCCCCTGTATGCCCAGCAGAAATATACGTGGTACCATTTTTATTTTCCTTGCCAGCAATCAGTGGCTTCGTTCGACCATACGAATGATCATGCCCGCTAAAGACAACGTCAATCCCTAATTCATCACAAACTGGTGGCAACATTTTATTAAACATCGTCGATCGCGAATCAGCTGGATTTTTATTGTATGGTGGCTGATGCGTTGCCACCACTTTCCAAGTCTTCTTAGACGCAGCCATATCTTTACGTAACCAATCTAATTCCTGCTTCATTTCATCAACATCATCGGTCCAACCCAATGATGCAATATGCATATTGCCATAGTCAACTGAGAAAGTACCTTTTCGGTTAACTGCCGCTCCATTATGCGCTGGCGTCCCTAGCATCATAGTTGCTTTACTTCCGTCATCACCCATATATTCATGGTTTCCCAAGACATGAATCATATCAAGAGAATCATATGCCGGATGCTTATCAAACATTTGCGAGGTTACATCAGCTTCATTAAAGATTGATTGATCATCGTTGAAGTCCCCAACATGGATTGAAAAATCAGGTTTGTCTTTAGCTGTTTCTAAATGCTGAATAATCTTATCAAAGTCTCCAAGTTGATCAGCTGTGTTTACTTGCGTATCGCCAAAAACATTAAAGTTCAGATGGTCATTGTCCATTAACGTCTTAAAATGACGCGCTTCAGACCATGTCGTTCCATCACCTACTCGATACGTGTAGGTCGTCCCTGGCTTGAGATCCTTGGCAGTCACGCTATTTACCCGAACTGCTTTACTATCGCTAACGTAGGTAAACACTTTCCGCTCCCCACTATAGTTTTTAAATGCTCCATCGCCTTTACTCTTAAAGTCAGAATCAGTTGCGACTTGCATAATGGTTTCTGTATTTCCCTTCACAGGGTTAGAGAACCATGTAATTGTCTTTTGCGTAGTAGGATCTTGTGTCGACCCAGCTAAAAGGTTTGATGGTTTTTCATCTTTAACCGGCGTGAACGCTTGGGCAGATGTCTCAAAACTACTATTCCCCTCTTTAGTTGCCGTCAGTTTAAAGTGACCTTCTTTTTGCGTTAACTTCTCACTTTGAAGTGTTCCTTCATCATCTGTCTTGCCAATTTCTTCAGACTTTCCGTCCGCAGAAGTCATGGTAATCGTCGCTCCTGAAACTGGCTTCTTATCTGAATCGATAACCTTTAGACTTCCTTTTTCACCAACGATATATTGATCCATAGCCAGCGTGTAATCTGCTTGGACTGCTAGGTCATTTGGCTTAGATGAAAAAGTATTCACCATATCAGCATTATCATTCAAATCATCAAACTTTGCAGTTCCGGTCACTAATTGATAGCTGAGCTTTGCGCCATTTGGTGTGTCCTTGGGAATAGCAACCGTAATATGAGCAAGTGCTCCCTTACCACTTTTACTCCCCGCAGTATCCTTCACGTGCAGCTTTAAAATGCCGGTATTCTTATCGTAGTCAAACGTATTATCCTTCGACCCATTAGAGAACACAACATTCTTTACTGGGAATCCCTTGGCTAACTGAACGGTAAACTCACCAGACTTAATATTAGATAAATCGTCTGCATTTAGGTCAAAGTTTACTGTCCCGCCTAGTTTAGGCTTGGCATCATTTGCCGCTTGGAAACTAACTCCCGTCTTATTTCCCGCATGAATTTCAAAATAGGCATCTTTATCCGTCCGGTTACCAAATTTGTCAAAAATTGAAACACGAATGTGATGAACCCCATCGGCGAATTGGTAATTTTTCACTGTGAAATTACCATCTTTATCATAACTATACTTAGAGCCATCAAGGGTATAGTCCTTACCATCAATATAGATTTTATTTCGATCCCAATCAATTCCTGTCGCATTAGGATCCTTCATATCATCATGAATTTTTGTGGTGATCGTGAGCTTATTTCCTGAATAGTTTCCACCATCGGCAGAAATACTATCTATGATTGGACTCTTTAAATCATCAACATTTGCCCCATAAACTGCACGGATATTATCGACGAAAATGCTTCCCTTACGCATTGTATGTCCCGGCGTACCCGACTTCAGCAACATCATTCGGACAACTTAGTTAGGAAATGTTGCGTATGGCCCTTCGTAATTATCTGGAATTTGTGCTTCCACATACTTCCAACCTAGCCAGTCGATCCCCGTACTTTCGTCAGTAAAATTAAGTGGCTTGGGCGTGCCCTTCCCGTCATAAATCTGGCTTCTTAACCAATAACCTTGTGCCTCAGGTGTCCCATAAACCCACATACCGATGGCTGTTGGTGCTCCCGGAATATTTTTCATTTCGGCTGGACCGGCGTATGCCCCAATGGTTGCTTCCTTTTGCGCAGTATCAAACCCAAACTTGACTTCAAGTGCATGATCGCCAAATCGAACCTGGCCGTCAGCCTCGCTTGCCAAGCCTAAGCTATTGACTTCTCCACGATTTGAGCTACCAACTTTCCAATCGCCTAATCCCTTTTCAAAATCATATAAGACCTCTGGCAACTGTCCAATCTCAACATTCAATGAATTCGCTACTTTAGTTCCGGCAATCGTTGCCTTAACCACACCCTTAGCATGCCCACTGGCAGTCTCCAATTGGTTCTTATCATTCATCTTCCCAATCTCTGTAGGCACATCCCACACAATATCATTTGGTTTCAAATTGACATCGCGGTCCTTATAGCGAACCTTCATGCCTAAAGAATGTGTCGACCCCGTCTTCAAGCTGACACTCTTATTTAAAAAGTCAATTTCATCCGGTGTTGCCACTGTAACGGTAGAATCGCCAACTGCTTTACCATCCTTGCTGAGCGTGGCAGTGACATTACCTACTTTGCCGCTAGAGAGAAATTTCCCACTTTTTTCGTCAATACTGCCCAGCGTCTTATCATTTATTGACCAACTTAAGCCACTCGTCGGTAAGTCAGCATTGTACCCTGCTTTATCGACACCCTTCGCCGAGAAATCAACTTCGGAGTTTGGTGAATAGACCTCATCCTTAGGGGTTACATAAGCATTGTTGAACTTATGATCTGATTCCTCGTCGGTTAAGATTAGCCAACTGTTCGCAACCGTCCGTTCATCACCATCGGACGGTCGGTTTTTCAAACTGACCGTCTTGTCCCCAGGCGTTCTCGATAGATACGTTGCCGAACCACCGCTATCAAGATTCAAAGAGTCGACGGCACCTTGATCCTTCATCGTCTGTGCGAGTTCAAGATCAGAAATACCGTTGGAATAGCCAGATTGTTTGCCATCAATCGTCACAAAGAAAACCGTTTTATCTTTTCGAATACCAATGGCAGTTCTAGCTGAACGTTCATCGTCCATCCCTTTGAAATCTTTGTTGATTTCACCATCTTTGACTAGGATTCCTAGGCCACCAAGCGCCTGTTTAAATCCTTGCTCTTTACTTACTTTCAGATATAAATCTTGATCGCCAATCATTGGCGTTCCATCCTTGGCAATACCAAAGAAGGACTCCTTATTTTTAGGCTTCTTTTCATGAAGTACTTCGCCGTTTTTAACAACTACCCCTGAAGGTTCCCCAGTAGTCATACTAAAGAAGTCTGCGTTAACCCCAGCGACGACCTGATGACCATTCTTTTCAGCGGCCTTCACCTGATCCGTGACTTTTTGCCGTGCGAAATCTTTCCCATCGTCTGGTGTTCCGGCATATAGACTTGCTCCTGTATTCTTCAAGTCAACTGAAACTGTTTGCATCACAGTTCGTTCACCTTTTGAGTTGTTATATGTCAGTTTTTCTTCAGTAACGCCTTTTGCCAATTGTGTATCGATCTTTTCAATTGTTCGTTTCTTACTATCGGTTGTTACGCTATCTCCAGTATCCTTTTTCTGTTCAGAAACTACTTTAGAAGCTAAAACTTGATGAGCTGCCCCCATTTTTGCCTGAGCTACTGGCGTCATCAATGGCATAAGTACTAAGGCGGTGGTAAGTGCTGCGCTGAATCGTCTACTTCGCTTTGTCACTGTTCTCCAAACCCTCTCCATGGTTAATTATCCTATCCCATGTAGCCGTATAAAGCTTTTCCCCTAATCAATCTGAAACAGGATAAGACTAAGTTTACCTGAAGGCTTGCTGCAAATGTGGCCATTTACTAACCCTGTACTATTTGGCGACGTAACCTTTACCTCCCTACAAAAATCTCTATTTATATAGAAGACCTCTCATAATTGTTACAAATTTTGAATATTAAACGTCTTTAAAATTGATTTTCCTGAAAGTTATACCCCTAATTTAAAAGGATAATTATATCTTCAACTATGCTCCACAGGCATACACAGCAATGCCAGACAAGTATTAGACATCACGTTATTGTGCGGCTAAACTAACCTATGAGTAGTATTAAAGCCAGAAAGTAAGGATTCTTTACAAGCCAACTGAAAACGCTTAAAATTTCTGTAGAACTATTTTAGGAGGATAAACAATATGAAATCCACTATTTTTATGAAACCTGGCAAAGTTGAAATCGAAGACATCGATAAGCCTCAGATTCAGGCACCCGACGACGTTATCATTCACGTCGTTCGCACCTGTGTCTGTGGGTCCGACCTGTGGGCTTACCGCGGCTTAGAAGACAAGGCTGAACATTCCGAAAACTCCGGTCACGAAGCCATCGGAATCGTCGAAGAAGTCGGCACCGACATCACGACTGTTAAACCTGGCGACTTCGTTATTGCCCCATTTACCCACGGTTGCGGTCACTGTGCTGCCTGTCTTGCCGGTTTTGATGGCGTCTGCCAAAATCATACCGATAACTTCAGTGACGGTGTTCAATCCGAATACATTCGTTTCCAACACGGCGAATGGGCTTTGGTTAAGATTCCTGGCAAGCCTGCCGATTACAGCGATGCCATGCTCAAATCCCTGTTGAGTCTTGCCGACGTGATGGCTACCGGTTACCACGCTGCTCGCGTTGCCAACGTCAAAACGGGTGACACGGTCGTCGTTGTTGGTGACGGTGCCGTTGGTCTCTGTGGCGTTATCGCTGCTCAAATGCGCGGTGCTAAGCGGATCATTGCCATGAGTCGTCATGCAGACCGGCAACAACTCGCCACTGAATTTGGTGCAACTGATATCGTCTCTGAACGGGGCGATGACGCCGTTGCTAAGGTACTTGAGCTAACTAATGGCGCTGGTGCCGACGCCGTTCTGGAATGTGTCGGAACTGAATTGTCCAACGATACGGCCATGAAGGTTGCCCGTCCAGGTGCAATTGTTGGCCGGGTCGGTCTGCCGCATGAACCTAAGATGGACATGACCACTTCCTTCTACACCAACACAATCATCGCCGGTGGTCCCGCTTCCGTCACGACTTACGACAAGCAAGTCTTGTTAAAGGCCGTTTTAGATGGCGACATTCACCCTGGCAAGGTCTTCACCAAGGAATTTACTCTTGACGATATTGACGATGCTTACCAAGCCATGACCAATCGTGAAGCTATCAAGTCACTGATTGTGGTCGATTAACTTACTGAAATTAAAAAGGTGTTCAGAACTCATCGGGATGGGCGCGGCTCCTTGTCAAGTAGACAGCTAAATAATTAAAATCATTATGCAGTATTCTTAACGGCATGATTCCGGTATTCTACTGGGGTCATGCCGTTTAGTGTTGGTTGGCGTCGCGAATTATTATACCAATC